>NZ_ATWO01000001.1:1205353-1808030 GCF_000421285.1 Desulfotignum balticum DSM 7044
TATATTATCTGCATGCATGCTGCGTGGATGATCAGCGGGACAAATATTTTATTCCTTACTGCAACCATGAGCTGGATTCAGCGATGGCAGTAACGGAACCGGATGCCGGATCTGATGTGAGTGGATTGAAAACAATGGCGGTTCGTAAAGGTGATAAATGGGTGATCAACGGGACCAAGACTTTTATCAGTAAGTGTGACAAGGATAATGTTTTTTTTATCCTGATCGCCTTGACGGACAAGAATGCACCGACCAAAGACAGATTCACTGCATTTCTCATTGATAAAGACATGCCTGGGGTTAAGGTGGGAAAAGAAATTCCAGTGATCGGGGCCATGCCGACCTGGGAATTGATTTTGAACGATGTCGAAGTGGGTGACAACGCGGTTCTGGGTGATGTGGGAAAAGCCTTTATCCCTCTCCAGAATCGATTCGGGGTACGCCGAATAGAGTTGGCAGCTCGATGTACTGGAATGGCTGAACGGATTATTCAAATGATGATAGATCAGGCGACAACCCGGACAACTTTTGGCAAACCCCTAGCGGAACGTCAGACCGTGCAGAACTGGATTGCGGATTCAACCATGGAGCTCGAGGCGGTAAGACTCAGGCTGTATTACGCCGCGTGGAAATCAGATCAGGGCATAACTGACCTGAGAAGTGAAGGGTCGAGCATCAAGGTGACTGCTACAGAAATGCTTTCCAAAGTTGCGGATAGGGCAATACAGCTTCATGGCGGGGTAGGGCTGTCCAAGGAACTGGGAATTGAGTATGTGGCACGAATGGTCAGAATCTGGCGGATACTGGAAGGGCCCAATGAAATTCATCGCTGGACGATTGCAAGGCAGCTTTTGAAAGAGAAAAAGCCTTATAATCCCTTTGTCGTGGTATCAGACTAACATCAAAATAACAGGTGATGACAATCTCTATCGTAAAGGAGCAGACCTAATGGGTGTAGAATTTTCTAAAGAAGATCATGTGGCCTATGTTACGTTGAATCGGCCGAAAGCAATGAATTCCTTAGATCCGGAATCCGTCACACGACTGGCGGAAGTCTGGGCTGAAGTGGCTAAAGACGATAATATTCGTGTAACCGTTTTGACTGGTGCCGGAGAAAAATCATTTTGTACAGGGACCGATATGAAAAAAACTCCGCCACCCCAGGAATGCATGGCTTCCATCTGGCTCAGGGAAGGCCAACCTATCATTCCTCATATGAAAATGTGGAAGCCCATTATCTGTGCCATAAATGGCTATGCCATTGGTGGAGGACTGGAAATGGCCCTTGCTTGTGATCTCAGAATCGCCAGCACCAATGCCAAATTCGGGCTGACTGAAGTCAAGGTAGCCAGCCTGGCCGGATTGAATGGAACTCAGTGCATTCCACGTGCCATTCCTCAGGCTGTGGCCATGAAAATGCTGTTGACAGGAGAGATGATAGATGCCAAAGAGGCTCACAGGGTTGGTCTGATCAGTGATGTGGTCGAACCTCAGGAATTGATGACTCTGGCCAGAAACATGGCCCGGAAAATTGCCGGCAATGCACCCTTGAGTGTGAAGGCTGCCAAACAGGCCGCAGTCATGGGGCTTGATATGCCGCTGGAACAGGGGATTGCCTTTTCTCACTTGTTATGGGGAGTCTTGAGAGATACTGAGGACAGGAAAGAGGGATTTACGGCATTTGCAGAAAAAAGAGCGCCCCAATGGAAGGGACGGTAATGTCAATTCATTAAAAACAGTGGAGGAAAAGACATGCACATTGCGGTATTAGCAAAAGTTGTCCCGGATTATTTGGTTCCGTCCATGGATTTTGAGTTGTCAAATAACCGGGCCCACGAAAGGTTTTCACGGATGCTCGGACTGTACGATGAAAATGCCATAGAAACCGCCATCCAGATCAAGGAAAAAACTTCGGGGTCATTGACCCTCATTTCCTATGGCAGCGAGAACGATATACAGTTTTTGAGAAAAGGTGCAGCCATGGGCGCTGATCAGTTAATTCTGGTGAAAGGGACATCCGATGATGCCGCGGTTATTGCCGGGAACCTCATGGCTGCCCTCCAGAGTATAGATAACGTGGATCTGGTGCTTGCGGGACAGCAATCTGCAGATATGGACCGAGGGGTTGTTCCAGGGATACTGGCCCAGATGCTAGGAGTTCCTTTCATTCCCCAGATCGGCGATGTTGATCATGAGAACGGTTCTTGGACCGTGACTCAGATTACAGCCCAGGGAAAACGTGAATTGGAGTTCAGTGGACCAGGTGTTTTGTCTATCACCAGTATTCCTGAGAATGTGCCCCGAATCCCTGCTGTGCGGGCTATTTTTGCAGCCAAGAAAAAACCGGTTATCAAACTTGAGTCCACGGATCAGAAAAAAATGGCGTTAAATGAACTGGAAGTGGCCATTCCTAAGATTGAGTGTGTTTGCGAGTTCATTGATGTGGAAGACCCGGGGCAGGCTGTCAGAATATTGTTAAATCGGTTGAATGAGGAGAGATATCTATGAAAACGCTGATCATTGAAAATATCGATTTGAAAAAAATCGGCGAACTCAAAACAGTGAGCCGATATTTCTGCGAACTTCCTGATATCATTGCCTTGGGTGAGGGAGATATCCCCGGCAATTACGGCAAAGCCTGGCAATCCAGCCAGACGCTTCCACCCAATCTGGTGCCAAGCATTGTTCAGCTAGCCAAGCTGGAAAATTACGAAGTGATTCTCTTGAGTGTCTCAACGTTGGGTACGGGATTGGCAGGCCCTCTGAGTGCGGCACTGTCAGCCCCGGTTGTGACAGAAGTGACAGCCATTCATTCAGACATGGTAATTGAGCGGCCCATTTATGGCGGGAAAGCCATAATTAAGCAGAAAATAGAATCAACTCCGGTTGTTTTGACCATTCGGCGTAAATATTTTGAGCCCGAAGTTTTGGAAGGCCACACTTCATCTATCCCATTGAATACAGAATCGGAAAAAGTCCAGTTAATCAGCGAAAAAAACGAACAGACCGATGGTGTTCCTCTTGAAGATGCTCCAGTGGTTGTGTCCGGGGGCAGAGGTATTGGTAATGCAGATAATTTTTCCCTGCTTCAAACTCTGGCTGATCAACTGAATGGTGCAGTGGGTGCATCGAGGGGGGCTGTAGATGAAGGATGGGCCTCTCCCACCCGCCAGATCGGTCAGACAGGCAAAATTGTGGCCCCCAGTGTGTATTTTGCCGTGGGAGTGTCCGGGGCCAGTCAGCATCTGGCTGGAATTGCCAATTCAAAATGTGTCGTGGCGATTAACAAGGATGAGGAAGCCAATATTTTCAACAGAGCGCGGTTTGGACTGGTTTGTGATTATCAGAAAATTATCCCTCAACTGACTCAGGCGATCAAGGAGAACAGATAAATGCCCCGCATCCCCTATTGGAATATTGATTATGGTATCATCATTGATCTATTGGCAATTCCGGTAGCCATTGTTTTTTTTTATGGTCTTTACCGGCAATGGCTGTTGATCAAACAGGGCAAAATGCGGGTGATCCCCTCGATCGGCAATATGATTCAGGGAATCGGCACCTTTCGCTTGAAGGCCTTTCTGGTACGGGGTATCCTGAATGCCCGGCTTTACCGGAAGCCAGCCTCGGGCATTGCCCATGGGTTTGTGTTCTGGGGGATGGTTATTCTTTTTATCGGAACAAACCTGGTAATTCTGAACATTTTGTTCGGGCTTCCGGTGTTCAGCGGTGGATTCAATCGCTGGTTCATGTCGTTCATGCTTGACCTGGCAGGCTTTCTGACCCTGGTCGGGATTGTTTTTTTTCTGGTTCGGCGGATGATTCCGCCGGTCCGCCTCAGATTGCCCGAGGCCAGAAAAGGGTTTGTGCCGGTCAGCGGACTTCTTGGCCTGATTCTTATCACCGGATTTGTCACGGAGGGCGCAAGAATAGCTGCTGCTGCCGGCTCCCTGGAGGCTGGCGCGTTCGTGGGCAATTTTTTGGCATCAAACCTGATCAGTCCGGCCCTTGCCCTTGAAATCCACGCGGTCACCTGGTGGGTACACGGCCTTCTGTCTCTGGGCTTTGTGGCCTATATTCCGTATTCTCCCCTGGTACACATAGTTCTTGCTCCGGTGAATGTGGGGTTTGCCGATCCGGCACCGAACGTGAAAATGGGGGTCATGGATTTCTCCGCGTTTGAAAATGAGGATGCAGAGGAACTGCCGGCCCTGGGCGCAAACAAATTGGCTGATTTTACACGCAAACGGTTCCTGGATTTTTCCAGCTGCCTGTGGTGCGGGCGTTGCCAGGAAGTCTGTCCCGCCTATAACACGGACAAACCCCTGTCTCCCAAGGGCGTGATAGTAACCCTGGCGGACCGGCTCGCCTCAGGTAAACTGGATGAATCGCTGATTGAGGGTATTTCCATGGATGCGATTTTTAACTGCACTACCTGTGCGGCCTGCATGGAAGCCTGTCCCGTCAGCATCAACCAGCCTAAAACCATTATGCGGTTCCGACAAAATCTGGTCATGGAGCAGAGCCGGATTCCGGAACTTATGGGAAAGGCCGTGGCCAGCCTTGAGCAGCGCGCTCATCCGTTCTTCGGAACGGGTTCGGGTGCCGCCGAGTGGCGCAAGGACTTGGATGTGCCGATCTTTGAGCCCGGCCAGACAGAATATCTGCTCTGGATCGGCTGCTCGGTCGCCTATGAGCAGCGGGCTCAGAAAATCGGGAGGGCCATGGTGCGAATTTTACAGAAGGCAGGGACTTCCTTCGGCATTCTTGAGGAATCCCGGTGTACCGGAGATCCTGCCAAGCAGATGGGCAATGAATTCCTGTTTGCGGAAATCGCGCAGCAGAATATCGAGGATTTCTCTGCTTTGGGGATTAAAAAAATCATCACCCTGTGCCCGCACTGCTTTAACAGTTTTTCCCGCCATTATCCCAAACTGGGCGGCGAATATGAAATCATTCCCCACGGCTCTTTCATCAAAATCCTCATGGACGAGAAAAAATTGAACCTGGTCCGAAAAGATCAGCTGATCACTTATCATGATCCATGTTACCTGGGCAGGCGGAATGGGATTTACGATGATCCCAGAACCGTCATCGCCGGAGTGGGGGGGCTGGTTGAAATGCCCCGGCACCGGAACGAAAGCTTTTGCTGCGGTGGCGGTGGAGGAAATTACTGGGCTGAAGAACTGGGTTCCCGGATCAATCAGCAGAGAGCTGGAGAAGCCATGGAAACAAATGCTGATACCATAGCAGTGGCTTGTCCTTTCTGCCTGCTGATGCTGACTGATGGCCTGAAAAAACATACGGAGGAAACAAAAATTTTTGATATAGCGGAAATAGTTGCTGCATCAATGGTTTGATGGATATCAAGGAAGTGTCATGACCGTTACAAAGCGATTTGCCCAATACATTGATGAGACCAAGTACGAGGATATTCCTCGTGACGTTCATCGATACGCCCGGTTATGCCTTCTGGACTGGATAGGGGTAACCTTGGGCGGGTCACGGGAGCCGATCAGTGACATTTTGATGGACTTCGTTGATATTGTCGGGGGTAATCCTCATGCCACCATCCTTGGAAAAGGGATCAAAACCAATCTGATTTTTGCTGCTCTGGTCAATGGTACCTTGTCCCATGCCTTGGATTTTGATGATACCCACAAGAATTCAGGAACACATCCCAGTGTTTGTCTGGCGCCAGCAGTTATGGCTGTCGGGGAATATATGAAATCATCGGGCCGGGATCTGATCACGGCCTTTGTTATCGGTTTTGAGGTGGGAGCCCGAATTGGGGCGGCGGCCGGAACTGCTCATTACGATTATGGGTGGCACGCCACTGCAACGATTGGTCGGTTCAGTGCCACTGCGGCAGCATCCAAACTCATGGGGCTTTCACAGGACCAGATCGTTAACGCCTTCGGTATTGCCGGAACCCAGGTCTCCGGACTACGGGAGGTTTTTGGTACCATGAGTAAACCCTTTCATGCCGGAAAAGCAGCCATGGATGGCCTTCTTTCTGTTGCTTTGGCAAAGCGGAATTTTGACAGCAGTAACGAAATCTTCGAGGGAAAGTTTGGCCTGAAAAATGTGTTTGCGCCCAAAGCCGATCCCAGCCGGCTCTTGAAGGATCTTGGCCGGAAATACCATATTACGGATATTGCTTTCAAACCCTATGCTTCAGCCCTGGCTACCCATTCCACCATTCAAGCGATCGAAGCTATGAAGGCAAAGGAAAAAATAACAGCTGCGGATGTCAAAAGTATTCAGATCGAATTCGGACAACTTCCTTTCAGTGTTGTCAACATCAAACATCCGAGAAGAGTGCTGGAAGGTAAGTTCAGTGTTTATCAATGTGCGGCCCTGGCTTTTGTTAAAGGTCGAGTCACTCCGGGTATGTTTACCCATGAATGGATTCATGATCCCGAAATTATCCGTTTTCGCGAAAAAGTTAATGTTTTACTCAATCCGGGTCTGAAAAAATTCGAAACCATCATCAAAGTGATTACCCAACAGAACAGGATTCTGGAAATATTTATACGGGAATCCAAAGGCTCTGCTTCAGATCCCCTGACATTTTTAGAAATGAAAAACAAATTTATGGATTTGGCTCTACCGGTTGTTGATCTAGAAAATGCAGAAAAAATTGTTGAATCTGTTAGACATCTGTCCGATATCCAGGATGTTAGTGCAATTATACAATTATGTCACCCTGCGTAAGATTGTTGATTAAATTTTACGGTACTGGCACAAAAAAATGGAACTCGAATATGAAAAGGAGGAAGTATGGCTAAAAAGAAAATAGGTGTATTGCTCTCAGGTTGTGGTGTGTATGATGGAACGGAAATCCATGAGTCAGTATTAACCCTTTTTTTTATCGATCAGTCCAACGCTGAGGCGGTCTGTTTTGCGCCGGACATTCCCCAGGCCCATGTCGTGAATCATTTGACCCAGGAGGAGATGTCGGAAACTCGAAATGTGCTGGTTGAATCGGCAAGGATAGCCAGAGGGCAGATTTGGAATATTGACGAGGTGGATGTGGCTGAGCTAGATGCTGTTATCCTGCCAGGTGGATTTGGAGCGGCTAAAAATTTAAGCGAATTTGCTTTTAAAGGTCCCCAGGGAAAGGTGAATGAGTCAGTGGCTTCATTTCTGAAAAAGATGATTGAAGCCGGAAAACCACTGGGTGCTTTATGCATTGCACCGGTCGCCGTGGGTATGGCTCTGAAGGACAGGTCTCCTGAATTGACAATCGGGAGCGAGCCGGAAGTGATTGAAGCCCTTAATGCGTTAGGTGTCAAACATGCCTTGTGCAAGGTAGACGAAATCTGTGTCGACTCGAAAAACAGCATCGTAACAACCCCGGCCTATATGCTGGGCTCCGGCATTGCAGATGTTGCCACGGGAATCCAGAAACTGGTTGAAAAAGTAATTGAAATGACACAATAGAGCACAGGTCTAATGCTGACTCACCAGTATTTGACTTGTCGAATGTTTTCAGTGGCAGAGATTCGACAGGTACTGCTTTCGGGGCGCATTCTATAGATTCACAGTTGAAACCACGGAAAAATTAGTGACAAAACTGGAGGCAGATGCTGTGTATAGTCTGGATGGAGTGCGAGTGTTTCATTATGATGAAAAATAATCAGCAATTATTATCGTGAAAGGCGATCATGAAGGGGCTTGAACTGTGCCGGAGGTTTTTTGAACGCCATGGTGCATCCATGATCAGCAAAAAGTTTTCTGGTTTTCGCCACCGGATTGCCGCAGGCATGGTTGGTGAGGGCTCTGAATGTCTGGGATTTGATGACCCGATTTCCAGGGATCATGACTGGGGGCCAGGATTCTGCCTTTGGCTGGATGACAACGATTTTGATGAAATTGGTAAGCCCCTTCAGTCAGCCTATGATCAACTGCCCCGCATGTTCATGGGATTCGTCCGAAAACCCGGGCCGTTGAGCAACGGGAAAGTCGGCGTTTTCAAGACATCAGACTTTTATAAACGATTTGTCGGCCTGGCTCATGCGCCCGAAACGCTTTTGCAGTGGGTTCGGCAGTCAGATGAATCTCTTTGCGCCTGTACCAGCGGAGATGTTTTTAGTGACCCACTGGGCCGATTCTCCCGGATTCGTCAAATCCTGTTGGATTTTTATCCAGAAGATGTCCGGATGTTCAAAATTGCTTGCCGGTGTGCTGCATGTGCCAGATCGGGTCAGTACAATTTTATGCGCTGTGCCAAGCGAAAGGAAATATTTGCTGCCGCCTATGCGTTGCATGATTTCTGTTCAGGCCTCATGGGGCTGGTCTTTTTACTGAAACGCCGGTATTCTCCATTTTTTAAATGGAAACACCGGGCAACCAGGGAATTGGGTGCCTTAGGGGCCGCTGTCCATGATCAGGTGAACACATTGATGCGTATCCGAAAGGATGAGGATAAACAAGCGATTGTTGAAAGTCTGAGTCTTTCTGTTATCAATGAATTGAAAAATCAGGGGCTCAGTGATTCGAACAGTGATTTTTTGCTGGACCACAGCCTTTCGGTTCAGAGCAGGATTTCATCTGACATGCTCCGACACAGCGATGTCTGGGGGGACCATTGAGCCGGAATATCCTGATCCTGGGGGGCAGTTATTTTGCGGGAAGGGCTTTGGTTGATCGGCTGATGCAGGAAAAAAAAGGTCAGGTTCACACCTTCAACCGTGGTAATATTCCTTTGAATTTGTCTGAGGTCAACGAAATATACGGCGATCGTACGGATCCTTTCTCCGTTCGGCACGATTTGCCTTACCGGACTTGGGATGTAGTCATCGATTTGTGCGCCTACAAGCCTGAGGATGTGGAAATGGTTCTGGAATTGATGAACGGAACTATCGGTCAGTATATCTTTGTCAGCACAATTAGTGTCTAGGACCATTCTGCCATGCTCCCTCTGGACGAGACCTCTTCGACTCTGGATGGCCCTCAGCCAAACTTGGGGGAATACGCTTTTTATGCGTTTGATAAGATACAAACTGAGAAGAAACTGGCGCAAATTTCCGGAAAAAAGATCAGGATCGTCCGGATGTCCGTTGCCACCATTGAAAAGCAAGGGATTCCTTTGCCTTTCTCCATTGATCAGCATCAGATTTATTCAGGGACCAGGCTTTACCGGAAGTTTGGTTTTCAGTCCACCCCATTAGTTCAGGGAATGGAAAAAACGTGTGGATTCTACAAGTCCAACCTGAAAAAAAAGGAGCTATAAAATGGATGTGTTAAAAAAAAACCGGAAGTTTTTGATCAAAAGCATCCTTGAGATGGAACTGAACATGTTTCAAAGGGTCAATGGGGGGCCAAGCGCACCCTGCCAGGAACAACCGGATGCATTCAAAAAGATCAGGGGAAGTATCTATTCGTTCTGGTCCCTTGACATGTTGGAATCCTATTACGGGGATTTAATCATGGCCCAGAGAAATAATCGGAATCTCGTTTATGAAAAATATGCCAGAATGGACAACAAGATTCCACCAATAAACAAGAGCCCGCTTATTGGAAAAATTGTCGAGATTGAACAGAAATGGCAGGAAGAACTAAAATCAGCTTATCCAGTGGTATATCGACATACCTGCCGGGATAGGAGCGTGGTTAAGGACGGAAGTGATTTTAAAGTTTATCTTGCCAGTGAGCTTGAAACTTTTGGTAACAAAACACTGGAAAAATACTACGACCATGTAAAGAAAGCCATTGATAAAGGAAAAAACTTATCCATGGAAATGCTCCGCAGGCTGGCTGAAAACAGTGGGGTGGAAAGTCTTGAAAAATTAGAGGCAGTTATGCAAAAACAGGTGAATCCATGAAATGGAATATCGGAAAAATCTTGAGCAAGCGTGAGGCGTTTAGCCCGGATAAAATCGCCCTGATATTTGAGGACACGCCTTTGACATACAGGGATCTGAATCGGGAGTCTAACCGGGTTGCCCATTTTTTTGCGGAAAAAGGATTGAAAAAAGGGGATCGGATTGCTGTGGACTTGCTGAATGGTCCTGAGTTTCTGGCATGCTATTTTGCGGCGGCAAAATTGGGACTGATCTTTGTCCCGATGAATTACCGACTTGTTTCACAGGAATTGAAATACCAGCTTAACCGGTGCAATTGCAGTATGTTGGTATTTAATGATCAATTCAAAGAATATATCGACCCCATACGGAATTCCCTGGATTTGAAAGAGGAAAATTTCGTGTGCGTGACCATAGATGGTGAATGTCCTGCCTGGGCTCTTGACTACCGGGGTGTCATCAGCCATTATCCTGCTGATGAACCGATTCCTGAACGCATCATTGATTTGGATGATCCGCTGACAATACTGTTTACCTCGGGAGTGACCGGCAGTCCCAAGGGCGCTGTCATCACCCATGGTCAGACCTATTTCAAATGTTTTCAAATAATCAATTATACAGATATGCGACAGGGGGACATCGTTCAATCGCAGGCACCTCTTTGTCATTCTGCCGGTCTTTTCGCTGTTTCCACGCCAGCTTTGAGCAGGGGGGCGACTTTGTTGATGCGGTCCGGATTCGATCCGGAGAAATTTTCCTTGGACATTGAGAGATACAGCGCTACCATTGTGTTTGGGCTCAGTACCATGATGCGTTTTGTGTTGAATTCAGGGGTCCTGGATAAAGTGGATTTAAGTTCTGTGCGGTTCGTCTACGGAGGCGGAGAAAAAACGTCCCAGACCCTTTATGATGAGCTGGCAAGAAAGGGTTTGAATTTGCTTCCAGGCTTCGGCCAGACCGAAAATTCCGCAATGGCCCTGATGCCAGAACATGCACCCCGATCGAAATACAAGTCTGTCGGAGTGGCCAATTTTTTTACGGAATTATGGATTCAGAACGAAAAAGGGCAAAGGGTCAAACCCGGAGAAATCGGTCAGATTATGGCTAGGGGTCCCAATGTGATGAAAGAATACTGGGATATGCCAGCGGAAACACGGACCACGATTGTGGATGACGTGTTGCATACCGGAGACCTTGGATATATGGATGAGGATGGCTATCTGTATGTTGTGGACCGGATGAAAGATATGTATCGATCAGGTGCGGAAAATGTGTATCCGGCTGAGGTGGAAGCTGAATTGATAAAGCATCCGAAAATCGAGCAGGTGGCCATTGTGGGCGTTCCCAATGAAAAATGGGGAGAAACCGGAAAAGCCTTTATTGTCTGTTCTGAAGGCCAGACAATAACCCATTCGGAAGTCGCTGAATATCTGGACGGTAAGGTCGCCAGATTTAAAATACCCGGATACACTCAACTGCTTGATTCAATGCCGCAGACTGTAACTGGTAAGTTGAGAAAGGGGGTGTTAAAGAAAAAATATTGTTAACTTCTTAGAATAATTGATATATTTTTATCTGTTTCCGAATAATTTTTGACTGTTTTTTTGAAAAATGTTTCGAATCTTTTATCATTTTTAGGATCTAATTCAGATTTTGCAAGAACAAGGTCTATATTTCTGATAAAATGTTGAAAAGTTGCTGTAAAAAAAGTATATAGTCAAAATTCTGATAAATGAGGATGAGACGCTAAACCTGCGTATCCCTCAAATAAAAAAGGAAACGGAATGAAGATACATGAATATCAGGCCAAGGAGTTGTTTCGAACATTCAATGTCCCGGTTGCCAGAAGCGGTGTGGCATTTTCAAAAGAAGAGGCACTCAAGGTTGCTGAAGATCTCGGTCAGTATCCAGTGGTGGTGAAAGCTCAGATCCATGCCGGTGGTCGCGGTAAAGGCGGTGGAGTCAAACTTGCGGCAAATTCCGAACAGGTGATGACCATTGTGGATCAGTTTTTGGGAATGCGTCTGGTCACTGATCAAACCGGACCGGAAGGCAGAATCGTCCGAAAAGTACTGATTGAAGCCGGTCAGAGTATTGATAAGGAGTTTTATCTGAGTCTTTTGGTTGATAGAAAGACTGAAAAAATAGTGATTATGGCAAGCCAGGCTGGGGGGGTCGATATTGAAAATGTTGCTGCAAAGACACCAGAAAAGATTATCAGGGTGTTTGTGGACCCACTTATAGGTATCCAGGGATATCAGATGCGGCAAGTGGGATTCCAGCTGGGTTTTCCGGCACCTGCCATGAAACAATTATATGGGTTGCTGTTCAATCTGTATCGTTTTTTTGTGAAATATGACGTATCTCTTGTGGAAATCAATCCATTGATTTTGACCTCGGAGGGAAATGTCATGGCTCTGGACGCCAAGGTGGATTTTGATTCCAACGCCCTGTTCCGGCACAAGGACCTGCTGGAATTAAGGGATCTGGACGAAGAAGACCCCATGGAGGTGGAAGCCTCGTCATACAATCTCAATTACATCAACCTGGACGGCAATGTGGGCAATATCGTCAACGGTGCCGGCCTGGCCATGGCCACCATGGATATCATCAAGAACGCCGGGGCCTCGCCTGCCAATTTCATGGATGTGGGGGGCGGCGCATCGGCCGAGCAGGTGGAAAACGCGTTCCGCATCATTCTGGCGGATCCGAAAGTCAAGGCCGTGCTCATCAATATTTTCGGCGGGATCTTAAGGTGTGACGTGTTTGCCAGAGGCGTGGTGGAAGCCGCCAAAAAGACCGGCGTCACCGTGCCCGTGGTGGTGCGCATGGAAGGCACCAACGTGGAAGAGGGCCGGCAGATTCTGGCGGACAGTGACCTGAACCTGACCAGTGCATCAGACCTGGCCGATGCAGCCGAAAAAATCGCAGCAGCAGTGAACTAAAGGAGAAAAGGGTTGTGAGTATATTTGTCAACAAAGATACAAAAGTACTGGTACAGGGAATTACCGGCAATGAAGGCAGTTTCCATACCAGACAGTGCATATCGTACGGGACCCGGATCGTGGCCGGGGTCACCCCGGGCAAGGGCGGACAGAAAATGGACGACGTCCCGGTGTTCAACACCGTGGCCGGGGCCGTCAAGGAAACCGGTGCCGATGCGTCCCTGATTTTCGTGCCCCCGCCGTTTGGGGCCGATGCCATCATGGAGGCGGCTGATGCCGGGGTGTCGCTCATTGTGGCCATCACCGAGGGGATCCCCATCCTGGACATGGTCAAGGTGAAAAATTTTTTAAGCAGTAAAAAATGCCGGTTGATCGGTCCCAACTGCCCGGGAATCATCACGCCCGAAGAGTGCAAGGTCGGGATCATGCCGGGTATGATTCACAAAAAAGGCCATGTGGGTGTGGTGTCCCGGTCCGGGACCCTGACCTATGAGGTGGTGGATCAGCTCACCAAAAACGGCATGGGCCAGTCCACCTGCATCGGCATCGGCGGGGACCCCGTGAACGGCACCAATTTCATCGATGTACTGTCCGCGTTTGAAGCGGATCCGGACACCCACGCCATGGTGATGGTGGGAGAGATCGGGGGCAGTGCCGAAGAAGATGCCGCCGCCTATATCAAGGCCCATGTCACCAAGCCCGTGGTGGGATTCATCGCCGGGCTCACGGCCCCGCCGGGCCGCCGCATGGGACATGCCGGCGCCATTATCTCCGGATCCAGCGGGACCGGAGACGCCAAAATCAAGGCGTTCAAGGAAAACGGCATTCATGTGTGTGAAAATCTGGGACGGATCGGACAGATCTGCAAAGAGGTATTTTAGCTGACCCCGGGGTCGGCCTGGACCATAAAAGGAGGTTACCATTGGAAAGTTATATTATTGAGGAATACAAACCAAGAAGCAGCCGGCTACCGGCCCGGCTGGATCTGGCCCAGAGCGGCACGGGCCTGATCCTGGGGCTGTTCATGTGGGTGCACATGCTTCTGGTGGGCAGTATCATTCTGGGCAAGGGCGCGTTTGATTTCGTGGCCAAAACCATGGAACTGGCGTTTTTGTCTAACACAGGGCACGGGTATCCCATTGCCGTTTTTTTCGCAGTATCCGGGGTGTTTACCCTGTTTATCGTTCATGCGCTTTTGGGGATGCGCAAGTTTCCCATTTCCTGGCGCCAGCACCGGATCATGAGAGATCAGATGCAGATGATGAAACACACGGACACCAATTTGTGGTATATCCAGGCCGTGACCGGTTTTATCATGTTTTTTGCCGGGTCCGTGCATCTGTATACCATGCTGGTGAACCCGGGCAGCATCGATCCGTTTCTGTCCGCAGACCGGGTGGTGTCCGGCAATTACTGGTTTCTGTACCTGATTCTGCTCATCTGTGTGGAACTGCATGCCAGCATCGGCTTGTACCGGCTGTGCATGAAATGGGGATGGTTCACAGGCAAGGATGCCAGAAACTCCCGCAAAAAAATTAAAACAGTGAAAAACCGCCTGACCATTTTCTTTCTGGCCATCGGATTTCTGGCGCTGGCCATGTTCGTCATCATCGGTTTCCAGCACCGGAGCAATGCCGGTGAACCCTATCAGGGAAGCGCCTACCAGAAGACATCCCCTGCCGTGGAGGAAAAATCCGCATCAGCACCGGATGTTGACGCAGAAAAACCGGCGGCTGAATCCAGCGCCGCCCATCCGGCAGACACATCCCATGACACCGATACCACTCCGGCAGCATCAGACGACGCGTCAGACAAGGCGGCAGCAGTGACCCATGACACGGCGGATACTCATGACACAGCCGATACCCATGAAGCGGCCGCAGCCGACCCTGATACGGCTGATGCCCATGATGCAGGGGCAAATCATGATACAGACCCCATGCCTGAGACTTCATCGGATGCGGGGGCCCATGACGCCACCCAGCCTGCCACTGAAACGCATTAAAATATAAGGATTTCTCAATGAAAGTTATATATACGGATTCACTTGTCATCGGCGGCGGCCTGGCAGGGCTCAGAGTTGCCATCGCCTCCATGCAGCGGGGGTTTGACACCATTGTCCTCTCGCTGATCCCTGCCAAACGGTCCCATTCCGCAGCGGCCCAGGGCGGCATGCAGGCCAGCCTGGGCGCCTGTGTCAAAGGTGACGGAGATGATGAAGATGTACATTTTGGAGACACGGTCAAAGGCAGTGACTGGGGATGCGACCAGGATGTGGCCAGAATGTTTGTCAACACGGCCCCCAAAGCGATCCGCCAGCTGGCGGCTTGGGGGGTTCCCTGGTCCCGGGTCAGAGGCGGGGACCGGGAGGTGATCATCAATGGTGAAAAAGTCACCATCACGGAAAAACATGAAGCCCACGGCCTGATCACGGCCAGAGATTTCGGGGGTACCAAGAAATGGCGCACCTGTTTCACTTCCGACGGCACGGGCCATACCATGCTGTATGCCATGGACAACAAGGCGATCCAGCTGGGCATCCCCGTGCATGAACGAAAAGAGGCCGTGGCCCTGATCCATGAGGACGGGGTCTGTTACGGGGCCATTGTCAGAGACCTGATCACGGGTGAGCTCATCGCCTATGTGGCCAAGGCCACCACCATTGCCACGGGCGGGTATGGAAGGCTGTATGCCGTGACCACCAACGCCGTGATCTCCGAGGGCATCGGCACAGCCATTGCCCTGGAAACCGGGGTGGCCGCCCTGGGGAACATGGAAGCCGTCCAGTTTCATCCCACGGCCATCGTGCCCGTGGGTATTCTCACCACGGAAGGATGCCGCGGTGACGGCGGGCTTTTGCTGGACAAGGACGGATACCGGTTCATGCCGGATTACGAGCCGGACAAAAAAGAGCTGGCCTCCCGGGACGTGGTGTCCCGGCGCATGACCGAGCACATGAGAAAAGGCAAGGGCGTGCCCTCTCCCTATGGGGATCATTTGTGGCTGGACATCACCTTGCTGGGCAGAAAACACATTGAAAAAAACCTGCGGGAAGTCAAAGAGATCTGCGAGTATTTCCTGGGCATCGACCCGGTAAAAGAATACATTCCCGTCCGGCCCACCCAGCATTATTCCATGGGCGGGGTGAGAACCAAAGCCACGGGGGAAAGCCCCACCCTCAAGGGGTTGTTTTCCGCCGGGGAAGCCGCGTGCTGGGACATGCACGGGTTCAACCGGTTAGGGGGCAATTCCGTGGCCGAAACCGTGGTGGCCGGCATGATCGTGGGTGAATTTGTGGCCGATTATTGTGAAACCAGTTCCCTGAATGTGTCCACCTCCACCATCGAGCATTTTGTAAAAAGAGAGGAAAAGAAAATTGCAGACCTGCTGGTCAGAGATTACGGGGAAAACCCCTATGAACTCAAAGCGGAGATGCAGCAGATCATGATGGACAAGGTGGGTATTTTCCGCAACGGGCCGCATCTGGAACAGGCCGTGGAAGAATTGCAGGTACTCAACCAGCGGGCCCGAAGCATTGCGCTTCGCAACCGGATTTCATCGTCTAATCCCGAACTGGTGGAAGCCATCCGGGTGCCCAAGATGATCAAGCTGGCCCTGTGCGTGGCCTATGGCGCCATGCTAAGAACCGAAAGCAGAGGGGCCCATGCCAGGGAAGATTATCCGGAACGAAACGACCGAGACTGGCTCAAACGCACCCTGACCACCTGGCCGGATGAGACCGCGGATCTGCCCGATGTCTCCTATGAGGATCTGGACGTCATGAAAATGGAAATGCCGCCGGGGTCCCGGGGATATGGCGTGGACAACACCATTCTTCATCCGGACACGGAAAAACGGATCGCTGAAATCGAAGAGATCAAAAAAGCCAATCCCAAGGCGGACCGGTTCGCGCTTCATCAGCTGCTGAATCCCACACCTATTCCGGAAAAATTTAAAGGTAAAAACGAGCGTATCGGCAGGGGGTACAAATAATGGACGATCAGGCAAGAGTGTTGAAATTTCAGATATTCCGCTACAACCCCCAGAAAAAGGGGGACAAGCCCCGGATGGTGACCTATGAAATCACGGAAGCCCCGGGTATGACCATATTCATCGCGTTGAACGAGATCAGAGAAACCCAGGACCCGTCCCTGCAGTTTGATTTTGTGTGCCGGGCCGGTATCTGCGGGTCCTGCGCCATGGTGATCAACGGGCAGCCGGACCTGGCCTGCCGGACCCTGACCGCCAAGTTCCCGGACGGGGAGATCAAACTGCTGCCCTTGCCCGGATTTGAACTCATCGGAGATCTGTCCGTGAACACGGGCAAGTTCATGCGGGCCATGAGCGAGCGGGTGGAATCCTGGATCCATGATAAAGAAGCGGACCTGGTGAATTATGATGAGCTTGAAGAGCGCATGGACCCGGATGTGGCCGACGAGATCTATGAACTGGAACGGTGCGTGGAATGCGGGGCCTGTGTGTCTGCCTGCGCCACCAAGCGGATGCGTCCGGATTTTCTGTCTGCCGTGGGGTTCATGCGTCTGGCACGGTTTGCCCTGGATCCCAGAGACAAGCGGACGGATGAAGAGTTCTACGAAATCATGGGCAATGATGACGGGGTGTTCGGGTGTATGACGCTTCTGGGGTGTGAGGACTATTGTCCCAAAGACCTGCCCCACCAGACCCAGATCGCGTACCTGCGGCGCAAAATGGCGCTGATCCGATGATGGTCAGACAAGAAATCAAAAAAGGTGACTTATGACTGAATTCAATTATGATCCGCTGTTTCCTTTGGGCGAAGACACCACTGAATACCGGATGCTGACCAGAGATTTTGTCCGGACCAAGGAGTTTGAAGGCAGCGAAGTCCTTCTGGTGGAACCCCGGGCCCTGACCCTTCTGGCCCAGACCGCGTTCAAAGATGTGGCCCACCTGTACCGGGTCGATCACTTAAAGCAGCTGCAAGCCGTGATGGAAGATCCGGACAGTTCCGACAATGACCGGTACGTGGCCCTGGAACTGCTGAAAAACGCGGTGATATCCGCTGAAAAAATATATCCCATGTGCCAGGATACGGGCACGGCCATTATCATGGGCAAAAAAGGCCAGCAGGTGTGGACCTGGTCGGATGATGAAAAAGAGCTGTCCAAAGGGGTGTTTGAAGCCTATACCCAAAATTACCTGCGGTACTCCCAGAATGCGCCGCTGACCATGTACCAGGAAAAAAATACCAAAACCAACCTGCCGGCCCAGGTGGATATCGCTGCGGTCCAGGGGGATGAATACGGGTTCCTGTTCATGGCCAAGGGCGGGGGATCCGCCAACAAGACGGCGTTGTTCCAGATGACCAAGGCCGTACTCAATTCCGAGGAGAGTCTCTTGGATTTTATGGCCGATAAAATGAAAGCATTGGGTACTACAGCCTGCCCACCATATCACATCGCGTTTGTCATCGGCGGCACGTCGGCGGAAACCAACCTTAAAGCCGTGAAACTGGCTTCAGCCAGGTTCCTGGATACCCTGCCCACCAAAGGCAGTGATACGGGGCATGCGTTCCGGGATGTTGATCTGGAGGAAAAAGTGCTGGCACGGGCTCAACATTTAGGCCTGGGTGCCCAGTTCGGTGGAAAGCATTTCGCCTTAGACATCCGGATCATCCGTATGCCCCGGCACGGGGCATCATGTCCCATAGGCATTGGAGTTTCCTGTTCCGCCGACCGGCAGATCAAGGGCAAGATTACCAGACAAGGAATCTTTCTGGAACAGTTGGAAGAAAATCCATCAAGCTATCTGCCAAAGGTTGAACCTGAAATCAAAGCCGGAGTTCATATCAATCTGAATCGGCCCATGGACGAAATCCGGTCCGAACTGTCAAAATATCCAGTTTCCACGAGACTTTCTTTAACTGGAAAGATTATCGTTGCCAGGGATATCGCCCATGCCAAATTCATGGAACAGTATCAGCAGGGTAAAGGCCTTCCATCCTATTTGAAAAAACATATCATCTATTATGCCGGACCTTCGAAGCGCCCGGAAGGAGAATTGTCTGGTTCATTCGGACCTACAACTGCATCTCGCATGGATCCTTATGTCCCGATATTCCAGGAGCAGGGTGCCTCTCTGATCATGCTGGCCAAAGGAAACAGGAGTAGGGAGGTAACCGATTCTTGCAGGATACACGGTGGCTTTTACCTTGGGTCTATTGGAGGGCCTGCGGCCCGCCTGGGCAAGGATTTCATCAAAAAAGTGGAACTCAAGGAATACGAAGAACTGGGCATGGAAGCCGTGTACATGATCACGGTGGAAAATTTTCCCGCCTTTATCATCGTGGATGACAAAGGCAATGATTTTTACGCCGGCCTGCTCTGATCCGCTTTTTTCCCTGTTTCCTGCACAGAGGGAAGACTGCCAATAATTCGCCCGGGTTTCGGCCGCTGCCTGCTACAGGTTTGTGGCCAGGGCCAGGGCGTTTTTGTTGATGCCGACTTTAAGATTTTTGTGCACATAGTCGTGGACCTGGTCTTCAAAGGCCAGAAACACCAGTGTGGCCCGGACGGGTGTGATTTCCAGGTGTGTGAGGCCGGGCAGCCGTTCAGCGCGGGGTTTGGCCAGGCCGGCCAGGGTGATGCGGATGCTCTGGACGGCCTCGGTCACGGGCAGGGTGACGGGCACATGGATATTCTCACGGATATCCCGGTCCATGTTCGGGGCCGGCTGGCCTAACGTCACCCGGGAGGCCAGATTCAGAAAAATCCTCGGCCGGACCTTGAAGGCCGGTGCCCAGAAAAACACTTCCTGGTGCTCCCATTCCGGCAAAACGGCCCGGGGAAGGTTGGCCAGCCGGGCCAGATCAGCCATGGATGACAGGGCCAGCCCAAAGATGCGGGCCTGGATTCTCCAGAACGGCACCATCACATCGGTTCTGGATTTTGGCCGGGCACACCGGAACTGGATTTTTGTCAGATCCTGGTTTCCGGGTTTCCACAACGTGCTGCAGTTTCTACAGATCAAAATTAAAGAATCGTTTGCCCCTTCCAGGTTCCATCCGCAGGCCGGACAGATGCCCGGTACAAACCGGGTCTGCTTTTCCGGGCGGCAGCCCGGCAGATCGGCCAGTCCGGGTCCGGTGTCTGCCCCAGGTCCCACCACCCGGTTCAGAATGGCATCCACCAGTTTGCCGTTTTGGGCATAAAACGGGGCATAGATCAGGCTCAGGGTTTCTCCGATATGTTCGGTAAATCCCGTATCAGAAGGGGGGCTCATCCGCCGGGACCGTTGTTCTGCCTGATCCAGAACCAGTGCCCTGTCTGCCGGGCGCAGGAACCGGCCGGCCGTCTTCGGGGTGATCTGTTTGAGGGGCAGGGCCTGGGACCGGACCCCTAAAGAGACGGGCAGACCTAAAAACGATCCTTCCAGGGCCAGGGCTGAGATGTCCAGAAACCGGTGGGAGACGCCGGCCGGGGCGCAGGTATAGCGCAGCCCCTTGAACCGCCAGTAGGGCACAAACAAAAGATCCGCATCTGCCGGGGCCTCCGGATGGGCTGCGGCTTTCTCAGATCTGGCAAACAGGTACCGGGGAAATCCCTGAGAACTAATACAGGACTGGACCCGGCAGAACGCACAGGTGAAAAACCGGGTTTCCTCGTCTAAGACAATAGGGGCCCCGCACTGGGGGCATTGGTGTTCGACCCGGAAACTAATGGCGCGCACCGCACTGGTTGCAGAACACGGCTTCGGGCAGATTTTTTGCCCCGCACCGGGCACAGATTTTTTCTGTGGGCGCGGTTTGAACGGGGGTGCCGCACCGGGGGCAGAACCGGGCGTTGGGGGTAATGTTTTTGCCGCACTGGGTGCATTTTTCAAAAATCACCTGCTGATGGCCGCAGAAAGGACAGAAATTGGCATCTTCGGAAATGGCGTGCCGGCATTCCGGGCATTTAGCAGTGGGGGCGGATGTGCCCGTGTTTTGAGGCGCTCCCCCGGTCAGTTGCCTGGCAAACATGCCCGGCAGCATCAGTCCCAGGCCCATGCCCATGCCGGCCTGAGCCCCGCCGCCAGCCGTTCCTTCGGGGTTTTCCGCGATCTTTTCCATGGCCATGGCGGTTTTCATCTGCATGAGTTTGTTCATGTCGTCGAATACGCCCAGCCGGCTTTTGTCGTCAATGGCTTTCTGCACCTCGGGCGGCGGAGTGATGGCATTGATATACAGCTGGGTGAGATTCAGGCCGAACTTGGAAAAATCCTCTCTCAGCCGCTCGGCCAGGCTTTGGGACAGTTCATCATACCGGGCCGGCAGATCGAAAATGGTGTCGATCTGTTCTCCGATATGGTCATTGAACCGGGACACCACCACCTGGTTGAGGTAATCTGCCACGCTCTGGGTGGAAAAAACCCCCTGGGTCCCCACCAGGCGGTTGACAAACAGCACGGGCTGCACGATTCTGATGTTGAACACCCCGAAGGCCCGCAGCCGGACCAGTCCTAAGTCCCGGTCCCGGAACGCCACGGGGTCCCGGGTTCCCCATTTCAGGTTGACAAAGGTTTTCAGGTTGGTGAAATACACCTCGGCCCGCAGGGGACTGGTAAATCCCCAGGGCAGGCTGGCCAGCTTGGTCAGAAGCGGGATGTTGGCGGTTTTCAGGGTGTGGCGGCCCGGGCCGAACGCGCCCACGGCCTTGCCGTTGTAGAAAAACACGGCGGCCTGGCTTTCTCTGACCACCAGCTGGGCCCCGTATTTAATGTCTGCGGAGCCGGTTTCCGGCAGCCGGTGGACCAGTGCCTCTCCCGTATCGTCAAACCATTCCAGCAGTTCCAGAAAAACAACGTTGCGGGTGCCCATGGCTTTTTCTCCTTGCAGGCGGTTCTGAGTGGATTGGCATTCAATTTACCGGCCCGGCCAAAGTCTGTCAAACAAATATTGATAAATCCCTTGACAATTTCAGTATCCCATCCCATGATTCCGGGGCGTTTTTTTAAACAGGCACACAGGTGACACACATGATCAAAAAATACTGGTTCTTCATGGGCATGGCCATCATGGCGGCACTGGCGTTTGCCCTGCCCGGGATCGGCCCGGTCATCAAACAATATAATGTCCTGAATATCGGGATTTTCCTGGCGTTTCTGCTGACAGGCCTGTCATTGGAAACATCCACGGTGCTGGATCAGCTCAAAGATGTCAAAGTACTGGCAGCGGCCTTGTTTTCTTCGCTGATCTTTTTTCCGGCGGCCGCTTTTTATGCGGCCCGGTTTTTTTTAAGCGCGTGGCCGGATTTTGTCATGGGTGCGTTGATCATCGGTGCTGCCCCCGTCACCGTGGCTTCGGGCACGGTCATGACGGCCATGGCCGGGGGCAATGTGCCCTTGAGCCTGTTCATCTGCGTGCTGGGCAATTTTGCCGCCATCTTCACCATTCCGTTCATGCTCAACCTGATCCTGGCCGTGGACAATGCCGCCATTGATCTGCCCATCCTCCAGATGCTTGCCGGATTGATCCTCAAGGTGCTGTTGCCCACAATCATCGGCCAGTTGCTGCGGCCCCGGGTGAAACATCTGCTGCCGCCCCACAAAGCCAAGATGTCCATTTTCAATCAATGCATTGTGCTGCTGATCATTCTCAACGCAGTGGCCAGTTCCGCGGACAGTATCCTGGATGTGGGACCGGTGCTGTTTCTGGTGTTGTCGTTCATGATCGGCCTTCATGTGTTCATACTGGTTTTCAACTATTATCTGGCCAGGATCATCGGCCTGGATCTGCCGTCCATCGCTGCTTTCACCATCCACACCTCCCAGAAAACCCTGACCGTGTCCTACCTGGTCTGGGCCGGGTATTTCGCCGTTGCCTATCCCATGGCCCTGATTCCGGCCATTGTGTATCACCTGACCCAGATGATCATGGATACGTTGGTGGCCCACCGGTTCGGCCGGGTGATCCGCCGCCGGTCATCCTGATTTTCCTGAATCCGGAGCCATATCCAGCAATTCCCGCGCCTTTGCTGTGATGTCCGCCATGGAAAACGGCTTCTGGATAAAAGCCACCCCTTCATCGAGTCTCCCCTGATGGGCAATGACATTGGCCGTATAACCGGACATGAACAAGAGCCGGATGCCGGGGTACAGGGCCGTGATTTGTCCGGCCAGGTCACGGCCGTTCATCTCCGGCATGACGACGTCCGTTATGAGCAGATCAATGGCACCGGCATGGTTTTTTGCTTTTTCCATGGCTTCTGCCGGTGTGACGGCGGACAGCACCGTATATCCTTTCCTTTCCAGCATTATCCGGGTCATCCTGAGAATGGACGGTTCATCTTCTACCAGCAGAATGGTTTCAGTCCCCCCGGCCGCTGTTTTTTTCTCAGAAACGGCCGTATCTGCGGGGTCATCGTCCACAAACCGGGGCAGATAAATGCTGAAAGTGGCGCCCTGGCCGGGCTCACTGTATACATTGATAAACCCGTTGTTCTGTCTGACAATGCCATAGACGGTCGCAAGCCCTAAGCCCGTGCCTTTGCCCACCTCCTTGGTGGTGAAAAACGGCTCGAACAGATTTTCCAGGGTGTCTTTATCCATGCCGCAGCCATTGTCACTGACGGCCAGCAAGGTATAATCGCCGGGAATAAATCCCTGATGGTCATTGCAATAATCCTCATCAAAGGTTTTTCTCCCCGTTTCAATGGTGAGTTTGCCCACACCGGAAATGGCATCCATGGCGTTGACACACAGGTTGGCAAGGATCTGATCGATCTGGGTTGGGTCCATTTTAACGGGCCAGACATGGGCCGCCGGCTGCCATACCAGGTCGATATCTTCTCCGATCAGGCGGCGCAGCATATTGAGCATGCTTTCCACGGTGTCATTGATGTTCAGTTGCTTAGGGGAAATGGTCTGTTTTCTGGCAAATGCCAGCAGTTGTTTTGTGATATCCGCCGACCGTTGTGCCGCGTTCTGAATTTCTTTTAAGTCATCATGCAGATCGTGATTTTCATCTGCCCGCAACAATGCCAGCTCCGCGTGTCCCAGGATCACCCCCAGCATGTTGTTAAAATCATGGGCCACACCCCCGGCCAAACGGCCCACGGATTCCATCCGCTGTGCCTGGTTGAGTTGCGTCTGGAGCACATCCCGGTCCGCTTCAGCCCGCTTTCGTTCCGTGATGTCCTGAAAGATACATGCAAATTGACCCGGGGCCGGACAAAACGCCGTCACTTCAAAATGTTTTCCAATTTCAGCCGAATAATTTTCAAAGGTAATCGGTTCGCCTGACAGGGCCACGGCCCCATAGGTTTCAATCCAGTAACTCTCGGTGGTGGGCAGAACATCCATCACGGTTCTGCCCACAACGGATGCGGCTTTCAGGCCGGTCATGCGCTCGAATGCCGGGTTGATATCCAGAAAGCGATAGTCCACAGGGGTTTTTGAATCATCGCAGATGATCTCGTGCAGGGCAAATCCGTCCAGCATCTCCCGGAACAAAGTTTTGTACTCCTGCTCCGCTTTTTTGCGCGCCGTAATATCCCCATAGGTAACGACCACCCCATATTTTTCCAGATTCAGCGGGGCCGCAGACACATTAATCCAGGTGATCCGGCCGTCGGGTTTCACGATTCCCATTTCAACATTTTCAATCTGACGTTTCTGTTTTAACGCTCTCACACTGGCATACTCATCCGTGGGCATCCGCGTTTTATCGGGACGGATAATGCGCCACTGATCCCCATCTAACCGGCGTTCCTCGTGTTTGTTTTTTGCAAGTCCCAATAATTTTTCAGCCATGGCATTGGATTCCACGATGTTTCCTTTGTGATCCGACACCGTAATTCCTAAGGGAAATGTATTGAACAGGACCCGGTACTTTTCCTCGCTCTGGCGCAGGGCTTCTTCCACACGTTTGCGGTCCGTGATGTCATGAAAAATACAATGGGTCTGCTGGAAATTGCCTGTTTTGTCCCTGGTAATCTTCCCGGTAAAAGAAACCAGAATCAGGGTCCCGTCTTTTTTGACCATTTCAAACTCAACCTCCAGAATTTCTCCGATCGACTTGAACCGGGGAAAATTTTCTTTGAAATGATCCCGCCAGTCCGGATGCAGAAAATCAGCAAAGGATTTGCCAATGACGTCTTCTCTGTCATATCCGAGGGTGTCCAGCCAGGTTTGATTGACAACGATAAAACGGCCGTTTTCATCAAGGGATTGATACCCTAAGGGCGCTTTTTCATAAAGCATCCTGAACAGGCCTTCGTTTTCCTGCAACGCTTTTTTGAAATAGGCATGCTCGGATTCAATTTTTTCCAGTTCCTGAATCCGTTGTTCCAATTCTTCATATGTGGGTTTCACTGTCATATCAGCCCCGTTTGAAATTTGCCAGGCACATGCATGTTGTCGGGTCACATTTTTGGGTGAAATTCATATATTCTGCAACCCTCTTCCCCGAACAAATCAACCATATCAGGTTTTGAACGGCATGGGTATCCAAAATTTTTTCACCCTCCAAGACATGGTTCAGAGTTCGGTTATTCCGGAGAAATAATTTTAACAGTTGGGAAAAAGGTTTGGTACCTGTTTTTATCTCGCGTGATTAACGCAAGATCTAATACAGCGGCTTGGGCACCGATAAAAAAATCCGGCAATGGGGACTTCTTTGCACCTTTATGTTTTCGATATTTGAGAAAAGCCTTACCGGCAAGGAAAAG
The DNA here is from genome assembly GCF_000421285.1 of Desulfotignum balticum DSM 7044. Taxonomy (GTDB): domain Bacteria; phylum Desulfobacterota; class Desulfobacteria; order Desulfobacterales; family Desulfobacteraceae; genus Desulfotignum; species Desulfotignum balticum. Next base: position 1,230,797 of record NZ_ATWO01000001.1, read on the forward strand.
AGATTCCTTTGGCATTTCCAGCATCTGAAAACCGCTTTTTGAAACGGCCGCTTCCAGTTCCTCAATCTTATTAAATCCAATGGAAATTTCAGAATAGATGATTGGATTAATGTATAACTGCGTATGATGGGCATATTCAGAAAGAGCGGCCTCCGACCATTCAGCCCAGACAGGATCATTGAGAAAAACATCCAGGATAATATTGGAATCTACAAGCAGACCTTTCATAAATTATCTCTTGTGAGTGCCATAATTTCGTCTGTGGTCATTTTGACCGTCGCAATACCCCGAAGTTTTTTAAACCTGCGGGTGGCACGGGCGTTTTTTTTTCGTTTGACCAAAAAGACCCGGTTTCCCTCCTGTAAAAAATCAATCTCCGTGTCTGGGGTTATCCCTAATTTTTCCCGTATGTGAATGGGTATTGTAACCTGCCCTTTTGTCGTCACTCTCATTTTTTCCTCCAGTATTACGTATTACTGGTAAGGATAATACATGATTTTTGATAAATCAAATATGTTTCATTGAACCCTGCTAAAATGCCATGAAGGTCATGGTTGCCATGGTTCATGTTGTCGGTCAATAAATAATACTGAACCTGGCTTATTTCTGCTGGAAACGCCCTTATACCGGACGTTTCCAGCCTGATCAAATAGTTGAGGAAAACAAGATTGTCAGAAATGCAAAAATTTGCATTTCTGACAATCATCAAATGATACATGCCCGTATCCCGCAAGGATAAAGGGATTCGCTGAAAATAGCCAATCTGACATGCCTGACATATTCACCTGGGAATCTGTATTTGAGCCATCTGCAAATTTTGCTGTCGGCACAGAAAACCATCACCCATCAGTTTCTTTCCACTGTATAGGTCTTTCACTGCATAGGTGTAGATTGTCACTTTCGCATCCCAACAAAATGTCACAATCTTTTGCCAAAATCAGGCCTTTTTTCAGAAAATTTGAGAATGGACCTTATACATTTTTTAGTGGGATTTGTGAGGTGCAGAAGCGCGCTAAAAAACAGATGGTAACATGCTGATTTGTAGAGGAAAAATGTTCTCACGCTTTTTTACCAAATCCCACTTTACAATTTCATCATTTTTTTTAGGCCATGTATATTGAGAATCCCCCCCTCTTATCCCCCCCGAAAGGGGGGAGGAGGATAAAGGCATGCAGCGGTTCCTGCTGTTTGGTTTCAACCTGCTCAAATTCATCAATTAATCTTATCATTTTCCCATACCTTGCTTTTTTTCACTTAGGCACTCCAAATTGGGATTTTTGACCGGATTTTTGGGATATTAATGTAACACTTTACACATAGGCCCCATGATTTGTATTGGCATCCATTCTTTTTTCGGATTTTGAAAACTCATGCAATGGATATTGTTGAGTGAGCATAACGTTTCCAAATAAGCGGTTTATCCGTCTTCATTTGGATTGTTGAAATTAAGTATTGTATTTCCCGAATTCACGCCGGCTTTTAATTTGATTTTGCTCAGACCCCAATTATCACAAAACGGTTACCCGGCTATATATTAAAATTGACCCACGGAAGATCCTTAAAAGCTGCTCTGAATACTTCTCCTTTCTTCGGATCGATTGATTTTATATATAAGATTAGTCCGTAGAGATGGTTTCTAAAACCGATGATAGATCTAAACCCCCTTCTTTTGCAATGTTCTGGAATACCAAGTTTTTTTGAAAAATAGAGGTGCATTCTCACGCGATCTCGAAGTTCTTTAGGTATCATTGGCTTCCCACTATTTATGATCAAGCCTGTTATAACTTTTTTAGAGCCCGGGGGTAAAATTTTTGTTTTAGTTTTGTTTTCAGAAAAGCCATTTTTCCATAAAAGTTCACATGCGGTCCTCTTAAATTTCAACAAATCACGCCTTGTAGATATAGTGAAAGAAAAACAGAGGTCATCAGCATATCTTGAGTAATTAGCTCCGTTCTCAAGGGCCAATTTTGTTAATTCATTATCCATATCTATGCAAGTAAGATTAGATAGAGCAGGGCTTGTCGGTGCTCCTTGGGGAAGAAATCCAATATGGTCACATGGATAGAGATTTTTATTTTTGAATTGTTTACTATTATTCCACCTTCGTTTTCTCCGAGACGGTACTATCATTGTACAGAGCCTGGCCATCTCAAAAGATAGGAGGCTATAATAATTACATGTTTTGAATACTTTATAAATCTGTCTTTCAGATATATTGCTAAAAAAATTTTTAATATCGAGTTTCAAAATCCAGTCTGCATCGCAATGCAGCTTTGCATGATCACGGAGAGGATTCTTTTTTCCTGCGACATAAGCAAAAGCAGCAGGATGGACAGGTAGCTTATTTAGTATTTCTTGAGACACCCACCTTTGCACTGCCATTAACGTTGGGTATGGTATAGCAATCAATCTTTTGCCACCACGTCTTTTTCTGATTGGGAAAATCTTATAGGGATAGTTAGGTGATGGCCCTTCGGGATCTATATCTAAGCGTGATACTATTTGATAAAGTTCATTGTAGTTGGTACCCGATAATAGGGCTAAATGTTTCAGAGAATAAATGACTGGAATATTATTGGCAGCTATTTTTTTCCCATGCACAACTAATGAATTAAGATAGTTTGAAGAATAACCCTTATTTTTACCTTCCTTGTAGTATGAGTTGGGGTTCCAGCGTGTCATTTACTTAAACCTCACGTAGTGAGGATACATAGGGCATTCTGGCATGAAGGCGCTCTTTACGCGTGTCAGAATGGCCTATGTATGGTCTACTCCAAGCGGTGGCTTTCACAATGAGCGCCGGAATCCGTGCTCTACCATAAACCAGATAACGAATCATCTGGTCAGTATTGGTATTGGCTTCGAACCAATTACAGCTAATTTCCACGCTGGAACCCCATAAAAGTTTTTGGAAAATGATTAATGTATTCAGTTCCTATTGTCAATTCTTTGGCTTTTGGTTTTCGCCCTCTATTGAGGATATCGACTCCAAAAGTGGTAACATTATTATCAGGATCAATAAGTCCATACTTTAGAAGTTTCTGCAGTTTTTGGGCAAATTCATCTTCTCCTAAAATCAATATGGATTTAATGTTCTCAATGGATTTTTTCTGTTTTAAATAGGATAGAATCAGTAAAAAATGATGGTCTTCTATATACATAAGTGGGGTGTCTACAAGCTTTAAAGCAAGTCTATAATTATTAGCCATCCACAAGCTTTCATAGCTGATTTCATGGGAATAATCCTTAGTGAACAAGCTATAAAGCTTTTTAGGGATACTGCGATTTGGAAAAAGAGGATTCCAAGGTGTCCCTTTGGCGTTTCCTTTTTTCCAAAAAATGCTAGGTACATTATTCGGGCATCCATGCTGAAAAATAATAGGACTGAATAGATTCCCATAACCAGTCCCAACTTTCTCACCGTAAATCTGATGCGCATACTTGGAACAAAAAAGTCTAAGGTCTCTCTTCTGACGAATAAATGAATGCTTAATTTTTATCTTCTGCAGAAAACTACTAGTGGAAATAGGTTTTATTTTTGAAACAATTCTATTGATCCCTTCCTTGTGTGCTGCATAGGTAATTACCCAAAGCTTACACCATCCAAACGAACACCAAGAAAGAATACTCGGATTAATGAAATTATCCCAGAATTTTATAAAGCGATCTCCAGTACCAATAAAGTCATCTACAAAAACAATATGTTTAACCCTGCTATCCCGCATTGATTTCAATCTAGGCGTCAACTCTACATGATTTGGCAAATTTCGTTCTATATTTTTTAATGCATGGGCAATTCTGCCGCTACTATCGTTGACCGGCTTATCCTCTTTAGCCTGATTATAAATATTGGTAGTAGGTTTTTTTACTGGAAATAACGCAATGAATTCATTTTTATATAATTTTGAGCGATTCTGAACAAATGTTAAAATTTCATTTTGCAACCAAGATTCAAAAAGCTCAAGGCTAACATAGTGCATTTTGAGCAATAGGTAGCGAGCTATAATATTATCTGGCACGGCAAATTGTGATATCCAATTCTGGATGTGTATGTTTTGACTTAGTTTCAATTAGATTTGTCTTCTGTCTTTTATATTAAAGCGGTTTTGTTAACAAGTTCATGTGTTTATCAGCATACCCTTTACAAAAAGATTATTTAACTGTATATCATGCTAAAATGAAAAAAGTGCAGAACTGTTTATCCCCTTTATATCCGGACTCTTTTTTATTTTTGAAACTGTACAAACAAAACCGGATCTGCATTTTTCCAATTGTCAAATCGCAACCATTTTTTGCAAAAAATTTTGATTCCATAACAACGCAACCATGGTTTGGATAACATGAAACCCATATCAGTGAAATGCCTGTATGTCAATTAGAGAAAATCCCTATTCATTATAGGGAAAAATACCTAAGGCATGCCAAGCAGAATTGCTATTCAGGAAATTTGGCAATGCTGCCTTTTTTCCTAAATAGCCGTGAATTGTCAATTAAATGTTGAGAACAAAGGATGATGCATATGGCGCAGATCTTTTAAGAAAAACACTGTCAACCTTGCCATGGGTGGTGTATACAGGGGTATTGATTGATTTTTTGTTATTGAAAAAACGGGAGTCGGAATTAAAAAATGACATTTCAGGAAGTGAGGGACCTGGAGAAAATCCATAACCGGAATCTGGATATTTCCAGTTATGTGGTGGATGATGCGCACATATTGATCGCAGGGGAACTTCAGGAAAGAAACCTGGTAACGGTTTTTGAAAGATCCGGGGAAACCATTGACCCCCATGTGTTTCACCGCATGCAGATCCAGCTGCTCATCAACACGTCTGAGCTGAAAATCGTGGATCTTCATGTGAAGATTCCGGATGCGCCCCATGATGAGATTTGCCGGGAAATGGAAACCAGCCTGGAAGGGATCAAAGGGCTGGTGATCGCACCGGGTTTTACGGCCAAAGTGAAAAAAATTGCCGGGGGCACCCAAGGATGCGTTCATCTCACCACGTTGCTGCTGTCCATGGCACCGGCGGCACTCCAGGGGTATTGGATATTTGAAGCCCGGGATAGAAACCGGGTCCTTGAGGCATCTTTTGAAATCGAACAATATCTGATCGACACGTGCTGGGCATGGCGGAAACAGGGGCCGCTGGCCAAAACCGTGATGAATCAACTCAATCAGGAGTGATGTCAGGCGGTTTTCAAAGATCCCGGCAGTTCTTGAATTTCTTTTTCTGACACGGTATGGTATCCAGTTGTAAACTGGAATTGAAAACAGTCATATCAATCAGACAGGAGGAAACACCCCATGACCACCCAGGAAAATCTGGCGGCCGCGTTTGCCGGCGAGAGCCAGGCCAATCGAAAATATCTGGCCTTTGCCAAAAAAGCGGACAAAGACGGCCTGCCCCAGCTGGCCAAACTGTTCCGGGCCACGGCAGAAGCGGAAACCATCCATGCCCATGCCCATTTGAAAGCCATGGACGGCATCAAAAGTTCTGAAGAAAATCTGAAGACCGCCATTGAAGGGGAAGCCCACGAATTCAAGGAGATGTATCCAGCGTTTCTGGAACAGGCCAGAAAAGACAAGAACCAGAAAGCGGAATTTGCCTTTGCCTATGCATTGGCCGTGGAAGAGATCCACCACGGGCTGTATGAAAAAGCCCTGGCAGCCGTGGCAGCGGGCAAGGACCTGCCGGATGCGGATATTTATGTGTGCCCGGTCTGCGGCAATACCGTGGAAGGACAGGTGCCGGACAGTTGTCCGGTGTGCAGTGTTCCCGGCAAGAATTTCACGAAAATCGAATAAGGACACCTTGGCAGGGGCCGGCGGCAGGTCCGGCTCCTGTGCCATACAAGGCCGTCAGATAATCCGGTCTACGCCCGTGGCGATGTTGAAGCAGTAATCCCCCATTTTTTCATAGTTGGACACCAGGGCGATGAACAGGACCCCGGCATCCACGGAGCATTCTGCGCATCTCAGCCGGTCGATGTGGTGGTAGCGCATCTGTTCTCTCATCTGGTCGACCATGTCTTCGCAGGCCAGGGCTCTTTGATAGAAACCGTCTGATTTTTCCCGCATTTCATCCACAATCATGCCTAAAAATTCAATGACTTTGTCGGAAATGTCGGTCAGGTCTTTTTTGGCCTGGTCACTGAACTCGATGCCGTTGTCATAGATGCGTTCCAGGATTTTGGACACATTTTCCATGGAATCCCCGAGTCGTTCGATATTGTTGGTGATCCGCATCATTTCCGAAATTTCTTTGGCTTCCGGCTCGTTTACTTCCCCCTGATAAATGGTGGTCAGATAGGAAATGATCACCTTCTGGCTGTCATCCAGAAATTCTTCCACAGGTTCTCTTTCTCCTAAGACATCGTCGTCCCGGGTTTGCAGGCAACGGGCCAGTTTTTTCAAGTTTGTGTGGGTAAATTCCGTAATCCGGATGATTTCCCCCTTGACCCGGGCCAGGGCCCCGATGGGCGAATCGATGAACCCGGAATCAAATTCCGGCAGCCCGTACCGTTCTCTGGATTTTCGGGGTTTGGGGGAGACCCAGATGGTGAGCTGCACCAGCCGGGGTAAAAAGATCAGGAAAATCAAGGCATTCAGGACATTGAAAAACGTGTGTCCATTGGCGATATACCGGGCCACATTCACAAATTCCCCGTTCACGGTGTGGGTGACGGCCCCGGCCCCCATTTTGAGCGTGAGCAGTTCCACAATGTCGACAAACCAGGGAAAGGTCAGCAGGATAATGCCCACGCCCACCGTGTTGAAGATGGTATGGGCGTTGGCCGTGCGGTGGGCTTCCACATTGTTGGATCCAAGGGTGGCCAGCTGGGCCGTGATGGTGGTGCCGATGTTTTCTCCCAGAACCAGCCCTAAGGCCGTGGAATAGTCCAGAAGCCCGGACCCGGCCAGGGTCATGGTCAGCCCCACGGTGGCGGAAGACGACTGCACGGCCACCGTGAGCACGGCGCCCATAAGAACGCACAACAGCAGCCCCATGACGGATTCCGTGTTGAACAGGGTAAAAAACGCCACAAACTGGGGATCGGATTTAATGGGGGACAACCCGTCTTTCATCACCATCATGCCGAAAAACAACAGCCCGAACCCTAAGACAATATCCCCGATATACCGGAATTTTCGTTTTTTGGAAAAATATTTCAGGCCCACGCCGATGGCAATGGCCGGAAGAGCGGCCTCCGTCAGTTTGAACGCGATCATCTGGCCCGTGATGGTGGTGCCGATATTGGCGCCGATGACCACTCCCACGGCCTGCTGCAAGGTCATGATGCCGGCCGTGGCGAATCCGATGAGCATCACGGTGGTGGCAGAAGAGGATTGAATGAGTGCGGCCACGCCTGCGCCCGTGGCACACCCCATGAACCGGTTGGCGGACATGGCTTCCAGAATCCGCCGGATCTTCTGGCCGGCCGTTGCCTGGAGCCCTTCGGTCATCATTTTCATGCCCAGAATGAACATGCCCAGTCCGCCCAGGGTGTGGATCAGAATTCCTAAAAACTGCAAAATATACCGCCCGTCATTTAACGCTCCTGAAAATCATCTAATCAAACGCTGATGTTTTTTTGGGTTCATATATAATGGCAGGTCAGGAATTTCAAGAATAAACCGGGATTTTCTGCATCACAACTTGCGTTTTTCAGCCCGGACCCGGCCGGCCGTATACTTATGCTTGCCTGTTTTTGCATAAGTTGATATGAACACTCATTACAATCTGTTTTATACCCATTAATTCCCACAAGGAGCGGCCATGGCGGATTCAAATCATTTCAGCTGGGACGAGCGGCTGATTTCACCCAGAAATGTATTGAATCATATCAAACCCGGAATGACGATTTTCATCGGCACGGGACCGGCAGCCCCCAGGACCCTGATCAAAACCCTGCTGGATGTGGACAGCCACAATATCCGGGACCTGGAGCTGGTGCAGCTGGCCGTGCTCGGAGACACGGTTTTGTCCGTGGACCGGCTCAATGCCCCCAACCACCGGCTGACCACTTTTTTTTCCGGGTATGTGGCCTGGGACACGATTTCTTCCGGCCAGGTGGACCTGATTCCGGCGTTTTATTCCGAGATCCCCCGGGTCATCAAGTCCGGCAAGCTGGATATCGATGTGGCCATCATCCAGATCACCCCGCCGGACGACAACGGATACTGCAGCTTAGGCGTTGCCGTGGATGTGGCAAAAGAAGCCATCGAGCAGGCGTCTCTGGTGGTGGGGGAGATCAACACGGCCATGCCGTTCACATATGGGGATACGTTTGTATCCATTGATGATTTTGATCTGCTGGTGCGGTCCAAGCGGGAGCCTGTGGTGTATGACCTGCCGGAAGTGACCTTGACCATCGATCAGGTGGCCGCCAATGTGGCGTCCGTGATCAAGGACGGGGACTGCTTGAGTTTTTCATTCGGTCCGTTGTTCGAAGCCCTGGTGCCGCATCTGGCCCGGAAAAAAGACTTAGGCATCCATTCTCTTTTTTTTACCGATGCCCTGGCAGAACTGGTGAAATCCGGGGCCGTGACCAATGCCCGGAAATCGCCTTTCCGGGGGAAATCTTTGGTCTCCTATGCCCTGGGCACCAGGGATCTGCATTCCTGGCTGCACAGAAACCCGCTGGTGGAATTTCAGGGGATCGACTGGGTGTGCAGCGCCCGGTTCATTGCCAACAATCCCCAGTTCGTGGCATTGTATGAGGGACGGAAAGTGGACCTTTTAGGCAGTGTGGCGTTTCCACTTTTAGGGGCAGTGATCACCGGACCCGGGGAAGCCATCGATTTTTTCCGGGGCGCGGAAGCGTCCACGGACGGCACCACCATCATTGCGTTGCCCAGCCGGGATGAAAAAGGCAAGCCCAATATTCTGCTCAGTCTCCAGAAATACGGCAACCAGCTGCGCATGAGGGAATCCGTGCATATGATCATCACGGAATACGGGGTGGCCAACCTGAAATGGCGGAGTCTTCGGGAGCGGGCCCAGGCATTGATCGACATTGCCCATCCCGATGACCGCCAGGCGTTGATCACCCAGGCCAGAGACCGCAAACTCATCTATGCCAACCAGATTTTTCTGCCGGAATCCGTTCATTTGTACCCGGCCCATATTGAAGAGACCAAAACCTTTAAAGGGGACGTTTCCATCCGGTTCCGGGCCATGAAACCCTCGGATGAAGAGATGATGCGCCGGTTTTTCTACCGGTGTTCCAAAGAGATGATTTTCTACCGGTTTTTTTATTCCGTGAAAACCATGGACCATGACAAGATGCAGGCCTATGTGAACCTGGATTACAAAAAGGAATTTTCCATTGTGGGGCTGCATGAGGAAAAAGGGAATCAGAAGATCATTGCCGAAGCCAGAATGGTCCGAGAGGAGCGCACATTCTGCGGTGAGGTGGCGTTTCTCATTGATGAGCGGTTCCAGGGCATCGGGGTGGGATCTTATCTGCTGTCCCGGTTGATCGAGCAGGCAAAGGACTTGGGGTTCAAAGGCATCATTGCCCAGGTGCTGGCAGACAATCAGCCCATGATCAAGGTGTTTGAAAAATCAGGTCTTCCCATGGAATCGAATCTGAACTCCGGGATTTATTATGTGAAACTCAATTTCAAATCCTGACGGGTCAATGCCGTGTCAGGACGGCTTCAACCAGTTTGACGGCACTGGTTTCAAAATTCTGGGACATGGTAAACGGAAACCGGGCCGCCATATCGCCGAACACCAGATGCGGTCCTAAGGCCCGGGGAACGTCCGCATTTTTCAGGGCAAATTCCTTTGCTTTCTGCCAGTACCGGGTCCCAATGGCCGTGGCGTCGGTGAATGTTTCCAGTGTGAACCCGTTGTCTGTGAAGCCGGCCAATAGTGTTTCCCAGGGTTCCAGAAACGAGATGTCGGCCGAGGCGGCCCAGGGCACGGGCAATGCCAGCTCCGGATGGCTCCCGGCCACGATTTCATGCAGGATGATTTTTCCTTTCGGCTTGAGGTGCCGGACAAACTGCTGAATGGCTGCCTGTTTGTCTGAAATGTTCATCAGGATATGCTGGCACAGGATCAGATCAAAAGGGCCGATGACGTCCGGCAGGGCCAGAATGGAGCCGGCCTTAAACTGTATCCGCTCCGCAAGCCCGGTACGGTGGGTCAGAACCCGGGCCGCTTCAATATAGTCCGGTGACAAATCGATGCCCGTCACATCACACCCGCAGGTTTTTGCCATGACCCGGCAGGTGCCGCCCAGGCCGCATCCGGCGTCCAGCACATGAAAACCAGCCGGAATATCCAGTTGTTCCAGCAGGGCGGTGGTGCCCCGGATCCCGCCCGTGTGCAGCTGATCCACGGGTGCCAGATCCCGGATATCAATCTGTTTCGGGTCTTTTCCGGCGGCGGTGAGCCCGGCATCGATTTTGTCGAGCAGGTTTTTGGCATGATAATGGTCACGGACAAAAGATTCCATGGCAAAGGCCTTGATAAATGGATAAAAGATAAACGGGATATAAAAACGGGCCGTGTTGCCGCGTTGTGCCACACGACCCGTTTTACAGGTTTCAGGATTTAAGTTCAGTCAGATCCTCAAAAAAATCCAGGGCTTCCGGATTTTTCAGGGCATCCTTGTTTTTGACTTCTTTGCCTTCGATCACTTTTTTCACGGCCAGTTCCACTTTTTTCATGTTCAGGGTATAGGGCACGTCCGGGCAGGCAATGATTTTGGCCGGCACATGCCGGGGCGAGGCATTGGCCCGGATGTCGGCCCGGATTTTTGCTTCCAGCTCTGGGGTGAGGTCATATCCCTGTGCCAGTTTCACAAACAAAATGACCCGGACATCATTGTTCCAGGACTGGCCCACCACCACGGAATCTTCGAGCTCGGGCATGGCGTCCAGGCGGCGGTATATCTCTGCCGTGCCGATGCGGACCCCGCCCGGGTTCAACGTGGCATCGGACCGGCCGAACATGATCACCCCGCCTCTGGGGGTGACCTTGATGAAATCCCCGTGGGTCCAGATGCCCGGGAACTGGTCAAAATAGGCGGAATGGTATTTGGACCCGTCCTCGTCTCCCCAGAAATAGATGGGCATGGACGGGAACGGGGCCGTGCACACCAGTTCCGCCTGCTGGTCCACCACGGGCTGTCCGTTGTCATCATAGGCATATACGGCCATGCCTAAGCCCCTGCATTGAAGTTCCCCCGTATACACCGGTCCGATGGGATTGCCTAAGGCAAAGCACCCGTTCAGATCCGATCCCCCGGAAATGGAGGCCAGCTGCAAATCGGATTTCACATGCTCATACACAAATTTAAAGTTTTCATCCGACAAAGGCGAGCCCGTGGACAGCACGGATTTGAGCGGGGCCAGGTCAAACTGGCTTCCCGGCTTGACGCCGGCGTTTTTCAATGCTTCGATATATCCGGCACTGGTGCCGAACACCGTGATCTTTTCATCCTGGGCCATTTGCCACAGGGCATCGGGTCCGGGGTGGAACGGGTTGCCGTCATACAGCACCAGGGTGGCACCCACGGACAGGCTGGCAGTCAGCCAGTTCCACATCATCCACCCGCAGGTGGTGAAATAAAAAATGGTGTCCTCTTTTTTCAGGTCCGTGTGAAGCACCAGTTCTTTTTTCTGATGGACCAGGACCCCGCCGATGCCCTGAACCATGCACTTGGGCAACCCTGTGGTGCCCGACGAATACATGATGTACAAGGGATCGTCAAAGTTCATCTGCACAAACTCGATGTCTGTGGTGGAAGCGTCCTTAAAATCCGCATAGTGCACGGCATTGGGCAATGCACTAATGTCCGGGGTATCGCTGATATAAGGCACCACCACGATTTTTTCAATGGAAGGCAGTTCCGCCACAATGCCGGCGATGCGCTCGATGGAGGATAAGGGTTTGCCTTTGAAGAAATACCCGTCCGCCGTGAACAGCACTTTGGGCCGGGTCTGGCCGAACCGGTCCAGCACCCCTTTGATGCCGAAATCCGGCGAGCAGGAAGACCACACCGCCCCAAGGCTGGTGGCCGCCAGCATGGCAATAATACTTTCCGGCATGTTGGGCACGAATCCCACCACCCGGTCTCCGGCCTTCACACCCATGGCCTTGAGGGCCGCCGCCGTCTGGGCCACTTCGTCATACAGCTGGTTGTAGGTCAATGTCCGGCGGACGGTATCCTCTCCTCTGAACACCAGGGCCGTGCGGTCATCTCTGAACCGGAGCAGGTTTTCGGCAAAATTGAGTTTGCTGCCCGCAAAAAATTTCGCCCCCGGCATTTTGTCTTTGTCCTGGATCACTGTGTGATAGGGCGCAGATACCTTGATGTCCAGAAAATCCCAGGCCGTGGCCCAGAAATCCTCCAGATTGGTTACTGACCATTCCCACAGCCCGGGGTAGTCTGTGAAGTGCTGATTGAATTTTTCATTCACCCGGGTCATGAACCCGTACATGTTGGTGGACTGGATCCTTTGTTCAGAAGGTTCCCACAGTTTTTCAGGCATGGTTGGCATCTCCTTGTTCATACTTATTCATAAAGGACCGCCAGAATGGTGGCCTTTTCGGTTCTTGCGGTCAGGTAGTGCGGGGTGGTGGACAGATAATAGGCGGAATCCCCGGGTTCCAGATCATAGGATTCCTTGGCAATGGTCAGATTGGCCACCCCGTCCAGCACATAGATGAATTCCTCCCCGTTGTGAACGGAAATTTCCTTTTCCTCAGCTTTTTCCAGCTGCACGATCAGTGCCTCCATGTGCCGGCCCTGGACTTCCGGGGCCAGACTCATGTAAGCATACACGCTTTTTTTGCTGGTTTTGGAAGCGGATCTGGCCACGGGTTTGCGGTCGTTTTTCCTTGTAATGGAGTACAGTTTGGTGCCCAGGCCCGAAACCAGCCGGCCCACGGCCGCATCCAGGGCTTTGGACAGTTTCATGACCATGCCCAGCTGGGGTTTTTCCCTGCCGGCTTCAATATCTTCCAGGCGCGACACTTCAAACCCGGTAAGATCGGACAGGTCCTGGAGTGAGATGCCCCGCTCCTCTCTTAGCTGCTGGATCCGTTTTCCCACCTCATCCACGGACTTGTCATCCCCATCTTCAATATTTCCGGTGAGGTCTTCAAAATAGTCCACGTTGATATGGGGAGTTTTGTCTTCCTTTTCCATTGCATCTCCTTTGTTTAATGGGTTATTCCGGAAACTTCTGATCCGGGGCCTCTCCCAGTTTTTCCTTGAGTTTCGCCAGACCGGGCCGGGCATATTCCATGTGGCCTTGGGTAAGGGTCCGGCCGTTGATGATGGCTTCGCTGCGCAGGCGGTGGCCCACGGTTCTTTCCATCTGTCTGCCCAGCCACAGGATCCGGTCCACATCATACCCGTGTTCTATACCCATTTCATCGATTTGTACAAGGGTATCTTCCAGGCATACCAGGCCCACGTACCGGGGATCGTCATAATAATAGTCGCCCGTTCCCTTGATGGGCCGGTCATCTAAAAAATTGGCCGGCTGCCCTCCTAGGCCTCCCAGGGTACACTCAAAATGGCAGATGCCGGCCTGGAGCGCTGCCAGGGTGGAAGCCGAGGCCACCCGTTTGGTTTCATGGAAATGGGCGATGTGCAAAGCGGTGTCCGGGATTTCGTCTAAAATCATGGAAAAGTACCGGTACACATCAGGAGCCGAGGCAGACCCGTCATGGTCGGCATGCTCGATGTCCGATGCCCCGATATCCAGCCAGTGTCGGGTGAACTTGACCGCGTCTTTGAGTGCCGTGGCCCCGCCGATGGGAGATCCCCAGATGGTGGACACGGTGCCGCACATTTTGATACCTGCATCACTGCATTTCTGGATGCACCGTTCCGCCTCTTTCCAGTAGTTGGGCAGGGTGGTGCCGGAATTGGCGAAATGATGCTGTTCTTCCGTGGACACCATCATCAGCACCCGGTCCGGGCCCACACCGCGTTTTTTGAGTTCAATGGCCCGGTCCACGGAAGGTTCTCTGATGGTGATGGCCGTCAGGGTGACATCTTTCATGTCAATGCCTTTTTTGGCGGCCCGGGACACAAAACTGTCCGACCGCAGGTGTGCCAGCAGTTCTTCGGCATCGGAAAACTGGGGCATGTTTCTGGGATTGCCTAAATTGGTGACTTCGATGTTGCGGCATCCGGCAAAAATCAGTTCCTCCAGATAGGTGATCTTGGCCGGGGTGGAGATGAATTTTTCCAAATGCTGAAATCCGTCTCTGACCGTGATGTCGCCGATGGTAACTTTTCTGGGCATTCTCGGGAAAATTTTCCAGTAATCATATTCTGTCATGGGTCGTCTCCTCAATATAAGGAATTTATAATATGGCGGCCCTGTTAGGCAACCGTAAAAACGGTAAAATGCGTGTGTTCCATTATTTTAAAACCGGAAGTTTCCAAACGACGGATCCGGGATCGGTCTGACCAGGCTGACTTCCAGGGCCATGGCCAGCCAGTCCCGGATCTCATGGAATTTAAGGACCCGGTCGTTGAACAGGCGGGATGCACAGAAAAACGGGTGGGCCTCGCCTTCGTATTTGTCGATCATTTTCTGCTGAAATGCAGCGATCTCGTCGGGTGTCATGGGATTGCCTGTGGCTTTGCGCTTGGCCTGCTCAATGCTCAACAACACCCCGCCCGCGCTTTTGCCGCTCATGACCCCGGTTCTTGCCCGCATGGTGGAAAACAAAAAATTGGGGCGGTAGGCCCGGCCGCACATGCCGTAGTTGGCGGCCCCGTTGTCCGGACCGATCACCAGCTGGATCCGGGGGACCTGGGCGCAGGACACGGCCCGCACCATGTCGGCCCCGTATTTGCCGATGCCCGCATGTTCGGATTCCGATCCCACCATATAGCCCGGCGCGCTCTGGATGAACAAGAGCGGGATTTTTTCATAGGAACACCTCACCACCCATTCCGCCACTTTTTTGGCGGCCTCGTGAAAGATGATGCCCGCCCCGTTGGAGCAGATCACGCCGGCGGGCAATCCTTTAATGCGGATTTTGCCGGTGAGGATGTTGGTGCCCCGGCCCGGGGCGAAATTTTTCTTGACCTCGATGAATTCGGAATCATCGGCAATGGCCTGAAGAAATGCATGCCCCTTGATCCCGTGGTGGGGGGAGGCGGGAAGCACATCGTACACAGCGGATGAACCGGTTTTGGGTTTTTTGGCCGCATACCGGTGCAGATGGATGGTCTGGGGACGGGTCAAAGATAAGAGCTCCCGGACCCTGGCAATGGCCTGGCCCTGATCCGTGCACATGTGATCGGCCCCGCCCGAAACCTGGGTGTGCACCCTGGCCCCGCCCAGGTCTTCAGCGGAAATCTCTTCGCCCGTGGCCATTTTCACCAGAGGCGGACCGCCTAAAAAAGAAAAAGACTGTTTGTCGATCATGATGGATTCACAGGCCATGAACACGATATAGGCGCCTCCGGCCGTGTTGCCGCCCGTGCTTAAAGTCACCTGGCGCAACCCTTTGGCAGACATTCGGGCCATGTTGTAGAAAATGGAGCCGAAATGCTGGTCATCGGGAAATACATCCGCCTGCATGGGCAGGAATACCCCGCCGGAATCCGCGATATACACGCAGTTGAGTCCGCAGTTTTCCGCAATGGCCTGGGCCCGCATATGTTTTTTCAGGGTAATGGGAAAGTAGGTGCCTGCCTTGACCCGGGAGTCATTGGCCATGATCATGGTCCAGTTGCCGTGAATTTTTCCGATACCCGTGACAATGCCGGCGCAGGGGACGTCTTCCACGCCGGGATATCCCATGCCGAACCCGGCCAGCATGGACAGTTCAAAAAACGGGGTGTCAGGGTCAATGAGATCCGTGATCAGTTCCCGCACCGGGCGTTTGCCGCGTTTGGCCAGATTGTCCACGGCCTTTTGACCGCCGGGCCAGGCCGCTTTTTCCCGCATGGTTTCCAGTTCTTTTTCCCGGTCTTCCCAGAAGTTTTGGTTATCGGTCATGGGATTATTTTCCTTTATAAACGGGTTTGCGTTTTTCTTTGAACGCGGTGAGACCTTCGATGCGGTCTTCAGTGGGGATGGTGACCCGGTAGGCATTGGACTCGATGGCAAGGCCTGTGGCCAGGTCCGTCTCAATGCCTTTGTCAATGGCGTACTTGGCCATTTCCACGGCAATGGGACCGGTCTCGGCGATCATGGCGGCCATGTCCAGGCAGGTATTCATCAGTTTTTCCGGGGGGGCTGTTGCGTTCACCAGACCGATGGCCAGGGCTTCTTTGGCATCCACCCGCCGGCCGGTGAAAATCAGTTCCTTGGCCTTGGACACCCCGATAATCCGGGGCAGACGCTGGGTGCCGCCCCCGCCCGGGATGATGGCCAGCCGGGTTTCCGTGAGTCCCATCACGGCCGTGTCGGATGCGATGCGGATATCCGATGCCAGGGCGATTTCCGTGCCCCCGCCCAGGGCAATGCCGTTGACGGCACTGATCACGGGCATTTTCAGGTTCTGGATCGCCGTCAACAGATTTCGGATGGTCACGATGAACTGTTTGACCTGGTCCTGGGTGAGGGTGGCGCGTTCCTTGAGGTCGGCCCCGGCGCAGAACGCTTTTTCTCCGGCCCCGGTAATGATCACGCTTCGGATCGTATCAGAGAACTGCAAAGCGTCGATTTCGTCTCTGAGGGCATACAGCAGATCAAAGTTCAGACAGTTCATCACGGCGGGCCGGTTCAAGGTGAGAATAACGGCCTGGTTTTTTTCCTCTTTGATGAGCAGATCAGGTGTATCAGTCATGGTTCATGCTCCATTCCGGCGTCAGCAGCCGATGTGTCTCGAGATGACAAGACGCTGAACCTCGGAGGTGCCTTCCCCGATTTCCAGCAGTTTCTGATCCCGGTAAAACCGTTCCACATGGTATTCTTTCATCAGGCCGTACCCCCCGTGGATCTGCACGGCATGGTCCACCACCCGGCTCATCACTTCGGAACAGTAAAGCTTGCCCATGGCCGCCTCTTTTTCAAAAGGCCTGTGATTGGATTTCAGCCAGCAGGCTTTGTACAAAAGGTTTCTGGCGCATTCAATCTCCATGGCACAGTCTGCGAGTTTAAACGCCACGGCCTGGAATTTGGATATGGGCTGGCCGAACTGTTCTCTTTCCTTTGCGTATTTCAACGCCAGGTCATAGGCCCCCCGGGCACCGCCTAGACCCATGGCGCCGATGGACAGCCGGCCCCCGTCCAGGGTGGCCAGCATCTGGTGGAATCCGTCCCCTTTTTTGCCCAGAATGTTTTCTTTGGGCACCCTGACATCGTCAAAATACAGTTCCGCCGTGTTGGAGGCCCGCCACATCATTTTTTTGTGCATGGGCACGGCTTTGAATCCGGGTGTGCCGCTTTCCACCAGGATACAGGAATATTCAGGTTTGCCATTGTCCCTGGTCCCGGTGACTGCCTGCACCGTCACGCCCATGGTCATGTCACAGGCCGCGTTGGTGATGAAAATTTTGGACCCGTTGATCACCCATTCATCGTTGTCCAGGACGGCCGTGGTTTTGCTGCCTCCGGCATCCGAGCCGGCCGTGGGTTCCGTGAGCCCGAATCCCCACAACCCTTCCCCGGCACACAGTTTGGGCAGGTATTTTTTCTTTTGTTCTTCCGTGCCGAAATAGTAGATGGGGCCGATCCCCAAAGAGTTGCCGGCAGCAATGGTGGCGGCCTGGGACCCGTCAATGCGGGCGATCTCTTCCACGGCAATGATATATGAGATGTAATCCATGGCCTGGCCTTCGTAGTTTTCAGAAACAAACATGCCGAAAAGACCGATTTCTCCCATTTTCCGGGTCAGGTCAGCGGAAAATGCCTCTTTTTCGTCCAGATCCCCGGCCACTGGGGCGATCTCCTTCTGGGCAAACTTTCTGACTTCCTTACGAATCATTTCCTGCTCTTTGGTAAGGTCAAAATCCACCCTGCGCCTCCTTGTTTTTATGGGTTGTTGTGAAGTTGGCTTCAATTTTTCAACCGGTATTCAACATCGCCCGACAAGATGAAAGGGGAAAAACTGATCGAGCGCTCAGTCTATTTATTTGGGATACTACATTTATAAAAAATGAATTGTCAATGGTTTTTTGCTGTCCCTTGGATAAGAAATTAATTTTTTTGCTTTTTTTTATTGCCGGGGTGTCTTAGAATATATTTATGAGCGCATGCGATCAAGACGTTTGCATTCTGTAAAGTGAATCTGAAACTTTAAAAAAGGAGATTTGCGATGGAATTTAAAAAGATAATGAATCCTGTGGACGGGTCTTCCCATTCCATTAATTCGACCCGGTATGCCAT
The DNA here is from genome assembly GCF_000421285.1 of Desulfotignum balticum DSM 7044. Lineage (GTDB taxonomy): Bacteria > Desulfobacterota > Desulfobacteria > Desulfobacterales > Desulfobacteraceae > Desulfotignum > Desulfotignum balticum. Next base: position 1,249,125 of record NZ_ATWO01000001.1, read on the forward strand.
TGATCTGGCAAAAAAATTCGACTCCCACATTCTTCTGCTGCATTGTCATGCCCGATTTCCTGTGGTGCTGTCGGAGCCTTATTTTCAGCAGGCCATCGATGAAATCATGAAATCATCCGAAGACCTGATCAAACCCTTTGAAGAGATGCTTGAAAAAGCCGGGGTGTCCTATGAGACACGAATTCTGGAGGGAACGCCGGGTACGCACATTGCGGAAGCGGCCAGAATTGAAAAAATGGATCTGATCGTCATGGGGTCCCGGGGCGTGTCGGATCTGGCCGGGCTGTTTTTGGGCAGTGTGGCCCATCAGGTGCTCAATAAAGCCGAATGCCCGGTGTTCATAACCAAATAATCAATCGGCGGGGTCAAAAAGGCGGCCTCACTTTTTGACCCCGCTTGGTTTTATTGTTTGTATCCGATCATGCGCAAAAATCCTTTGCGTTTTTCAATATCCGCATCTGTTTCAATGCCTTTGGATGAAAATCCGTCAATCACCCCTAAAATGCCCCGGCCCTGATCGGTTTGAGCCAGAATGACTTCCACAGGGTTGGCCGTGGCACAGTGAATCCTTGCCACTTCCGGCACGTTCTTGATGGTGTTGAGAATGTTGATGGGGAACATGTCCCGCATGAAAATGATGAATGTATGGCCGGCGGACAACGCATACGCATTGTCCCGGGCCAGCTGAATCAGTCCCTCATCCGTGCCGCTGTGCCGGACCAGGCATTCCATGGATGCCTCACAAAACGCCACCCCGAACCGGGCATTGGGAACGGTACAGATGATGGCTTCGTGGATATCTTCGACGGTTTTAATGAAATGGGCATGGCCTAAAATGAAATTCAGTGATTCCGGGTTTTCAATGGCCAAGGTTTTCAGTTCCATATGACGCTCCTTTCAAACGGGTGCTGTTGTGCGTTATTTTTTTGGGTTTCCGACTGATTGGACAGCTCATCTTAACGTAAAGGGGTCATAAAAAAAAGTCAAAATACAAATGCCCGTTTTGGCCCAAGGTTTTGCTTGACAAGCGTATGGATTCATGTAAGAAAAGTATGATTGAGCGCTCGTTCATATAGGTGAGGCAAACAGCGGCTCGGCCGGGCTTTTTAAAGTGCGGTCCGGAAAAAAAATAATTCAGGGAGTGGTGCTGTTGTGACAAAAGACCGGAAGAACAAACAACGGGTAGCGGACCCTGAGGTCCCCACCCAGATCAAGAATCCCGATCTGGTCAGAGAACGCCGCCGTCATATCATTGACTCCACGGTCACATTGTTTATCACCCATGGATACCATAAAACCACCACCCGCATGATCGCCAAGGCCGCCGGATTTTCCATCGGCTCTTTGTATGAATATGTCAGCTCCAAGGAAGATCTGCTTTACCTGGTTTGCAAAACCATCCACGAAGAAGTGCAGAAGGCCGTGGAAGAGGCTCTGGCCGACAACACCGGGGACAAAGCCGTGCTGGCCCGGGTGCTTCGCCGCTATTTCAAGGTTTGTGACAACATGGCCGACCATATTCTGCTCATGTATCAGGTAACCCAGTTTTTGCCGAAAAAATGGCAGGAACGGGTGTTGACCAATGAATTGAACATCACGGATATTTTTATCACCACCTTGAATCAGATGTCCGGCAAAAACAATTTTCCCGTGCTGGATGACGAAATCGTTAATCTTGTGGGACACAACATCTCCGTGCTCGGACAGATGTGGGCCTTCCGCCGCTGGCATCTGCAAAAGCAGTTCACCATTGAGCAGTATACCGCCATCCAGACCGATTTTATTCTCGGACTCATATTTTAAAAGGAGCCGTCATGACTCAGGAAACTCAGCCCTATACCCCGAAACACGCCATTAAAATCGTCACTGCCACCTCTTTATTTGACGGCCATGATGCGGCCATCAATATCATGAGGCGGATTCTTCAGGACACGGGCGCCGAAGTCATCCATATCGGACACAACCGGTCCGTCAAAGAGGTGGTGGATGCCGCCATTGAAGAAGATGCCCAGGGCATTGCCGTTTCCAGTTACCAGGGCGGACACATGGAATATTTCAAATACATGAAAGACCTGCTGGATGAACAGGGGGCTTCCCATGTCAGGATTTTCGGCGGCGGCGGCGGGGTGATCATTCCGGCGGAAATGGACGAGCTGCACGCGTATGGCATCACCCGGATCTATTCGCCGGAAGACGGCGCCAAAATGGGTCTCCAGGGTATGATCAACGATATGATGCGGGCCATGGACGGGCCGGGTGTGGATTTTGATCAGCTGGAATTCGACCGGCTGAATGTGGACAACAAGCTCACCGTTGCCCGGTTCATCTCCGCCGTCCAGGAGGCCGGTGCCAATGATCCGGACCGGCTGAAACAGATCCTGGCAGCCCTGGCCCCGAAAGTTGAATCCGGAAATATCCCGGTCATCGGCCTGACAGGCACGGGCGGGGCCGGCAAATCCTCTTTAACCGACGAGCTGATCATCCGGATTCTCCGGGACCTGCCTGAAATGACCATTGCCGTGATCTCCTGTGATCCCTCCCGCCGCAAGACGGGCGGGGCCCTTCTGGGAGACCGGATCCGCATGAATGCCATTGACAACGACCGGGTCTACATGCGGTCTCTGGCCACACGCCGCTCCCAGACCGAACTGCCCGAATCCCTGCCTCACGCCGTGACAGTGGCCCGGGCCGCCGGGTTTGACATGATTCTGGTGGAAACGGCCGGCATCGGCCAGGGGGATTCCCGGGTGGTGGACCTGGTGGATCTGTCCGTGTATGTGATGACGGCGGAATTCGGGGCCCCGTCCCAGCTGGAAAAAATCGACATGCTGGATTATGCGGATATCGTGGTGGTGAACAAATATGAGAAAAAAGGGGCGGAAGACGCGATCCGGGATGTCAGAAAACAGGTGCAGCGCAACCGCAAAGCCTGGGACAAGGACCCGAAAGAGTTGCCGGTCTTCGGCACCATTGCTTCCAAGTTCAATGATGACGGGCTCACCGCTTTTTATCATGCCCTGCTTAATTTGATCAACCAGAAGAAAAACAAAGGGTTTACCTCGTCCATTCCTGAGACCGGGGTCAAAGAGTCTTCCTCTAAAACCATCATCATTCCGGGGGAGCGCACCCGGTACCTGGCCGAGATCGCAGACACGGTCCGGCAGTATCACCTGGACACCCGGAACCAGGCCGATGCGGTGCGGGAACGCTGGCATCTGGCATCGGCCCTGGAATTGCTGGACACGGGAACCGACAGTCCGGACCAGGCCCTGGCCAGGCTGAAACAGGCCCTGGAAGAAGCGCAAAATCAAGTGGAACCACAAACCGATGACCTGATCACCGCATACACGGCCAGCAGCAAGGCCTTTGAAAAAGATGAATTTGTCTACCAGGTCAGAGACAGGGAGTTCCGGGTGCCGTTGTACACAAAATCGCTGTCCCATTCAAAGATTCCCAAGATCGCCCGGCCCGGATTTTCCGATCCCGGAGACCAGTACCAGTGGATGAGAAAAGAAAATTTTGCCGGTCAGTTTCCCTATACGGCCGGGGTGTTTCCGTTGAAACGGGCGGATGAGGATCCCACCCGGATGTTTGCCGGCGAAGGCGGACCGGCTGATACCAACCGCCGGTTCAAGCTGCTGTCTTCCTCTTATCCGGCCAAGCGCCTGTCCACGGCTTTTGATTCCGTGACTTTGTACGGATTTGACCCGGACCGGCGCCCGGATATCTACGGCAAGATCGGCACCTCCGGGGTGAGTATCTGTACCCTGGAAGACGTCAAGGTCTTGTATGACGGGTTTGACCTGTGCGCCCCCAACACCTCCGTGTCCATGACCATCAACGGCCCGGCCCCCATGATGCTGGCCATGTTCCTGAACACGGCCATTCATCAGCAGATGGATAAATTCAAGAAAGAACACGGCCGGAAACCCGATGAAAAGGAAGCCGCCGACATCCGGGCGTTTGCATTGTCCACCGTGCGGGGCACGGTCCAGGCCGACATACTCAAAGAAGACCAGGGACAGAATACCTGTATCTTTTCCATTGAATTTGCCCTGAAAATGATGGGGGATATCCAGCAGTATTTTATCGACCACCAGGTGAAAAATTTTTATTCCGTGTCCATTTCCGGATACCACATTGCCGAAGCCGGGGCCAACCCCATCACCCAGCTGGCCCTGACCCTGGCCAACGGGTTCACCTATGTGGAATATTACCTGTCAAGGGGCATGCATATCGATGAATTCGCCCCGTCCTTGTCATTTTTCTTTTCCAACGGCATGGATCCGGAATACACGGTCATCGGCCGGGTGGCCCGGCGCATCTGGGCCGTGGCCATGCGGTACAAGTACAGGGGAAACGACAAGTCCCAGAAACTCAAATACCACATCCAGACCTCGGGCCGGTCCCTTCATTCCCAGGATATCCAGTTCAATGATATCAGGACCACGCTCCAGGGGCTGTGTGCGATTTACGACAACTGCAACTCCCTGCACACCAATGCCTTTGACGAGGCCATCACCACCCCGTCTGCGGAATCCGTACGGCGGGCCCTGGCCATCCAGCTGATCATCAATAGAGAATGGGGCCTGGCCAAAAACGAAAACCCGCTTCAGGGATCGTTTATCGTGGATGAACTCACGGATCTGGTGGAAGAAGCCGTGCTGGTGGAGTTCGAGCGTATCACGGAGCGGGGCGGGGTTCTGGGGGCCATGGAAACCGGTTACCAGCGGGGCAAGATCCAGGAGGAGTCCATGTACTACGAGCACCTCAAACATTCGGGCAAACTGCCCTTGATCGGCATCAACACCTTTGAGGATCCGGATGCAAATTATGCGGACATGGCCAATCACCTGGAACTGTCCCGGTCGACGGAAGAACAGAAAAACGCCCAGCTGGAACGGCTGGATGCGTTTAAGGCGGCCCATGAAGATGCCCGGGAAGCCGCGTTGAAGCGGCTGCAACAAACCGCTTTGAATGGCGGTAATATGTTTGAAGAACTCATGGAGACGGTGAAGGTCTGTTCTTTGGGGACCATTACCGGGGCGCTGTATGAGGTGGGGGGCAAGTACCGCCGGAACATGTAAGCATGCCGATCACATATTCTGAGAGCCGGGATTCAAAACTCACAAGGACCAAGGCCCTTTACATTGGATAAAAGCTTGCAATCAGCCACATCACTTGATACATTGCAGCTGCAATATAGCGAATAATGATATATAAATATAAGGAGACCGACCCATGCAGAACGCAGTCATCGTCAGTGCCGTCCGAACGCCTCTGGGCAGTTTCGGCGGGACGTTGAGTACTCTGGGCGCTACGGATCTGGGAGGGATGGTAATCAAGGAAGCCATCACCCGGGCCGGCATTGAATCTTCCCGGGTGGACGAATGCATCATGGGCATGGTGCTGCCCTGCGGCTACGGCCAGAACCCGGCCAAGCAGGCCGTGGTCAAGGCCGGACTGCCCTGGGAAGTGGAAGCCATTACCGTGAACAAGGTGTGCGGATCATCTCTGAAAGCCGTGATGCTGGCGGCCCAGGCCATCCAGTGCAATGATGCGGAGGTGGTGGTGGCCGGCGGCATGGAGACCATGAGCATGGCCCCGTATTACATGGAAAAGGCCAGGTGGGGGCACCGCATGGGGCCCGGCCGTATCGAAGACCACATGATCCATGACGGGCTGTGGGACATTGTCAATGATTTCCACATGGGCATGTCCAATGAACTGTGTTCCGAGCGCTGGGAGGTATCCAGAGAGGACCAGGACCGGTATGCGGCGGAATCCTACCGCCGGGCCAATGAAGCCGTGGCTTCCGGACGGTTCAAAGATGAGATCATGCCTGTGAGCGTGCCCCGGCGCAAAGGGGACCCCATCATATTTGACACGGATGAGTGTCCCCAGGAAACCTCGTTTGAGCGGCTGTCCAACATGAAGCCAGCATTTAAAAAAGAGGGCAAAGGAACGGCCGGCAATGCATCCATTATTTCCGACGGTGCGTCTGCCGTGGTGGTCATGAGCGAGGAAAAAGCCAGGGAACTGGGATGCCCGGTCATGGCGAAGATCGGGGCCCAGGCCTCTTTTGGTATTGACATGAAATATGTGCTCATGGCCCCGATTTATGCCATTCCCAAAGTATTGAAAAAAGAAGGTATCAAGATTAATGATATCGATCTGTTCGAGATCAACGAGGCGTTTTCCGGATCTTCTGCCGGCATCAACAAGGTGCTGGAACTGGATCCGGCCATCGTGAACGTTAATGGCGGGTCCGTGGCCCTGGGCCACCCCATTGGTGCGTCCGGGACCCGGGTTTTGACCACGTTATTGTATGAAATGCAAAAACGCGATGTGCATCAGGGCCTGGCCTCTCTGTGTTTAGGCGGCGGTGAAGCCGTGGCCCTGGTGGTACATCGCTGACCCTTTTTGTCAACCCACATAATCAGGAGAAAATAGAATGGATATAAATACATTTGGTGTGATCGGTGCCGGCCAGATGGGCAACGGCATTGCCCAGGTGGCAGCGGCTGCCGGCCTGTCAGTGATCATGAGTGATATCAAGCAGGAATTTTGTGATAACGGCATGGCAACCATCACCAAAAATCTGGACCGGATGGTCAAAAAAGAAAAGATCAAAGACGCGGATAAAACCGCCATTCTGGGTCGGATTACCACCACCACGGATCTCAATGATATGGCCAAAGTGGATTTTCTGGTGGAAGCCGCTGTGGAGCGCGAAGATCTGAAGTTCAATATTTTCAAGGACCTGGACAGAATCTGTCCGGAACATGTGATTTTGTCCACCAACACCTCGTCCATTCCCATCGGCCGGATCGCGGCCCAGACCTCCCGGCCGGACAAGGTCATCGGCATGCATTTCATGAACCCCGTGCCCGTGATGAAGCTGGTGGAAGTGATCCGGAGCATTGCCACGTCCGATGAGACCTTTGACATCACCTGGAAACTGTCTGAGAAATTCGGCAAAACCCCTGCTGAAGCCAGTGATTATCCGGGGTTCATCGCCAACCGGATTTTGCTGCCCATGATCAATGAAGCCGTGTTCTGTCTGTACCAGGGCGTGGGCAAAGCAGAAGATATCGACACGGTGATGCGCTTAGGCATGAATCATCCCATGGGTCCTTTGGCCTTGGCGGACCTCATCGGTCTGGATACCTGCCTGGCCATCATGGAAACTTTGTACGACGGATTTAAAGATTCCAAATACCGGCCCTGCCCGTTGCTCAGAAAATATGTGGAAGTGGGCTGGCTGGGAAGAAAGACCGGCAAGGGCTTTTATGACTATCAATGATCAATTGTGTCATATTGTTCCAGGTAAAGAATTGTCCGCCCGGATCCGTGATTTGCAGATCCGGTTAAAAAACCAGGGCCTGGACGGGGCCCTGGTGATCCAGAAAGCCGATCTGTTTTACTACACGGGCACCACCCAGAACGGATGGCTGTATGTGCCGGAAGACGGGGATGCCGTATTCATGGTGTTTAAAAGTGTGGAGCGGGCCAAAGCGGAAGCCCGTTTGCCCGTGATCCCGGTGCTGAGTCCGAAAAAAATTCCGGACATTCTCTCGCAACAGGGCTTGGGGTTGCCTGAAACCCTGGGGCTGGAACTGGATGTGCTCCCGGCAGCCCAGTATCTGATGTTTAAAGAGATTTTCAATACATCGCATATCCAGGATGTGTCTTTTGAGATCCGGTCCCAGCGGGCCGTGAAATCCGAATTTGAAATTCAATGTATGCAGCGGGCCGGGCTGATGGCGGACCGGGTAGCGGAACAGGTCACACAACTGATCCGGCCCGGCATGCCGGAGATCGAACTGGCCGGGCTTCTGGAAGCTTATGCCAGAAAACTGGGCCACCAGGGATTGATCCGCATGCGGTTGTGGGACAATCATCTGTTTTACGGGCATATCATGTGCGGTGCGGCTGCGGCCGTGCCGGGCGCGTTTGCCTCTCCCACGGCCGGTGCCGGGCTCAATCCCAGTATCGGCCAGGGCCCGGGCCGGGATGTGATCCGGCCCAACGAACCCGTGCTGGTGGATTATGTGTTTTCCCTGGACGGATATCTGGCGGATCATACGCGGATTTTTTCTTTGGGACCGCTGCCCGATGACCTGCAAAAAGCCCATGAAGCCATGCTGACCATTCAGGAATCCGTTCGAACCGCAGCCGTGCCCGGGGCTGTGACAGGGGATTTGTATGATCAGATGATTGCCATGGCCGATGATCTGGGATATGGCGATTTTTTCATGGGCGCGTTCCATCCGAAAATCCGGTTTACCGCCCATGGATTGGGCATTGAACTGGATGAATTCCCCTTTATTGCCAAAGGGCAGACCCAGACCCTGGTACCGGGGATGACCCTGGCGTTGGAACCCAAGGTGGTGGTGCCGGGCAAAGGGGTGGTGGGAATTGAAAACACCTGGGTTGTCACGGATGCCGGGCTGGATCGCCTGACCCGGTTCCCGGATGCCGTGTGTGTGGTTTGAACCCGTTTTTTTACAGGTCTGCCAGAATTTTTCGGGCGGATTCGGCTCCCTTGAAATCCGATTGAAGCGATAACGCCGTTTCAAAGGCGTCTCTGGCATCATCGGTCCGCCCCTGTTCCAGGCGGGCCCGTCCCAGGTGATAGAAAAACACGGGGTTTGACGGGTCAATGTCAATGGCGGCTGTAAATTCCATGGCCGCGCTGTCAAACAAACTTTTTTTAAAATAAACCCATCCCAATGTATCCATGACAGCCGGTGCCTGCTGGGTTTGACGTCTGGCCTGCCGGGCCATATCCAGGGCCTGGTTCAGGTGAATCCCCTGTTCCGCATACAGGTAAGCAAGGTTATTAAGCGCCGGGATGAGATCCGGATCGATTTCCAGGGCCGTCTTGTAATGGGTTTGTGCCAGATCGAATTGCCCTTTGTTTTCGTATAGCGTGCCGATCAGCGTATGGGCCGAAGCCTGATCCGGACGTTTTTCAATGAGGGCGGTATAGGTCTGAATCGCCTCTTGAAACCGCGCTTGGGCCGTGTATATTTTTCCCAGGCTCAGATAGGGGGTGACATATGAGGGATTTTTCAATATGGCCTGTTCATAGGTTGTGACGGCGTTTTCCAGCTGGTTGTCCGCCAGAAGGATGTTGGCTTTGAGATTGAGAATCACGGCGGCCACCATGGGATCCTCCCCTCTTGCGGCAAGATGTTCGTCACAGCGGGCAATCGCCTGTTCAAATTTTTGCTGCAGGGCATAAACGGTGATCAGACCGGAAAATACATCCATAAGATCCGGATCGATGTCTAAGGCCTGGTTCAGGTAAGTGACTGCCCGGTCATAATTTTTTTCAGACCGTTCCAGGATTCCCAGCCGATACAAAGCCACAGGGTTGTCCGGTGTGGATTGTATGAGCTGTTCAAAAACAGTTCGGGCCGCCGGAATGTCCTGGGTTTCCAGCAATGTATTTCCCAGCAGGATACCGGCATGATAATGGTTGGGCACTTGTTTGAGTACCTGTCCGGCATGGTCTTTTGCCAGCGCGATATCCCCTTCCTGGAAATGGATTTCTCCCAGAAGCAGGCGGGCCTGATACAGATAAGGGGCTTTTTCGATGGCCGTGGACAGCATGGCCTTGGCCTGGGCAGAATCATTAGCTTTTTCCAGTACGGACCCCAGCAGGTAATAGGCTTGACCGGATTCCGGATCTTCCTGGATCATTTTCCGGAAAATGGCGGCCGCAGCATCCAGTTCATTCTTTTCCGCCAGAATTTTTCCTTTCAGTATTCTGGCAGGGAAAAAACCCGGTCGTTGACTCAAAATTTCATCCACGATCTCCTGGGATCGAAGGATGTTATTCAAAGAAAAATAAAATTCCGCACATGCGGTCAACACCCCATGATTCTCCGGTGCCAGGTCCATGGCTTGGCGGATATAAGCGGTGGCATCATCGATTCTGGACTGACGCACATACAAATCCGCCATCAACATATGCGCGTTCAGATTTTCAGGATCTTTTTTCAATGCGGAATCAAACTGATCTTCCGCTTTTTCAAAATCATTGCGTGTCAGGTAAAAACTTCCCAGAAATGTATGGGGTTCCGGATCTGCGGGGGCTTGGTTGATGTAATTTTCAATGACGGCTTCCGCTGCAGGTGTATCCCCTCTGGAAAGATAAAAATCAAACAGGGTTTTATACACGCGTGCGGATTCAGGTTCCAGCTCCAGCGCGGTTTTCAAGCTGGTTTCTGCCGCCGTGAACTCGGACCTGGCCGCATAAATTCTGGCCAAAGCCAGGTATGCTTTGGGTTGCCGGGTATCGATCGCCAGTATTTTTTCATAAATATCGGCAATCTGATCCAGGTTTGCCGGGTCCCGGCTCAGAATCCCCGCTTTCAGATACAAGGCCGGAATATGGTTTGGCTGCTCAGCCAGTACCCGGTTTACCCGGGTTTCCGCTTCCTGGGTCTGCTGGGCCAGCAGATAAAAAGATGCCACCTGGGTCACAGTATCCAGGTTGTTAGGATCGATCTGCTCCAGGCGCAACAGACTGCTGAATCCCTGCTGGGTGTCTCCCGTTTTAAGATATGCCTGGGCCAGCATTTCCCATGCCCGGATAGATTCGGGGTCGATGTCTATGGCATTTTTCAGCTGAATCACGGCGTTGCCGAATTCGCCTTTTTCAAGAAATGTCTGTCCCTGGGATAAAAATTGTTCCTTTTTTTCCGTATCCGAAGCACAGGCACACAGAAAAAAACAGACAGAAAAAAAGATACAGACCAAAGCCGGTTGCGTGTGCGTATAATATTTTTTCATGCTGTCCTTGTAGCACAATCAGAAAAAAAGGAAAATAATTTATCTGCCGTATTTGTCGTTAAAGGATTTCCAGAAATTTTTGTCTTTTTCCTGCCAGCCCGATCCAAAGGATTTATCAAAAAACGGTTTGAGTTTGGAAAACCAGGCCCCATACCCCTGATTCCCCTGGATCCGGTTCCGGAGGACATCTGCCACATGGGTGGGCAGATTGGCCAGTTCATCTTTGGGAATATAGGCATCCGCCCCTTTTGTGATGGATTCCTTCAGATTTTCCGGTGTCAGGGCATGGGCCGTGAGCATCAGGGCGGGCAGGTTTTTTTCTTTGGCCAGCGTCAGGATGTCATAGCCCCTGACGCCCATAATATCCAGAATGGCCAGATCATAGATGGATTCATCCAGTTTTTTTCTGGCTGCCTCAAAAGAAACGGCCGTATCTAAGATACACATATCCATGAGTTCTTCAATGGTCTCTAATATGTCGGGTTCGTCATCCACCACCAGGATGCGGCGGTCTTTGATCAGGTCCTGGGTGGAGATGGTGTCCAGATCGAACTTCACGGTTGTGACCGGGCAGGGGGCCTTGAGGATCACGTACCGGGCCGTGGACCCCAAAATGGCTTTCTGTGCCCGGGATTTTTTCCGGATTCCCAGAAAAATCTGGTTGATCTCATTTTCTTCGGCAAATTTTACCAGATCTTCTCCAGCGGACATGCCCCGGACGCTCTGCTGGCAGTCACATTGGATATGGGCGTGCGCCAGAAGGCTTTTGGCGAAATTCAGGTTTTTCTCCGCTGTCTGGATATCCGCCTGTTTTTCCGAAGACCCCCCTTCCATGGAGGTGATCACATGCACAAAGGCGTTGTGGAACACTGCTGTGTCCCGTGCCAGGGCCAGGGCCAGACGTCCTTCTTCTCCGCCGTCATATCCCACCAGAATTTTCATGTTATGCTCCTAAACTGTTTTTTTGAGGTCTACATCCAGCGTTTGCGCCGTTTATAAGATTTTACATCTTTAAAGGATTTCCGTCCGCCCCCTTTGGTAATGCCCATATAAAATTCTTTGACATCCGGGTTGTTCTGCAGTTCTTTGGAGGGGCCTTCCAGCACGATTTTACCAGATTCCATGATATAGGCATAGTCGGAAACTGCCAGGGCCACCTTGGCGTTCTGCTCCACCACCAGGATGGTGGTGGACAGTTCTTTGTTGATGCGCTGGATATTGTCAAATATTTCTTTGACCAGCAGCGGGGCCAGGCCCAGAGAGGGTTCGTCCAGCATAAGCATCTTGGGAGCCGCCATCAGTGCCCTGGCAATGGCGATCATCTGCTGTTCGCCGCCGGAGCTGTATCCGGCCATACGGTTGGTGACATTGGAGAGCCGGGGGAAATGTTTGTACATGAGATCATTGTCTTTTTTGATGGCGGAAGCCCCGTCTTTCCGGGTAATGGAACCCACAATGATATTCTCGCTCACGGTCAGGTGTTTGAATACCCGGCGGCCTTCAGGCACCATCACGGCTCCGAGTTTCACCACATCCGTGCCCATTTTATGGGTAGTGTCAGTGCCGTCAAAGGTGATATGGCCTTCTCTGATGGCCCCGTTCTCCGGTTTCAGGAGCCCGGAAATGGCCCGCAGGGTCGTGGTTTTGCCGGCCCCGTTGGTGCCCAGCAGCGCCACAATGCTGCCCTTGGGAACAGACAGACTCACCCCCCGCAGCACCTGGATGATGTCATTGTAGACCACTTCAATATTGTTGACTTCCAGCAGATTGGTTTCCATATGCGCTTTCTTTTGCTTGGGGTTGATCCTGCCAGAAACGCTCCCGTGTCCTGATTAAGCGTTTTGGCAGGATATGTTTTTTGTTTACCGGCCGGCCCGGACTTTCTGGATATACTGGGATTCAAAGGACTGGATTTTTTTGAATACCCCGTCCTGGGCGATGTAAATGTTCTGGACATCCACCCCGATCCGTTCGGTTTCCGAGTAGGTCACCGGCCCGGCAGCCACAAACGAGTTGAAATTCATTTTCTGCAACATTTTATACAGGTTTTCCCGGGTGACTTTCAGGTCGGCGGATTTGGCCATTTTAATGGCTTCCGTGGCAATCTGTGCCGCCAGAATTCCGGCACCATAGTTATGGGAGTTGGCAGCCTTGTCGTCCCGGTCATATCGTTTGGCCAGTTCCAGCTGTTTTTTGGCCCCTTCGTTGTTTTCCGAGGTCAGGTTGTAGGAATCGGCCCAGATGTATCCTTCCGTGGCCGTGCCGGCCAGAGCGATCAGATCCGACCCACCCGTATAGTGGGCCCCCAGGAAAGTGAGCTTGCCTTTTTCACCAAAAGAGCCGGCCGTGACTCCCAGTCTCTGGGCATCGGTGAGCATGGTGGCCACCGGAGTCTGAACGGTCTGACAGATCACATACTGTACCCCTTTGCTGACCAGGCGCTGGAGCATGGCCGTGTTATCCAGATCCGTGCCGTGTTCCACCACTTCAACGATTTCGATTTTCATGCCTTCGGCAATGGCTTTCTGGGTGTCCTCCAGAGGGCCTCTGCCGAAGGCGGAAGGATGAATAAAAAAAGCGACCTGGGGGATATTGTCTCCCTGATGGTTTTCCGTGATATATTCCGCCAGCCCCACGGCATTTTCCGAATACGTGGCCACAGGCATGAAGGTATAATTGGCATCCACAATCAGGCCTTCATGATAGGAGGCGGGAATCACCGGAATCTGCACTTCTTCAAAATCTCTTTTCAATGCCAGGTTGCCGCCCGTGGCGTAGCTTAAGAAAATCAGGATCCCGTCATCCAGAAATTCTTCAAAAAACCGCTTGGTGGTGTCATTTTTGTATTGGTCATCCCGGATGGGGCAGTCGATTTTGTCACCGTCTCCCAGATAATCGGTTTCATTGACAAATTTGAACCAGTCTTCCGCCCCTTTGGCATAGGGGTTTCCCGCATCGGATGTCGGGCCGGTGATGGCCAGTGACATCCCGAGTTTGTATGTTTTGCCGGCACTTGCCGGCAGGGTGAATGCTAACACGAACACAATAACCAAAAATGCGTTGAAAAATAATGTGGCCTTGCTTTTCATGGTACGTCCCTCCTTGAATTTGGGTGTTGACCTGCAATATGGTTAAAGCGGCGGCATGTTCCAAAACCGGTCAGTAGCGGAACGGCCACAGCTTGGTGTAGGATTTCACAATGCGCCACCAGTTGGCGATCCCCCGGGGCTCATACATCAGAAACAGCACAATGACCAGACCAAAACTCAACGGCTTCAAGGCCGTGGCCACATTCGGGGCAGAGGTCAGATACTGTCCCACAAATTCCGAAAACTGCTCGACCTGAATGTCTAAGAATTTGATGGCCACGGGTCCCCAGAAAATCCCGTTCAGCGTGCCTAAGCCCCCCACAATGGCCATGGCCAGATATCCGACAGACGCGTGCAGGGTAAAGGATTCAAACCCCACTCCCCGGTAGAGATAGGCATGCAGCGCCCCGGCCACACCCGCAAAAAATCCGGCCAGGGCAAAGGCATACACCTTGGTGAGCCCCGGGTTCATGCCCATGGCATCCGCGGCCCGGTCATTGTCTCTGACCGCCACCAGGCACCGACCGTATTTGGTTTTCAGCAGATTTCTGACCCCGAACCCCAGGACCACCACCAGGGTTAAAATGATATAGTACCAGAACAGGTAATGGTCGCTTCTGCCCACTTGGCCGGTAAACCAGTGAACCCGTCCCACATAGATGGTCTGGCCCTGGTTGAAAAAGCTCATGAACTGGATGAACCACTCAAAAATCATCTGGAACGACAATGTGGCAATGGCCAGGTACAGATGTTTGAGCCGCAGGGCCGGCAGCCCCACAAACGCTCCGAAAATCGCCCCCATAATCCCGGCACACACAATGAGCACGGGCCAGAAATGGGTGACGATGACATGGTTTTCCCCGATGACCTGACATACGGATGCCACGCTATAGGCACCGATCCCCACGAATGCAGCATGGCCGATGGAGATCAGCCCGGCAAACCCCAGCAGAAGATTCAGGCCCATGACCGCCACAATGGCGATCAGAATATTATCCAAAACCAGCATGTACTTGTTGCTGATTTCAAATACCAGGGGCCACCCGAACAGAATGACCAGAAAACAGGTGAAAATGGTCCGGTCCAGGTGGGTGAAAAAGGTTCGCTGCTCTTGTTTGTAGGAGGTGAAAAAGTTTCCTGTTGCTAACCACCGGTTCTGTGACATAGGCTACACCCGCTCGATTTCATGGATACCGAACAATCCATGGGGTTTGAAAAGAAGAATGATCAACAAAATAATATAGGGCATGACATCGCCGGTGCCGTTGAGCCCGAAATTACCGTCCAGGTATCCGGAGGCAAATTGCTGGATCAGACCCATGATGATGCCGGCCACCACGGCCCCTAAAATAGAATCCAGGCCCCCTAAGATCACCACGGGGAACACCACGATGCCGAAAGCATGCAGGGTTTCAAAATTCAACCCTGTGATGTTGCCGATAATGCACCCGGCCGCAGCCGCGGACAGCCCGGCCGTGGCCCAGGCCAGTGCGAACACCCGGGGCACGGAGATGCCCACGGACATGGCGCCGAACTGGTCGTCCGACACAGCCCGCATGGAGATCCCCACCGTGGATTTTTTAAAAAACCAGGAAAAGCACCCGATGAGCACAAAGGTGATGATCACCCCCACCAGCTGGGTCCAGGAAATGGATACCCCGCCCACGACAATGGATTCCGTGGGAAGAAATGTGGGGAATGAAAAATTTTCCGACCCGAAGGGGGTCAGGTAGATGAGCCCGTCAAAAATGGATGCCAGCCCGATGGTGACCATGATCACCGAGATGATGGGTTCTCCGATGAGCCGTCTTAAAAAGATTCTTTCCACACTCATGGCCAGAAAAAAGGTGATGAGCATGGAGGCCAGAAAGGAAAAAAAGATGGGCACTCCCAGCCGGACGGTGAGGAAAAAGGTGATAAACGCACCCGCAGCGATGATCTGGCCGTGGGCGAAATTGGCCACCCGGCTGGATTTGTAGACCAGTACCAGGCCCAGGGCGGCCAGGGCATAGATGGAGCCCACTACGATGCCACTGACTACAATTTGAAAAAAATAACTCATCACACTCCTTTCACCGTGTAAAATGCGATCCGGGTTTTAACCAGGGTCGACTGCCCGTCCTGGTATTGGAAGGACGCTTCGACCTCTTTTGTGTCCACTTTTTCATCATACAGGGCCTCATACAGGTTCTGATACCGCTCCTGTACAAATTTGCGGCGGATTTTGCCGGTTTTGGTCAACTCGCCGTCATCCACATCCAGCAGCTTGTACAGCAGGGCAAACCGCCTGATTTTAAAATGCGCTTTTTCCGCTCTGGAATTGACATCGATCACCTGTGCCATGATCAGGTCTGCCACCTCCTTTTTCTTGGACAGATCCATGTAGGTGGTGTAGGAAAGGCCTCTGTCTTCGGCCCATTTTCCCACCACAATGGGATCGATGTTGATGAGGGCCGCCACAAAATCCTTTTTGTTGCCGAAAATCACGGCTTCTTTGATATAAGGACTGAACTTGAGGGCATTTTCCAGGAACATGGGAGAAAACATCTCTCCTTTGTTGTTGTGCATCACATCAGATACCCGGTCAATGACCACCAGGTGCCCGTTTTCATCTATGAATCCGGCATCGCCGGAATGCAGCCATCCGCCTTCCAGCAGTTCTTTGGATTTTTCCGGCAGTTCAAAGTATCCGGGGGATACGGAGGGGGATCGGGACAGGATCTCCCCGTCATCGGCAATTTTGCACTCCGTGCCCGGCAGGGGCTTGCCCACGGTTTCAGGCCGGATATCCCCGTCTCTGTGCATGTAGGCAATCCCCGTGATTTCGGTCTGGCCGTAAATCTGTTTGAGGTTGACCCCGATGGCCTGGTAAAAGGTGAACAGTTCCGGTCCCAGGGCGGCCCCGCCCGTATAGGCCCGCCGCAGGCGCAAAAGCCCGATCTGGTTCACCAGGGGCCGGAATATGAACTGTTTGCCCAGCCAGGCTTTGAACCGGAGCATCGCCGACATGGATTTCCCGGTCATGCGGTACCCGGCCGCCGTAATGCCGACCCGGATAAAATAGTTATACATCAGTTTGTTGAACCAGTAGGACTGGTCGATTTTCAGCCAGATCTCCGACCGGATGCCTTCATAGATCCTGGGGGCCCCGAACATGAAATGGGGGCCGATCTCTTTTAAATCCGACATGGCGGTTTCAACGGATTCCGGAAAATTGATGGTGATCCCCGTGGCCATGGCCACACCAAATGAGTTCATCTGTTCCCCGATCCAGGCAAAGGGCAGAAATGAGACATATTCATCCGTTTCTTCCAGGGGATCCACCTGGGTGATTCTAACCCCCATGTTGATATAGTTTTTATGGGTCATCATGGTGCCCTTGGGCAGCCCTGTGGTGCCAGAGGTCAGACACAAATGGCAGACATCTTCGGGTTTGCCCTGGTCCACCAGGGACTCGAACAGGTCCGGGTCTTTGGCATGGGCCGCATCTCCCATTTCAAACAGATCCCGGATATTGACGAACCAGTCATCGGACATGTAATCGCGCATGCCCCGGGGGTCTTCAAAAATGACTTTTTTGACATTGGGAATCTGGTCCCGGACCTCTTTGACTTTGTCCACCTGTTCCTGGTTGTCGCAGAACACGGCAGACACTTTCAGGTACTGGATGATCTGGGCGATCTCCGCCGGCATGGTGGTCTGGTAGATGCCGGCGGATATGGCACCGATGGCATGGCCGCCGATGGCAACAAACAAGAGTTCCGGGATATTGTCCGAGATAATGGCAATGGTATCTCCCTTGCCCAGGCCCATGGCCCGCAGCCCCATGCCGGTTTTCCGCACATAATCATAATATTCTTCCCAGGTATAGGCATTCCAGATGCCGTAATCTTTTTCCCGGAGAGCTGTGCGTTTGGGAGATTCAGCCACCCGCCACCGCAGCAGCTGGGGGATGGAGAAATTCAGCAGGTGTTCATTGTTACTCATGGTGATCAGTCCTCCCCGATATAGGCATCAATGACTTTGGAATTGTTGGCAACCTCGTCCGGGGTGCCGGATCCGATCACCTGTCCGAAATCCAGCACATAGATCCGGTCGGAAATGTCCATGACCACCCCGAGATCATGTTCCACCAGCACCACGGTGACGTTGCGTTCTTTCTGGATATCCATGACAAACCGGACAATGTCTTCTTTTTCCTGAATGTTCATGCCGGCCATGG
Organism: Desulfotignum balticum DSM 7044; assembly: GCF_000421285.1. Lineage (GTDB taxonomy): Bacteria > Desulfobacterota > Desulfobacteria > Desulfobacterales > Desulfobacteraceae > Desulfotignum > Desulfotignum balticum. The sequence goes on from NZ_ATWO01000001.1 coordinate 1,267,242, forward strand.
GTTCGTCCAGCAGCAGTATTTCAGGATCCAGGGTCAGGGCCCGGGCCACCTCCACTTTTTTCTGGATCCCGTAGCTCAGGTTGCCCACCTGGTTTTTGCGGTAGGGTTCCAGCTCCATGAAATCGATGATATCTTCCACAAATTTTCTGTTTTCCGCTTCCACCCGGGAGGCTTTGCCGAAAAAAACAGCCGCATGAAAAAGGGAATAGGTCAGGTTCTGGTGCCGGGCCAAAAGCAGATTGTCCAGCACGGACAACCCTGAAAACAGCTCCAGGTTCTGGAAGGCCCGGGCAATTCCCATGGTGGAGACCTGGTGGGGGGAGGCATGGCTCAGGTCTTTATCCTTATAAATGATTTTCCCTTTTGTGGGGTGATAAAATCCGGAGATGCAGTTGAGCATGCTGGTTTTACCCGCCCCGTTGGGCCCGATGATGGAGGTGATCAGTCCGGGCTCAATGGTCATGTCCACATGGGACAATGCCTTGAGCCCGCCAAAAGAAAGAGTCACGTCTGAAATGTTTAATTGGGCCATAAAGTATCCAAATGCTGTGGGTTATTGGAAAAAAGCCTTTTCATGTAATGGGGGTTATGAAAACTGCTGTTTTATTTTTTCCCGGTCAATGGTGCCGTTGTCGGTTTTGGGAAGGTCGGGAATGAACTGCACATACCGGGGTTTTTTGTAACCCGCGATCACGGATCCCGTGAACCGGATCAACGCATCCGCCGTCAATGTCCGGTCCGGATGCAGGCAGCAGACCGCTTTGATGCCTTCGCCGAACTCAGGATCCGGCACCCCGAATACACACACTTCTTTGACGGCGTCATGCTGCATGATGGCCTGTTCCACTTCTGCGGGAAACACGTTTTCACCCCCCGGCTTGATCAGTTCCTTTTCCGCTTTTCTGCCTTTGAAATGCAGAAATCCGTCCGCATCGATCATCCCCAGATCGCCGGTATGGTGCCACCCGTTCCTGAAGGTGTGGGCGGTTAAATCCGGGGCATTCCAGTAGCCCTGGAACACCAGCGGGCCTTTGACCAGAATTTCTCCGGTTTCACCCATGGGCTGTTCCCGGTCCAGGTCGTCGGCTATTTTAATATCCACCAGCGGCGAAATGGCACCGGCGGATCCGGGCCGTTTAGAATAAGGGGCAAACGTGATCAATCCTGCGGTTTCCGTCTGGCCGTACATGGTCCAGAAGGGGGTATGGGTCGCAGCTTCCCATCGTTTGACCGTGTCGGGGGCATCCAGGCCGGCTGCGATCTCAAGACCGGTCAGATCATAGTCATAGGAATGCGTGTCCATGACGTCCAGCAGTCGGGTCAATATGGGCGGGAAAGAGCCGAAATGCGTCACTTTGAGATCCTGGACAGCCGTGAGGGTGTCCACGGGATCAAATTTTTCCAGAATTACGTTTTTTCCGCCGGCCTGAAGCGTGGCCAGCGCCATGTTCACCCCCATGATGTGAAACAAAGGCAGAATATTGGCCAGGCAGGACGAACGTGTCAAACCGTAATAATGAATCATCTGCATGTTGGACAGTAAGATGTTTGTCTGGCTCAGCACCGCCCCTCTGGGTCTGCCCTGGACTGCGGCCGTGTGGATGATGATATACGGGTCATTATCAGATACGGGTACGGGCGAAAAATCGTCCGGGGCCTGATACCACGAGGACAGGGTTTCATCAGGGCCTTCCACCACCCGGTACTGGTCCAGAAACGGGTACCGGGAAACCAGGCGGGATCCAAGGGGTGCCATATCGTTGTCGCAGATGAGAATTTGAGGGGTTGTGTCTTCAACAATGTGTTGAATTTCTGTGTCGGACAAGCGCCGGTTGATCAAAACCAGCGTCAGGTTCAGCGCGGATGCGGCCCCGAAAAGATGGAAAAAAACCGGATGGTTCCGGCTCAGCAACGCTACCCGGGTTCCAGGAGACAGAAAGGACAGCCCTGTTGCCAGGCGGATGGTCTGATCAAACAGATCGGCATGGCTGATGGGCTGACCTTGCCATATCAGGGCGGGATCATGTTTCAAAAGCCGGGCGTTTTTTTCGTAAATGTCGAAAAAGCGTAACTGGTGTGGCTGGTTCATGTATCCCCCCCTGGAAAAAGCGTTTGCCAATACTTGTTCTGTCTGGTACGAAAAGCTGCTAAAAGTCAGTTCAAATGTCCGGGTTCAATTCAGAACGAGCGCTCAGTCTCGCTACAACTTTAGTTGTAATTCAATTGGTTCCCGTTTGTCAAAGGGTTTTTTCAACTTTTTTTCTTACAGGAAAAACAGGCGGTAAAAGTGGAATATCCGGAATTCAGGCAATCGGATATATCCTTGCAGAAACGGCACTGAGAAATGTTTCCCGGGCAGATCTCATTGTATGGTTCCTGCAGAAATCGGCACCGGCTGGATGCCATATGAATGGAAAATCCCAGCCGGTCGCCAAACAGTTTGATGCGTAAAAGATCCACTCCTTTGCCCCCGGCATTAAAATCGTACGGCGTTTTGGTGGAATAATCCGCAGTCTTCTGAATTGAAAAAAAACCTTCAAAAATGCGTTTCTGGTCCTGGGTTTCGATGCCGACCCCGAAATCATGGACGGTAAAGACGATGTTGTCTTCTTTGTGCTGCATCGAAATTTCAATGCGGCCCTGGTCCGGGGTGTTTTCAATGCTGTTTTTGATCAATCCGGTCACGGTTTTTTCAAAAACATCCACGGGCAGGCAAAGGTCGGGCAGGTTGTCCTGGATATTTAAAACAATGTCCAGATCCCTGAATGCGAACAAGGGTTTTAACCTGTCAAACACATGGTCAAACGCGGCGTTCATATGAATTGTGTGGATGTTTGATGCCGGTGAACTGAACTCTTTTTCAATGACCGCCGTGACGACTTCCATGGGATCTTCTTCATCCAGATGCTGCTCAATCAAGGTGGCCAGCTCGTCTTTGCAGGTTTGCACCATCACCTGGAGCATGTCTTTGGCCCCATAGGTTTTCTTGTCCATGATATCTGCGGTTTCCTCCTGAATCTGTACAATGCGGTTCAGGTTCCGCTGGATCCGATCCAGGGTGGATGCGGCCTTGATCCGGGGCAGTTCAGACAGTTTTTTCTTCAGAATCTGCAATGATCCGGTGAGTACGGCCACCGGGGTTTTTAATTCATGGGACAGATGGTTGATGGCCTTGTCTTTGGCCCGGTTCATGGACGCCACATCCAGGTATGCTTCTTTCAGGGCCTGGGCAAACCGGGCGTTTTCAATGGAGATCCCCACGGTACCGGCGATCAGGGTCATCAATTCCAGGTCATTGTCGTCAAACACGTTCTGTTTTTTATTGATGGCACATAAAATTCCAGTGATGCGGCTGTCGCTTCGAATGGGCACACACATAATGCTTTTTGTCTTGTATCCCATTTTCCGGTCGCGTTCCGGATACAGGTCCTTTGACCGGTCCGCCTGGTTGTTCACGGCGGGTTTGCCGGTTTTCAGCACTTTTCCGGCCAGCACTTCATCCAGGGCAAACCGGATTTTTCTGGCCCGCTGTTCCGTGTCCGAGTCATCATAGGAGGCGCCGACAAAAAACAGATCATTTTTGATTTCATCGTACAAAAGAACCACGGCCCCTTCCGTGTGAAGCAGCCCCTTGATCTCTTTGGTGATGTAATCCATGAGATCCTCGAGCTCCGGATATTCGGGCAGGGCCGCGCTGATGCGCATAATCGTCCGGTTGTTGGCGGCCAGCCGGTTTTCTTTTGTGATATCCCGTAAAATCACGAAATGCTCTCCGGACCGGTCCGGGGACCAGGTACAGGAGGCGGCCCAGATCACCACATCCAGTGTTCGGCCGTCTTTGGTGAGCCGTTTGGTTTCATACCGCGTAATCCGCTGGTCCTGCCTGAACCGGTCCAGCATCCGGCCGGTTTCCTGTTTCAGGTGATCGGGCACAAACTCCAGTGGCCGGCCTTTGATCTCTTTCAACGCCCAGCCGAACACACTGGAAAACGCCGGGTTCACATAGGTGACATGCCCGTTGACATCGTAAAGAATAATGGGGTAGGGGATGAATTCCAGCACCTGGTGATAGGTCTGGTAAAGCTCATATACTTCCTGTTCCCTGGCTTTTTCTGTGGTGACGTCCTGGAGGGTTTCCACGGCTCCGGCGATGTGGCCGTTGTCGTCAAACACCCCGGCTGCCGAGAAAAACAGCCATTTTCCGGCCGGCGGCAAGTCCGGAAAAAAATCGGTGGCCGCAAAAACCGATTCGTTGGCCAGTGCTTTTTTGTATTTGGGACCGTACAAGGCAAGGATCTGGTCCGCCGGGGCGTTGTCAATGATCAAATCCGCCATGACCGGCCGTTTTTTGGCATAAAAAGCTTTCCACTGCAGACAAGTGCCGATCATGTCTTTGGCATCAAATCCGCTCAATTGTTCCAGGGCCTGGTTGAAATGGCTGATTCTGTGCTGACGGTCAATGACGAAAATCGGGATCGGGGCTTTGTATATGATATTTCGCAGCAGCCGGTTTTCTTCTTCCAGTGCCTGGATCTTTTCTTCAAGTCCGGCCGTATGAACATCACGATCCGTCATAAAAACTCCAAAAGGCTTTACAAGATTCACGTATCTTCGTATAACGTTCGGGTGATGCGTTGTTGCCACTATATAAAATCATTGAATCAAATTGCAAGGATTTTAAGAGGTGATGAACAAGATACCTGACTCCAATATCAAAACCGAGATTCTCATTCATGATCTCAAGGTGCCGATATCCGTGATCAATGCCGGGGCCCGGTCTCTGCTGGACCGCCAGGACACTTATGGGCCTTTGACGGAAAAGCAGATTAAAGTGCTTAACCGGATTGTCCGGAATACCCTGGCCACCCAGCGGCTGGTGAACGACGTGCTGGAGCTCGGACGGTCCAGGGAAGGGGTTATTGTCTGTTCTCAGTTTTCCGTGGCAGCGCTGGTGGCCGGTGTTTTAGTGGAAGTGTTTGATCTGGCCGATCCCAATGTGGCGGATGCCGTCAGAAAGGCCGGCTCTTATGCGCACCTGCAGCAGGTGATTGCCGACGCCGGCGTGACCCTGGATTTTCAGAAAGACACCTGGAGGGCGCGGGTGTGTCTGGATGCAGCCAAAGTCCGGCAGATCCTGCGGAATCTGGTGACCAATGCGTTCAAGCATCGGACCGCACGGGTGGATATCCGGGGTGTGATCGCGGACGGTTGCCTGACCTTGTGGGTGAAAGACGATGGCCGGGGGATTCCCCATGCCGACCATCAGCGGATTTTTAATACCTATTTCACCACGGGCGGGTCCATTGAAGACGCCATTGAAAGCCATGGTCTGGGCCTGGCCGGGGTCATGGTCCTGCTCAAGGATATGGGAGGACAGATGATGCTGACATCCGATGCCGGTCGTGGGGCGGAATTCAGGGTGTCTATTCCCCTTTCCTGATTTTTTTCAGCCAATCCGGTCCGAACAGTCGGTCAAATACGGGCCGGACAAACGTGAACCACCCGGTGTGGGCCTGCCGCCCCTGTGCCCGGGCGGTCAGAACATCCGCCAGAAACACGCCGATATCCACCATTTTTTCTTTGGGAATATAGGCATCGGCTCCTTTCTCCAGCGCGGTTTTCAGATTTTCAGGGGTCAACGCATGGGCCGTGAGCATCAGGGTGGGCAGATTCAGACGGCGGGTGATATCCAGAAGCCGGAACCCATCCACCCCCATGATATCCAAAACGGCCGCATCATAGGTGGTGGCGGCCAGTCTGGCTGCGGCCGCATCATACGTCTTCGCCGTATCCACCCGGCACATGTGCAGCAGCTCTGTGATGGTTTCCAGGATATCGGGTTCATCATCCACCACCAAAACCTGTTTGTTTTCAAGTATCTCAAGCTCGTTGATCATGGTCGTCCTTTTTTTAAACGGTCGGATTCACGGGTCTGTCTAATGGTTTCACCGGGTATTATGACAAAAATATGCTTGACAAAGCAATTGTGAAACGGTCTTATACCAAAATATTTATTTTTTAATTGTTTGCACCCATGCTTGGGGGTGTCAGAAGGAGGAATATGGAAATTGCAGTCACCCGGGTCGGTCAGGCCGGAACCCGGCCAAAGGATGAAGACCTGGGATTCGGTACGGCGTTCACGGATCATATGTTTGTGATGGATTATTCAACGGACAAAGGGTGGCATGACCCGCGCATCGAGCCGTTTGCCCCGGTCACTTTGTCACCGGCGGCCATGGTGTTTCATTATGGTCAGGCCATTTTCGAAGGACTTAAAGCCTACAAGACCCCGGAAAAGAAAGTCCAGCTGTTCCGGGCCAGGGACAATTTTGACCGCCTGAACCGGTCGGCCCGGGGCCTGTGTATCCCGGAAGTGGATATCGACTTTGTCATGGATGCGTTGAAACAGCTGCTGAAGCTGGAAAAAGACTGGATCCCGGAAACATTGGGCACCTCCCTGTACATCCGGCCGTTTATCATTGCCACGGATCCGTTTCTGGGCGTGAGATCCTCGTTCACGTTCAAATTTTTTATTATTTTATGTTCCGTGGGCGCGTATTACGCCGGCGGGCTGGCCCCGGTAAAAATCTGGGTGTCCAAAGATCATGTCAGGGCCGTTCCCGGCGGGGTAGGGGAATTCAAGACCGCAGGCAATTATGCGGCCAGCCTCAATGCCGGAGAAATTGCCAAAAAACAGGGGTATGCCCAGGTGTTGTGGCTGGATGCGCTGGAAAGAAAATATGTGGAGGAAGTGGGGGCCATGAACATCTTTTTTGTGATCGATGATGAACTGGTGACCCCCAATCTCACGGGCAGTATCCTGCCCGGGATCACCCGGTTTTCAGTGATCGATCTGGCGAAAAAATGGGGCATGCCCGTGTCGGAACGGAAAATCAGCATGGACGAGGTGCTGGATGCCCATGCTTCGGGCCGCCTGAAAGAAGTGTTCGGCTCCGGCACGGCGGCTGTGATTTCGCCCGTGGGCGAAATCTGTTATGGAGACCGGGTGCTTCACATCGGTGACGGCAACCCGGGACCTGTTGCCATGAAATTTTACCAGGCATTGACATCCATCCAGTATGGAACGGCAAAAGACACGGAAAACTGGATCGAACCGGTGGTTTAGACAGAATCCCTGGATTTTTAAGATCGACAAATCCACGGGGCAGGAGGGAATATGGCCAAAATAGACAATTTTGTTCCCATCGGAAAGCGAATCCGGCGGGCCCGGCTGGACAGAAAGGTCACTCTGGATACCATGGCCAATGAGACCGGCCTGGCAAAACAAGTGATCAAACAGATTGAAAACGGTGAAAAACGGCCGTCCGTGGGGACCCTTCTTCAGATTTCCAGGGTCTTGCAGCTGGATTCCGATTTTCTGCTCAAAGACCCGGAAGCAGACCAGGAAAAACGGGCCCGGGCCTATACCAAACGCACGGATCAATATGCGTACACCCCGTTGACCCCTGATGCAAAAAACAAGCATTTAAAAGCGTTTCGCATTGTGGTGGAAGCCGGCACCCGGCATGAAGGCGTCGGATTCCAGCACGAGGGGGAAGAGTTTGTCCATGTGCTGGAAGGGCAGGTAAAGGTGCAGGTGGGGGATCATATCAATGAACTTGCCGCCGGCGATTCTTTGCATTTTAATTCCGGGATCAAACATGATTTGCGCAATCCTTCTCAAAAGGATGCCGTTCTGATTGTGGTGGTTTACGTTCCCTGACAATGGAGGTGGCAGACCATGCTGTTTAAATTGACTGATGAACAGAAAATGATCCGGAACATGGTTCGGGAGTTTTCCAGAAAAGTGATTGCCCCCACGGCGGCGGAACGGGACCGGACCAAGGAATTTCCGGCCGGGAATTTCAAGCAGATGGGAGAGCTCGGTCTCATGGGCATGATGGTGCCCGAAGCATATGGCGGAGAATCCGCCGATACCGTGTCCTATGTGCTGGCATTGTCTGAAATCGCTTATTCCTGTGCCTCCACCTCCGTGGTGATGTCGGTGCAGAATTCCATTGTGTGTGAAAGCCTTAACAATTTCGGGACAACAAAGCAGAAACAGCAGTTTCTTACACCCCTGGCATCCGGAAAAATGATCGGCGCATTCGGGCTCACTGAGCCGGATGCGGGGTCTGACCCCGTGTCCCAGGCCACGGTGGCCGTCAAAGACAAGGATGATTACATCATCAACGGCACCAAGCGGTTCATTACTTCCGGCAAGCATGCCAAGGTAGTGCTGGTAACGGCGAAAACCGATCCGGATGCCGGCCATAAGGGGATCTCGTGTTTTATCGTTCCCAAGGATACCAAAGGCCTGATCGTGGGCCATGAAGAAGATAAGATGGGGCTGCGCGCCTCAGATACCACGGATCTGATTTTTGAGGACTGCCGGGTGCCCGCATCCTGGATGCTCGGGAAAAAAGGGGATGGATTCAAAATCGCCATGTCCGGCCTGGACAGCGGACGTATCGGGATTGCGGCCCAGTCCATCGGCGTGGCCCAGGCCGCATTTGACGCGGCCGTGGCCTATGCATCCCAGCGCCGGCAGTTCGGCGTGCCCGTCACCAAGCACCAGGCCATCCGGTTTCAGATTGCGGATATGGCGACCCAGATCGAGGCGGCCCGTCAGCTGATGCTGTCTGCCGCATCCATGAAGGATCGAAAAGAACCCTATACCAAAGAGGCCTCCATGGCCAAGCTGTTTGCCTCGGAAATGGTCAACGAGGTCACGGCCCGGGCCATCCAGATGCACGGCGGCTATGGGTTCACCAAAGACTATGTGGTGGAGCGCCTGTACCGGGATGCCCGGGTGTTCACGATTTATGAAGGCACCTCCGAGATTCAGCGCATCGTGATTTCCAACAATATTCTCAAAGACAAACGCAAGCTCTGAAACAGCGCCGTCCCTTGCAGTGATTAATGCATCATGGGAACGGTCAGGCCGCCGTCCATGAGAAACAGGACGGTGGCTTTTTGGCCTTTTTGGTCCAGGGCCTGGTCCAGGGCGGTTTGAAGATCAGAGAACGGGGTGATGAACAACGGGGTGATCTGGTCCGGCGGCACATCCGTGACGGCCCACATCTGGGCCCATATCCCGATTTCCGCCATTTTGGCAGCTTTGTGATACCCTAACACATATCCTTTTTCGATTTTTTTCAGGGCCGCTTCGGGGGTGTCGCAGGAGCCCAGAAGATCGGCGAACGCCTTGCCCCCGATGCCGCACCGGCATTTGGCCACCAGGATCAGGATGCCGTCTTTTTTCAGGGCCAGTTTGGCATTGTCGATGCCTTTCTGGGCCTGGTACAGATCGATGTCCTGGGGAAATTTCACCACAGACACCACAATGTCGGCTTTTTCTCCCATGGGCGCGGCAAACACCTCGTTGGCCCGGTCAATGGCCGCATGAAATGAGTCATGAATATGGCCGGCGCATGCGGCATACACCTGGTGATGCTTGTCCAGCACCATCATGATGGAAAAGATGTCCTGTTTCACGGTCTTGATGGCGTCCATCATGTCCTCGTGCACGGGATTGCCGGCCAGGGCCAGGGCTTTGGCCTCGGGCAGAAGCGCCAGTTTGTGGTTCTTCTCAATGGTCTGATATCCGGCAATGCCCGGGAGAAACGATTTTCTGCCGCCCGTGTACCCGGCAAAATAATGGGGCTCCACGGATGAAATGATGATGATTTTGTCCGCCTCCACCCCGGCCTTGTTCACATACATGGGCGTGCCGTTGGAAGAATCGCCCAAAAAGACCATGTCTTGTTCTTTGGCGGCATCATGCACAATGATCCGGTCTTTGATTTTTGCGTAATAGTCACCGAAGATCTGGATGAATTCGTCTTTTGTGGGGCCCCGGTGAACGCCTGTGGCAATGATGAAATGATAATCGGTTTGTGACAAAGGGTCAAAGATCACGTCCAGCACTTTTGCCGTGGGCGTGGGCCTGGTAGCGTCGTTGACGATGACCAGGACCTTGCCTGCGTCTTTGATAAATGCCTCAAACGGGGTGCTGTGGATGGGCCGGGCAATAGCATCGGCAATGACCCGGTCCTGATCGGGCAGGGTCACGTCATTGGCCTCCAGAATCCGGACCGGCACGGCTTCATCCAGAGTTGCGGTCAGGGTGTCTTGTTTGCCGTAGGGAACAGTTATTTTCATGGGGGTCAGGTTTTCCTTATGGTCGTTATTTCGGGTGTTGGGTTCATGGGGCCCGGGACCCGGGTTATGTTACGGGACCCAGGGTGTTGAGATGGTCGATGAACGTATCGATTTCCGCCTGGAACAGGGTTTTGTCCCCGTCGGGAATTTCCACCACCTGAACCCGTTCCGGGTCGATGTCCAGGTTCTCCAGGATGGATTGAATCCGTTTCACCTGCTGCTTTGACCGTTTGCCGCCGTTTTTGTGCTGGCAGTCATCTTCCGGGCAGCAGGCCACCAGCACGCCCCAGGCATGGTTGAGAAACGGGGCCATCAGCGTTTCGGGTTCCAGCCGGCCGGCACACATGTTGACATAGATGTCATACTCTTTGTCATGAGTTTCCGATTCCGGCAGCCGGGAGGCCTGGAGATCCGGGTAGTAAGACCAGTTGCAGGCAAACACGATGGCCTTGGCTGACGCGTGGGTATCCAGGAACCGGGCCGATGCCTGGGTGAGATCCTCTTTTCCCGTGCCGAAGGTGTGCAGGATATTGACGGCGTTGGCCGGGCAGACGGACACACATGTGCCGCAACTCTGGCATTTCACCAGGTCGGTCTCAATGCCGTTTTCCCCGTGAAACCGGGCTTCATGGGGGCAGGCCGCCACACACAGCAGGCACTGGGCACAGGTCAGGTCGGTGACAGCCGTGGTGCCGGGTCCGGCATATCCCATTTCCACCAGATCTTTTCTGGCATCCGTAAAGATATCGGTGAGGCTCACACCGGATGAACAGGCTGCCTCGCACCGTTTGCAGTAAAAACAGTTGAACAGTTTGTTTGCCGCGGTTTCCGAGGGCTCAAGCTCACCCGTCAAAAGCCCGAAGGCCGTGATGATTTTGGCCCGGGGGGCATCCGACTCCCATCCCGTGTATTTAAACAACGGACAATGTTCATAACAATAGCCGCATCGGATGCAGGCTGCCAGGGTGGATTCCCATTTTTTCAGATGATTGAACCGGGTGGGGTGTTTTGTTTCCATAGGGCAGTCCCTTATTTTCAGTTGTTCACAGCATATCTTAATCCGGTGGCAGTGACCCAGTCGTCAGGGGCCTGCATCAGTTTGCCCGGGTTCAGGATGTTGTTGGGATCCAGTGCTTGCTTAATGGTTTGAAGCAGGCGCAGGGAATCCGCTTTTTCCACTTTAAATGACGCGGCTTTGGACAGGCCGATGCCGTGTTCCGCCGACGTGGTGCCGTTGACGGACCGCACGAATTCATAGATTTCCGTGATGGCTTTCCGGGCCGATGCCCATTGTTCCGGCTGTTTGGTGTCCATGAGGATCTTGGTGTGCATGCATCCGGACCCGCAGTGGCCGTATGCGGTCATGATAATATTGTTTTTCTTGGCCACCTCGTGGATCTTGCCGGCCATGTCCGCCATCCTGGAATAGGGCACAGCCATGTCATCGGCCAGGGATGTGGAGGACAGGCTGTCATCATACTTGGACAGGGCCGGGAACAGTTTTTTGCGGCCCATAAAGATTCTGGCCCGTTCCTTGGGATCGTAGCTGGTGGTGATATCACTGCCTTGATGTTTTTTACAGATCTCTTTCATCTTGTTGATCTCATAATCCACGGCTTCCCTGACCATGCCGTCCGCTTCAAAGATCAGGGAGGCGGCCACTTCCTTGAGTCCTAAATTCATGGTCTTGTTCACGGCCTTAATGGCCACGGAATCCACCAGTTCCAGCATGGAGGGAATCGCGCCGGACGCCATGATGGACCCCACCGCAGCCCCGGCATGGGCCAGGTGATCAAAATTGGCAATGCCCATGCACCGGTATTCGGGAATGGGCACAAAATTGAGTGTGGCTTCCACCACGATCCCTAAGGTGCCTTCAGATCCCACCATGAGTTTGTGCAGCTGGTACCCGGAGGCTTCCACCCGTGTGTGGGCGCCTAAGGTCACCAGGTCTCCGTTGGGCAGCACCACTTTCATGCCTAAGACCGCATCACGGGTGGCCCCGTATTTCACGGACCTAACCCCCGAGGCATTGTTGGCAATCTCCCCGCCGATGGTGGCAATGCGGGAAGATGCCGGGGTGGGGGGATAAAACATGCCGTGGGGTTTCAAAGCCAGGTTCAGGTCATCATCCACCACGCCGGGCTCCACCCGGCAGTACACATCGGGCAGATTGATCTCCAGAATCCGGTTCATGTGTTTCATGTCCAGGACAATTCCGCCCCGGATGGGCACGGTCTGACCGCACATGCCGGACCCGCCGCCCCGGGGAATGACGGGAATCAGGGCTTCGTTGGCATAGGCCATCAATTGCTGGACCTGCCTTGTGTTGTCCGGCCGGACCACGGCCCAGGGCATGGCATGGTGAACCGAGGCATCCGATCCGAATGCGTAAAGATCGGATGGGTCTGTCTTGATGTTTTCTTCACCAAAAATTTCCCTTAATTTTGATTCATCCATTGTCTTCATAGGCTGTCCCTCTTTGATGACGGGTTGTTACCATTTCAAATGCCAGCATAATTTCATAAACCTGCATAAAATTCAATCCTATTTTGGGTTTGTTCCTTGGCAAAACACCGGGTTGCGGGTATACTTGAGTCTGGTCAAAAACATCCAGCGGTTTTCTTTAAGACCGCTGTTTCATATGGATGAACAGACAATTATTAAAGGGAGACCCTGCAATGACACATACGATTCAGTTTTTACCTCATAATAAACAGATCACTGTGGCGGATGGCGAAAGCCTGATCCGGGCCGCCATGGAAGCCGGGGTCCACATCAATGCGTCCTGCGGCGGCGGGGGCGTGTGCGGGAAGTGCCGGGTGCGGATTGAATCCGGTGAAGTGGAAGGCGGGATTTCGGAAAAACTCACGGACCAGGATCGGGAAAAAGGGTATCGCCTGGCCTGCCTGGCCAAAGTGACTTCAGATCTGACCGTGCGCATTCCCGTGGAATCTGAAGTGGAAACCAGCCGTCTCACCCAGACCATGGACCGTCACACGGCCCGGGCCATGACCGTGAATGTGGAAGATCTCAAACAGGACGGGCTGTTCATTCCGCCGGTGGAAAAAATCTATCTGGAACTGGATCCGGCGGTGGAAGGAGACAACCGGGCGGATGTGGCCAGGATCATGCATCATCTTCGGATTCATCATGATGAACACAGATTGACCATGGATCTGAGCCTGATCCGCCGGGTGCCGGACATTATCCGGCAGGAAAATTTTAATGTGACCGCCACGATTTTACGTCCGGTAAGAGAGGACGGCAAAAACGAGATCATCAATATCGAGCCCGGAGACACCACAAACAGGAATTTTGCCATTGCCGTGGACATCGGCACCACCACGGTGTTCGGTCAGGTGATGGATCTGCAAAGCGGTGAAGTCCTGGCCCAGCAGGGCGAGTTCAACGCCCAGATCAGCTATGGCGAGGATGTGATCTCCCGGATCATGTACGCGGAAAAAGGGGACGGGCTGGCCACCCTGCACAAACGCGTGGTGGAAACCATCAACAAGATCATCAAAGGGATCATCAAAAAAGCAAAAATAGACACCCATGAAGTCTCCACCATCACTATGGCCGGCAACTCCACCATGACCCAGCTGCTGCTTAATATCAATCCCAGTTATATCCGAAGAGATCCCTATGTGCCGGCATCCATTCTGTATCCACCGTTTCATGCCACGGAAATCGGTCTGGAACTGGCTGAGCACACCACGGCTCTGGTGTATCCGGGAGTTTCATCCTATGTGGGCGGGGATATCATTTCCGGTATCATGGCTTCAGGCATGTACCGGTCGCCGGAACTGACCCTGTATATGGATATCGGCACCAACGCGGAGATCGCCATCGGACACCAGGAATGGATGGTGTGCACGGCCGCGTCCGCCGGACCGGCTTTTGAGGGCGGCGGGGTCAAGTTCGGGATGCGGGCCGCCAAAGGGGCTGTGGAGGATGTGTCCATCAATCCCGCCACCTATGAACCCATGATCATCACCGTGGGCAATGAAAAAGCCAAAGGTATCTGCGGATCCGGGCTCATCACCCTGGCGGCCCGGCTGCTGGAAACCGGAATCATCGATTCCCGGGGCAAGTTCAACCAGGAACTGGATACCCTCCGGATCCGGCAGACCGATGAGATCTGGGAGTATGTGCTGGTATATGAAAAAGACACCCAGATCGAGCGGGATATCACCATTACCGAACCGGACCTGGACAACCTGATCCGGGCCAAGGGCGCCATGTATTCCGCAGCCCTGACCCTGCTGGACGAGATCGGTCTCAAGGTGAACGACATCGAGCGGATCATTCTGGCCGGCGGGTTCGGATCGTATGTGGATCTGGCGTCCGCCATCACCATCGGGCTTCTGCCGGAGATCGAGCCGGATAAGGTTACCTACCTGGGTAACGGGTCCCTGCTGGGATGCCGCATCAACTGCCTGACCAATTCCCTGCGCCAGCAGGTGACCCAGGTGGTGAACATGATGACCAATTTTGAGCTGGCCTCCACCCCGTCTTATATGGACCATTACATGGGGGCATTGTTTCTGCCCCACACGGAACTCAACTATTTCCCCAAGATCAAGGCAAAGCTGGAAGCGTTGCGCAAATGAGTTTATCCGGGTATGTCCGCACCATTGAACTGACACCCCCGGCGCTGGGCAACAACACCGCCGATGCCCAGCGCCTGGAACAGGTGTTGAAAAAAGAACTGAACACCAAAAATGTCCATATTCCCTGGCACCTGGTCGGGGATCTGTCCGCGCGGCTGCGACAATGGCACTGGCAGGTCAAGGCGGTGCTGTTCAAGGACCGCCGGTCTTTTACAGTGGTGGACCTGCTGGACCCTCAGGATTCCGGCCCGGTGATGGGGGCCGCCGTGGATATCGGTACCACCCGCATGGTGATTGCCTTGATGGATCTGGAAACCGGGGAAACACTGGGAGAAACCGGGTTTGACAATCCCCAGGCAGATATCGGGCCGGATGTGCTCACCCGGATTCTTCATGCCAAAACCCCGGCGGGCCGGGAGGCACTCAAGCGCCTGGCGGTTGACGCGCTGAATCAGCACCTGGCCCGGTTGTGCAAAGAAAACAACCGGACCCCGGACCGGGTGTTTCTGGTGGCCGGGGCCGGGAACACGGCCATGACCCATCTGTTTGCCGGGCTGCCGGCGTTCGGGATCATTCAGGAACCTTATATTCCCTGTACCAATATTCTTGATACCCTGGATGCCGCCGACCTGGGACTGGCCGTTCATCCCAGAGGCCAGGTGTTTCTGTTTCCCAATATCGGGTCTTATTTCGGCGGGGATCTTTTGGCCGGGATCCTGGCAGCCGACCTGGATCAAAAAGACCA
Organism: Desulfotignum balticum DSM 7044; assembly: GCF_000421285.1. Lineage (GTDB taxonomy): Bacteria > Desulfobacterota > Desulfobacteria > Desulfobacterales > Desulfobacteraceae > Desulfotignum > Desulfotignum balticum. The sequence continues at coordinate 1,282,767 of NZ_ATWO01000001.1, forward strand.
GCCCTGCATCATGGTGGATGTGGGCACCAATGCGGAAATCGTTCTGGGAAACAAAGACTGGCTCATGGCCTGTGCAGGCGCCGCCGGCCCGGCCCTGGAAAGCGGGGTCAGCCAGATGGGCATGACGGCAAAGCCGGGCGTGATCGACCGGGTGCGCGTGGATCCGGAAACCCGGGACCTGATCATCCACACCATTGATGATGAACCGGCCGTGGGTATCTGCGGGTCCGGCATGATTGACCTGGCCGCGGCCCTGTTTGTGTCCGGCCGCATCGATATCCGGGGGAAGCTGGTGACTGAGGCCTGCGGGGATCGTCTGACAAATGAAAATGACATTCCCGCGTTTGATCTGGTGGCGGCAAAAGATTCCGGCACGGGGCGGGCCATCCGGCTGTCCCAGGTGGACCTGAATTCTTTGACCAGTGCCAAAGCCGCCATGTACACCATTTTAGAGGTGATCGTGTCCCAGACCGCCGGGCTGTCGTTTTCCGATCTGGCCCGGTTTTATGTGGCCGGCACGTTCGGGTCGTTCATCAACCCGAATTCCGCCATCACCATCGGCATGCTGCCCGATATTCCTTTAGACCGGTTCCAGGTGCTGGGCAACACGTCGTTAAAAGGCGCGGAACAGGTGTTAACCGATCCGGCGGCCTTTGACCGGGTCATGGCCATCCGGGAAACCATCACTTATATTGAACTGAATGTCAATCAAGGGTTCATGAATCTGTTTTCCGGGGCCAAGTTTTATCCGCACACGGATACGTCGCGGTTTCCGTCCGTGAAGGTCTGATTGATCTCTTGAAAGACGGGGAACTCAGAGAAACCAATATACATGTCTATACAACCTCGTCTGATTGTGGTACATTTTTGACATTTTAAATCATCGTAAAACAGTGATCCAATGAGAAAGGGAGATTGTATCATGAAAAAGATTGTCGAATGCGTGCCCAATTTTTCTGAAGGCCGCAATACAGAGACCATTGACGCCATTGCCGATGCCATTGGAAATACGGCCGGGTGCACACTGCTGGATGTGGATCCGGGGCGGTCCACGAACCGGACGGTGTACACCTTTGTCGGGGAACCGGATGCCGTGGTGGAAGGCGCTTTGGCAGGCGCCCGGGTGGCCCGGGAAAAAATCGATATGCGCACCCATAAAGGGGAACATCACCGCATGGGGGCCCTGGATGTGTGCCCGTTTATTCCGGTGGCCAATGTCACCATGGACGAGTGCGTGGCATTGTCAAAACAATTCGGACAAAGGGCCGCAGACGAGCTGGGCATTCCCGTGTATCTGTATGAAGCTTCTGCTGCACAGGATTACCGCAGAAAACTGCCCCAGATCCGGGAAGGCCAGTATGAGGCCGTCAAAGACCGGATTGTGAAGCCGGAATGGAAACCGGATTTCGGACCGGCACAATTCATTCCCGAGTGGGGGGCCACCGTCACCGGGGCCCGGTTTTTTTTGATCGCCTATAATGTCAATCTGTTATCCACTCCCAACCAGGCCCACCGCATTGCGCTGAACCTGCGGGAAGCGGGCCGGGGACCGGATGAACCGGGCCGGCTCAAAGAGGTCAAGGGCATGGGCTGGTATGTGGATGACTACAACCTGGCCCAGGTCACGGTGAACCTGAACAATTACCGGGTCACCCCGCCGCACATCCTGTATGAGGAAGTGAAAAAAGAGGCAGCCTTGCTCAATGTGGCCGTGACCGGATCGGAAATCGTGGGCGTGGTGCCGCTGGAAGCCATTCTTGCGGCGGCCGAGTATTACATTGAAAAGGAAAACCTGTTTGTCCTGGATGAGGACCAGAAGGTGCGCCTGGCTGTGGAGCGGCTGGGGTTGAATGCCGTGGCCCCGTTCAACCCCAAAGAAAAAATCATCGAGTATATCATTGCCGAAGAGCCGGACGAACCCCTGGCCGGTCTGACCACCCGGCAGTTCATCGAAGAAGTGGCCTCCCGCAGTTTCGCGCCGGGCGGGGGATCGGTGTCCGCAGCCATTGCGGCCATGGGCGCAGGTCTTGGATCCATGGTGGCCAAACTCACTTTGGGGGTGAGAAAATTTGAAGATGTGGATGCAAAAATGCGGGAACTGATCCCGCCCCTGCACCAGGCGGCCCATGCGCTGATTCCCATGATCGATGCGGACACCCACGCGTTTAACGATTATGTGGCGGCCCTGGGCCTGCCAAAAGAAACAGACGCGGACTGGGCCTGTCGGGATGAACAGCTGCAGCTGGGATTGAAAAAAGCCATTGATACCCCGCTGTCCGTGATGACAACCGCGGATGCGGCCTGGGATGCGCTGGTCGCGGTGGCGACATACGGCAATATTACGTCAAAATCCGACGTGGAAGTAGGGGCAAGGGCCCTGGAGATGGGCATCTGGGGGGCGTACAAAAATGTCGTGATCAACATGGCGGGTATCACGGACGATATTTATAAAAAACAGACCCTGGAAAAAGCGGATGCGTTAAAGAACCGGGCTGCGGACATGTGCGGGCAGGTCCTGGAGATTCTGGATTCCCGGTCGTGATGCCGGATGTGTGACGGCCTCAGGCTCCGCTGTTCCCAGACATCTGAAATCCGAACGCCAGGGGATAATGTCCAAAGCCATGTGCCTATTTTGTATTGACAGGGGGATGTATTTATAATACAGCTATATCGAAGCTATAAAAGAGGCAAACAACACATTTCAGGAGGGTTACATGAGAGAGGTAGTTATTGCAAGTGCGTGCAGAACGGCCATCGGCAGATTCGGCGGGTCTCTGGCTCCGTTGAGCGATATTGATTTCGGACCCATTCCCATCAAAGAGGTCATCAAGCGGGCTGGGTTGACCGGGGATCAGATCGATGAGGTGATTTACGCGTCCGGGTATCGTACCGGAGATTTGCCCATCAACTCCGCCCGGGTGGTGGCGGTGAAAGCCGGCATTCCCCAGGAAAAACCCCAGTTCACCATCTCCAAGGCGTGTGCCGGCAGTATCAAAGCCACGACCCTGGCGGCCCAGGTGATCAAATCCGGGGATGCGGATATCATTGTGGCCGGCGGCATGGAAAGCATGAGCAATGCCACATTCATGCTCAAGAAAGCCCGGTGGGGATACCGTTTAGGCCATGGCCAGCTCCAGGATCAGCTGATTCTGTTTGATCCCTTGAGTGGGAACACCATGGGAGAAACCGCTGAAAATGTGGCGGAAAAATACAATGTATCCAGAGAAGATCAGGATGAATTCGGTCTGAGAAGCCAGCAACTGGCGGAAAAAGCCATTAAGGAAGGCAAATTCAAGGAACAGATCGTGCCCGTGGAGGTTCCCCAGCGCAAAGGCGATCCCAAAATATTTGACACGGATGAACATCCGAGGTTCGGCACTACCATGGAATCCCTTCAAAAGCTCAAACCCGCCTTCAGAAAAGGGGGCACGGTCACGGCCGGCAGCTCCAGCGGCATGAACGACGGGGCATCCGCCCTGGTGGTCATGGCAAAGGACAAAGCCGATCAACTGGGCATCAAACCCATGGCATCCATTGTGTCCTATGCATCGGCTGGTGTGGATCCGGCCCTCATGGGTATCGGTCCCATCCCGGCCACCCGCCTGGCTCTGGAAAAAGCCGGACTCACCATGAACGATATCGGCCTGATCGAGCTCAATGAGGCGTTTGCCTCCCAGGCCCTGGCATGTATGCGGGAACTGGACATGGATATCAACAAGGTCAATGTCAACGGCGGTGCCATTGCCCTGGGGCACCCGGTGTCTGCCAGCGGCGGCGCTATTCTGACCAAGCTTCTGTATGAAATGGAAGCCCGGGATGTCAGGTACGGCCTGGCCACCCTGTGTATCGGAGGCGGCCAGGGCATGGCCCTGATCGTGGAAAGAAAATAAGTTGCTGAGAAACGCTTGACAACAAAGGGCACATCTGGTTAGTGAATCAGGTGTGCCTTTTTTATTGAAATGCCGGTATGATCAAAATAATTTTAACAGGCCTGTGTGTTGTGTGCATGTTTCTGACCGGCTGTGATTCCAAGCCGGAGACCTATCTGGCGGCACAGATTGACGAGAACGAGTATGACCCTGAAAAATGGGGGGATGCTTACCCGTTGCACTATGAATCCTGGCTCAAGACAAAAGAACCCAAGCCCGTGGACAAAAGCCGGTACAAACGCGGATGGGATACGGATGAAGTGGTGTATGACAAGCTCAGTGAATTTCCGTTTCTGGGCATTTTATACAAAGGATGGGGATTCGGCATCGAGTACAATGAACCCAGGGGGCATTTTTACGCGGTGACCGACCAGATCGAGATCGATTCATCCCGGGTGGCTTCCGGCGGGGTGTGCCTGGCCTGCAAAACGCCTTTCCACAGAAAAATGACCGAAACCCACGGCCTGGATTACTTAGGCAAACCATACCTGGAAGCCCTGGATATGCTGCCGGAAAAACTGCGGGAACTGGGACCGGCCTGTTATGACTGTCACCTGCAGGATCCTCTGGAGCTGACCTTTAAAAAAGACCATCTGGAAAAAGGCCTGGAAATGATCGGCAAAAAAGATCCCTCCCGGCAGGAACTGCGGATCCTGGCCTGTGCCCAGTGTCACATTACCTATTCCGTGCCCAAGGACAAGAACAACAAAGTGGCCGGTGATGTCACCATGCCCTGGCGCAACGGCCAGTGGGGAAATATCGCCATCGAAGGCATCATTGATGTGCTTTTGACCGATGAATTCCGCCTGGAATGGGTCCAGGAGATTACCGGATTCAAGATGCCGTTTATCCGCCATCCGGAGTTTGAACTGTTTTCCCGGGGCAGCGTGCATTTCAAGTCCGGGGTGGCCTGTGCCGACTGTCATATGCCGTTCACCCGGTCCGGCAGTTATAAAATCTCGGATCATAATGTGACCAGTCCCTTGAAAGCGGACCTCAGGGCCTGCGCCCAGTGCCATACCCAGTCCAAAGAATGGCTCACGGATCAGATTTTCCATACCCAGGACCGGACCACATCATTGATTCTCAGGGCCGGATACGGCACCGCCACCTGCGCCCGGCTGTTTGAAACCCTGCACCAGGCCCAGGCTAAGGGTGCAGCCGTGGACAACGCGGTTTACAGCAAGGCCAAAGATTTTTACATGCAGGCGTTTTTACGCATCGTGTTCATCAACGCGGAAAACTCGGTGGGATTTCACAATGCGGCTGAAGCCGGCCGGGTGCTCGGAGATGCCGTTGCCTTTGCCGGAAAAAGCGAATCCCTGCTCAGGCAGCTTCTGGCCGGTGTGGGCATGGATCCGGGCCTGGAAGTGGCCCTGGATTTAGGAGAGACCCTGAACAACAGGGGTGAGGCAAAACTGAACTTCAGGCCGGAACAGGAATTTACCGATCCCTTCGGCATCCAGGACAAGCTGTTGTCTGAACATGCCAAAGGCCTGTAACCGCAACATAACCACAAAACAAAAAGAGGTCCTGCGGCAGACGGACTTTGCCGCAGGACCTCTTTTTGGCTCAAGTGCCCGGGACTTTGTATTTCTGGGGCCTGGCTTTTTTGGGAAACAGGGCCGTGGTGATTCTGGGTGCCAGTTCAAATAAAAGAATGCCGATCATGGCTGAAGACAGGATGAAAACCCCGCTGAGCACCCGGATGGTGTCAACGGCCATGCTGGCGATGATCACGGAAAATTCCCCCCGCTGGGTAAAAGACAGCCCGGCCCGCACAGATACTTTTTTGGACAGCCCGTAGAATCTGGCCCCGTAATACCCGGTAATGATTTTGCCGGCAATGGACCAGACCAGCAGAACGACGAGCAAAGGAATCATGGGAACCCCGTCCCCAAAGGTGATGGTGGTGCCGAAATAAAAAAAGAACAAAGGCAGAAACAGGTCTCGCACCGGCAGAATCGCATGTTCCAGCGGTTCGGTGCGCTGTGCTTCCGCCAGGATGATGCCGGCCAGAAACGCGCCCAGCACTTCGGACAGGTTCAGCAGCAGGGCCAGGCCTCCGTAGGCAAGGGCAATGCCCACCACCAGGAGGATGAAAATGTCCTGGCTCCTGTACCGGTCCACAAAGCCGCCCAGCCGGCTGAAGATGAGATGCCCGATGACCACGGCACCGATGATCAGGCCGACGATTTTGGCAAGGATTATTCCGAATGTCACACCGGTCATGGCCGTGCCCGCGGTCAGGCCCACCAGAACGGCCACGGCAATGGGTGCCACAAGGTCTTCAAAGATCAGAAGGCCCAACAGAAATTCGGACTCCGGATTGGCCATGCGTTTTGAGCTCTCCAGGATTTTGGCGGTGATGGACGAGGAGGTGGCATATACCACACCGCCCATGAGAAAGGATGTGATCCAGTTCAGGCCGAAAAACAGGCAGATGCCCATGGTCACAAACAGATTGAGACACACATCCAGGGTACCGGCCGGGGCCACTTTTTTAGCGATCCCAGCCAGGCGGCGCATGGGAAACTCCATGCCCAGCATGAAAAATAAAAGCACGATGCCCACCTCTCCGGCCAGGTGCAGCAGGTGGCTGCCGGAAAAATACCCGCCCAGGCCGATGCCCAGCAGAATATAGAGCACCACCCCGGGGATCCGAATTTTCATACCGATGAATCCCACGGCAAACAGGAGAATGAAAATACCTCCGGCAATGAACAGAACAGGGAAATGAACGTCCCCCATCAATGGTCTCCTTCCGTGGATGCTCCTCTGGCCATGGCTTCAAACCGGCGGATCTGGTCTCTTTTTCCCGCGGCCATGACCGTGTCCCCGGCTTTGAGCACCTCATTGATATCCGGGCTCACGATCATGTCGTCCCCGTGCATCACGGCAATGATGGAAGCCCCGGTGTGGGTCCGGATCCGGGATTCGGCAATCTGTTTGTCCACAAACGGAGATTCCGGGGTGAGCTTGATCCATTCCATGACCAGCTGTTTCTGAAAGATCTGCATTTTATCGTCATCCACGGGCTGGTATGTGGCCCCTAAAAGCTGGGCACCCATTTCCCGGGTTTCTTCGGATGTCAATGTCAGAAAATAATCCGCCTCATCTTCGTCGGAATCCTGAAAAAAATACAGGTCCCGTTTGCCGGAGTGATGGATAATGACCACGACTTTCTGTTGTTCCGCAGTCAGGAAAGAAATTTTTTTGCCCACACCGGGCAGATCTGCCATTTTAACTTCCACATGTCACCTCATAAATTTTTGGATTATAATCCTATATTTCATATAAATTTTTGGATTTAACTGCAGCGCAGCGGTGTTTGATTTTGTCCACATAGGCCTGGATATCGCATTTGCGTTCCAGGCCGGAGGCGGCCATGTACCGGATCTTGCCGAAGATGGCCCGTTCGGCCCAGCCCCGGTCGTGGATGCCGTACAGCCAGGCCACGCCGGTGTAGGAGTTGGGGTCTCTGCCGTCCAGAAAATACCGGTTGTTCAACGCCAGCGTGGTCTCAAACGCCTGTTTCGGGGAAGGGGACCATTCCAGGATTTTCTTGCCCCAGTACATGCGCATGTAATTGTGCATGAACCCGGTGCAGGTCATTTCCATCATGGCTGCGTTCCAGTAAGGATCATGGGTGACGGCATCCACCAGTTCCTGTTCTGAATACAGATGGTCTCTGGGATCGGTTTCATGGTCGGCCAGGGTGTTTTTGGCCCACCCGGGAATCACATCAAAAGAATCATAATCAGGCGTGTAGTACACAAAATTGAAGGCCAGCTCCCGCCGGATGATCAATTGTTCGATAAACGCATCCCGGGCATCTGACAGGGATGGATCTACGTCCATGACCCCTAAGGCCAGGTACAATGGGGAGATTTGCCCGAAATGCAGGTACGGGCTCATGTGGGAGATGTCATCGGTCTGGGGCTGGTTGCTGTGCCGGTCATAGTTTTTCAGACCATTGGCCAGAAATGTCTGAAACCGCTTTTCCGCATGAGAAGTGCCGCCAGGGAAAAACCGGGAGACCGGGGGAACGGTCCTGTCCAGGGACAGGGTGTCGCGCACGGCCTGGGGATCTGTGATGTCCAGGCTGTCAAACGACAGGTTCAGAGACGAATGTTTCAGGTCTTTCAAAGGCAGCGGCATGAGAAAATCCGCCAGCACCTTGTGCAGCCGGGGCCGGATGGTTCGGGCCGCATATTCCTTTTTGGTGGTGGCCGCAGCCACGGGCACCACCACATCGGTTTCCACCAGGATGACCGGGCAGCCGGCATTTTTAGCCACCCGGCCCCGCCATTGTCTCTGATGCCGCAGATATCCGGCATCACACACGATCAGGGCCGCCTGTCCGCCTAAATTCAGGGCCGCGTCGGGCGGGTTCCCTTTGAGCACCACCAGCTGGATGCCCCGGTCCGCCAGTGCGGTGCGGGTTTCAGCCAGCCCTTCCAGCATAAACGTGTAATGCCGCAGGTTGGCGTCCGGATACGTGTCGGTCAGGCCGAACCCCACCACCAGGGGCAGACCCAGCCGGTTGGCCTGATCTGCGGCAAATTCCAGGGCATGGTTGAACACGGCCCTCTGGGACTGCTGCATCCAGTAGAGCACATAATCCTTATTCGGGGACGGTTTCTGGATCCGGTCGCGGTTGAGGTGGTGGATACGGGCCGGATGGATGGTCATTCGAATATTTTCTCGTCTGCTGCCGAAGATTCCTGAGCGTCTTCTTCCATGTCCCGGATCTTTCCGGCGGATTTATCTTTCCAGTAGGCTTTGTACCATTCATTGGCAATGATCATGGCCATCACCTCATTGGTGCCGGTCCAGATGGATGCCAGGCGAAGATCCCGGAAGATCCGTTCCACGGGATAGATATTGGTGTACCCGATGCCGCCCATGACCTGCATGGCGTTGTGCACGGCTTTCTGGCAGGATTCCGTGACAAATTTTTTGGACTCCGACACCAGACGACGAATCTGCTTGTCATGGACACCTGCATCCACGGCCCGGGCCGTGGTGTAGATCATGGCCCGGGCTGCATCCAGAAGCGTCACGGCTTCAGCCACCTGGAACGACACCCCCTGGAACTGGGCCACGGGCCGGCCGAATGCCTTGCGTTTAGAGGTGTATCCCGTGGCGATGTCCACGGCCGGCACGGCGGCCCCGATGGTCATGGCGGCCGTGCCCAGGCGCTCGGGGATCATCATGGTGTTGAATACCTTGACCCCCTGGTTGAGGCCGCCCACCCGGTTTTCTTTGGGTACTTTCACATCCTTGAATACCATGCGGGCGGCCCCGCCGCCCCGGCATCCCATCAGGCCGTAAAGATACCGGGTTTCCACCCCGTCGGTGCGGTCCACAATAAAGCAGGAGATACCGTTGCGGGGCTCGGCATCCGGGTCGGTTTTCGCATACACCAGAAAATAATCCGCCCCTTCTCCGCCCACGATGAACCGTTTCTGGCCGTTGAGAACAAAATGGTCGCCTTTGTCCACGGCCGTGGTGGTGGTGCCGAAAAAATCAGACCCGCCCCGGGGTTCGGTGAGGCATTCCGCCGCAAAAATCTCGCCTTTGAGCAACGGTTTGACATATTTTTCTTTCTGGGCATCCGTACCGTGGAGAATGATGGCATCACACACCAATTCTGCGCCCACCCCAAAGGTGCAGGCAAAAATATATCCCAGCACCCCGATCTCTTCCATGACCATGCAGGTGGACACCCAGTCCATGCCTCTTCCGCCCCATTTTTCCGGATACCGGCACCCCATCAGGTTCCGGCGGCCGGCTTCCTGTAAAAATTCTCTGGGGAACCGGATCTTGTCCGCATCCATATCCAGGATCATCTGCCGGGGAATGGTTTTGACAAAATCCCGGGCCTCCTGCTTCAGTTGTTTTTGCTTTTCATTTAAAAGATAATCAAACATGAATGCATTTCCTTGTTTTTTTTGGCTGATATATTGCACCACGAAGGACACGAAGAGCACGAAGGGTTAAAGGACGAATCGTTTGATACCGTGTTTGAGCTTTGTGACATTGAAATTGATCAAAAGTCCGGTTCTGATATCCGCCAATTTCATGTAAGTCAGCAATTGTGCATCATCAAATTCCTTTCTTCGTGCTCTTCGTGTCCTTCGTGATATTATTTTATATATTGCTGTATATGTTGTGCCTTCAGGAGTCAAGTATATGTCTTCTTTTTTCGAGTTTTAAAAAACCGGGATTTGACTTTTTGCTGGATTTGGGGCAATGTTTTTCCCGAAAGGAAAATCCATGCAAGAACCCATTGATCTGAACTGGAAGGAATTCGGCAGTGCATTGCTCAATGCCACGCCCAGCGGGGTGGCCGTATTTGACAATTCGCTCCAGGCCCTGATATCCAACCCGCCGGCCAGAAACTGTCTGGGGCTGTATCCCGGTGCTTTTTTGTCGGCCACCATTCCCTCCCTGACTGCATCGGCCCGGAAAGTCCTGTCGGATCAGATTGTTGAAACCGGCCTGATCGTGGAAAAAAACGACAGCCGGTATTCAGTGATGCTGGGGCCGGTTCACCATGGCAACGCCGCCATCGGCATCATTGCCATTTTTGAAGACATGACCGCGCTGACCAATATCACCAACCGCATGAAAGGGTTTCAGCAGCTGTCCATTGAGCTGGACACCATCATTGACAGCTCCAATGACGGGTTGTGGATCTGTGACGGCAACGGGGTGGTGGTGAGGGTCAATCCGGCATCGGAAAAAATGATCGGGCTGACAGCCGCAGAGGTTGTGGGCAAGCACATGACCGAGCTGGTGGAAAAAAAACTGGTGGACCGGTCCGTGACCCTGGAGGTGCTCAAAACCAGGCAGAAGGTCTCCCTGGTCCAGAAAACCCGCATCGGGCGTGATCTGCTTTTGACTGGGACGCCTGTGTTTGACAAGAACGGAGACCTGTTCAGGGTGGTGATCAATGAGCGGGATATCACGGAAATCACCCGGCTGCAGGAGCAGCTCCGAGAAAATGTCGAGCTGACCGAGCAGTATAAACGGGACATGCTGGAAAAACAGATTGAAGAGACCGAATCTCGCCACATAGTTGCCAGGAGCGACAATTTCCGGAAAATCGTTCAAAAAGCGGTCAAGCTGGCCCAGGTGGACACCACTGTGTTGATTTTAGGGGAAAGCGGCACTGGCAAGGGTGTGATTGCCGACCTGATCCACCGGTATTCCGCCAGGGCCGGTCATCCCATGATCCGGATCAATTGCGGGGCCATCCCGGATACCCTGGTGGAAAGCGAGTTGTTCGGATATGAAAAAGGGGCGTTCACCGGTGCCGGTCACAAGGGCAAGCCCGGTAAGTTTGAAACTGCGGACAAGGGGATCATTTTCCTGGACGAGATTGCCGAGCTGCCTCTGGCATCCCAGGTGAAACTGCTCAAATTCCTGGAGGACGGGGTGATCTCCCGGGTGGGCAGCACCCGGGGGCGGCAGGTGGATGTGCGGATCATTGCCGCCACCAACCGGGATTTAAAGGAGATGATCCAGGACAATCTGTTCCGCAGCGACCTGTACTTCCGGCTTCATGTGGTTCCTTTGACCATTCCGCCGCTCCGGGAGCGCGCCGGGTGCCTAGTCCCGCTGATCACCCATTACCTGGACCGGTTTGCAGGCAAATATGAGAAGCCCAGGATGGCCGTGTCCAGGGAGGCCGCAGATGCCCTGACCGCCTACCCGTTTCCGGGAAATGTCCGGGAACTGATCAATATCTGTGAACGCCTGGTGGTCATGGCCCGGAAACCGCAGATTGAGTACGAGGACCTGCCCGGCAGTATCCGGGAGGCCATACTCTCCTGTGACACCGGTGACACGGCTTGGCATCCGGGCCTCACCCTGTCCCAGATGGTGGCGGACCTGGAAAAAAAAATGCTGGTCCGGGCGTTGAAAAAAGGAAAAACCCAGGTCAATGCCGCCGGGATGCTTGGGATCAACCAGTCCACCATTGCCAGGAAAATCAAAAAATACGGCCTGGACAGGCCTTGACCGAAAGATTCCCCCGCTCAGTTCAGGACAGCTCGTCCGTTCAGGGATGATACGTCAGCCGATGAGACCCCCCACGTTCCGGAACAACCCGGCAGAATCAGGACAGGGATGTTTCGGAAACCATCTCTTTCACCGCCTCAATGGACTGTTCCACCTCCTTTTGTGTGGTGTTCCAGCCAAGACTGAACCGGACCGCGCCGCCGGGAGAGGTGCCGATCGCCTCATGCACCAGTGGGGCGCAGTGCAGGCCGGTTCGAACCGCAATGCCGTAATCGCCGTCCAGGATCATGCCCGCATCTGATGGGTGAATTCCGTCGATGTTGCAGGTAACCAGGGGCACATGTCCCGGGCCGGGGGCGGTGCCGTAGACGGTCACCCCGCCGATGGCGGCCAGGCCCTGCCGTAACTGGGATGCCAAGGCGGCTTTGCGTTGAAGCGTCTTCCGGAAGCCGGATGTTTCCAGAAAGATCAATCCCTCGTCTAGGCCGATGATTCCCAAAAGGTTCAGGGTACCGGTTTCCAGGCGGTGGGGAAAGGCTTCGGGTTGGTCCAGACGAAGGGATTCCACGCCCGTGCCGCCGAACCGGGTAGGGGATATCCGGACATCCGGCAGGGTCACCAGCCCTCCGGTTCCGGTGGGACCCAGCAGGGCCTTGTGCCCGGTGAAGGCCAGGGCGCTCACGTGCCAGGATTCCATGTCAATGGGGATAAATCCCGCACTCTGGGCCGTGTCGATCACCAGCGGGATCCCCCGGTTCCGGCAGATCTGTCCGATTCCGGCAATGGGCTGGACCGTTCCCAGTACGTTGGAAGCGTGGTTGATCACCACCAGCCGGGTATGGTCACGGATGGCTCTGGCGATCGCCTCCGGAGTGACGATACCTCGGGAATCGAATTCCACAAGCGTGTAGTCGATACGGCCGGATTGCCGGAGGTGGTACAGGGGCCGGAGCACGGAATTGTGTTCCAACGTCGTGGACACCACGTGGTCGCCCGGGCGCGTCATTCCTGAAATGGCCAGGTTCAGGGCATCCGTGGCATTGCTGGTGAACACGACCCGGTCGGGATCCGGGGCCCCGAACCAGGCGGCGATCCGCTGCCGAACCTGGTGGATGTATTGCCCGGCCTCCACGGCCATGTCATACCCGCCCCGTCCCGGGGAACACCCCATTCGGCGGTACCGGGCCGTCATCCGGTCCAGCACCCCGGACGGCCGGGGAAAGGTGGTGGCCGCATGGTCCATGTAGATGAACGGGTTGTCCATATTCGGTTTCTTGTTTTCCATATCGGTTATGTCACATGCAGGATTTGGGGTTGGGAAGCCCGGCCAGGCGCCGGGCCCCGAATTTGATTCCTCCGGGAAAAAGGGCCTCGATCCGGCTGATACGCATGTTTATGCCGTTCCTGAGGACGTTGTTTAAGGGGGCCCGCCCGTTGCAGTAATAATAGTCCCTGAGGAACCGCAGCACGTTCAGGTGGTCATCGCCCAGGGGGTCCAGCCCGGTTTCCACCGCCAGAAACCGGGCCGTGTCTTCGGTCCAGTCATCCGGGTCATCGAAAAACCCCTCGCTGTCAAAAACAATCTGCCGTCCATGAATGATCCGGGTCCGGGGACCGGGGGTACGGGAGTCTTCCCAGCTCACGGGTTATTTCCCTTTTTCCGCCAGTTTTGCCTTGACCTTTTCAGGGGTGGCCGGCAGGTCGGTGACCCAGATGCCGCAGGCGTTGTACAGCGCATTGATGATGGCCGGGGCCGTAGGAACCATGGTCATCTCCCCGACGCCCACCGCGCCGGCAGGCCCCCGGGTCCGCGGGGTCTGGAGCAGGATCGTTTCCATGTCAAAAGCGGTTTTCATACTGGGGAACCGGAAGGTGGCCCAGTCCTTTGTCTGGCCAGCGATATACTGCTCCCGCAGCGCAAACCCGGCCCCCATGTCCATGCCGCCATGGAGTTGTCCTTCCACATTCTGGGGATGGATCAGGACCCCGGCGTCGCAGGCCGTGGTCATCCGGATGATCCGGATTCCGCCGGTCCGGGTGTCCACCTCGATTTCCGCCAGCTGGATGGCATGGACCTGGGAATCGAAAGACGGTCCCTGGCCGGTTTTTTCGTCCAGGGTGCCGGCATGGGCGGATTTTTTCCTGCCAATGTACCGGACCGGTTTGCCGGCTTTTTTCAGGTCCCCCGCAGTTTTGGCACCCACTTCCGCCATGGCGTTTTTCAACGCATTGACCGCCTCCACCAGGGCCCCGCCCACCATGAAGGTCAGGCGGCTGCCGGCAGCCGGTCCCGTGGCCGTGGTCAGATCCGTGTCCCGGGTCACCAGCCGGATTTTGTCTAGGGGAAGGTGCATGTGCCGGGCCGCCAGCTGGGTCAGCATGGAATCGGTGCCTTCCCCGGGATCCGCTGCCGCCGCATATATGGTGATGCCGCCGTCGCTGTCCAGCTCGACTGCGGCAATGGCGCTGTCCCCGGGGCCGCCGATGCCGAATGCCCCGGCAGCCAGTCCGACCCCCCGGATCAGGGTGTCATGCGCAAATGCCGTTGCCTCCCGGATCGCCAGTTCGTAATTCGGACGGATGGCATCGCACAGCTCTGGAAACGGCCACTGGTCCACGGCTTGGCCCGTGGATTTGGTCTGGCCCGGGACCAGGGAGTTGAGTTGTCTGAACCGGAGCGGGTCAATGCCCAGTTTGGCAGCCAGCATGTCCATGGCGCATTCCAGGGCGAAATGGGCCTGTGGCGGTCCCGCCCCCCGGGCTGCGCTGCCCCATGGGTTGTTGGTATAGACCAGGCGGGACAGACAGTGGACATCTGGAATGTGATAGGACCCGGAGAGCATGAGCAGGGCACGGTTGACAATGACGTTTCCGTTGGAGTGATACGCCCCGTTGTCCACCACCATATCCATGTCCAGACCGGTCAGGCGGTGGGCCGCGTCCGCCCCTAACGTCACATTCATCTGGAATGAATGCCGCTTGGAGGACATCTGCATCGATTCTTCGAGCCCGGGGATGTAGCGTACGGGCTGCCGGAAATGCAGGGCCGCGGCTGCGGCAATGCCTTCGGAGGTGATTTCCAGCTTGATGCCGAACTGGCCCCCTGAAAACGCCTCCACATACCGCATGTTCTCCCACCCCACCGCCTCCTGGAGCATACCCAGGTGGTGGTGGATGTTGATGCTCCTGCCGATCACCACCAGCTGTTTCTCTTCACCCGATCCTTCCATGAAAGCGGCGCATGCTTCCGGTTCCAGCGGGGCCTGGTGGTTGGTCTGAGTCTTGAAACGGGCCTGAATGACCGCGTGAGACCCTTCCAGCGCTTTTTTGGCATCCCCCTTGATCTGGGGCTGGGTAAAGCACAGGTTTGGCCACTGGTCATGGATCTGGACGGCATCCGAAGTCAAAGCTTCCATGGGGTCGGACAGCACGGGCAGCAGGGTGTAGGTGATATCGATTTCTGCCAATGCGTCCAGGGCCTGCTGCCGGGTGGCGGCCGCCACCACGGCCACGGGGTCCCCGATATACCGGACCCGGTCTTCGCACAAGACCGGGCGGTCAGGAACCATGTACTTGAGCCGGTTCGTGCCCTGGATGTCCTTTGCCGTCATCACACCGGCCACCCCTGGGCAGGCCAGGGCCTTTGACACATCGATGGACAAGATGTCGGCATGGGCGTGGGGACTGCGCAGGGCTGCCAGCTCCAGGGCGCCGGGTATCCGGATATCCGCGGTAAAGGCGGCGGTGCCGCAGGCCTTGGCCATTGCCGAGGGCCGTGGATGGTTCACCCCCATCAGGCCGGACCCAGCCCCGGGAGCCACCTGTTCCGGCGTGGTGTCACCCCTGAGGAAGCGGGCGGCCAGCTGCACCGCCTCGATGATCTTGGTATACCCGGTGCACCGGCACAGGTTCCGGCGCAGGGCATGTTTGATCTCCTCGGGGGTCGGGGTGAGAGTTTGATCCAAGAGGGCTTTGGCGGCCATGATCATGCCGGGGGTGCAGAACCCGCACTGGATGGCACCGGCCAGCAAAAACGCCTGCTGGATCAGATGGGGATTATCCGGTGTTCCCAGGCCTTCCACCGTGATGACATCCGCGCCGCCCAGTTTTTCGACCCGGGTGAGGCAGGACAGCACCGCTTTGCCGTTCACGATCACCATGCAGGCCCCGCACTGGCCTTTCCGGTCGCAGGACTGTTTGGTTCCGGCAAGGCCCAGGGTGTCACGGAGCAGATCCAAAAGGACCAGTGTGTCATCCGCGATCACCTGGACCGGTTTGCCGTTGACGCGCAAATTGACTATCTTCATTGACTATCTCCCAAGTATTGCATCCCTTTTATAAGGTTTTATACGATTTTTTCATCAGGTGTTCCAGTCCCTTTTTCCGGATGGTCCCGGTGCGTCAGGGCACCTGGTTTACTTTTCCAGAGATGAAAATCCGTCTTCCAGTATGGACAGGCCTTTGTCAAGTTCTTCATCCGTGATGACAAACGGCATCAGGGTCCGGATCACATTGCCGAAATTGCCGCATGAAAGAATCACCAACCCCTTGTCGTAGCAGATCTGGGTCAGTTTTTTGGCGGCGTCCGTGGCCGGTTCTTTTGTGTCGCGGTCATTGACCAGTTCCAGGGCCAGCATGGGACCTTTGCCCCGGACTTCGCCGATGATCTCATGGCGGTCCGCCAGTTCGGCAAACCGTTTTTGCAGGATGTCACCCAGCTGCCGGGACCGTTCCAGCAGATTGTCTTCAAACAAAATCTCCAGAACGGCCAGGGCGGCCTGGCAGGACAGAGGATTGCCGCTGTAAGTGCCGCCCAGACCCCCGGGATGCGGGGCATCCATGAGTTCAGAGCGTCCCGTGACCGCACTCAAAGGCATGCCGCCGGCCAGGCTTTTGGCCTGGGTGACGATATCCGGTTCAATGCCCCAGTGTTCAGTGGCCAGGAATTTGCCGGTCCGGCCGGCACCGGACTGGACTTCGTCCATGATCAGCAGGATGCCGTATTTTTTAGCAATGGCCGCCAGTTTCGGGAAATATTCCGGCGGCGGGGTGACAAATCCGCCTTCCCCCTGGATGGGTTCGGCAATAATGGCGGCACAGGATTCCGGGTCCACATGGGTGATGAAAAATGATTCAATCATCTCTATACAGGCAATGTTGCAGGACGGATAAGTGCATCCCATGGGGCACCGGTAGCAGTAGGCATAGGGCAGGCGGTACACTTCCGGGGCAAACGGACCGAACCCGTATTTATAAGGTTTGATTTTGCTGGTCAAAGACATGGTCATCAGCGTCCGGCCGTGAAATCCGTTTTCAAACGCGATCACTGCCGGGCGTTTGGTGGCGTACCGGGCGACTTTTACGGCGTTTTCCACGGCTTCGGCCCCGGAGTTGGCAAACATGGTTTTTTTGGCAAAATCTCCGGGAACCAGGTCATTGAGTTTTTTTGCCAGCTCAATATATGAATCATACATGCCCACGTGAAAACAGGTGTGGATGAACCGGTCCGCCTGATCCTTGATGGCTTTGACCACTTTGGGATGGGCATGGCCCACGTTGTTGACCCCGATGCCGCCGGCAAAGTCGATGAATGTTTTACCGTCCACATCGGTCATGGTCGCACCGCTGGCTTTTGCAATCACGGCCGTGGTGAGATTGGCCGGTCCCTGGGCCACATGTGCTTTTCTGAGCTCATTGAAATACTCGGTTTTGTTGGAAGTCATTTTGTTTCTCCAGAAAAATTGAAATTATTATAAAGGTTGATACCATTCAATCTGTAAGTAGTGTTATACATCATTATTATTCAAGTTGATTAAATCAAAAAAAAAGAACAAAAAATTTGCTTGATACTCAGGTTGAGCAAAATATGTGCCAAAAAAGCTTTTATTAGAAGGCTGTTTCTGTAATTAAAAAGCTTTTATTAGAAGACTGTTTCTGTAATTAAAAAGCTTTCCGTCAAGTTTTTTGTTTTCGGTTTGCAAGCTTTGACACTAAAAAAATTGAAATAAATCAAATATGCATAATAATGCAATTTTGCATATCAAAAAAGCTTTTTTGTTAATTATTTGATTTAATTGAAAAATATTGTTGAGATGTCGTCTTGTCTTGGCAAAAATATGCAAATATGCATATTTTTGCCAGGTTGGGTAAGGCGTATTTGTTGTTTCGATGAATCATCCACAGTCTGTCACATGATTATTTCATAAAAATAAAATTTTTAAAGCTAAAGATTTAGAATATGATAGATTTTTTTGATTTTGGCATACTAATTGCTGAGGCCAATACAACAAAAAAAGTCACATTTATGATGCATTTAAATCGAATTTTTTGAACACCAAATATTAACCCTTGATCAAGTTAAAGAAAAATTGCAGTCCTGGCTGGCATCATTGGGGTGCAAGCCTAAATAAATATACAAGGAGTTATCGTATGAGTGAAGAAAAATTTGTGGATAAAAGTTGGGGTGACGGGGTGACGATAGAGCCCTATCTGATGTCGGTTTTGTCTAGCCGCATGTTCTGTATTGGTGTTGAAATGACCAATACGATGGTGCGCACAGCACGTTCACTTCTAATGAGTATCTGTAGAGACTTGTCTACAGCTATTTGCGACAGAAATGCAGATGTTATTTCTCTTCCACCCTGTATTCCTGTCCATGTTGCTAACATGGGGCTATCTGTTAGACCGGCATTCAATCATCCTGAAGGTATTCAAGAAGGGGATCTGTTCTTAAACAACTCTCCATATAATGGAAACACACATCATGCAGATTACACCTATATCGCTCCTGTTTTTAGTGATGGTGAACTGATGTTCTGGACTGCAGCAAAAGGGCACCAGGCAGACTGTGGTAATAGTATCCCAAGCACCTACCACCCAACTGCATTGGACCTTTATGAAGAAGGAGCAATTGACTGGCCTTGTGTCAAAATCCAGAAAGGATATAAAGATGTGCATGATCTTATTCGTATTGCCATGATGCGAATTCGTGTGCCTGATCAGTGGTATGGTGATTATCTTGCTGGTGTTGGTTCAGCCAGAATTGGCGAAAGACGACTGCAAGATATGTGCAAAGAATATGGCAATGATGTCATTAAGGAGTTTTGCAACTCTTATCAAGAATACGGTAAAAAAAGAATGGTTGAAGAGATAAAAAAGCTTCCTGCAGGTACTTGGGATTATCGTATCAGTCATGACCGTATACCCGATTTGTTGCCTCAGATTGATATTCATATCAAAGCCACTATCAATCCTGATGAAGGCTATATTACTATAGATTTACGAGACAATGAAGATTCACAGCTTTGTGGTCTAAATCTTTGTGAAGCAACGACGGTTGCCAGCGCCCGGACAGGATTTTTGAATCGTATGCCGGCCGATATGCCGCATAACAATGGGGCCATGTCACGTATACAAGTGCTGACAAGGGAAGGCTGTGTTGTTGGTAAGGCAAAGTATCCTTACTCCTCTTCCCTTGCAACAACTAATGTTGCAGATAGGCTTATTTCTGGTGTTCAGTGTCTTTTCAATCAGATCCCTGAACTCGACTCAAGAGGTATTGCAGAAGGCGGCGCTGTTCAATGTCCGGCAGTATCAGTCATTTCCGGTAAAGACTGGCGTCGAGAGGATGAACCATACGTTAATCAGCTGTTCTGTGGTATGACTGGTGGTCCGGGCACAAATGGCCATGACGGCTGGGTAACTTATCAATATCCTTGTACCGGTGGTGGGCTATATTGGACCAGTACGGAGATTATGGAGCAGCGTTATCCGGTGCTGGTGCGCGAAGAAGAAATTATTCAAGATGGTATCGGTTCAGGGCAATGGGATTCAGCCCCTGCATGTCAATTTATTCTTGCTCCCAGAAAACATCCTATGATGGCCGCATATTCATGTGATGGCCAAGATAATCTTCCCAAAGGCGCAAAGGGAGGTCGAGATGGGCATAAATCAGGGGCATGGAAATATACTATCGCAGAAGGGTTGGATGCAAAAACTGAACTGCCTCCGTTTGCTAACCCAGAAATGAAATTTGGGGAAGCAATCGTATCTCATAGTTCCAGTGGTGGAGGGTATGGAGATCCACTTGATCGTGATCCTGAACTTGTAAACCACCGTGCACGGGAAGGGTGGATTTCTGTAGAATTTGCCAAAGAAGTTTATGGTGTTGTACTTGACACAAAAACTGAAAAATTTGCCGTTGATGTAAAAGCTACTGGGGAACTTAGAAAAAAAATGAAAGAAGCAAAACGTGTAGAAGGAGGCAGCAATGAGTAAATATGTTTGTACAGATGTTGGTGGAACTTTTACTGATGCGGCCGTCATTGATGAAAATGGTGAAATGCGAGTCTTTAAGTCGCCGACAACACATGATGATTATGCTAAAGGTATAATTGGTGCTTTGAATCTAGCTGCAGAATACTGGAATCAACCGATGGCTGAATTTATGGCTTCTTGCAGTCTCATTGATGCCGGGGTGTTAACGCATGGCTCAACCATTGCAACAAATGCTGTTTTGGAAGGCAGAGTCGATAAGGTTGGTATGATAGTTACCAAGGGACATAGAGATGTTCTCCTCTGGAGAGAAGGGCCGGTAAAAGATCCTTTCGATTTTCAGCTCGACTATCCGGAACCCTATATTCCCCGTTATTTGACGCTTCCAGTGGAGGAAAGGATTAATGCAGAAGGAGGAATAGAGACTCCTTTGAATGTAGAAGAAGTAAAAAAAGCGGTTCTACAGCTTAAGGAGTGGGATGTTAAGGCAATTGCAATATGTCTGCTCTGGTCGGTGGCTAATCCAATTCACGAACAACAGGCAGCAAAAATTGCAAAAGAAGTTTGGCCTGAATGTGAAGTTGTCATCAGTTCAGTAGTCAATCCCTGTATTCGTGAATATCGGAGATGGGTATCTACTGCTATGGATGCCTCGCTGAAAAGGATTATCTCTACCTATACTAAAAATCTCAATGACCGTTTACGGGAACTTGGTTTTAAAGGTGAAGTGGGCATGTTGAATTCCAGTGGTGGTGTTTCAAATGCAGATGAAATTTCAGCCCGTCCACTATATTCGATAGATTCTGGTCCTGCCCTAGCGCCAATAGCAGGTCGAAAAATATCTGAAGCAGATCTTGGCATTAAAGATGTCGTCATTCTTGATATGGGAGGAACTTCTTTTGATGTAAGTTGTGTTTTGGGAGGTGAGGTCTCAGTCACACGTGAGGCTAAAATCGGCTGGGAAATTCCTGGCATATCTCGAGTAAATGTCCATAGTATCGGGGCTGGCGGCGGCAGCATTGCATGGGTTGACTCTGGTGGAATGTGCCGGGTTGGTCCTAAAAGCGCAGGATCTAATCCAGGTCCCGCATGTTATAACTGGGGTGGTACAAAGCCAACTGTTACAGATGCAAATGTAGTTTTGGGGTACATAGACCCTGATTACTTTAATGGCGGGAGGATGCAACTCCATAAAAATTTCGCAGAAAAAGCAATCAAGGAACATGTTGCAGACCCCATGGGATTGAGCATTGAAGAAGCCGCCTTTACCATTTGGACAACGGTTAATGCAAATATGGTGGCAGCTATTAAGGAGATTACCATCTGGCAGGGCATTGATCCTCGAGACTATGTAATGGTTTCTGGGGGTGGGGCGGGCGGTGTGCATACGATTCCGCTTGCAGACGGCCTGGAAATGAAAAAGATTCTTATTCCCAAGACAGCTGGCGCTCTCAGTGCTACTGGTGGTATTTTTTCGAATGTTGTTTCTGAGAACAGTCGGAGTTTTTATACAGAAACAAGAGAACCCGACTTTGAACAGATCAATCTACTACTCAAAGAGTTGGCTCAGGAGGCAACCGATTTTTTTGATCGAAATAACATTGCTGAAAATGCACGGGAATACCGTTTTTACATGGAAGGTCGATATCCCTTCCAGGTCTGGGAAATTCCGATTAGAATCGATGGATATATGAAAAAAGGGTTTATCCTTGATGAAGACGGCCTCAAAAAGATGGTTGAACGGTTCCATGAAGAGCATGATAGAATGTTTGCTGTCAAGGAAGAGGATGCATATGTCGAATGTATATTCTGGAGAGTAGAGGCGGTCGGTCAGCGTAAAGAAATTTTAGCAAAGCAAATAATTACTGAAGTAAAGGCAAATGAAGAACCAGCTGAAAATGCACTGATGGGTAAAAGAAAAGCCTATTTCAGAGATTTGGGTGGGATGGTGGAAACAAATATTTATCAAGGAGATTTACTGACTTACGGAAACAGAATATATGGGCCTGCTATTATTGAAGAAGATACAACAACCATAAGTATCCTTCCAGGTTATGAGGCGAAAGTTACAAAATTCAGTACTTATTTCATTAAGAAAAAAGCTTGAGACTGTTCCAGATACTATGGCTTTACTGGTTATCCGATTAGCTGGTAAAGCCATGAATCTTTTCTTTGCAAAAATAAGGAGATAAAATGGCAGAAAATACGGAAGTTAAAATTGCAGATGCTGGGCCTGCTGGATGGATAGCTTATTCAATCGCTACCTGGATTGCCTGGCCATCATTATGTGGATTTGTAAATGAAAAGGCATTTCTTTTAATGGCCGCAGTCTCTCTGGCATGCACAATACCCTATATGATAGCTGCCATAACGCAATTGAAACTGGGCAATGTGGCTGGCGGAGTAACTTGGGTCTACTTTGGGGCATTTTTTGCATTTTGCTCATCTATTACTTATGCCATCAATTATTTTGCTCCGATATATGGTTGGGAACTTGATACCAGGATTTTGGGTTTTGAGTGGGCGATTTTGGCAATAGTGCTGATTTTTACCACGCCTGTATTTCTCAAATATTCGCCTGCTGTCGCTTCGATATCTGTTATTGCCGCTGATATCGGACTTGCTACGCTTGCTTTGATTTATTGGGGATTTTCCGGGCTGGTGCTGGTCAGCGGGTGGGCTTTTTTCGTAGCTGGTTTTTTTGGCATCATTATGACGATCGGTGGAATATTAGAGGGAGCGGGGATGAAATTCCCAATGGGAAAACCACTACTGAAATCATGAGAGTTATCATATGCAAATAGAACCTGATAAGCGTGTTAAAATAAACATTGTTCATTCAGAATGCGATATAATGAAAGTTGGAGATTCAATATACCTGCAGGGATCGGTTCTTGATGTTAAAAAATCCTGTCCCTTCTGTGTTACAGCGCTGTTATCAATTTATCCATGGGTTATGAGTGCTCGTTTTGGTATTGAATCTAAACAGTTGGGCTGGAAAAATGGATACCGATTGTATTGCCCAGATAAGCTGGTCGAGTTCGAAATTACCTTTTATGATTGAGATAAATAATATTTTGGAAGAGAGCTTCATGCCTTTTATTCCTTTCCGATTTGTATAATTTTAAGGCTATTCAAAATATTTTATTTAAGGAACATCAATGCAGGCAAGGAATAACAAGACGATGACCCTCAAAGAGGCGATCAACCGGTATGTCACAGACGGGTGCCACCTGTCCATCGGCGGGTTCACGTTGAACCGCAACCCCATGGCGGCCGTGCATGAGATTATCCGGCAGGAAAAAAGAGACCTGCATGTGTATGCCCATTCCAACGGCCAGGGCGTGGACGAGCTGATCGGCGGCAGGTGTGTGTCCCGTCTGGAAATCGCTTATGGAGGCACGGGCAAGTTCATGTCCACCTGCATCCGGTTCAGGCAGGCGGTTCAGGAACAGACCATTGCCGTGGAGGATTATTCCAATTTTCAGATGACTCTGCGGTTTCTGGCCGGGGCCATGGGAATTCCCTTTCTGCCCACCCGGTCGTCTCTGGGAACGGACATCATCGAAAAATGGGGGTTTTCACAAGAATTCAGACATAAAGACCCACGGATTCCCAACCAAAAGCTGGTGGTGGCGGACAATCCTTTTGATGGGTGGAGGGAAACTGAAAAAGTGGTGCTGGTGCCGGCCATCAATCCGGATGTGACCATCATTCATGTGCAGACGGCTGATGTCAAAGGCAACTGCCGCATGGAGGGGTTGACCTTTGCGGATGTGGAACAGGCCAAAGCGTCCCGGGTGTTGATTATCACGTGCGAGGATCTGGTGGATGAAGATTATCTTAAAACCGAACCCGACAGAAACCAGATTCCGTTCATCCATGCCACGGCCGTGGTCAAGGTGCCGTTCGGGGCATACCCTACGGCCTGCTTCCAGTATTATGACTATGATCCCGTGTATATGAAGGCGTATGCCCGGGCCGCCAAGGATGACACCGTGTTTGATCAGTTTTTGAATGACATGGTGTTTGCGCACAATACCCATGCCGATCTGCTGGATCATGTGGGCCGGCACCGCCTGGAATCGATTCTGGCCGACCGCGGCTGCGGATATGCCAAAGACCTGGACCGGAAATAAAGGAGTCTGTGACCATGGAGTATACATTAAAAGAGCTGATGACCATCTGTGCGGCCCGGGAGATCAACAACGGCGATATCGTGTTCTGCGGTACGGGCATCTCCATGCTGGCGGCCATGGCTGCCAAGAACATCAACGCCCCGGAAAGCGTGATTTTTTTTGAAACCGGGGCCATTGATTCCGAGCTGGCCCATATTCCCCTGGCCGTGGCCGATCCCCGGATCATGTATCATACCTCGGCCAACGGCGGGCTGATGGATGCATTCTGCACCATGCAGAATCCTTATGTGGGCCAGCGGGTGGTGGGCATTCTGGGTGCAGCCCAGATCGATATCTACGGCAACCTCAACTCCACGGTGATCGGAGATTATGACGCCCCGGATGTGCGGTTTTCCGGCTCCGGCGGGGCCTGTGACGTGGCCTCGTTTGTCTCCCGCAGCATTATTTTCATGAAAATGGAGAAGCGGAAATTCAAGAAAAAACTGGATTATCTCACCAGCCCCGGGTATCTGGACGGGCCGGACGGCCGCAAAAACGCGGGCCTGCCTCCGGGGGGGCCGGACAAGGTGATCACGGACATGGGGGTGATGGGATTTGATCCGGACACCCGGCAGATGATCCTGCTGGGATGCTTTCCCGGGATCACTCCGGAACAGATTCTGGATCACATGGAGTTTGAGATCCGCACGGACCGGGCCGTGGAAATTGATGTGCCGACACAGACCGAACTGACCCTGTTGCGGGAAAAATGCGATCCCCATGGGTTGATTCTCTGATCCGCCGGAGTTCAGGCTTTTAATTGTAGATTGTCACTTTCGCATCCCAACAAAATGTCACAATCTTTTGCCAAAATCAGGCCTTTTTTCAGAAAATTTGAGAATGGACCTTATACATTTTTTAGTGGGATTTGTGAGGTGCAGAAGCGCGCTAAAAAACAGATGGTAACATGCTGATTTGTAGAGGAAAAATGTTCTCACGCTTTTTTACCAAATCCCACTTTACAATTTCATCATTTTTTTTAGGCCATGTATATTGAGAATCCCCCCCTCTTATCCCCCCCGAAAGGGGGGAGGAGGATAAAGGCATGCAGCGGTTCCTGCTGTTTGGTTTCAACCTGCTCAAATTCATCAATTAATCTTATCATTTTCCCATACCTTGCTTTTTTTCACTTAGGCACTCCAAATTGGGATTTTTGACCGGATTTTTGGGATATTAATGTAACACTTTACATTTAATACAGAAAACCGAACAGGTACAGCGGAATTTCCCGGCGGCTGCCGTACAAGATATCATCTTTGACCAGATATGCTTTGTCCTGAAGATGCTTGATCTGTTTCCCGGTTTTGGATCTGCCGCCGATTTCAAACACATGTTTGTTGACTTCAAAGTCGCCGGCCGGGCTGTAATAAACATTTTTCCCGGCATTTTTCAGCATCTTGATGAAAAAGATCTCCCGGATGGTTCCGGTCTTGGATGCATACCCGATTTCGCTGATGATGGCGTGGTACAAGTCTGGATTATCCAGATAGATTTTTTCCGTGTGCTTGAGCAGGTTGCTTCCGGCTCTGTTTTTTGATATCCGTTCGACCATGCCGGTTTCTTCAAGCATTTCCAGATAATTGTGGATGGTTTTGCTGTCTAAGCCAATATGTTTGGCAATACTGTTTTTGTTGAGTTCTCCCGGCGGGGTGGTGGCCAGATAGGACAGAATGCGCTTGAAACTGGAAAGGTTTTCGGTTTTCAGTTTATAAAAATCGGCGATGTCCTCGTAAATGGTTTTCTGGATCACCCGGACAATTTTTTGATGATATGTTTTGGTATCTTCCAGAAAATAGGGATAATAACCGCATCCCAGGTATTGTTTGAAATGGCCTTTGAGTTTTGGAATATCACCCAGATCCGATTGGATCTGTTCCTTTTTTTCGATGATCTGATCCAGGGTAAAGGACCCCGTATCGGCAATGCCGTTGAACAACAGATATTCTCTGAATGACATCCCGCTCATGTGATAGATGATCCCCCTTCTGGACAGATCATGGGTGCCTTTAATCAGGTCCATGCTCGAACTGCCGGAAAATATAATTTTTATGTCCGGATATGCATCGTAAATGTTTTTGATCTCCTGGTTCCAGTTGGGGTATTTGTGAATTTCATCCAGGAAAAAATACCGCACCCCGAATTCTTCATACAGGTCATCGACAAAATCCATCAACAGGTGTGTTGAAAAATATAAATGGTCAACCGACACATAGATGCATTGCGACTTGTTCTCGATTTTTTCGTTGATGTATTGCAGCAGCAATGTGGTTTTGCCTGTTCCTCTGGGACCTATCAGGCCGGTCAGGCGGTTTTCAATGTTGAATCTGTGGTAAATATAGCGGTGGTGAAGGTGTCGGGTGCTTTCGATCAACCGCCGGTAGGTTTCCATGAAACGGTGTATCATCGGAATGTACTCCTGATTTTGCATTGTTTTTATGGAGTCTATTCCAATAAATTGTGATTGTAAATGATTTTTACTTTTTTTCATTCCTTGATTCAGGTCAAGGAACCGCTCGTGGCATTGCTTTATGATGGGTGCACGTTAAAACAAAAAAGGGGTATCCGGTAACGGTTGCCTGAAACCGCACCTAAAAGGAGGAATGTCATGAAAAAGAAAGAGATTACCCGTCGAAATTTTTTAAAGAACAGCACCCTGGCTGTCACTGGAAGTGCGCTGATTCCCGCGTTTTTAAGAGTCCCGTCCGCGTTTGCCGCACCCGAGAACAAGACAAAGATGTTCTGCTACCAGTGTGAGCAGACCATGGGAGGCAGGGGATGCACGGTCATGGGCGTGTGCGGCAAGACCCCGGAGGTGGCCGCACTCCAGGATCTGCTGGTGCACAGCCTTAAAGGTGTTTCCATTGCCTGCACAGCAGGCCGGCAGGTCAACATCAAAGATGTTGAGACCGACCGGTTCACCTGTGAGGCTCTGTTTGCCACCCTGACCAATGTGGAATTCGATCCCTACCGGCTCGAAGACCTGCTGCACGAATCCGTGGCCCATCGGGATAAAATGATTCAGAAAGTTCATGCCGCCGGCGGAAAAATTGAGTCCCCCAGCGATGCCCTGACCCTGAAACTCAAACCCTCCCTGGAAGGCATGGTCAAACAGGCGGGTGCCTACGGCCTGATGTCGGATCCGGATGTGGACCCGGATATCCGGTCTTTGCAGCACATGCTGCTGTTCGGCCTCAAGGGGATGGCCGCCTACACCGACCATGCCGCGGAACACGGCCAGGAAGATGACGCCAATTACGAATTCGTTCACCGGGCCATGGCGGCCCTGGAAGACAAGACCCTGGGCATGAACGCGCTTTTGGGCCTGGTCCTGGAGTGCGGGGAGAAAAACCTGCGGGCCATGGAACTGCTCAGTATCGGCAACACCGAAGCCTATGGCCATCCCGTGCCCACCAAGGTGCCCCTGGGAGCCAAAAAAGGGAAAGCCATCCTGGTGTCCGGCCATGATCTCATCGATCTGGAAGCCGTGCTTAAAGCCAGTGAAGGTAAAGGCATCTATGTGTACACCCATGGTGAGATGCTGCCCACCCACGGATATCCGAAACTCAAGGAGCGGTTCCCCCATTTTTATGGCCATTACGGCACAGCCTGGCAGAACCAGAAAAAAGAGTTTGATGAATTTCCCGGTGCCATTCTCATGACCACCAACTGCATCCAGAAACCCAAGCAGACCTACAAGCAGAATATCTTCACCACCGGCACCGTGGGATGGCCGGGGGTCACCCATGTGAACAAGAACAACCTCAAACCGTTGATCGACCGGGCCCTGGAACTGCCCGGATACACTGAAGACAAACCGGACATGGAAGTTTTGGTGGGATTCGGTCACAATGCGGTCCTGGGGGTGGCAGACAAGATTGTCTCCGGTGTCAAGGACGGGTCCATCGGGCATTTCTTTCTGGTGGGCGGGTGCGACGGCGTGAAAAAGTCCCGTAACTACTACACCGAATTTGTGGAAAAAACCCCGGACAACAGCATTGTGCTGACCCTGGCCTGCGGCAAGTTCAAGTTCTTCAAAAAACAGCTGGGCGATATCAACGGTATCCCGAGGCTGCTGGATGTGGGCCAGTGCAATGACGCCCATTCCGCCGTGCTCATTGCCGCGGCATTGGGCAACGCCTTTGACACGGATGTCAACGGGCTGCCGTTGTCCTTTATTTTGTCCTGGTATGAACAGAAAGCCGTGGCCATTCTTTTGAGCCTGTTGCACCTGGGCATCAAGGATATTCACATCGGCCCCTCTCTGCCGGCTTTTGTGAGCCCCAATGTTCTGGATGTGCTGGTGAAAAATTACAATTTGACCCCCATCAGCACCCCGGACCAGGACCTGAAAAAAATCCTGGGATAGCCTGCCTTGAATAAATAAACACAGGATGTTCAGGTCTGACAGCAAGCCCCCCGGCGAAACCGCCGGGGGGCTTTTTTAATTCATAATGCGCAAAGAGCGATTTTCTGATCACAGGTTGTCTTTTTTGCACAAAGGTTTCATTTGTCGATTTTCCGATATATAATTCACGGGCAAAGATGAACGGTGACCGAAAAAATTATTTTGAAAGGGCAACGCATGCTTTCTGACCGCAGGGTGTTTGTAAACGGAGAATTTATTGCCTGGGACCAGGCCTGTATCCATATGATGAGCCACAGTTTTTCCAGGGGAGCGGCAATTTTCGAGGTACTGAGTGTCCATGACACTGAAGACACAGGCCCTTGTGTGTTTCGGCTGGATGCCCATGTACAGCGCCTGTTCCGCAGTGCCGCGGCCCTGGACATGGTGCCGGGCCTTTCGTTAGAAGCGGTGGCGGCAGGGGTGTGCGAAACTGCGCGTGAAAACGGCATCCGCCAGGGGGCTGTGAAGATATTGGGATACAATCCTGAGATCGCTTTTGACATCCTGCCCTCGGTCAACACCCTGGACATTGCCGTGTTTGCCATGGACCCGGCCCGGGATCTGGGCCGGCGGCGGGTGCCGGCAGCAGACGGGGCAACCTTATGCGTTTCCTCATGGCGCAAGCTGGATCCCGGGACCGTTCCGGTCGAGGCCAAGGCAGCGGCCAATTATCTCAATGGCATGCTGGCCCGCCAGGAAGCCGGAAAAAAAGGGTGTGACATGGCAGTAATGCTGGATACCCAGGGATTTCTGGCGGAAGGGGCCACGGAATCCATTTTCCTGGTCAAAGACGGCCGGATCATGACCCCGGTTCTGGGAACCGTTCTGGACAGCATTACCCGGAACAGTGTGATCACCCTGGCAAAGACCCTGGGCATCCCCGTGGCAGAGGCCCGGCTATCTCCGGATCTGCTCGATACTGCCGAAGAGATTTTTTTCACCTGTACCCCCATGAAAGTGCTGCCGGTTAAAACCTGTGGGCAGCGCACCCTGTCCCCCGTGCCCGGGCCGGTGACCCGGCAGCTGGCAGATCTGATGGCGGAGGTCACGTCCGGCCGGAACCGGCGGTTTGCTGACTGGCTTTTTCCGGTTTCCTGATCCGGGATACTGTAAAAGGGCGTTTGAACATACCCACTGCCGGACCGGGATGCGGTTTCTTTGATTTTTTTCTTGACAAACCGATATGAATCTGAGATCGGTATAAAAAGACTGACTTTTAAAAGACTGACCTTTAGAAAGGACCATATCCATGCCCGATTGTTTGCAGGACGCAGTGATCCGCAAGGAGCGGGTATCTGATCAGATCCGGACCGTGTTGAAGCAGGCGATTCTGGACGGGCATTTCAGGCCGGGGGACAAATTTCCCCCGGAAGTGGAAATCGCGGCCAAATACCGGGTGAGCAAGGCATCGGCCCGGGAAGCGTTGCGGGAAATGGAGGCCGAAGGCCTGATCCAAAAGAAAAGAGGGGTGTTCGGCGGCAGTTTTGTGGCGGCCCCGGGTCCGGAAAAGATCATGGACGTGGTCACCAATGCCTATTTGTTCGGGAATGTCACGGCATCGGATCTGGCGGAGCTGCGGCGGATTCTGGAGCCGGGCCTGGCAGCCCTGGCCGCAGACCGGCGCACCGAAGACGATCTGGCTGCCATGGCCGAGTGCATTGACCGGGTGGCGCAATCCATCGATGCAGGTTCCCCGGACCAGACCCGGGCCATCTCCTTTCACACGCTCATTGCCGATGCCTGCCACAATCCGTTTATCTCCGCACTCATGGCCTCTCTGGTCCATGTGTTCCAGCAGGTGCTGGCCAAAACCCCGGACATGGAAACTGCAAAACAGGACCTGACCTACAACCGCCTGTTTTATGAATGTATCCGGGACCGGGACACGGCCCGGGCCGCCAGTGTGATGGCGGATCATTTCGACACCCTGGACGGGATGATTCAAAAAGAGGCGCAAAATAAACAATCACCGCCTGAACCATAACCAGGCGTAACGGTCAACCCGAGCTAACAAAAAAAGGATGGCATGTCATGAAAAACAAGATTGCAAGTCTGATGCTGGTTGTCATGTTCTTTGCCCTGGCCCTGCCCGGTATCTGCCTGGCGGCCTGGCCCAAAAAACCCATTATGATCATGATCCCCTGGCCGGCGGGAAATGACCCGTCCACCATGGTGGCTTCGGCCATGGCCCCGATGATGTCCGATGAACTGGGCGTGCCGGTGAAAGTGGTGAACAAACCGGGCGGCGGTGCCGTCCTGGCGACCAACGAGCTGAGAAACAGCCGGCCGGACGGATACACCATGGGCCTGATCTCCATCGGCCCCATGATCACCCAGGTGCTGCGGGGGAAAACCCCTTACACAAATGAGGATCTCAAGCCTCTGGGGCTGGTGTGGTCTTCACCGTTCACCCTGGCGTGTCGGACCGATGCCCCCTACAGCAACCTTAAGGAACTGGCGGAATACGGCAGAACCCATGAACTGAAACTGGCCCACTGGGGCCTGGGAGCCGTGCCCACCCTGATTGCCATGAACGCAGCCAAAATCGGGGGGTTCCAATGGAAAGAGACCGCCTATAAAGACCTGAACCCCCTGCTGGTGGTCAAAGGGGATGCAGATGTGATCACCTTTTCCATTCCCGGTGTCAAAGATTATGTGGAGTCCGGAAAAATGAAGATCCTGGCCTGCATGCTGCCTGACCGGCTCCCGGATTATCCGGATGTCGCCACGGTGGCGGAACAGGGATTTGGCGATGCCTATTCCATCTGGTTCGGGGCATTTGTGCCGGCACAGACCCCGGACGATATCGCCAGTCAGCTCAGTGACACTTTTTTCAAGGTGATGGCCCGGCCGGAAATTCAGAAAGTGATCCGGAATGTGGGCGTGATTC
The DNA here is from genome assembly GCF_000421285.1 of Desulfotignum balticum DSM 7044. GTDB lineage: Bacteria > Desulfobacterota > Desulfobacteria > Desulfobacterales > Desulfobacteraceae > Desulfotignum > Desulfotignum balticum. The sequence continues at coordinate 1,314,474 of NZ_ATWO01000001.1, forward strand.
CCCATCCCACCGGTCCTGCGGCAGCCAGAAAACAGATGGACAGTGAGCTGGCCAATTTCGGTGCCATTATGAAGGATCTCGGGATCATTGAATGAAGTCCAACCCCCTGAACAGCCGAACCCATGATCTGCTGGGATCGGTGCTGGGTATTGCGGCTCTGGCCCTGCTGGTGGTGTCCCCCTGGCTGGTGGACACCACTGGGCCGGATCCTTTCTACAAAGGGCCTCTGCTGTTTCCATTGATCACCCTGGGCCTGATCCTGGCAGGATCCGTGCCGTCACTGATACGGCTGATCAGACCCGGGGATGCCCGATGGTATCTGGACGGTCTGGGCCGGCCCGTGCAGGCGGCAAAAGTGCTGGCCTGCCTGGTGCTGTTTCTGGGCGGCCTTGTGGTCTTCGGCCTGGAAATATCCACCCTGGTGTTTCTGGGAGTGGCCCTGAAGCTGGTGGGCCAGGATTCCCGGGTCAAGATGATCCTGGTGCCGCTGCTGGTGACCGTTATCCTGACAGTGATATTCAAACAGTTTTTAGGGGTCTGGTTTCCCGAACCGTTGGTAATGGTTTTTTTCACGGAGTAGGCCATGTTTGCACATATGCTGGACGGGTTTTATGCCGCGTTTTCCCTGGCCAATCTGGCCGCCCTGGTGTTCGGTTCGTTTGTGGGGGTGGTGGTGGGGATTCTGCCGGGCTTAGGTCCCATGGTGGGGATGGTGGTGCTGCTGCCCTTCACCTTTTCCTTTCCTCCGGACATTGCTTTGTCCCTGCTGCTCGGCGTGTTCTGCGGCGGATATTTCGGCGGGGCCATCCCGGCGGTGCTCCTGCGCACGCCCGGAGTGCCTTCCTCCATTGTCACCAGTTTTGACGGCTATCCCCTGACCCAGAAGGGCCAGGCCCAGGCGGCCCTGTCCGCGGCCCTGCTGGGGTCTTTCGGGGGCGGGGTCATCAGTGTGCTGATTCTTATGTTTCTGGCCCCGGTCCTGGCCCATGTGGCAGCCAGTTTCGGGCCGCCCGAATATTTTACCGTGGCCCTGTTCGGGGTGGTCCTGGTGGTGATGGCGTTCCGGTCCCAGCTGGGACGCGGCATCATGCTTTTGGGCTTAGGATTCTGGTTTTCCACGGTGGGAATCGACGGCACCACCCTGAGCGAGCGGTATGTGTTCGGGACCCTGGCCATGCAGAACGGCCTGGATATCGTCCCCATCTGCCTGGGGCTGTTCGGCATCGGCCAGACCCTGATTTTGGTGGAGCAGAACATCATGAAGACCGATCATGTGCATCTGAGCCGTTCCACCCTGGATTTTTCCCAGCTGTGGGCCGCGCTGAAGTACTGGAAAACCCTGGTCCGGTCCGGGGTGATCGGCACCTTTGTGGGACTGCTGCCGGGCACGGGGTCGATCCTGGCTTCTTTTCTGTCCTATGACACCGCCAAACGGCTGTCCCCTGAAAAAGAGCGATTCGGCCACGGCACCCCGGAAGGGTGCATCGCCTCGGAAGCCGGCAACAATGCCGTTCCGGCCGGGGCCATGATCCCGCTGCTTACCTTAGGGATTCCGGGAGATGCGTTGAGTGCCGTGCTGCTGGGGGTGTTCACTATCAACGGCATCTATCCCGGGCCGTTGCTGCTGGTCAAGGAACCGGTGCTGATTTCCACCCTGTATTTTTCCATGCTGCTCATCAATGTGGCAGCCTTTGCCATGCTCATGATCTGGCTGCGGCCCTTTGCCATGATCGTAAAAGTGCCGGGACGCCTGCTGGCCGTGGTGATCATGGTGGTTTCCATGGTGGGGATCTATGCGGTGAATACCCGGTTATTTGATGCCGGGGTCGCCATTGTCATGGGGGTGCTGGGGTATGTGCTGCTGCGGATGGGCTGGCCCGTGGTGACCCTGGTCATGGGGGTGGTGCTGGGAGAGATCATGGAAAACCGGTTGCGCCAGACCCTGAGCCTGGGGGACGGCAGCCTGATGATCCTGTTCCAGCGGCCCATCTGCCTGGTCCTGCTGGCCCTGACCCTGCTTACCATTGCGGTCCCTCTGATCCGGGATTTCCGCAAAGCCCGGAAAAAGGCCCGGCCACCCTCTTAACAACACCCATGGCCTGAAAGACCACCGCAAACAATGACCCTGCATGCAGACCGCCATCAAATATCCGCTTAAAACACTTAAAACTTAAAACTTAAAACTTTCACCCAAACAACAAGTGCAACACCCCTATCGTTAAGAAACATCTGCAAGGAGAAAACAAATGAGTTATCCCACCATCTATCCCACGGGCACCACGGTATATGATCCCCAAAAGGCGTTTAACGGATACACCCTGTTCCAGGCCAAGGAGCTGGGTGCCCTGCTGATCGACATGAACGGCGGAGAGGTCAAACTGTGGAAAGGCCTGCACGGGTTCCCCAACAAGCTGCTTGAGGGCGGGTACGTGATCGGACACACCGGGGAACGCAACACCCGGTACAGCATGCAGGACTACCGGGACCTGATCCAGGTGGACTGGGACGGCAATATTGCCTGGGCGTTCAACCAGTATGAATATATCGAGGACCCGGGAGAAGACCCTCAGTGGATGGCAAGGGTCCATCACGATTACCAGCGCCAGGGCAACCCCGTGGGGTATTACGTGCCCGGGATGCCGGCTGAAACCGATCAGGGCAACACCCTGATTCTGGGGCACAAAAATTTGGTGTGCTCCAAGATTTCGGACAAGCCGTTGCTGGACGACGTGATCTACGAGATCTCCTGGGACGGGGATATTCTGTGGGAATGGGTGTGCAGCGAGCACTTTGACGAGTTCGGGTTCCGGGAGGATGCAAAGAACATCCTGTGCCGGGATCCCAACATGCGGCCCTGCGGCGGGGGCATGGGGGACTGGATGCATCTGAACAGCATGTCGCTTCTGGGTCCCAACAAATGGTACGACAGCGGGGATACGCGGTTCCATCCGGAAAATATCATTGCCGACGGCCGGGAGACCAACATCATCTTTATCGTGAGCAAACAGACCGGAGAGGTGGTGTGGAAGGTGGGGCCTGATTATGATTATACGCCTGAGAGCCGCCTGGGATGGATCATCGGCCAGCACCATGCCCACATGATCCCGAAAGGCCTGCCCGGAGAGGGCAATATCCTGGTGTTTGACAACGGGGGATGGGCCGGGTACGGCAGCTGCCATCCGGGCAGTCCCACGGGTGCCAAGAACGCGCTGCGCGACTACTCCCGGGTGCTGGAGTTCGACCCGGTCACCCTTAAAATCGTGTGGCAGTATACCCCCCAGGAGGCCGGACTGGTGCATCCCACGGACAGCAACCGGTTCTACAGCCCATTCATCAGTTCGGCCCAGCGCCTTCCCAACGGCAACACCCTGATCACCGAAGGCAGCGGCGGCCGGATCATCGAGGTCACGGCCTCCCACGAACTGGTGTGGGAATATATCTCCCCCTACTGGGGGCAACATTTCAAGATGAACATGGTCTACCGGGCCTACCGGTATCCCTATGCATATGTCCCCCAGCAAGATCCGCCCAAAGAGGTGGCCATAGAACCGCTGGATATCACCACGTTCCGGGTGCCCAATTCACAGCCCAAAGGCCCGAGGTCCCAGGTATCCGTGGCAGGGGTGCTGCCGTTCCAGAATTCCTCGGCCCTGTGTGTGGTCTCGGACACGGACGCCGGGCTTGCTGATAAAAAATGATCCAGTACACCGCCGGTTTTTGGGGCATGAAATGGATAAGAACAACCCAGGGAATACATCGATGAACACGACATTGTTTTCCGCCACCGGGTGTGTCCGGTGCCGCATGGCCGCGGCTTTCATGGATGAACGCGGCCTGTCCTATGAAACAAAAGATGCGCTTGGCCAGGGAAAGGACGGTTTCAAACAGTTTTACAGAGACCATCGGAGTGCGGTTACCCGGGGTCCGGACGGGATCGCTTTTCCCATCCTGTTCACGGGTAAAACCGTTGTCCAGGGGCTGGGACCGGTGCTGGCGTTTTTGCAGGCAGGCGTGGCTCTGGATTCCTTTGTGACACTGGACCACTCCCCCCATGGATGGATCAGCGGTCTGGACCTGTCTGCCCGGCCCCTGCCGGACGGCTCCGATTTTCTGGCCCTGCTTCGGTTTCTCAAGCAGAAAGGCCTGAACATCCAGATCGATACCTGCGGCAGAAATCCCCATATCCTGACATCCGTGATCACGGAAGGGCTGTGCGACAAAATGGTGTTCACCCTCCATGGCCCGGCCTCCCGTTACGAAGATCTCACGGGCCTGCCCCTGGATGAAGCAGACCTGTCGGCCAGCCTGTCTTTGCTTACATCGGTGAAAGACTATACCCTGCTTCTGCCGGTCCGGCCGGTTTCCACGCCCCAGGGGCCAGGCGTTTCCATCACCCCGGAGGAGGCGGGCCAGGCCGCCCGGCTGGTGGAAACCGCCACGGGCAGCAAAAAACATCCGTTTTTCATTCAGCCCTTAGCACCTCGAAAAGATAGCGGTCTGGCACCACTGACCCCGCCCCAGCTGTTCAAATACCGCACCCTTTGCCGAAGGTTCATGGTGATGGCCGATATATGGAAGCCGGCATGATCCGGCCCGCCAGCGGATCTGCCGGGTCAGTCCCCTGCTATTGACAGTCCCGACTTATTCCAGTATTTTGAAATCAGGTTCAGACTGGTTCCAGTGTCATGTAAACAAGCCGACAAGGAGGCTCCCATGAGTTCAACCGCCGAAAAATTATCGTATCTGGAAGAAACCATGGCCCAGCTTGCCTATTCCCAGCTTAAAACGGAGATGTCTCTGCAAACATTGTCCAGAGAAATGCGGGAGTTCAAGGACGAAATGCGGGAGTTCAAGAACGACATGTTGATGTTCAAGGATGAGATGTTGAAGTTCAAGAACGAGATGCGGGATTTCAAAATTGAAATGTCGGTATTCAAGGATGAAATGGGCGAGTACAAGGACTGGTCGAAAAAACAGCTCATCACAATGAACCGGCAGTGGGGGGACCTGGCCAACAAAATGGGCACCCTGGTGGAAGATGTCGTGGCCCCTAATATCCCGCGGATCGCTCAAACCTATTTCGGGTGTGACGACCTGGATTATTTTGCGGTGCGGGTCCGGAAAAAAAGTCTGAAAGGGGACCGGCAGAAAAGAGAGTTTGACGTGATTGCCGCATGTCAGGGTGTTTTCATTCTCAATGAGACCAAATCGTCCCCTGAAACCAGAGATGTCGACAAACTGGCCGCGTTCATCGAAAGCGATGAACTGTTCGACTATTTTCCTGAATATGAAGGCTGCAAGGTATATCCCGTGTTTTCGTCTCTTTATATGGATGACAGCCTGGTCGCCTACCTGACCCGCAAGGGTATTTATGCCCTGACCCTCAAAGACGATACCATGGATATTGTCAACTGGGATCAGTAGGTGATTCCGGTGACATTGTCCCAGCCTTTCTCGATCCCCCACCCAAAACCCAATACTCAACCAGACCGGCCTGAATTGCCTGCACGGGGTAATACCTCTGTGAGGCTGTATTGCTTGATGCGCCGGTACAGGGTGGCTTCACTGATCCCCAGAACTTTCGCGGCCTGTCGCCGGTTGCCGGCGGTGGTCTCGAGGGTGTCCCGGATGATCCGGGCCTGATGGTCCGACATCGTGGTCGGGTGCTCGTTCAGATTGCCTGGCGGGTGTGGTGCTGACGTCATGGGTATGGACAGATCCCCAGGACCGATGGCGTCACCGGCACTCATCACCAGGGCGCTCTGGACCACGTTTTCCAATTCCCGCACATTGCCCGGCCAGTCATAATGGGTCAGAGCTGCCTGGGCATGGTCGGAAAACTGTTTGGGCACATGCCCTTCCTCCCGGCAGAATCGTCCAGCCAAAAAGCGGGCCAGCACCAGGATATCCCCGCCCCGGTCACGCAGAGGCGGGGCCTCCAGGGTGATGGCATTCAGGCGGTAATAAAGGTCTTGACGAAGCTCACCCCTGGATACCGTTTCCACCAGGTTTTTATTGGTGGCGGCCAGGATGCGGATATCCACGGGAAGACTTTTGGTACTTCCCACCGGCCGCACCACCCGCTCCTGGAGGGTGCGCAAAAGCTTGGCCTGCGTGGACAAAGGCAGTTCCCCCACTTCATCCAGAAATAGGGTCCCTTTGTCGGCGGACCGGAACAGGCCCAGGGTGCTCTGGTCGGCTCCGGTGAATGCCCCTTTGGTATGGCCGAACAGCTCGCTTTCCACAACGGTTTCATTGAGTGCCGCACAGTCCACTGGACAAAACGGTCCCCTGGCCCGCTGGCTGTGATGATGAATGGCCCGGGCGATCAGTTCCTTGCCTGTGCCGCTTTCTCCCTGGATCAGAACAGACGTGTCCGTGGGAGCGATGCGGGCGATCATGTCCTTGAGTTTGAGCATGGGAAAAGATTCCCCCACCATGTCGGGAAAACGGAACCGGCTGTCCAGGCGGCGTCTCAGCTGCCGGTTTTCCTGCTCCAGCTGCCACATCTCATGAATCTGGTTCACCTTGCTTCCAAGGATTTCCGGGTCCACTGATTTTTCGAAAAAATCCACTGCCCCGAGTTTCATGGCAGCCACCGCTTCCTGGACCCCGCCGTGAGCGGTGAGCATGATCACCCGGAGTGACGGCTGTATCTGCCTGGCGGTTTTGAGTACCGTCAGTCCGTCCATGCCTGGCATTTTCAGATCCAGCAGCATCAGGGCCACGGAGGTGGTGGATAACAGCTCCAGCGCCTGCTGCCCGTTATCGGCAAAGACCAGGTCATAGGGATATTTTTCAAAGTATCTGCGCATCAATTGGTGGATTTCCAGTCTGTCATCAACAATCAGCAGTTTGAACGGATTTCGATTAGCCATACATGTCCTGTTGTATTGAGTAGGTTTCAAGGGCTTCTTCCGCAATATAAAGCATCTGATTATCCCTGTCAGCATTTTTTGTCTGTCATCCTGAATGACAGGGGCTTTCAATTTGAAAGGGCGATGGTTTTCCATCTTTTGTCTGTTCTCCCGGAGAAATATGTCCGGGAGGTCTATCATCCTTGAACAACGGGGGGCCTGACATGTCCTTTCCGGAAAAATGTGGGGATATTCTGGCATATTTTGTGCTGTTAATCTGGGGATGGATGCTGGTCTGAGACAGCTGGACTTTGGAATGCGTAATTATCACTCAATCAAAAACGAGCGTTAATGGAACATCCCGTGAAGGAAAGAATGATTTATGGAAAATGAAGCGGAAAATGCTACCATCATGGTGGTGGATGACACACCAGACAATCTGGCACTGATGGGGGAAATGCTTTTTGGCAGGGGATACCGCGTCCTGGAACTGGCCAGTGGAAAACAGGCATTGAAGGCGATTAAAAAGTGCCGACCGGATTTGATTCTGCTGGATGTGCAGATGCCGGATATGGACGGGTTTGAGGTGTGCCGGCAGATCAAGGAAGATGATCGGTTCAGGCAGATTCCCGTGATATTTGTCAGTGCACATAAAGAAATTGATATCAGGTTGAAGGCCCTGAACGGCGGCGGCATTGATTTTATCAGCAAGCCATTTCAAGAACTGGAGGTGCTGGCCCGGGTGGAAATCCAGTTGAAGGTGCAGCAACTGCAGCGAAGGCTGGCCAGGCAGAATTCTCATCTTGAAAATCTGGTAAAGAAAAAGGTTAAAGATGTCTACGCTTCCCAGCTGGCTACCATTAAGGCCGTCACCAAGCTGGCGGAATGCAGGGATGATCAAACTGGGTGCCATATTGAACGGACCAGGGAATTCTGTGGCCTGCTGGCGGGAAAACTGGGTGAAGACTCCTGTTATGCACACTGTATCAGTGACGATTTCATCAACCATATTTATCATGCAGCCCCTTTGCATGATATTGGTAAAGTGAGCATTGCCGACAACATACTTCTTAAACCGGGAAAGCTCACTCCTGAGGAGTTCGAAAAAATCAAAACCCACACAGTACTGGGGGCTGAAACGCTTGAAAGTGTGAGGAGAAATTATCCAGAAAATGGATTCATCAACATGGGAATAGAAATTGCGCGGTCCCACCATGAAAGATGGGACGGCAAAGGGTATCCGGATGGTCTTTCCGGAGAGAAGATCCCCTTGAGCGCCAGGATCATGGCTGTGGCGGATGTCTATGATGCCCTCCGGTCCCGGCGGCCGTACAAACAACCCTTTTCACATGAAAAAGCCTGTGCTATCATTCAAAAAGATGCGGGCACGCATTTTGATCCTGCTGTTGTTGCCGCGTTTGTTTCCCTGGAATCATCGTTTGCGGATCTGTGGGAACGGTTGAACGATGACGGAAAGGTATGTGAAATTTTGCCGTCGGGACCACCCGAATGCCTGATGAGGGTGCCATGAATCAGAAAAAAATTACAAGAAGCAGCGTGATGATTGTCGATGACGATCCGGCTGATCTGGATCTGTTCAGGGAGCTGTTTCAGGGGCAGGTGGGCCGGACGTTTCTGTTCAGTAGCGGCCGGGCTGCTTTGAACGCGCTTGACAGGGTCGAGCCGGATGTGATTCTCCTGGATATCCGGATGCCGGACATGGACGGGTTCGAAGTGTGCCGGCGGATCCAGTGCGATGAGCGGCTCAGGGAGATCCCGGTGATCTTTATCAGTGCGCTGCCGGAGATGGAAACCAGGCTCAGGGCATTTACCGCGGGGGCGGTGGATTATGTAATGAAGCCGGTGTCCCTGGAAACAATGATGGCACGGATAAAGGTCCATCTGGCGCTGACCGCCCTTGAACACAGCCGAAACAGGACAAGTCTATGATTGAATGTCATTTTATTCATGATCCGGGACATCTGCTGAAACAGTCGCCCATATCCCATATTCTGTATCTGGGGGTATTGGGTTTTGTATTTTTTTCAGTCCTGGCGATCCAGGCGAATGCCCGGCCTTCCGGGGATGAAATAGCGCCCATTATCATCGGGCTGGATGCGGACATGTCTTCGGCTTCTGCAGAATCCGGGCAATCCATTTACCGGGGAGCCCGGATCGCCGTTGAAGAGATCAATGCCGGCGGAGGGGTGCTGGGCCGGTTTTTGGCACTTGCGGTGAAAGATCACCGGGGCAATCCGGCCCGGGCAAAGGACAACATGGCAGATCTTGCGGCGATGCCGGACCTGGTGGCAATACTCGGGGGACTGCATACCCCCGTGGCACTGGAAGTGCTGCCCTTTGTCCATGAACAGGGTATCCCGTTCCTGATTCCCTGGGCTGCCGGAACACCCGTGGTGGACAACGGGTATGACCCCAATTTTGTGTTCCGGGTGTCGGTCAGAGACAGTTTTGCCGGGGAATTCCTTGTTCAGGCCGCCTTTGACAGTGGTTTTCGCCGTCCCGGCCTGCTGCTGGAAAACACGGGATGGGGCTGGTCAAACCATGAGGCCATGATGGCTGCCATCGAATACCGGAACCGGAACATGGACGCGGCTTCGGTCCAGTGGTTCAACTGGGGGGTGCGGAACATGCAGCCCCAGCTGGCGGCCCTGGTTGCAGAAGGGGCCGATGTCCTGCTGCTGGTGGCCAATGCGCCCGAAGGACAGGTGCTGGTCCGATCCATGGCAGCCCTGCCGGCAACAAAGCGGCTGCCGGTCATTTCCCACTGGGGGATTTCCGGCGGGGAGTTTGCCTCCCGGATCACCGATGATCTCACCAGGGTTACCCTGAGTTTTTTGCAGACCTTCAATTTTGCGGCCCCACCGTTTCCCGGGCGGGCCGATACACTCTTCAGTGCGTACCGGAAATTGTTTCCGGGGATTGAAGATCGCATGGATATACCTGCGGCCCCGGGACTGGCCCATGCCTATGATCTGGTTCACCTGCTGGCAAAGGCCGTGAAAGACGCCGGTACCACCGACCGAGCAGCCATCCGGAATGCCCTGGAAACCATGGACAGGCATGCCGGTGTGATGGCCGACTACCAGCCGCCGTTCACCCCGGAGCGCCATGATGCCCTGGGACCCGCATCGTTCATACTGGCCCGGTTGAACCACAAGGGCCAGGTGGTGCCGGTACATGTCAGGTAAGCCTATCATCGTGACGAAAAAACAGCCATTTACAACCTATCTGGTCATGCGTATCTTCCCGCTGTTGCTGCTGGTGGTCCTGTTCTTCACCTGGCTGGCCTATGATCGGAACCGGCGTTACCATGTGCAGATGGAAACACAGCGCCTGCATGCTGAGGCGGTACAGATTCTTCACTCCACAACGTCTCGTTTCGAGGACATCAGACGGCAGGCCGCCTTTCTGGCGGACAACGGTTTGATCATCAACAGCCTGGTGGATGTCAAAATGCGCAGCCAGGTGCTGCCGGTTTTTTTTCAGTCCCTGAATGTCCAAGGTTTGCCTGCCGGTATGGGGACCCTGGCCCTGCTGGACTACAAAGGCAGGGTGGTGGCCTCGAACCGGTTCATGAAAGATAGGTCGGAGGTGGCTGCCTGGATAGATGACCCCCGGGAAGAAGCGGAATATCGGAGAATCGATGATACCGGATTGACCCTGTACCGGGTGGTGGCGTTGTACGGCCCCGGGTCCCGGGAAGGGGCTGTGGCAATACGGCTCACTTTTGAAGAGACAGCCGGTCTGGTGGGCCTGGAGAATTTTCAGGACAGGGTGTCCATCACCACGGGTTTTGGCAGTCAGACATTCGATTTTATGGTTCATGAACAGCCTCCTGAACACCGGTTGATTCAGGGCCATATCAAAGGGGCACAGGGCAGCTGGGTCCGGGAGGTGAGGGTTTCGTCCGATGAAAGGCAGGTGATGTCAAAGGCCAAACGGTCCTTTTTCATGGATCTTGCCGTGGTGGCAGGGGGGATGTTTGTCCTGGCCGTCCTGCTTTTTTATGGGGTGAAAAATGCGGTCCGGCCGCTGGGAACCATGTCCGCCGCCCTCGGGCAGATTGTGGGACACGATGATTTAGCCACACGCATCGATATCAACGGTCCGACAGAAATTGAGCACCTGTCAACCCATATCAATCAGATGCTGGACCGCCTCGGGGAGAGCACCCGTTCCGTGGAAGAACTCTATGCCGCAGCTCAGAACCAGCGGATTCTCCTGGATACTATTCCGGTTCAGATCTGGTATCTGACCACGGATGACACCTATGGTCTGGTGAACCAGGCCCATGCTGATTTTATCGGTAAACATCCCAAAGATATCGCTTATAAAAATCTTTATGAGCTTTTCCCTGAAGCGATTGCAGATGCTCGCCGGGCCGGCAATCATGAAGTATTTGAATCGGCCAGACAGATCGTTTTCGAGGAATGGGTGATTGGTCCAACCGGTGAAAACCGGCTTTTAACCATCACAAAAACACCCAGACTCCGCAAGAACGGCACGGTTGAGTTTGTGGTCTGTTCTGCCGTGGATATCACCGAACAAAGACAGGTGGAGACCGATCTGAAAGAGGAACGGGCCAGACTGAACGCCATTATCGACGGAACCTGCACAGGCACATGGGAATGGAATGTCCAGACCGGGGAAGGAGCTGTCAATGAGCGCTGTATCGAGATGTTCGGCTACACTCCCGAAGAGCTCGGACCGATATCCATTGACCTCTGGCGGAAACATGTGCATCCGGATGATCTCAAACAAGTTGAAGATTCGACTGAAAGCCATTTTAAAGGTGAAGTGCCTCTCAGTTCTTCTGAATACCGTATAAAACACAAAGAGGGGTACTGGGTATGGGTGCTGGACAGAGGGCGGGTATCGGCATGGACAGATGACGGTCAACCATTGAAAATGTTCGGCATTTTTCTGGATATCACAGATCGTAAAACAACGGAAGAATTGTTGAAAAAGGCCAGAGATGAAGCGGAAGCCGCCAACCGGGCCAAAAGCTCCTTTCTGTCCAGCATGAGTCACGAGATCCGTACACCCTTGGGTGCCATTCTGGGGTTCGGTGATTTGCTGGCCAGGGATGCCACCCTTTCACCGGATCAGACGGAAAAGGTAAACACTATCATTCGCAGCGGCCGTCACCTGCTGGATTTGATCAATGATATCCTGGATATGTCCAGAATCGAGGCCGGCCGGGTGACGATACAGACAACTGAATTCAGTCTTGTGAACCTGCTGGATGAAGTGGCAGAGATGTTCCATTTACAGGTGGCGGCCAAAGGCTTGCAGTGGCAGTTGGAAAAGCCGGACCGGATACCGGATCTTGTCTCAGGTGACGATGCCAGGCTGCGGCAGGTGCTGATCAACCTGGTGGGCAATGCCGTCAAGTTTACAGAATCCGGGAAAATAACCGTGCGGGTCAGCATGCAAGCAGATCTGGAAGATCCGGACCGGTTGTGTCTGATAATGGAAGTCGAAGATACCGGCCCCGGGATTGACCAGACAGACCTGGCGCATATCTTTGAGCCGTTTGAACAGGGCAGGGAAATTCGTGATATCGGTGGCACCGGGCTGGGACTGCCCATCAGCCGGCGCCTGGTGGAGATGATGGGTGGACGGATGACAGTGGAAAGCAGTAAAGGCAGCGGTTCCTGTTTCCGTTTTCATGTGCCGGTGAAACCCGTTGCCGCCAAGATGAAACTAAAGAAAACCCCGTCACAGATTCCCATCGGGCTGGCTCATGGAACGGACTTGAAGCGCATTCTGGTGGTGGACGATTTGAAAGTCAACCGAATCCTGTTGACGTCCATACTCACACCTTTGGGGTTCGATATCCGCACGGCCCAAAATGGTGAGCAGGCACTGGAAATCGCGGCGGCATGGTCTCCCCATGCGGTGTTCATGGACATCCGCATGCCGGTCATGGACGGGTATGAGGCGATCCGCCGTCTCAAGGCGGATGAGACCACGGCGCACATTCCCGTCATCGCCATCACTGCGATTATGTTTGACGAAGATAAGAAAAAAATTTTTGACGTCGGTTCGGACAATTTCATCGGCAAGCCGTTTAAGCTGGAAGAGGTGTTTGAAGTGCTCAAAAAAGTGCTTCAACTGGAGTATGTGTATGCTGATAATGAAAGTAGAGACATAGATGCCGGCAAATCAAAAACAAAAAAAGAGCATATCCAGTTAACCGCAGAGGATATGGCCCGGCTGCCGGATGAATTGATTCTGGCCATACAAAACGCAGTGGAGATCGGTGATGTCCAGGAAATGGAAAAACTGAGGCCGAAGATACAGACGATTGATGCCGGGGTGGCCAGCAAAATCAATACCCTTGTCAAACGGTATGACTATGATGCCATTCTCCAGGTGATACCGCAATGATTGTAAGGATGGATTCATGAACTGTGAACACCGGAAACCGGTCATCATGATCGTGGATGATCAGCCCCTCAACCTGAGGTTGTTCCAGGAAATCGTCAGTAACGAAGGGTACCGGGTTTTGATGTTTTCCAGCGGTCCGGCAGCTCTGAGGGCACTGGCAAAAGTGATGCCGGATGTGATCCTTCTGGATATCATGATGCCGGAGATGGACGGATTTGATGTCTGCCGACACTTGAAGGCGGATGATCGGCTGAACCGGATTCCGGTGATATTCATCAGTGCCCTGAACGATACCTCAAACAAGGTCAGGGCCCTGGCCGAAGGGGGGGTGGATTATGTGACCAAGCCCTTCAATGCCGGGGAAGTCCTGGCAAGAATAAGAACCCACCTGCGCATCCGTCAGCAGCAGGTTCAGATTGAAACCCAGAAACAGCAGCTTCAGGAAAGTTTCGGTCGGCTCCGTGAACTGGAAACGCTGCGGGACAACCTGGTGCACATGGTGGCCCATGACATGCGTTCGCCGCTGCTGGCGGTGACCGGCTATGCCCGGATGATCCTGTCGGACCTGGAGGGGGCCGGCCATGACAGACCGGCGCAAGATGCACAAACCATTCTCGATCTGTGCAGTACATTGCAGAAAATGATTTCCACCCTGCTGGACATCAGCCGGCTGGAGGCCTGTCAGATGCCGTTGAACATTCAGCCGGGTGATGCCGGTGAACTGATATCCCGGGTGGTGACGGCACTGGGTGTGCTGGCAGACGACGATGCAGCAGTTGTCTGGCATCCGCCGGAAGAGAAAATGACCGCTTTGTTTGATGAAGAAATCACCCGCCGGATCCTTGAAAATCTGTTGGTCAATGCATTCAATTTTGCCGGCAAAGAGGCCCGGGTCCGGATTTCTGCCGTTTCAGCGGAAACCGCCATAAAAATAATGGTCACGGACAACGGCCCCGGAATTGCACCGGAACATCAGGGCCATGTTTTTGAAAAATTCAGCCAGGCGCCCGCCGGACAAGATGATGCCGGCCATTCCACCGGTCTGGGACTGGCCTTTTGTAAACTGGCCATGGAAGCCCAGGGAGGAGAGATCGGTGTGAAAAGCGAGGTGGGAAAAGGCAGCACTTTCTGGTTTACTCTGCCGCATCCCTAAGGGCCGGGCCTATGCCTCGCCGGTAGTGATTCAGATCGGCCCCCGTGCGCCGGAAGCCTTTCTGAGGGATAAGGGATTCAATCATATTTGACAGTACTTACCGTGGGGGCCGCCATCAATCTTTTCATATGTCATATGGCCGGAGTTGACCCGGTGCACATGGAGATGATAGAAAGGTAATAAATCATAACCGCCCGCCAGGGCCACCACAAAAGAGAACCATGAATACTTTGTACACCCCGGATATGGCGTTCGGGATCTGGGGGGTGGTGACCAATGTGATCCACAAGGTATGATGAAAAAAAAACACATGCCGGTATTTGCCCTGGTGGACTGCAACAATTTTTATGTGTCCTGTGAGCGAATGTTCAACCCCGGACTGGAACACCGGCCCGTGATTGTTTTATCCAACAATGACGGGTGTGCCGTGGCCCGTTCCAACGAGGCCAAAGCCCTGGGCATCACCATGGGGGTGCCGGTTTTCAAAATCCGGCACACGGTCAAACAATACACCGGCATTCCGGTGAGCATCGGCATGGCTTCTTCCAAAACCCTGGCCAAGGTGGCGGCCGGGATCGCCAAAAAATCGAAAAAAGCCGCCGGGGTCCTGGACCTGACAGCTCCGCGGTTCCAGGACCGGGCCCTGGAGATGACCCCGGTGGAAGATGTGGATGTCATCAACCAAAAGATGGGGGCCAACACCGTCACCTATCCGGCCACAGGTGTCGCCAGGGACAGATCCTGGGAAACCGCGTTCAATCATCGCTCCTTTGCCTATACCACGGACTGGCACCAGCTGCTGACAGTGGGACCCTGAGATGGCGGTCTGGTCGGTCTATTTACTGGAATGTGCGGATCAATCCCTGTACTGCGGGGTCACCACGGATCTGGAAGCCCGTCTGGTGAAGCACAACCAGGGGACCGCCTCTCGATATACCCGTTCCCGGCGGCCCGTGACCCTGGCAGCGGTCCGGGAAAACCTGGAAAAATCAGCGGCCTTCAAGCTGGAATACCAAATCAAACAGCTGCCGGCCAGCCAAAAGATCACTGCGTTGAAAAAATTACACGGATAACGGCACTGGCTTGCTGTAAATGATTTTGGCATCTCCGGGGCTGTAGAAATCTGGCAGGGTGGCGGTTGCCGTGTATCCGCAGCGTTCGTAAAAGGCACGGGTCGGGGCGTATTTCTGCTGTGATGCGGTTTCCACATAGATGGTGTGCCCCTTGGCTTCTGTGATCAGCTGCTCCATTTTTGCCAGAATGGCCTGGCCCAGGCCTTTCCCCTGAAATTCAGGGGCCACGGCGATCCAGTAAATATCATACCCGGCCAGGGTGCAGGGGATGGGGCCGTAGCAGCCATAGCCGGCAAGCCTGCCGCCGTTCCGGACAGCCATAACAAAATAATATCCGCTGGCCAGGCCTTTTTCCAGGCGTTCTGCCACCAGCTGGGCCGCGATCTCCACTTCATCCTCTCTGAAAAATCCTGTGGCGGCCACCAGGTGCCGGATCTTTTCCACATCTTCGGGCATGGGGGCATACCGGAACTGAATGCCTTTGGGGGGAGATTGTGTCAGGGTTCTGTCCCGGGTCGGGGTGAACACGGCCTGGGCCAGGCCCTCGAAAAAGTGCCGGGCATTGAGCCCTAAGTTCCGGGTGTTGTATCCGCCTTCCTGAACCACCAGCAGGGGCAGGCCGATGGTTCCGATCATCTGGCCGTTCTTGTAAAAATCTTTGGGCGTCAGGGACCAGGTGCCGGTGGGATCGTTTCGGGCCGTGTCCAGGCCCAGGCAGACCACCAGAAAATCCGGTTCAAATGCAGCAACCTTTGCCAGAGCCTGCATCAGGGCGTTGCGGAAGGTTCTGCCGTCAACGGTTTCTGCCAGGGGCAGGTTGCAGTTGAATCCCTCGCCTTCGCCTGTGCCTGTTTCATCTTCAAATCCGGTGAAATAGGGATAGGCAAATTCAGGATGGCCGTGGATGGACACGGTGAGGATATCGGAGCGGTGATAGAAGATATCCTGCTGCCCGTTGCCGTGGTGGTAGTCGATGTCCAGGATGGCCACCCGGCCCTGTTCCCGCAGATACCTGGCCGCAATGGCCGCGTTGTTGAAATAGCAGAATCCGCCAAAGGACCTTTGTTCCGCATGGTGCCCCGGGGGGCGCACCAGGGCGTAGGCGATGCGCCGGCCCGCCAGCAGCGCATCCGCTGCCGTGAGCGCGGCATTTACCCCGGCGCGGGCCGCAGGATAGGCATTGCGGTGGATGGGGGTGAAGGTGTCGATGCAGTAGTATCCCGGCAGGACCGTGGATTCTTTTGGGGGGCGGGTCTTGTTTCTGATGGGAAACACATAGGGGTAAAGGGATTTGTCTGCCGGCACCTCTTCACAGGCCCGGGCCAGGTATTCGATAAAATCCGCGTCATGGACCCCGTGGATATGGATGTCGGGGAAGGGCTGTGTTTCCAGGGTTTCGAACAGGCCGCTTTTTTCCAGGTGGGACAGGATCCTTGTGATGCGCACCGGGGATTCCACATACCCGCGTTCATGGATATGGTGGATCTCATGGTCCTGGTTCACCACCAGAACGATTTTTTCTGAAAACCGGTCATGGACGGCCCGGCGGGTTTTGTGGGGCCGTCCATGGCAAAAGGGCCTAAGTTTCACCGGGTTGTCCCGGATGGAGGCCACCACCTGTTCCACGTATTTAGCCGGGCACAGGTCTTTGTATTTGCGCTCCAGGATGGCCCGCACCACTTTTTTTGTGTGGGACCGTGCCAGGGGAGTGTCCTTTCCCAGGTCGTCATATACCAGATGCGGCATGCAGGTGTCTTCCGGGTTCACCGGTGCTTCATACCCGGTGTTGATAATGGGCCGGGCCCCGTACCGCTCATAGAACCGCAGCCGGGCGATGTTGTCCTTTATCAGGCCGGGTTCGCATTCTCCCGGGGTGTCAGGCAGGCATTCAAAAAACAGCCCGCTGACCTTCAGGGCAGCACATTCGGTTCTGACCCGCTCGTACAGGGCACTACCCAGCCCGCCCCGCAGTGTGTCCTTTGCGGTGGCGATCCAGTCCAGAAAACAGAAATTGATGTCCGGCTCATGCAGGACCATGGCAAACCCCAGCACCTTGTGCCGCATGTTTTCCGCCACAAACAGAATGGGCCGGAACCGCAGGGTGAACGGGTTGCGCAATTTGTCTCCCAGGTGTGCGATCTCCTGTTCCGACACGGCCGGGAACCGTTTCTGGATGATGGCTTTGACCTGGCGGATCGCATCCTGGTTCACCGGGATGGCATCGTCAAAGATACGTCTTATTCTGAACATAATCGGGTGGTCACAATCCGGTGAATGCCGTCAATATATGAGATATCTGCCTGTTTCAGGGCTGCGGCAAATCCGGCATCCGGAGACAGGCAGGGGTTGGTGTTGATCTCCAGGACAAACGGGCGGCCATCCGGATCCACCCGGAAATCCACCCGGGCGTAGCCGGCCAGGTGGAACAGGTGCCAGCAGCGGCGGGCCAGGGTTTCCAGTTCCTTTAACAGGGGCGTATCTGAAGGGGCGAAATCAAACTGCCGGGGGGTGTTGCGGTATTCTTCTGAATTTTCGTGCCATTTGGCCCGAAACCCCACCATGCCGGGCCGGCCTGCCGGGGTGTCCGGAAAAAGGATTTCCGCAGGCGGCAGCACAGTCACCCCGGACCGTGTGGCCAGCAGGGAGAGATTGAATTCCCGTCCAAAAATGAACGCTTCGGCAAAACAGGCACCGCCCAGGCCGGGGGCCCGCTCTTTCAGCATCCGGGTCACGGTCTTTGCCGTGCCGGTCACCAGGTTTTCCGTCTCCAGTCCCAGAGATCCGTGTTCCCATACCGATTTGATGATCCACAGGGAGCCGGGATCATCCCCCGGGTCCATGCCCCCCTGCCAGGGCATGTCCGCAGGAAAGGGGTTGATCCAGGCAGGGGTGGGCAGGCCGGCCAGGCAAAGGCGCTCCTTGGCCATCACCTTGTGGGAGGTGGCGTACACGGCAGCAGCCGGGCATCCGGTATAGGGGACGGTCATGGTATCCAGCAGGGCCGGTACCACATGGATCAGGCTGCCGCGGTTTTCCAGGGATTCCACCAGGTTGAACACCCCCAGGGGCCGGATTTTTTCAAGGGCCTGCTTTAAAGCGGCCAGGTCAAGGGTGCATGGCACCGGTATGGGATCGTATCCCAGGCTGTTCAGGGCCTCGGATACCGCAGCCACCTGGACCAGGACATCTGCCTCGTCCGGTCCGGCCGGGTCTGTCACAGCATTGTGCACAACGGCAATGGAGCGGTTCATGCCGTCTCCGGACAGGGCGCTTGCATACGGTCTTGCACCCGCTCCATGGCGGATGCCAGGATCATTTCGATGAGTCGGACATAGGATGTCCCAAAAAATTCACACACCATGGGCAGGTCGGAATAATGGGGCCGCAGCCCGGCCAGGGGGTTCACTTCGATAAAGCAGGGGGTGCCTTTTGCATCACACCGGATGTCGATACGTCCCCCATCCCGGCATTCCAGCATCTGCCAGGCGGCCAGGGCAAGGGCTTCCACATCCCGGATCACCGGGTCCACATCCGGCGATAAAGGCAGGTACTGGACCCGGCCTTTCCATCCTTCCTTGTTTTCAAAAGAATAGACATCCTTTCCCGGATCAGCCAGCACAATGATCTCCATGGTGCCCATCACTTTTGCAAAGGCGCCCGTACCCACCAGGCCGGTGGTGAATTCCCGGCCGCTCAAAAACTGTTCGATGAGCACCGGCTGGCCGAACTGCTCCATCAACGCCCGGCAGACACGGGGGAGGTTTTTTTTGTCCCGGACCACGGAATCGGTGGTGATGCCCATGCCCGTGCCCTGGGCCACGGGTTTGACAAAATACGGGGGGGCAAAGGGCACCCTGCCGGCATCTTCCGGGGCCGCGGCCAGGAAAAACTGCCCCGTGGAAAGTCCTGCATCCCGCATCACCCGCTTGGTCAGGGCCTTGTGCAGGGTCAAAGACATGACCAAAGGATCTGAAAAGGTATAAGGAATCTGGTACAGGTCCAGGATGGCCGGCACTTGGGCTTCTCTGCCCATGCCGTGCAGGCCTTCGGCAATGTTGAACACCAGGTCCCAGCGTTCGCCTTTCACCAGGCATTCAATGAGCTGCCGGGCATTGCCGATGCGCACGGGGGTGTGCCCCAAATCACACAGGGCCTGTTCAATGGCCGCGATGGTTTCCACGGAATCAAATTCAGCAGTTTCCAGTTCTGTGTATCCCCTGTCCAGGTAATCCTGGCGCAGGTCATAGGTCAATCCGATGATCATTGTCTGTTCTCCCATGATGCGGCCATGCTGCCGGCTTCTGTGGCCGACACGGCCGGGTGGGTTTCCAGGTCCGGGTCGGGATAGGTAAAGGGTCGGTTTTCATAATTGGTCAGTACCAGGTCATCACCGGCCCGGCCGCTCACATACTCGGGCATCAGCGGGATCTTGCCGCCGCCGCCCGGGGCATCCACCACATAGGTGGGCACGGCATACCCCGTGGTGAATCCTCTCATGCCCTTGATGATCTCAAGGCCTTTGGCAATGGCGGTCCTGAAGTGACCGGACCCGGTGATGGGGTCGCACTGGTACAGGTAATAGGGCCGGACCCGCATTTTCATAAGTTCGTGCATCAACTGCGTCATGACCGGGACAGTGTCATTGATTTTTTTTAGCAGCACGGTCTGGGAGCCTAAAGGGATCCCGGCGTCCGCCAGCAGGGCGCAGGCGCTGGCCGTTTCCGGCGTGCATTCGTCCGGGTGGGTAAAATGCAGGCTCAGCCACAACGGGTGATATTTTTTGAGCATCTTGACCAGTTTCGGGGTGATGCGCTGGGGCAGCACGGCCGGCACCTTGGTGCCGATGCGGATGATTTCCACATGGGGAATCTGCCGCAGCTTGGACAATACCCATTCCAGGCGGTCATCGCTCAGGGTCAAAGGGTCCCCGCCCGACAGCAGCACATCCCGGACACTTGGGTTGGCGGCAATATAGGCAATGGCCTTTTCCCACCGGGCCCGGCTGGCACGGATTCCGCCATGGCCCACCACCCGGGACCGGGTGCAGTACCGGCAGTAGGTGGAGCAGAAATCGGTGAGCAGGAACAACACCCGGTCCGGATACCGGTGCACCAGCCCGGGTACCGGGCTCTGATGGTCTTCTCCCAGCGGATCGTCAGACTCGCAGGGCAGTTTGATCCATTCACCGGCCGTGGGCACCACACATCGGCGCAACGGATGATCCGGCACATCTTTGGGAATCAGGCTGGCATAATACGGGGTGATGCTCAAGGGCAGCTGGACGGCGTGTTCCGCCAGAAACTCGTCCGGCCCCAGGGGCAGGATCTGGTGGAGCCGTTCATAGGTATGGATGCGGTGACGCACCTGCCACTGCCAGTCGTGCCAGTCCCGGGCCGTGGATCCGGGAAAAAACTGTTTTTGAAACGCTTTGGTTTCCGGGCTGAGCTTAGGGTGACGCGAGGAGGTGTTTTTTCTGGCCGGCAGGATGAATACCGGGCGGGTTAATTGAATGGAGGGTTGCCCGGCCGGCGGGGCCGGGTACAGGGTGTCTAAGGCAAGCCTGCCGCTGGGAGGCTCGTCATCTTCGATTATCAGCGTTTCCGCGGGTGCTTCTGCTTTGTGCATGATGGCTCCTTATGCTGGATTTCAGGTTGTGGAATGACTGGTGTTCAGCAGAAGCATGAGCAACCATCGTGCCCGGATGAAAAAAATTTTTATAAAGAGTCATATGAGGGAATGTTGGGATCCTTCAGTCAGATGCTTGTTGGGTGTTCCTTTTTGAAATTCTTCGTGTTCTTCGTGCGCTTCGAGGTGAAATCAATGCCGGACACAGCACAGCAGGAATCTTTATGTCTTGTTTTCAGGCTAAAAAAAGAGCCGTCAGGACCTGATATGTCTGAAAAACCGGGTATGCCTGAACCTGGTTGATCGTCTTGCTTATCCATGCCGCGGCTAATGAAGCAGCGACAGTTCACACCGGGGCCCGGTTATCAAAAGGTTGTTGGTTACAGTCGACTGAATTTTTTCCATTTTACTGCCGAAAAGCAGGTCCTTGATGACCCCGTGCCCATAAGCACCCAGCACCATCAGTGCATCATGGGGAACATCATAGAGCATGGCATCAAATTCAGATTTTTCATAATAATGCCAATTCCGCAGAAACTGGCTGACAGGCGCTGCCAGATCTGATTCTTTGATGATGTTTTCGTAGTAACCCTTGCTCTTTTTTTCCCTGAGGGTATAGATATCCATGGGAAGTTTGGAAACCATGGCCATTTTCAACCCCATTTGCAGGGCTTTGCGGGCATTGGTGGAGCCGCCGAAAAAAACGGCAATGCTTTTCCAGGGTTTGAATACCAGACTGGTGAGCAGAACAGGAAAGGGCGCCTGTTTGATAATCCTTCGGACTTTCGGGCCGATATGGCCCAGGCCGATTTTTGAGGACAGGTCACTGACCGACCGTGGACAGCAGAAATAATCAAAATTTATGGGAATATCCGGCAATGTGGAGGCGGTAAAACTTCTGGGTGCAAAAAAGGCGGGTTTGAACCCCATTTCTTCAAAAAGCTCACTGGCATGCTGCTTTGCTGTTTTGGGTGATGCCAGATAGGAGCTGTCCAGATCAATCTGAATGGCATCATTGGGAAAATACATGAGAAATTTGTCACTTTCCGGGATATATACCACCGGATGCGCATGAATGGTTTTACAAAAATATAATGATTGCAGAAATGTTTCCCGGCCAAAGGGGGTATTTCTGAAAATCTGCAGCAGTTTATAGTTCATTGTTTTCTCCTTGCTTTTGCTATCGGACACTGGTCTGCATGATCAATTCCCTGCGGTACAGGTCCAGAATCCGTGTTTTTGAAATCATTCCGATAAATGTGTCATGTTCCACCACGGGGATGCTTTCCATATTATTTGTTTCCATCATTTCCAGAACTTCCTGCAAATCATTTTCCAGAGAAGCGGTCAGCACATCGGTATCCATGATCTGATTCAGAAAAACCATGTCATAGATGCCTGGATTCAAGACATACCGGCGAATGTTGCGGATTTCAATCATGCCTTTGTACGCACCTGTATTTTCATCAATCACCGGAAAAAAGAACTGATCCGATGTTTTTATGATCTCGATGAATTCTCTGAAAATCATGTTTTCAGACACGTTGGTGAACTCGGTTGAGACAAGTTCGCTGATGTTCAAATCAGATAAAATTCTTGCATCCGTGCCGGGTCGTAAAAATTGTCCCCTTTTAATAAGTTCTTTAAAATAAAAGGATGCCGGTTCGATATAGTGGCTCATGGTGGATGAAATGGCAGAAACGACGATCAACGGTAAAATGGTTTCATATCCGCCCGTGATTTCCAACACCAGAAAAATACCTGTCAAGGGTGCCTGCATCACCCCGCTGATCAACCCGGTCATTCCCAGCAGCGCATATGCCCCTTCACTGGCACAGGCGGCATTTTCAAACAGCAGAAATACGATTTTATGGAAAAAAATGCCCGTGAGGCTGCCGATGAGCAGGCAGGGGGCGAATATGCCGCCTGATCCTCCCCAGCCAAGGGTGATGGCAGTGGCAAAAATTTTGGCGAAAACAGCCACAAAAGTGAGGAATATACCCATTGAAAAGGTGCCGGAAATCATGGATTGTATGAAATGGTATCCCTCTCCCAGTACAACCGGGAAAAACAATCCGATACACCCTACGACGGATCCGCCGATTATGGCCCGCATCCAGAAGGAAAATCGGTTTTTTTTGGCAAATTTTCCCGAAGTGTTCAGCGTTTTTGTGAAAAAAACCGATATCAAGCCTGCAAAAAGTGCCAGGCAGATACCGGGCAGGATATCAGCGGTGCCCATATTAAAGGGCAGGTGGTTGAAAAGCACCTGTTCATGGATAATGGCCCGGCTGACTTCCGCGCCTGCCACGGCGGCAATGGCTATGGGAATGATATTGCTGAACTCCCATTTTCCAAGAACCACCTCAATGGCAAAGACAAGGCCGGCAAGGGGGGCGTTGAAAATACCTGCAATGGCACCGGCTGTGCCGCATCCCACAAGGGTGGTGCGCTGCCGGTCATTGAGCCGTAATAATTTGGCGATATTGGACCCGATGGCTGACCCGCTCATGACCACGGGTGCTTCAGGGCCGGCGGATCCCCCGCTGCCGATGGTCAGAAAACTGGAAATCAATCGGGAATAGCTGGACCTCAGCCGTAACAGGCCCCCGTGTTTTGACACCGCATAAATGACCTCAGGAACCCCATGTCCTGCGCCTTCCCGGGTAATCTTTTCAAGATAAATAGTTGACAGCAGCGCACCCATGGCCGGAAGTAAAAAGGCCCACCAGAAATGCCGAAAGGGATGCAGCCATTCTGTGACCGATTCAAGGGCCAGGCGAAGGGCCACTGCAGCAAGGCCGCTGCAGATGCCGGCAATGCTTCCTGCAATGATTAAAACCAGCCGGTCATCCATATGTGACAAGCTGGGAGCAAAACGGGACTGCCATTTTTTTATCAAAGACATCAGGGCATCTGTTCTAAACGGTTTTACAGGGGGTTGGCTTTCTGGAGAACCATGGTCTGTTCAACCAGTTCATCCAATTGCGGACGTGATTTTATGAATGCAACAAAATCCGCATCCTTCAGGCAGAAAGACAATGCAGACAGCAGATGCAGATGGTGTTGCAAGGACGGACACAAAATACAAAACAATATGGACACAGGGCGGCCATCCAGGGCATTGTAATCCACTGGATCGGCAAGAAAGTTGACGGTTATCATGGGATCGGGCAAATATGACAGCTGCTGTCTGGGGTGAGGTATGGCCATCCCGTTTCCCACCCCGGTTGAAAAGGCATTTTCCCTTTCAACCAGACGGTCCAGAAGATCCGGTTTAAAATCATCCGGTACCTGGAAAATTTTTTTGACACATGATTCAAGAACCGAGACAACATTATTTCCCGGAATATCAAAATAGATACCGCCGTTTTGTAAGGCTTGTGACAAAGGGACATCATCCTGGTTCTGTTTTTCTGCCGATTTTTTATCGGTGAGGTTCAAACGGATATTATGCAGGGCCGCCCATTTTTCAAGGTCTTTTTTTTCAAACCGCAAATCAGCCCCTTTGGGCAACACGGGCAGTTTTCCCTGTCTGACCCAGCGTTTAATCGTATCCGGATTTACCCCCAGATATGTTGACAGATCAAAAACGGACAATGTCATATTTTTTTTCATGGATTACTGCACCCATTCATTCTAAGCTATTTAATTTATGCATTTTTTTAGGTGTTATAAAACAAACGGATATGAATGACAACCAAAAATACTTTTCAGGGAATTATCAAATGATTGTATGCAGAGCAAGATGATAAAAAAATGCCTGCCGGCACCCGGGCGCCGGCAGGCATCAGATGATGAAAGGACAAAAAGAAAGAACGCTACGCAACCGTGGCGATCACATCTCCTTCTTCCACTTCATCCCCCACTTTTTTCAATATTTTTTCAATCGTACCGTCGCAGGGGGCATATATAATGTTTTCCATTTTCATGGCTTCGATGGCCAGAATTTCCATGTCTTCTTCAACGGATGAGCCGACTTCAATGTCCATTCTGACGATTTTTCCCGGTAATGGGGCTGTTATTTCACTTGCCATTTTTTTCTCCTTTTATGTGTTTGTTTGGTTTTTAAAACCAGGGTGGCCAACAAGCCAACCGCTAAATTATTTGTCTAAGTGTCAGGGTATCAGCCGCCGAGCAGGGTAATGAACATCCCTGCAGCGATCACCGTGCCGATCACGCCGGCCACATTGGGACCCATGGCATACATGAGCAGATAGTTCTTTTTGTCTGCTTCAGTCCCGACTTTGTGTACGACCCGCGCCGCCATGGGCACGGCCGATACACCGGCGGCCCCCAGCAGGGGATTGATTTTTTCTTTTGACACCAGGTTCATCAGTTTGGCCAGAAGAATTCCTGTGGCCGTGCTCAGGATGAACGCAATGAGACCCAGAATGAAAATAAACAGCACCTTGGGCTGCAAAAAGATGTCTGCGTGCATGGTGGCGCCGATGGGCAGTCCCAGAAAAATGGTGACAATATTCATCAGTTCATTCTGGGCCGCCCCTTTCAACCGTTCCACCACACCGGATTCTCTGAACAGGTTGCCCAGCATGAGCATGGAGATCAATGGGGCGGAGGCCGGAATCAGCAGGATGATCACAAAAGTGGAAATGATGGGAAACAGCAGTTTTTCTCTTTTGCTTACCGGCCGGGGTTTGGCCATGTGCATGGCGCGTTCCGCTTTGGTGGTCAGCAAACGCATGATGGGGGGCTGGATGATGGGTACCATGGCCATATAGGAATAGGCGGCCACGGCACAGGCCCCCATGAGCTGGGGCGCCAGTTTGGAGGCAATAAATATGGTCGTGGGACCGTCAGCCCCGCCGATCATACCGATGGTGGCGGCCTCCATGATATCGTATCCCATGGCATGGGACACGAAAAAAGTGATATAGACTCCGGCCTGGGCACCGGCCCCCAGAAAAATCAGCCTCGGGTTGGCCATCAGCGGTCCGAAATCCGTGAATGCCCCGATTCCCAGAAAAATCAGCGGTGGAATAATCTCCCAGTGGATGCCGTAGTGATAAAATTTCCACAGCAATCCCACATTTTCGTCCATCAAGCCGCTCAACGGCAGGTTGACCAAAAGAATACCAAAGCCGATGGGCAGGAGCAGCAAGGGCTCATATTGTTTTTTAATGGCCAGATAAATGAGCACCAGGCCGATGATCCACATGACGATCATCCCCGGTGTCAGGTGAACAAACCCTGTGGTATTTAATAGTGAAATCAGCTTATTTCCCATCTTTCCCGGCTCCTTTGTTTTTTTTCGCAAACGAATCAACCGCGAATGCCGTGATTTTAATGGACAGATACAAAAGGGCCATACCAAAAAATACGCTGATTATACCTTGAACAAATATACCTCCGGGTGACATCTCACAGATCCCCTTTTTCCTTAAGTTTGTCTTAAAAAAAGCCACTATACAGCGGCCGCTGAAATTGCCGACAACCTTAATCCAAACCCGGTGAATTGTCAACTGACGATTACAATATAGCTACCTATTATTTTGGTCGTTTAATTCATCGATCCAGGTGTGTCCGGATAACGGGATTCCGCTTCGATAGGAGGCCCGTGCAATAAGGTGGGCTGCAACAGGGGCTGTGAGCAGTAAAAGACCGATAATGAACACGGCACGAAGAAAAATGCCCGGGCTTTGAAAGAAAACCGCATGGGCCAGAATCATCAGGCCGGCGCCCAACGATCCCGCTTTGGTGACGGCATGCATGCGGATCAGGGTGTCCGGAAACCGGAAAACACCCAGCGCCGCGATCAGGCAGAACAGGCTGCCGATAATCATGAGAATTGCTGTAAAATAGTCAGTCATGGGTGTTTCTTTTTTGAAGACGGCGGGGTCAATGGATGGCCGGGGTCGGGTCCATCCGGTTTTCGGCCCCGTGCCCGTTCAATGAACCGGGCCAGGGCAATGGTACCCAGAAAAGCGATACACGCATAGGCAATGGCCACATCCAGGTAACTGGTTTCTTTTGTGTGAATGGAAAGGGACACCAGAAACGTGACCACCAGCAAGGACAGCAGATCCATGGCAACGACCCGGTCCGCAGCTGTGGGTCCCTTGACCAGCCGCCACAATACCAGTACCATGCCGGCAAGCAGGATCACCATGGCGGTCTGGGCGGCCCCATACAGAAATGTTTGTGAATTCATCATTACCGCATCACCTCCAGAACGCGTTTTTCCAGTCCATTCTTGATTTCATGCCGGGTTTTGTCCACATCTTCAAGAAACATGACATGGACAAACAGGGTGTGTCTGTCTTCGGACAAATCCACACTCAAGGTACCCGGTGTCAGCGACAGCAGATTGGACACCAGGAAAATCTCCAGGTCGGTGCGGGCCGACAACGGCACCCCGATGATCCCCGGCCGGCTGATATGGGAAGGGGTGATCACATCCCAGGTCACCCGGAAAGAAGAAATCACCAGTTCCTTGAAAAAATAAAGGACCAGATTGATTGTTTTGGGCAGTTTTCTGAGATACCGGGTATCCGGATACAGCGGGCTGGATACCCATAAGATGATATATCCGATGAAAAAACCGGCAATGAATGCACTGATGCGGGTGCTGCCCAAAAGCAGGGTAAACACGGCGGCAAAAAAGAGGTTGAGTATCAGCAGCGGCATTATTTTCCTCCTGTCACTGCCGCCACATAGGCCGCAGGATCAACCAATTGTTCGCCGGCTGTCAGGGCCAGGTGAAAAACCGGTTCAATGAAAATGCCCATGAGTACGATCATCAGGCATAACCCCAGCACGGGCCCCATCATCCAGGGCGGCAAGGTGCGGGTTTCAGAAGCGGTCTGATTTTGAGGTGCGGGTTTCCAGAATGCTTCCATCCAGATCTTGACCATGGAGAACAGGGTGAGCAGGCCCACAAATGCGGCCAGGGCCGCGGCACCGTAGTGGCGGCTTTCAAGACAGGCATAGATGATCAGCAACTTGGCCCAGAACCCGGATAAAGGCGGGAACCCGGCCAAGGCAAATGCGGGGATGAAAAATCCCGCTGACAGAAGACCATGGGTTTTGTACAGGCTGCCGATCTGTGTCAGGTGAAATGAACCGCCGGCCCGTTGGATCAGCCCGCCCACCAGAAACAGAGTGGCTTTGGCAATGATGTTGTGCACCATATAGATGAAAGCCGCGGCCAGGGCCAGGGGCGTGAACACGGCCAGCCCCAGAACCATGTATCCCACCTGACTGATGATATGAAACGACAGGATCCGGCGGATGTCCATCTGGGAGGCGGCGGTCACCACACCGGACAGCATGGTGAGCCCGGCCGCAATCATCAGAATCGTATGGGTGATATGGGGGTGTGTGACAAATACCAGGGTGAACAGGCGGATCAGGGCATACACCCCCACCTTGGTGAGCAGGCCGCCGAAAAAAGCGGCCACCCCCGGCGGCAGGGTATGGTATGCCGCGGGCAGCCAGAAAAATAAAGGAAACAGGGCGGATTTAATACCGAATGCCGTCATTAAAAGCAGAGATGTGCCGGCCAGAAGCCCGTCATTTTCCACCAGCACAATTTTTTCATGCAGATCCGCCAGATTCAGGGTGCCGGTCAGCCCGTAGACCAGGCCGATGCCGGTCAAAAGAAACAGGGTGGCAACGATGTTCAGGGTCACATATTTGACGGCATTGGGAAGTCTGGCTGCGGGATGGTCCATGACCATGATGCCGAAGGAGGCCATGAGCATCACTTCAAACCACACATACAGATTGAACAGGTCCCCTGTGAGAAACGCGCCGCAAATGGCGGCGGTCAGCATCTGCATGAACGGGTGAAACCCGGACCGGATCTGTTCATGGGTGGTGTCAAAGCGGGTATAGATCATCACGGCCACGTGAAGGAAGGCTGTGACCAGCACCAGCACAGCGCTCAGCAGATCCGCCACCAGACAGATGCCGGCGGGGGAAGGCCAGCTGCCCACCCAGAGGACAACTACGCCTTGGGTTGTGACCACAGACAGCAGCCACCCGGCACTGGCCAGATGAATCAGGGCCCCGGCAATGGCTGCAATGCTGCTATGGCTGGGATGATGTCTGAAACACCATGTGAAAACGGCAAAGGCCAGGGGCACCAGGATGGGAAAAATCAGCACCTGGGTCATGAATGATCCTTTTCCGGCGTATCAGAACCGGTGTCATCCCCGGCGGATTCAGACAGAAAATCTGCTTGACGGGTATTCAGGGTCCGGGTTTGGGCGTAGGTGCGGTACAGCAGGATCAGCAGAAAAAGGGTCATGGCAAAACTGATGACAATGGCTGTCAGGATCAGGGCCTGGGGCAGGGCGTTGGCCACAGGCCCTGCCGGGGCCGTCCCGGTTTTTCCGATCAAAGGCGGGGCCACGAAAGAGAGTCGGCCTGCCGCGAAGATCAGCAGGTTGACGGCGTTGCCCATGAGGACAAATCCGAAAACAAACCGCACCAGTTCGCCGGAAAGCATCAGAAACAACGCACCGCTGAACAGGATTCCCACGGTCAAAGCCAGAAGATGTTCCATTTTCAGTTCTCCTCCAGGGCCAGCAGAATGGACAGAATCGCCCCGAGCACGGCCAGAAAAACCCCTGAATCAAAGAGCAGCGGCGTACCCGCGGCAAAGGTCTCTGTCTGCCACCAGATGCCCGTCAGAAAGGGTTTTCCAAAAAAAAGTGCCGGCAGTCCGGCACCCGCGGCCAAAGCCAGGCCGGACAGGGCCATGACGGACGGGCGGATTCGAATGGCTTTGCGGACATGATCGGCCCCATTTGTGATGGCCAGCAGGGAAAACGCCGTGCCGGCCAGAAGGGCGGCGGAAAATCCGCCGCCGGGTTCATGGTGGCCCCGCAGAAATACATACACGGCAAATACCAGCATTAATCCGATCATCAGGCGGGTGGCGGTTTTCAGGATCACGGATTTCATGGGGCTTTCCTTTGGCCAAACGGCCGGCGGATCAGGTGGACACCGGCCCAGGCGGCCAGCACGATTACGCAGATTTCCCCTAAGGTGTCCAGACTGCGGAAGTCCACCAGAATGACGTTGACAATGTTCCGGCCATGGGCTGAAAGATAGCTGTGGGTTTCAAAAAACGCGGTCAGACTCCGGTCCAGAGGCGTGCTGACAACCCCTGAAACCAGGGTGAAGACCACCAGGCCCGCACTTATGGATAAAATGGCGTTTCTGAGGGTGCGCGCCTGAAAAGTGGCACGGGGTTTGACGATGGGTTCCATGGGGGGCAGGCGCAACAGGATCAGGGACACAAAAATCAAGGTCAATGTTTCCACCAGCAGCTGGGTCAGCGCAATATCCGGGGCCCCGAACACCAGAAATATCAATGCCACGCCCCCGCCCACACCGCCGAGCCCGCCGATGGCAGCCAGCCGGTGCCGGGCCGTCACCACCACAGCAGCAGCCCCCAGAACAAAAACAAACAGGCCCATGGCAATGTATGGGCCGGTAACAGCAGGTATGGAGGCAATGTCAGCAACATGGGGCAGCCAGACACTGCCTGTCAAAAGCACCAGGGTGAACACAATGACCGACATATAAGTGGTTAAAGACCCGTTCTGGAGGATCCGGGTCACGGTGGCCGCTGTGGTGAGAAACCGGGTCAGTCCGGACTGGTAAAGCTCCGGCGTGGTCACCCACAGATGATCTATGAGAAAACGGATCCCCCGGCGCAAGCGAATTTTCTGCCGGTAGATCACAGCGCCGGATGTCAGGGTGATGATACTTAAAACCAGGGGCAGATTGATGCCGTGGAACAGAAACAGCCGGATCTCTTCTCTGTCCGGATGAAACGCGAACACGGCCGGCTGGATCAGGTTTTCTGACACCCATTCAGGCATGATCCCGAATACCACCCCCAGAAGCCCCATGAATGCCGGCCCGATCCGCATGGTCCAGGGGGTTTCCCAGGTGTTTTTCAGGTGCGCCGGCAACACGCCGGCAAACGGGGTGATCAGAATGATGGCGGCAACAGCCGTCATCAAGGCATTGGCTGACAGGGTGATGCCTGCGGCAAACAAAGGAAACATATCTTCGGCCAGGGCGCCGGCATACATGATTTCCTTGCCGATAAATCCGAAAAACAAAGGGAATCCGGCCATGGATAACGTGGCCCCGGCCACGGCCAGGGCCGTCAAAGGCATGCGGGTCACCAGTCCCCCCAGATCATTCAGATCCCGGGTCCCGGTCTGGTGATCGATACTGCCCACCGCCAGAAACAGGGCCGCCTTGTACAAAGCATGGACCATGAGAAACGTGGTGGCCGCCGTTAAAGACAGCACGGTCTGCCCGCCAAGAAACAGGGTGAGAACCCCCAAAGCCATGAGCGTGGTGTAGGCCAGGATGCGTTTCAGATCACAGGGACCCAGGGCCTGGATCGCTCCCCACAGGGCAGTGGCCCCGCCCACCAGCACCAGGGTGCTCATCCACAAAGGCGTGCCGCCCATGACCGGATGCAGGCGCATGAGCAGGTAAATGCCGGCCTTGACCATGGTGGCGGCATGGAGAAACGCACTGATGGGGGTCGGCGCGCTCATGGCGTTGGGCAGCCAGAAATGAAACGGCACCTGCCCGGATTTGGTCATGGCCCCCACCATAAAACAGATGAAAACCGCCGGATACAGGGCATGATTCTGGATCCCATCCGCGGATTCGCTTAAGGCACTCAATGTCATGGAAAAGCCGGCGGATTTGAGCAGCAGAATCCCCATCAGCAGGAACAGGCCCCCGGCCCCGGTCACCAGCAGGGCCTGGCGGGCGTTTTCCCGGGCATCCGATTTTTCGTGGTCAAATCCGATGAGCAGAAACGACAGAATCGTGGTGGCTTCCCAACAGATGAACATCAGCAGCAGGTTGTCGGCAAATACAATGCCCAGCATGGCGATCATGAATGCGTGCAGAAACACAAAAAACCGGCCATTTTGAGGATGGCCGGCCATGTAACTGGAGGCATAGATGGTGACGAAAAATCCGGTCATGGTGATGATCAGACCGAACAGCAGGCTCAACCCGTCCAGTCGGAACGCCAGGTTCAGATCCAGGCTGGGCACCCAGGCCCATTGAACCGTGAAAACATCCCCGTTCACCACCCCGGGCCAGGCCAGGCACAACAGCGCAAAAAGGCCTGACGGCAGCAGGCAGGAATATAGCCCTTTCCGGCAGCAATCCGGGACAGCCTCGGTGTCAGGCGGTGTGATCCGCATGTCTACTGGGACAGAAACAAAGGAATATCCGCTGAATGGATGGTTTCCAGAACCGTGTCGCCCAGCAGACTTCGTTTGATGATGTTCCGGGAGCTGTTGCCCATGACGATGAGATCGGCATTGTGTTCATGGGCATAGGCCAGGAGATCGGTTTTGGGGTTCCCGTCCATCAGGTCCGTATGGACTTCAAATCCGTGGGCCTGGCAGTAGTCTGCGGCTTTTTCCAGCAGAAACGGTTCCGGTTTTTTGCGGTGCGTGAAATGGACCAGCCGGATTTCAGCGCCGGGCCATGGATTTAACTGTAAATAATCCCGTGTGGCTCTGGCCGATTCCATGGATCCGCTCAACGCAATCACCACGGTTTTGACGGGCCGGTATTTTTCCGCCACGGCCAGAATGGGCCGAACCCCGTGGCGCAGCAGCTTGAGGATGGCCTTGTCCGGGTCTTCCACAAACCCGTACTCAAAAATACTGCGCAGGCCGAAAATGGTCAGATCGTTGAACCGGTCTTCATCGATCATGGCCTCGAATGTGTCACCTTCTTCATATTTGATGCGGCGGCACACCACTGCTTGTTTGCCGCAGTGTTCCTTGAAAAGGGCAATGGCTTTTTCCGTGCCTTCTTTGGTCACCTGGACGTTGTTTTCGCGCATGCGCTGGGCATAGGCGGCGGCACCGGCCGGAACCGGACCTACCTTCTCCAGTTTTTTGGTATTGACGATGGTGACACCGGTCAGTTGTGCCTGGTGAAGGTCTCCCAGCTCCGTGGCCCACTGGGTGGCGGCTGCGGTGAACGGGGTGCCGCCGAGTCCCACAAGAATTCGTTTGATCATCGGTCATGGTCTCCTTTTGTAAATTGTCCCTGTGCCCATTTTAAGCCATGGGACAAGGGATTTGTCAAGGAAAACAAGAAGATCAGGACGGGAGTTGCCCGGTTTCGATCCTTTGTCTGCGCTGATTTTCGGTCCAGTCGATGCGGCTCATGAGCCCCTGGAGAATCCGGACATCCCGGGAAGTCAGCCCGGCATCCCCGAACAGCCGGCGAAAGGTCCGCAGCAGATGATCCGGATTCTGGGGATCCAGAAAATCGATGTCCAGCAGGGTTTGGCGCATGTGGGCATACAATGCTTCAATCTCTTTTCCCGGGGCCGGTTGTTTGGGGCAGGGGTCGTGAAAGTTGCCGGAAAGATCGGATTTGAGTGACACTTCATACAACAGCACGGCCAGGGCATGGCTCAAGTTCATGGAAGGGTAGGCATCATGGGTGGGGATGGTGACAAACCGCTGGCACAAATCCAGGTCCCTGGTTTCCAGACCCGTGTCTTCTTTGCCCAGCAGCAGGGCGCACCTGACATCCGGACCGGATTCACTGATCTGCCGGGCTGCCGTGGCCGGGGTGAGAAAGTTTTTGCGGTATTTGCCGAACCTGCGGGTGGTGCCGAAGGTGAGATGGATGTCGGCCAGCGCCGTTTGCAGGTCTGGATAAACTTCTGCGGTTTCCAGAATCTCCACCGTGCCCAGCGCCATTTTCCGGGCTTCCAGGGATTTGAACTCGTCGCAGGGATTTACCAGGCGCAGCCGGTTGAGCCCGAAGTTCATCATCACCCGGCACACGGATCCGATATTCAACGGCCCCTGGGGTTCTTTCAACACAACGACAAGGTTTGAATCATTCATTTTTTATTTCCAGAAGCCGGGGAATAGGCCAGTGAAGGTCAAATCCCATGCTTTCCAGCAGGCGAATGCCGGCATCCACATGGGCTCCGGCCTGGGCCACCCCGTGGGAATCATCTCCGGGCACCATGGGGATCTGCCGGGACCGGATCTTTTCCAGAATGGATCGGGTGGGATAGGGTTCTGGTTCTCCTTTGGCCAGAGGCCGCAGGTTCAGGTCCATGACCAGATTTAAGTCTTTGATCAGATCCAGGTTCCGGTCGATTTTGGCAGCGATGTCCGGATGCAGCACTCGTGCGGCATAATCAGGATCATGGATGCGCACCAGGTCAAAATGCCCCACCACAAAAGGCCGGACCGCATCGATCATCTCAAACTGCCGGTCAAAATATGCCAGGTACAGGTCTTTGACCGATCCGCAGGCACGGACCGCAGCTTCATAGGCTTGGGGGGAATAATCAAAGCAGATGTCTGCCACATGGTGCACGGATCCCACCAGATAATCGGGCGAAAATTTTTCCACCAGGTGCCGGACATGGGGCAGATACCCGGTAAAGGCTTCGGTTTCCATGCCGGCAAAGATCTGGATCCGGTCCGCCATTTCCGCCTGGAGCTGTCGGACGGTGGCAAAATACCGGGCAAACCGCTGATACATCAGGTCCACGGTCAGGCCCTGTTCAATCTCTTCGGGATACAGAAATTTTTCTTGCACGGGTGGGATATGCTCCGTGATCCCCACCTGTCTGAAACCCATTTGAATATACCGGGCAATGATATCAGCCAGCCCGTCCTGGGCATGGCAGCAGAATTCACCGGAATGTCCGCCGTGAAGGGATATGGGGCCCGAAAGTGTCATGGACCGGGTTGTACCATTAAATGCGGTCAATGAAAAGGGGTTTCACACCCTCACATGCCGGTGAGGCTCAGGGCAGTGGTCCAGATGGCGGCCATCTTTTCGCTGAACAGATAAAAATATTTCGTCATCGCTTCATATTCAGGCTGTGTGCACACGGAAACTGCAATAGGGGCCGCCTCTTCGGGGGGATACCCGTATACCCCGCAGGAAATGGCCGGAAATGCAATGGACCGGCACCCATGGGACACTGCCAGATCCAGACTGTTCTGATAGGCGGATGCCAGCAGCCTGTCAGCAGGCCGGTCAACCCCATACCTGGGCCCCACCGTATGAATGACATATTTCGCTTTCAGGTTTCCGGCTTCAGTTATCCGGGCCTTACCGGCAGGGCAACGGACCCCGTTTTCCGCCGGAACTTTTTTGCATGCGTCAAGCAGTTTCGGGCCGGCCGCCCGGTGAATAGCACCGTCCACACCGCCGCCCCCCAGCATCCGGGAGTTGGCGGCATTGACGATGGCATCGACTTCAGCCGTGGTGATATCCCCCTGGACAATTTTTATGGTATCCATATTTTTCATCTCTGGTGCCCCTTTTTTTTCATG
Organism: Desulfotignum balticum DSM 7044; assembly: GCF_000421285.1. GTDB lineage: Bacteria > Desulfobacterota > Desulfobacteria > Desulfobacterales > Desulfobacteraceae > Desulfotignum > Desulfotignum balticum. The sequence continues at coordinate 1,349,947 of NZ_ATWO01000001.1, forward strand.
GTCTCCACCTTTTGAGTCAGGTCAGAATCCCTCAACCTGACGTTGGGTTTTAATTGGATTGTAATGGTATCATAAAATTTTTCAACCAATGGATTTTCAGTCTTCAAGATAATGATCCTTAACGGGGAATTTATCGGTACTGTCATAAAATCTGACAGATCGTATATCCTTGATTGGCATTACTTTCAGCACCCTTGCAAAGCAAACATATCGGAAATGCAAAATTTTGTATTTCCGACACCCTTCAAATGATACATGCCGGTATCCCGCACAGGTAAAGGAATACGCTGGAAATAAACAATCTGACATGCCTGACATATTCATCTGAGAATTTGTAACGCTCCACATCAAGGGCACGCTCCGACTCTCTCAATCATAACCTATTCACCCCCAGTCAATTCTCAATAAAAAGCGCGGCTCTTGGCGTCCCTTGCATGTAGTTGTTGGGTGGCTACTTGGATTACGACGACTCTGTTTGTACCTGCCCTGCTATACGATTTAATATCCGCCTGAAAAAACTCGGATGTAACTTCCGACCTAACCTCTTTGTCATCGGATACCCAGGCGCAACCTCCTTAAGAATTTCATAGTATTTCTTCGCCGCTGCCTGTTCGCCCGTTCCCAAATAGTACATACCTATTAGCCCCATATAATTTGCAACTTCCGATACGTGAAACCGCTTCCGCTGCGGATACAATAATTTCAAATCAAACTTGTACTCAAATATCTCCGCAATTTGCTCATAATCCCCCGCCGCACGACATAGCTCTGCATAATTCAAACGAGCAAACAGGTAATCAGGGTTACGCTGGTAATTCTCTCGAATAATCTCCTCCGCCTTCGACTGTTCACCCGTCCCGGAATAAGCTACACTGAGATAGTTGTATAGCATTGGTATATTTGGATATTTTTTTATCAATTCAATCAATTCAGGAATTGCCTTGTGGGGCCGTCTTTGTGACTCATCATGCAGTCGATCAATGGCATCCTTCACCTGCTTGGGTAGACTTTTATACCAACGTTCTCGGATGGGTTCTGACGTGATTTCGTACTCAACGATCTGCACAGATTCTAACTTACTCTCTGGTTTCACAAATTTTGCGGCCTTGCTCTTTTTTGCCACTCTTGCTGTCCTTTTTATGATCTCAACTAAATGTTGTTCTTACTGTTCTTACCCGTTTTGCCACCCAACGAACGCTTCAGCCGCGCGAGGTAAGAGCGTCGGCTGCAAGCGAATTGTTAGAGATTAATAATATTTTTTTATTTCTTCATGAATCTTTGCCAAATGGCTATTATATTGATTATCTATTCCCGCAAGCATTAAAAAGAGCCAACGAACAGATGAATAAAACATCATCACTGTTAAATCAGAAGTTTCAATTAAATATTTCTCTCTATTCTTTTCAGAGATATATTCTTGCATAAAATCATCAGCCTTGGGCCCACCATGCATAAACGAAGATAGTTGACTATAATTTGGAACAATTTTATGCAGAAAATTAATATCTGATTCACCAAGCATTGCATTGATAGCCTGGATGAGTTGTCTATATCGAAACTTTGCTTGAATTTCTTCTAACGCTTTCAATTTCTGTTTGTCCAAGCTTGGATAAAGCCCCTTTAAGAGTTCTTTTGGAAACTTTTCCATATTATCTTTAGACTTATCAGCTATCCATTTCCAAGCTTTAAAATATTCGAGATCTTCCAAAGGTTTAAGAGATAAATATTCTTGGCCAGGTATATCGTTCTGCTCTACAACCCATCTCATAAAAATGTAATTAACTTTAAGTACATGTTCTAAAAAAGATCGAAACAAAACATTGAATGAATAAATATTTCCTGTCTCTGCTACATCAAGAATACCTGTCTTTAGAAACCCAAGTCTTGTAAAAAATGACAGCATCACCGTGCCTGTACTTTTATATCTCTCGATCTCAGGAAGACCATATGCAGCAGGCATTATTTCTTCGACAACTCTGAAGATGGAGTCGTCTTTATCTCTAATTTTTTCGATACTATCCATTTATTTCTCTAACAATTTAATGTGTTGTTCTGTTTATCCGGTATATTTGACCATATTATAAAACTAAAACCCCAACCATCTTGCAATCATTGATTCCTTTCATATTCAATCAAAGTCCCACTATCATTGACAGTTATTCCCATGGTAATTGAAAAAAACTATGTATGTCCGGTACCGGGTGTTGAATCCTGAAACATCTTTGACTCTGGTTGAAAAATAGGAATCTGTCATGGATTTTCAAACTGAACCATGCAGATTTGTCATGTCAGCATATGTCACATACCGCCGGTCAGGGTCTTGATTTGGTTGAATGCCGTCATCTCCTTCAGCCAGTTTTGGGGAACCGCGTCCAGTCCGTTGTGAATGCCCAGGATAAAGCCGCACAGGATGCCTCTGGCTGAAGAATCACCGCCGGCCATGATATTTTCGATCAACGCGGTTTCCAGGTCTTCCGGGTACCGGGCGATCAGATGGATGGTGCCGGGCAGGGCTTGGGTGGTGTCACAGGCCTGACCGAAACCGGAGATGGCCTGGGTGGTTTCTTTTTCAGCACTGGCCAGGCCTTTGTCCACGAGGCTTGGGACGGGAGATCCGGCCGGCAAATGTTCTGCCGCAGACCGGATGGCAGCGGCCGGGCCGGTTCCCTTGGCCGTTTCCAAGGCAGCCTGGGCAAAAAAGCGGGCCGTGTCCAGAACCAGGGGATGGTTGTGGGTCATGGCCGTCTGGTGTTGGGCGTAATCCATGAACGAATCGGCGTTGTGGGCGTAAAACAGGGCCAGGGGCACCATGCGGGCGGCTCCTCCCAGATCCGTGGAATCAGATCCGGCTTCAGAGGGTGACCTGCCTGCCTGAAAACCGGCCAGGGTCTTTTGGGTGGCCCCGTCCAGGTATCCCTTATAATGATCAAACAGGGCCTGCCACCGGGCCGCAAAATCGTCTGCGTCAAAACCGTTGCAGTGAGATAATGATGCCAGCAGCACCAGCATCTGGTCCCCATAGTGGGTAAAATCCCCTTTTTGTCTGTTTTTATGAAACAAGGCGATTTCAGGGGCGGTCAGATGGTCCAGGCGGCCGTACCGCTTTTTGATCCGGGATACATCATACACCCAGTGAACGCCTAAGGCCAGGGCATCTGCGGCAAACGCAGCCATGACACCGGACCGCATTTTTCGATGAATGTCGGTTGGATTCATTTGGTTACCTCCTTGGGTTGCGGTATATGGTATGACGTCAACAAACTTACAGCCGCTGGATGATGTACAGAAACATGGGCAGGCGGCTGGCCGTTTTCAGGCGGTAAAAATCATAGAGCACTTCCCGGGACGGTTTTCCAAATCGAAGGGGTGACAGATAAATACTGCCTTTGGGGACGGGGCGGGAAATCCGGTCTCTGACCAGGTCCAGCATGGATTGGATGTGGGTAGGGGGTAAATGGTCGTCCATGATGAAATTACCCGTCATTTCGATTTTTGGAAAGGTGTGGTTGATTTCACCCATGCGGTCGAATGCCAGGCTCACTTTTTCTGCCGTGATGGGCTTTCCGATCCGGTCCAGGGTGGCCTGGTCATGGGATTCCAAGCCGATGTTGATGTACGTGTCAAAGGGCAGGCGGTTCAGAGCGTCAAACAAGGTCATGTCTGCGTTGAGCAGGGAATCCACGCTACCGAACAGATACATGCGTGGGGTTTTCATAAAGCTGTGGGCAAATCCGAACGCGTCATGACTTTGGTTGGCTGCAAACAGGATCAGGTCTTTGGGGGCGCACAAAGCATCGTGCTCTCCTAAAAAAAGCGCATTGTAATTAATCAGATCCGGCCCGTACAGCAGTTTCAGTGCCTGGATCTGTTGCTGGATATCGGTCCGGGACCGGGGAGTGAACGGTTTTTTGTTTTTCACCTTGCAGAACCGGCATTTGTAAAGACATCCGTCGGCAATGGTCAACGGGATCAGGTTATAGTCGGAATGCCGGGCATCCGGGGGCAGGACCGTGGCTCTGGCGCCGCTGATGTCAAACAGATGATCCGCTTTTTTTTCCAGGTCCGGTCCATGGATGGATTTGGCTTTTTCAAGCCAGTTTGCAATCGGGGTCGGCATGTCAGGCAATGCACCGGGAATGCCGGCCATCATGTCCTGCCAGGATGAACACAGGTCTGCGATAACGGGAAATTCAAATGGTTTGCCCCCCAGAAGGGAATTGGTGGCATACATGAAATTGGGAAGATAATATTCGCCGATGGCTTCAACTACCCCGGAATAACCGCCGCTGGAATAATAGATCCAGTCGTTTCCCACGGTCCGCTTGAGCCATTCCGATGGGTGAAGCCAGTGGCGGGTTTTGGATCTGGCGTGCTTGATTTCATGGTTCAGGTTGAACTCCAGTATCATCTCCCGGGTTTCCAGGCGGGAAAAAATGCCGTATTTCACGGGGTAACTGACCTTGGCATATTCATTGTTTCCCCGGATATTCAGAAAAATGGAAAGGTCATCGGTTTGATAGGCAGTTTCCGGATGTGTTGTTTTATAAGGATCTCTGATCTGAAGCAAAAGAAATTCTGACCTTTTTATGGTTAACTCATTGCAGCGCCTTTAACACAGGCGCTTTTTTAAATACCATTTAAGTATACTATAATCTTCAAATGCCCCATGGCAATGATTTTTTCCACGGGCCCGCGAGTTCACCAGAGGTTGACCCGCCCCGTTAAAACAGGTACTAAAAGGCCTGAACCAACCACAGAAACAAAGGCGAACCACAGTGAAGATGCTTTTTCTGGAACCGTTTTTCGGGGGATCCCACCAGGATTTTGCCACCGGGTTTACGGCCCACTCCCGGCATGACATCACATTGCTGACCCTGGCACCGGAATACTGGCGGTGGCGGATGCGGACCGCGTCCCTGCATTTTTTGCAGAAAATCAAACAGGTCAGGGATTACGATCTGGTATTTGCCACAGATATGATGGATGTGGCGCAATTCAAAGCCCTGGCCGGACCTGATTGTCCGCCGCTGGTGTTGTATTTTCATGAAAATCAGATGTCTTATCCGCTTTCAGCCAGGGCACGGCAGCGAAAACCGGATATCGATGCCGGGTTGATCAATATCAATTCCGCCCTGGCTGCCGATCAAATATGGTTTAATTCACATTTTCATTTAACGGCATTTTTAAAGGAAGTCCGGCACCTGATTAAACAGATGCCGGCCCCCCGGCCCAAAAACATGGTGGATCAGATTCAGAAAAAAGCCCGGGTCGTGTATCCCGGGTGCCGGTTTCCGTCCACACCGGACACGTTGGCTTCCGCTGCCCAGACACCTCCGCTGATTATCTGGAACCATCGCTGGGATTATGACAAGCAGCCGGACCTGTTTTTCAAGGTGCTGTTGCGGCTCAAAAAAAAAGGCATCTTGTTTGGACTGGTCGTGCTGGGAGAAAAATATGATCGGTATCCGGCCGTGTTTGATCAGGCCAGAGAACGGCTGGACAATGAAATTCAGGTGTTCGGGTATGAACCCTCCCGAAAGGCATATGAAAAATGGCTGGCAGCAGGGCAGGTGGTGGTGTCCACGGCCATCCAGGAAAATTTCGGCATTTCCGTGGTGGAAGCGGTGCGGTTCGGGTGTTTTCCGTTGCTGCCCTGCCGGCTTTCCTATCCGGAACTTATGCCGGAAAAATTACACCCTGATATTTTTTTTGGCACGGAAAACCAGCTTGTGGAAAAACTGAGTTTTCATTTGCAGCAACCTCGTGCCTGTGTGGACAAGCGAAACGAATTGTCCCGGCATATGCAGGCATTTTCCTGGGAAATCCGGACCCTTGAGTTTGATGATCTTCTGGAAACAATCACTTGAGCGGAATTATTTTGATCATTTGATCATTATTTTCCTTGACGCCGGAATCCGGCAGTACTATATTATGGTCAAATGATCAAAAAGGAGACGGCCATGCCACGACCCAAACGACCCAGATATATCGATGCGGTTCCCCGGGTAACGGAGTTTGTCCCCCGGGGAATCGTGCCGGCCGAAGAAGTGATCCTGTCCCTGGAGGAGTTCGAGGCTGTGAGACTGATTGATTATGACGGCCTGGATCAGACACAGGCGGCCGATATCATGAATGTTTCCCGGCAAACCGTGGGCAGGATCCTTCGGGCCGGGCGATTCAAGCTGGCCAAAGCCGTGGTGGCAGGGTGCCGTCTCACAGTGTCGGGGGGATGTTATCACATCGATGATAACCGATCCGGCCGCGGAAGGCGTCGCCACAGGGGTGGGGGCCGGTGCGGCCGTTCCGACCGATCATAACCCAAACACATCAAGGAGGCGATATCATGCCAGGATTGAACAGAAGAGGACCTGAAAATCAGGGCCCCATGACCGGTCGCGGCAGAGGGCTGTGTACTGGAAATGCCGGTTATGCCGGATACGATGCAGGATTCGGCCGGGGGGTCGGGCCGGGATTCGGCCGGGGCAGAAGATGGGCCCAGGGCGGTTTCGGCGGCAGAGGAATGGGACCCCGGGCCGTTGCTCCGGCGGCACCGGAATCCCCGGATGAACTGAAACAGCGGGCCGAATGGCTGGAATCCGAACTGGCTGCCATCCGGCAGCAGCTCAATGAATAACCACTCAACGTTGGCCGGGGCAGGGGAACATCTCTGTCTCCGGCCTTTTTTTTCCTTTATTTTCCTTAACTTGTCCGTCCTGCTGTGGTATAGGATCATCCTGTAATATCAAATACGCGTGCCAGGCAGGAAAAAATATGACATATACGATTGCAATCAATGGATACGGCCGCATCGGCCGTTGTGTGGTCCGTGCCCTGTATGAATCCGAGCGTTTTCTGGGGCAATTGACACTTGGAGCCATCAACGAGATCGGCTGTTCCGACACCTTGTTTCATTTGACCCGGTATGACTCCACCCATGGCCGGTTTCCCTTGTCTGTGGAAAAAACAGGAAAAAACATGCGCATCGGGAAAGACGTCATCCATCTGTTTCAGGAAAAAAATATTGTCAATCTGCCCTGGAAAGATTTGAACATCGATGTGGTGCTGGACTGCACCGGGGTTTACAATGACCGGGAATCCGCTGCTTTGCATCTGCTGTCCGGGGCGAAAAAGGTGATTTATTCCCATCCGGCCAAAGATGAGGTGGATGCCACCATTGTGTTCGGGGTGAATCACCACACCCTGAAAAAAGAACACACGGTGATTTCCAATGCATCATGCACCACCAACTGTCTGATTCCCATTCTGCATGTCCTGGATACCCATCTGGGCATCGAGAGCGGGGTGACCACCACCATTCATTCAGCCATGCATGATCAACCCGTGATTGACGCATACAATAAAGACTTGCGCAAAACAAGGTCTGCCTTGCAGTCCATTATCCCGGTGTCCACCTCCCTGGACAAAGGTATTGCCAGAATTCTGCCGCACATGGCCGGCCGGTTTGAAACCCTGGCCATCCGGGTGCCCACCGTGAATGTGTCCATGATGGACATCACGATGACGGTGAATACGGATACCCATGCCCGGCAGGTCAATGATCTGCTTGTGGCGGCCTCTCAAAACGCATTGTCCGGGATTCTCGGGGTCAGTGATGAACAGCTGGTGTCCTGTGATTTTAACCATGATCCCCGATCCGCTGTGATCGATCTGCCCCAGACCCGGGTGTCCGGCCGCCGTCTGGTCAAGGTTCAGGCCTGGTTCGACAATGAATGGGCCTATGCCAACCGCATGCTGGACACCACCATTGCCGCGCTTACCACGGCCTGACAAGGGGTGAACAACTCCCTTTCAATGAAAGGGCTGCCCCCTTTGACAGGGGGGGGGATAATCGGTTTGATCCGGTTATCAGGCGTTTGATCCGTCCAGAGCCATCAGCTTCCGGGCGATGCGGACCACTTCTTCCGGAATATTGTCTGGATTGTCAAAGGGCCGGGTGCCGTCCCGGTCCGCCTGAATGATTTCATCCATTTCCGGCAAAAATCCCAGGATCGGGTAATCGGGCATGGATTCTCTGATCAGGGTCTTGTCCTGTTCAGAAGCGACCCGGTTGCCTAAGACCACAATATTTTTGATCCCGATATCCTGTCCCAGCTTCCGGATTTTGTCCGCTGCCACCCGGCTGCGTTTCCCCGGATTCACCACCACCACCAAGGCATCCACGGATCCGGAAGTGGCCCGGCCCAGATGTTCTACTCCGGCTTCCATATCCATGACCACCACTTCATTGCGGGCCAGAACCAGGTGATTCATCAGGGCTTTTAAAATGGTGCTTTCCGGACAGATGCATCCGGAGCCGCCCTGCTGAACCGTTCCCATGACCAGCAGCTTGACCCCGTCTTTTTCCAAAGAAAACCGGTCCGGAATATCATCCACTTTGGGATTGAGGGTGAAAAATCCGCCCATGGTGCCGGGTTTGGCACCGGTCCGTTCAGCAATCAGATCGGACAGTTCAGCCACGGGTGTGATGGGCTGGGTTTCGTCGATGCCCAGGGCCGCAGCCAGATTGGCCACGGGGTCCGCGTCAATGGCGATCACAGCGCGTTCTTTGTCCAGCGCGGCAATGGTCCGGGCGATCAGACCGGTGACCGTGGTTTTGCCCACCCCGCCTTTGCCGCCGAATGCCAGTTTTAAACTCATGAAAACAGTGCTCCTGTGGTATTAGTTTAACGGTTTGAGAATCTGTCCGGTTTCATCCAGCAGAAAAACCTGATATTCGGTTTTTTCAGCGGTGGAAAGCAAATCATCTTCAATCACGGCATGAATGTCGTATTTTTCTTTGAACAAATCCTTGGGCAGTAATTGAAAGCATTTCTGGGCATCCTGTTTGGTCTTGAATGCCGGCAAAAACTTTTCATTGGTTTTTTCATCGATGAATCCCAGTAATTTTTCAAATGACGTATCGGGATTCTGAACAATGACGTAATACCAGTTGTCATCAATATTTATACTTTCCATGCCAGTCAGTCCATTTTTTAGGGTTTATGGATTTGAATATAAGGGTGAATTGCATAAAATAAAGGGAACCCGCACAGATATTCCTTAGATTGAGTGCCACAGCCCCGGCTTATTCACTCGAAAAAGTTTTTAAGGCTTCCAAAGAAGAAACTGCTGCACGAATGTCATGACCCGTTGGCGTCTGGTGAAGGCGCAATCCGAACTGCGGTACCACTGCCAGCACATGATCGAAGATGTCGCTTTGAATCCCTTCATATTCGACCCAGGCCGTGGTGTTGGCAAAGGCATAAATCTGGATCGGCACCCCGTCTGCGCCGGGTTCCAACTGCCGCACCATCATCGTCATTCCCTGGTGAATTCCAGGGTGATTGCGCAGATACTGATCCAGATAAGCCCGGAAGGTTCCCAGGTTGGTCAGGCGGCGGCCGTTGATGGGGCAGGTCATATCCAGTTCCTGGGCGGTATTGTGGCGGTTGATCTCTTCCAGACGTTTATCCATATATTCCGTGAGCAGGGATGCTTTTCCAAGGCAGGCAATTTGTTCTTCGGAAAGAAAGTAAACGCTGGTCGCATCGATGTGGATATTGCGCATGATCCGCCGGCCTCCGGATTCCTGCATTCCCCGCCAGTTTTTGAACGAATCGGAAATCAAGGCATAAGTGGGAATGGTGGTGATGGTTTTATCCCAGTTCTGCACCTTGACCGATGTCAATGTGACATCGATGACATCTCCGTTTGCCCCGTATTTCGGCATTTCCAGCCAGTCTCCCACACTGAGCATGCGGTTGGCGGACAACTGGATGCCGCCCACCAGCCCCATGATGGGGTCCTTGAATATCAGCATCAGCACAGCGGTCATGGCACCCAGACCGCTGAACAGGATCACGGGGGATTTGCCGATGATGGTGGATGCCACGAACACCATTGCCATGATTGCGGTAATGAGTTTGATGCTCTGAAAAATACCCCGTAAAGGCAATTCGCGTAAGGACCGGTTCTGGCGGGATATATCCAGCAGGGCATCTAAAATGGCATATACCGTCAACAAGCTGAATAAAATGATCCACAGCCGTGTCACCATGGAAATGACTGCAAGTGACAGGGTCTCCGGATCCAGCCATAATTTTGCCTGAACCTGAATTAAAACCGCCTGGATGGTAAACGCCACCCGTTGAAACAACGGGCCGTCATGCAGAGCGGTTTTCCAGATTTTCTGTGATTTTTTAGCACCACGTTCCAAAAACACCCGAAGCCCTTTGTGCAAAAGAAAATGGGTGATAACGGCAATGACCAGAATCATTCCCAGGGCAATGCCCACAGAAATCAACGGGGTGGGCGTGATATTGAAACTGTGTAAAACCGCTTCAGTCCCTTTGGGCAAAGATGCGAGCCATTCATTGAAATTTTCCGGATCCATAAGTCAAATCTGCCTGACCGGGCACACGGTCTGCTTAAAAAATTAGAAAGCCCCTGAACGGTCGTTACAGGGGCCTTTGAAACGAAACAGAGCAGATTCCGGCTAGATTTCAAGCCATGAATCTGAATACAGGGTCTCGCCCATGATCACTTTATAGGTTTTGGCATAATCAGCCAGTTCTTTGTCAAGACCGGAGATATCCGGCACGTTGCCGTCCATCATGCCCCAGATCAGATCCACGACATCCTGGCGCTGGCCTTTGGCAATGGCCGTGAGCTGTTTGTCTAACGGATCGGCAATCACTGATTTCATGCCGTATTTCCACAGCATGACCATATAGGTCTGGTTCAGGATGGGCCGCAGATGTTCCGGAGGTCCATTGGATACATTGGACAGACCGCAGGTGGATTTGGCGCCCGGAGCGATCTCATCGATCATCATCTGGAAATTAAGCAGGCTCATGAGTTGCTGCTGCTGAATATTCACCGGGGTCACAATGCCGTCCACCCAGATTTTTTCATTGGGAATGCCGGCTTCATTGGCAAAATACAGCAGTTCCACGGCCAGAGCGGCCCGTTCGTTTTCATCCCTGGGAAGCCCTTCAGGACCCCACATCAGGGCCACAAAATCGGCATCATACTGGGCCGCCAGGGGCACCATTTTTTCATACCGTTCCGGTCTGGCCATAATGGAGTTAACGATGTGCGGAGCATCGGCCGGCTTGCACACCTTGAGTCCGGCTTCAATGGCATCAATATTGGAAGAATCCAGCAGCAGGGGCATACCCGGAACCGCTTCCTGAACCACATTGACCACCCAGGGCATCAGTTCGGTGCCGAATTTCTTGGCAGGCCCCAGGTTGATGTCGATGTAGTCCATGCCCAGTTCCTTCTGCCGGACCACTTCTGCCTGAATGGGCTCCGGGTTCCGCTTGGCAGGATCCGGTTCCTTGAACTCTTTTCCGATGACCCGGGAAATGACATTCAGGCTTTCACCAAATAGAATCATGTTTTCCATGTTCTTATCCTTTGTTGATTTAAGATTGACACTGATACGCCGGAGACAGGCCATAACCCGCCCCGGCGCTGATATTTTTTATTTTCTTGCTTTAAGGAACGCCGGCAGATGGGCCGCTTCTCTGGGACCCACGGTAATGGTCCAGCCGGGCAGTTCTTCTTCCACATCCCCGGCAATGGCAGCGGCATAACCCGGGATGATCAGTTCCTGATGTTTGACCTTGTCCATGATACCGCATTTTTTCACAAACAGGCCGACATCATCACCGCCGAATTTTCCGGCGGCCCATGCCGTAAGCACGGACAGGCCCTCGGAATCTTTGACCAGCAGCCATGCCGGCACTTTGCTGGCTTCAATTTCACCGGACACGATAAAGTAGGTCAATGCAAAGTTGGTGGTCACCAGCACGGGGGAATTTTCATCCGGATTGTTGATCTCAAAGATGCCTTCGGTCACGGTCATGGGCCGCTGGGGATCGGTAAAAATATTGAGGCGTTCCAGCAGCAGCGGGAACAGTGATTCCGTGGCAAAATCCGACATGACCACAATGCCGCCGTATTTGGCCACGTACATGCCCGCGATCAATGTTTCCATGTCCAGATTGGATGCCATTTCACACGGGAACACAATGGTGGGGAATCCCAGGGCTTTGTTGCCCGCTTTTAATGCGGCCCGGCGGATGGCGACCTGGTCTTCCAGGGCCTGTTTGATTTCCCGGGATCCGGAATCGATGACCAGGTCTTTCAACCCCATGCCCGTGAGTTTTTCCGTCAGCGGAATCAGCGCTTCCACGGAATCGGCTTTCACAGCCAGGGGCAGTTCCGCTTCCTTGGCCATGGCACCGAATTCGTCGGCATTGGCTTCAGTGGCGGCATAGAGCAACGGCCGTTTGAATCCGGCTTTGTCAATACCGGCCTTCATGACAGCTGCATCTTCGGTCATGAGTACCAGGTTGAATTCCGATTCTTTGGCGATTTTTTCAGCCACCGCGGCAAACGCGTCTGCCCCGTTGCCCGCATCTTTGACCACCAGCAGTTCCGGGCGCAGATTCAGACCCACCCGTTCATACTGGAATGCGTTGTAAATTTTGAGTTTGGTATCCAGGGCGGCCAGATCCGTGTCCGAGGACACGGTGGCGGCCAGTACCGTGGGATTGAAAAAGGTTTTTTCATGTCTGTAAAGAACGGTTTCACCGCCGGTTGCGGTCTTTCGGACCCCTTTGCCCAGTGCGACCGGACGAATCGGAGGCGCGGATGCTTCCGCCAGCTGTTCTTTGGCTTCATCCGACACATAGGGGCAACTGTCCAGTTCCGCTTTCCCCGATGCCAGGTTCATTGCAAATGCAAGGCAGGTGGGAACGCCACACTCCTTGCAGTTGGTCTTGGGCAGGAGTTTGAATATCTGTATACCGGTTAATGCCATGTTAATCTCCTTAAAAGTTTAAACAACCATATGGTAAGTCGGAGCAGATTGATATCTGGTGGAATACTGCCCCGACTTTTGTGTTAAATTCCTATCCCACGAGGGATTCCATGTTCAGGGCCGGATGGCCTTTTTCCTGGAGGAAGGGAAGAATCTCCTCTTCCGTGGTGCCCACGGTTTCATCCGCGATCATGTCAAACAGACCGGGAACGCCCATTTCTTCGCCACGGGCCACGATTCTTTCCTTGAGCTCTTCCTTGAGCATCTTGGGCATCCAGACCATGCGCAGCAGGCCCCCATCCCCCAGGATGAATTTTTTCTGGGTGATGTTGAACTTGGAATGGCCCACAAATCCGGGTGAAGATGCCCCACCGCCCATGACACCGGCCAGGGTGGTGAATTTCATGCCGCAGGGAGTCTCTCCGGAGTAATCCCGGCCCACGGTCATAACCCCGTTGCACGAGGGCAGCAATGCGGCGATACATTCACAGCACCCGCAGGTGGTCATGGGATCAATCACCAGAGAATAGAAGTTATAGTGGGTGACTGCCCCTCTGGAGGCTTTGTATACGAACTCGTTGACCCCTTTCCACTGACCCAGCTTGGGATCCAGGCATTCGCCTTTTTCAATGGGCTGGTTGGGACCCGTGGGGTTGATCTCGTAGGATGCCTTGCAGTCCATCCAGTTGTAGGCACCGCACAGACCCGTTCTTTCCGGGGACACCGTGCATACGTGGGACGGGGCGAATGACTGGCACAGGGTGCAGGAATAAAAGGTTTCCACACCTTCGTCCGTCATCTTGTCCACCCGTTCGTCTCTTGTTTTGTAGTTTTCACGGGCCGTGGCCGTCATCTTGTCCACATCTTCCTTTTTGGTATAAAGGGTGACCTGAACCTTGTCCACGATCTTGTTGAAATCCTGGTGGAATTTGGCATGGAGCACCACGCCGATATCCTTGAGGGTAAACCCTTTTTCAATGGCAGCCTTGGAAATCCGGACCCAGGAGATGTCTCTCTGGCCGATATGCATGATTCCCTGGATATAGTTGATCAGATGATGGATCTGACGTTCCATGATGGGTTCGAAATCATCCTGGAATTCCCGGCCGGCGATCTGAACAAAGATACCCAGCGGAAAGGTACCCCCTTCCTTGAGATCGGTGATATCCGGGCCGACGATTTCAACCTTGCCGTCCTCGATTTTGTTCATGTCCGCCATTTTCACCAGCTCGGTGCACTGGGTTTTGCCGCCGCCGCACTGGGCGTACAGATCAGCCCCGCGAACCCGCTCACCTTCGTAAGCCGGACCAAAGGCGCAGGGGATGTCGATTTCAGCCACCTGAACCTTGAGACCTCTGACTTCCACAGATCTCTGGACCATTTCATCATGGGCCACGGGAGCCACCACATGTTCGTAGGTACAGATACCCGTGGGCAGAATTTCCGGAATTTCCGTGTCCGCCAGGGTCGGAAAACCCCAGTTGACACAACCGGCTGCGGCCACACCCCATTCAGTGCCCACATCACCCAATGCGTTGACAAAGGCAAAGATCCGGTCTTTGTTGTATTTCAGGATCTTTTTGTAGTCACCGGGCTGGACCCCGCCGAATGCCATGGCCGCTCTGTTGGCAAATCCTAAAGCAAACACGGCCGAGGAGATGTCCGGACCGAACGGTACGATACGGGTGTTCCACCCGATCTGCATACCTGCATCCAGGCACTGCTGGATCAGGGTTTTGCCGTTATGGTTGGCTGCACAAAAGATGTACAGGGACCGTTTCTGATAGTCTTCCACGATCATTTTGGCGATCTCTTTGTTGGGGGCCGCGCCCACCATGGCGGCAAACCCGGGGGCGGAACCGTCCACAAACTCCACCCCGCGTTTCCGCAGGATGGTATCGTCGGCCGCACCTACCCAGATTTTGCCGTTTTCCACATCCGGGTCTTCCTGGGGGATATAGAAATCGGGCTCATACAGATACCGCAGAGCTTCTTTCACCTCATAGGAGATGATACCAGCCATGCCCGCATCCAGGAGGGGTCCCAGATACGGCAGCCAGTTTCTCAGTTTGATATGGGGGGGCAGCAGGCCCCGGGCAAATTCCATGGGTTTTTTCAGATCTTCCAGGGTTTCGCATTTCAACCCGGTCAAAGAATAGATGACCGGCAGATAATATGCGGTGTTGGGAAATCCGATTTTGGTACTGGCATCATAGGACTGAAGGGCTTTTTCCAGCTCACCTTCAACCTGCGCAACTACTTTGTAACCACCCTGAATAGCGGCAAATGCAATTAATTTAGACATATGTTTTCTTTCCTCCTTCGTTGAGGATTTATTATAATTATCTGTTTACCGTTGTTGCATCACAATATCCTGACGTGTTTTTTATCAGGCTTCCAGTTTCTGCCGGTCCGCCATATCCATCAATACCCGTTCTCTGGCCTTATCGATACCCAGGGCTTTTCTTTTCTTGTCAATGTGGGCGATCATAAGGTGGGCATGCTTGATGGGATCCACTTCAAGATCCCATTTGCCGCCGTAGATCTTTTCCATTTCCTTGGAAATATAGTCATGGAACACCGGTGCTCCGGAGGTCGGCAACGTGACACCGAATACGGTATATACGCCGGATGCAACAAAATAGTGGCCAATGGAAATGGCTTTTTCACTCATCCATTCCGGTGCACTTCCGGCAGCCGGCAGGTCACAGATGTCATTGCCCAGTCCGCCGGCCTTGACCACTTCAGTGGCGGCAAGCAGAATCCGGGAGTTATCGACACAGGATCCTAAGTGAAGGACCGGCGGAATCCCGACGGTTTCGCAGATTTCAGCCAGTCCCGGTCCACAGTGTACGGCTGCGGATTCAGGCGTTAACAGTCCTTCCATGGCGCAGGCGATGGCATTACAGCCCGTGGTAAGAACGATGACATCGTTTTTGATCAGTTCTTTGACGACCCGGATATGCCCGTCATTGTGTTTGGTTCTGGCATTGTTACACCCCACCACACCGGCAATACCGCGAATCCGTCCGTTGATGATATTGTCATTGAGGGTATAGTATGTGCCGCGGAAGGTCCCCCCTAAATGGTATTGAATGGATTCCACACCAAAACCCGCAATCTGCTGGGTTTTGTATTGCGGGATCATGACATCGGCTCCGCGGTTGGCAAAATTGTCGATGGCCAGTTTGACAATGCGTTTGGCATCTTCCAGGGCATGATGTTCATCAAATTCAATGTGGATGACATTGTCCTGTTCCATTTTTGCAATGGGATGGGTGGTGATGAGTTTGGTATGAAAACATTTGGCCACATTGGCCAGGTTCTGCATGATACACTGGATATCCACCACCATGGCATCGCAGGCCCCGGTGATGATCGCCAGTTCCTGCTGGAGGAAGGTGGCGGCTGTCGGAATACCGTGTCTCTGGAGCATTTCATTGGCTGTACAGCAGATACCGCCCAGCTGGATGCCGGCCGCGCCTTTTTCTTTGGCATAGGTGAGCATCTCTTCGGACTGGGCAACGGCAACAATGATTTCAGACAGAATCGGTTCATGCCCGTGAACAATAATATTGACATGGTCTTCTTTCATGATGCCCAGATTGGCTTCGGACTGAAGAGGATAGGGGGTACCGAAAAGCACATCCTGGAGATCGGTGGCCAGCATGGAACCGCCCCAGCCATCCGCCAGTGCGGCCCGGGTGCCCTGTTTCATCAGGTTCTTGTAATCCTGGTCAACCCCCATGTGGGTCCGGTGCATGATTTCAACAATTTCCCTGTCAATGTTTCTGGGAAGCACGCCTTGTTTTTTCCATTTTTCATACAACGCTTCCGGGGCGCGTTTCATATATAACAGTTCCCCTTCCGGTTTTCCCCATTCTCTGAGGGCAACATCGGCCACTTCCAGGGCAATTTCATCCAGATCCCGGTCTTGGGTTTCCCCGTCCACCTCAACGGTGGTTGCAACGCCCAGATGAGGGGCGATACTCAACAGTTTCTGGGTATCTTTGATCTTGTAAGCTTCTGTTTCTTTTCTGGCAGCCGACATGAACACCTCTGCCACACAGCGACCATGGTCGGAGTGTGCGGAAGCACCGCCGGCAATCATGCGGATAAAATTTCTGGCTGCAATGGTGTTGGGAGTCGCACCGCAAAGCCCTTTTCGGGTATCTTCGCCTTCAATGCCGCTTTTGGGTAATGGAAGCCGGCAGGGCCCCATGGAGCAGTTCTTGCAGCAAATGCCCTGGATACCGATGGCACAGGGTTTCATGCTGAAGGCTCTGTCAAAAACCGTATCGATCCCCATTTTCTGGGCACGCGCCTGCAATTCCTGGGTGCCTAAGTCGATGGAGACTTCTTTCGGATCAACCAGTTTGGGTGCTTTTTCTGCTTTTTTATTTTCTACCATTAGAGGTTCCTCCTCCTGTTGATTTGGTAATTAATTGTTTGGATATTTTTAAGTGCGTCTATTCAGTCACTCTTTTGTGCACTTTGTCCAGATTTTCTAAAATTCTTTCCAGCTCGGTTTTTTGGAATTTTGCTGCGGTCATGGGCACAGATGATTTGGGCGCGGACGCTCTTGCCGCCGCCGCTTTTTCTTTTTCAGCGGCCCGTTTTTCTCTGATGGCCTGCTCTTCGGCTTCCCGTTCGGCAGCGGCATCTTTCAACGCTTTTTTCTTGGCCTCAACCTTGGCCTTTTCTTCAGCTTCGGCCTTGGCTTTGGCTTCGGCTTCCGCTTTGGCCCTGGCTTCGGCATCGGCTTTGGCTTTGGCTTCCGCATCGGCTTTGGCCTTTTCTTCGGCATCTGCCTTGGCTTTGGCTTCCGCGGCCGGATCCGCAGCGGCTGCCGCAGGTTCAGGTTTGGCTTCCTCGGCCGGGGCCGGTTTTGCTTCTGCAGCCGGGGCGGGTTTGGCGTCCGCCTTGGGGGCTGCTGCGGCAGGTTTGGGCGCTTCTTTTTTCTCAGGCGCCGCTTTTTTGGCCGGGGCTTTCTTCGCTTCTTCCGCAATGGTCAGATCCGGTTCCGGTGACAGGGCGGCAAAATCGATTTCCACATCATCCAGCTGTTTGGTGACAGGGCCGATATCCATGGCAGAGCCGCCGGCATATGCCAGATCGATGAATGATCTGACCAGTTTGATGGATTCCGGATGGCGCATGATCAGGATGCTGGAGCCGGACATGAGATAAGATACCGCTCCCACGGCTTCCATGAGAATGCCCCGCCGTTCGGGATCACCCAGTTCCGGTGCTTCATCCACCGGCTGCTTGGCTTCCTTGCATTTCCATACTTCGTTGCCTAAGTTGTTGATCATCGGGTTTTGAAGCTTGTCATCTCCCTGGGTCATGGCGGCCTGGATCAGTCGTTCCATCACGGAGTAAGAGTATTCCAGGCCATAGCCCAGCCCGCCCGTGGTGGGATCCACAATGACTTTGTCCAGAGAAACACCTAAGTTTTCCAGCAGGATGTTCACCTGTTTGGCCAGGTTGACGTCAATGGGAGAGGAGGAAATAATGGTATGTCCATACCCCATGGCTGCGGCACCGATCGTTTTGTGGTTTTTTTCCTCCACCGGTCCCAGAACCAGGTTGTGGCCATCGCACACCTCACTGATTTTTTTTAGGACTTCTGAATCCTTGGCAGGTACGGCAGATCCCCAGACAATCAAAGGGACATTGATGGCCTCACTGATTTTTTTGACCGTCTGAGCCGCATCATCCGCACTGGCATCCTTATCATTGGGATCTGTGCTCTTGAGCTGAAGCACAATCGCCTGGGCGTTGTATTCGTCCACGCATTTTTTGGCCCAGGCCACGGGATCATTTAAGACATCTTTGAAGGGTGCTTTGGCGGCTTCCGGCCAGTCTTCGGGTTCCATGTCCCAGATTTCCATGGCAATAATGGGTTTGTTGGGCATATCCCCCTCGAACTGATAAAAAGGATAGCTGGTTTGACCGCCGACCGTCAGTGCGCCATCACCTTTTCCAATGGTGATGTTTTTAATGGCGCCGGCATAGGTTTCTTTGGTTATTTCGAATCCCACGTTTACCTCCTAATGTTTAAAGATGGTTATGAGTTGGAAGGAATTAAGGTTGAAACGGTGTGACAATATGTGAAATGGATACAGGAGAATGAAAGTGACAATTTCACTTGACCAGCAGCCTTTTTTGCATCGTCTTTCCATTCACCAGACCCCATGTTACATGGTTTGTAATATCGATAACGCATATGATTTATAATTTGTACCCTTTTTTGTCAATAGATGAGTGAATTTATTGGGCCGAAGATGGATTGTACAAATCGACTTTAATTTTAAATAGTTATGATAAAGACAGATTTGGTTAAATCAGATTGAATCGCATTTAATTATTAAATAGTATTGTAGGAATAGGGGATAATATTAGATTCGAATATCTTAAAAAATTTAGTATTTCACCATTTAATTAGTATTTAGTGCGTAAAATCAATCTTTTTTTTCAAAAATATTGATTTTACCAAGAAATTGAGCCATTGTTAGATCAGCGTTTACTGGAAAGCCGGACCCGGGGATGCCGGGTGAAACCGACATGGACCTGCCGGCCGTCCGGTGAAACAATGGCACGGTGTTTTGCAGTGGGCCGCGTGTTTTTAAAATCGACCGGTATCTCTCGAAAACCTGTTGATTTTTTATGTTTATTTATATAGTTAGTTACACTGACAGATATATTAAAATTGCGGGTGGTGTGGACAAAAAGCATAACGCTTTGTTTTATAATATTATTTTATCACCGGCTCGATCAGAGTCCAATTCAACAAAGGAGTAAATCATGGCATTAGATCCAACCAAACATCAAGACTGGGAAATCGCACAGGATGCGGAATCATCCATGCTGACCATTTATGAAATCGGTGAAAAACTCGGGCTGACCAAAGAAGAGCTGCTGCCTCACGGCCATTATATCGGGAAAATTGATTTCAAGAAAGTGATGGCGCGGCTGAAAGACCAGCCCGATGGAAAATATATTGATGTGACGGCCATTACCCCGACCCCGCTGGGAGAAGGTAAATCCACCTCTTCCATGGGGCTTGTTCAGGGTCTGGGAAAACTGGGCAAAAACGTATGTGCCGCCATCCGTCAGCCTTCGGGCGGGCCCACCATGAATATCAAGGGATCGGCTGCCGGCGGCGGGCTGGCTCAGTGTATTCCTTTGACCCCGTTTTCTCTGGGTTTCACCGGTGACATCAATGCCATCATGAATGCCCACAACCTGGCCATGGTGGCTTTGACATCCCGGTTGCAGCATGAAAGAAACTACACGGACGAGCAGCTGGAAAGACTGTCCGGCATGAAACGTCTGGACATCGATCCCACCAACGTGGAAATGGGCTGGGTGATCGACTTCTGCTGCCAGGCGTTGAGAAATATCATTATCGGTATCGATGGTGTGAACGGCAAGGCGGACGGATTCATGATGAAATCCAAATTCGGTATTGCCGTTTCTTCCGAGGTGATGGCCATTCTGTCCCTGGCCAATGATCTCAAGGATATGCGGGAAAGAATGGGTAAAATCGTGGTGGCCTATGACAAAAAAGGCAACCCCGTGACCACGGAAGACCTGCAGGTGGCCGGTGCCATGACCGCCTGGATGGTGGATGCCCTTAACCCGTCTCTGATGCAGACCCTGGAAGGCCAGCCCGTGCTGGTCCATGCCGGGCCGTTTGCCAACATCGCCATCGGCCAGAGTTCCATCATTGCGGATAAAGTTGGTTTGAAACTGGCGGATTACCATGTGACTGAATCCGGATTCGGCGCGGACATCGGATTTGAAAAATTCTGGAACCTCAAATGCCGTTACTCCGGGCTTAAACCGGACTGCGCTGTGGTCGTGGCCACCATCCGGGCTCTGAAATGCCATGGCGGCGCCCCTGTGCCCGTACCGGGCAAAGCCATGCCCGAAGAATATTCCACGGAAAATGTGGACTGGGTGGCCAAAGGATGCGACAACCTGATCCATCATATCAGAAACGTCAGAAAAGCCGGTATCTCTCCGGTGGTCTGCATCAACGCCTTTTACACGGACACGGATGCGGAAATCGCCAAGGTCCGGGAACTGTGTGAAGCCGAAGGTGCCAGAGTGGCCCTGTCCCGGCACTGGGAACAAGGGGGAGACGGCGCCATTGAGTTTGCAGAAACGGTCATCGAGGCCTGTGAAGAAAAAACTGAATTCAAATTCTTGTATGAACTGGATATGCCCATTAAAAAACGGATCGAACTCATTGCCAAGGAAGTGTACGGTGCCGATGGTGTGGATTATTCTGCGGCTGCGGAAAAATCTCTGGCCAGAATCCAGGCGGATCCTGAACTGGCCGGACTGGGCATGTGCATGGTGAAAACCCATCTGTCCCTGTCTGACAACCCCACGCTCAAAGGGGTGCCCAAAGGATGGCGTCTGGCCATTCGTGAGGTCCTTACCTATGGCGGTGCCGGGTTTATCGTGCCTGTGGCCGGCGCCATCAGTTTGATGCCGGGTACGGGATCCAATCCCGCGTTCAAACGGGTGGATGTGGATGTGGAAACCGGTAAGGTTGAGGGTGTATTCTAAAATCCCTATTTTTTGTTCAGCCTGAATCCTGCAACCGGACCGGAAAAGACGTTCCGGACCGGTTGCAGTTTAACCCAATGAATTCCAGGAGAAAAAAATATGACTGCAGAACTTATCAGCGGAACCGAAATCAGAAAAACGATCCTTGCCGAGATCAAGGAAGAAGTGGACCAGATGAAGGAGAAACACGGCAAGGTGCCGGGTCTTGTCACGATTCTGGTGGGATCGTCTCCGGCATCGGTGAGCTATGTGACCCTGAAGGTAAAAACCGCTATCAGCTGCGGATTTCATGAAATTCAGGATGACCAGCCTGAAGATATTTCCGAAGCCGATCTGCTGGCACTGATCGACAAATACAACAATGATTCCGATATCCACGGGATTCTGGTACAGCTGCCGCTGCCCAAGCACATTGACGATAAAAAAGTGCTCAACGCCATCAATCCGGACAAGGATGTGGATGCGTTTCACCCCGTGAATGTGGGCCGGTTGATGATCGGCGGAGATGAAGTGAAGTTTCTGCCCTGCACCCCGGCCGGTATCCAGGAGATGATTGTTCGCTCTGGCACGGAAACCTCCGGTGCTGAGGTCGTGGTGGTGGGCCGTTCCAATATCGTGGGCAAACCCATTGCCATGATGATGGCCCAGAAAGGCGTGGGCGCCAATGCCACCGTGACCATCGTTCACACCCGGACCAAGGATCTGGCGGCCCACTGCAAACGGGCCGATATCCTGATTGTGGCGGCCGGCGTACCGGATCTGGTGAAACCGGAATGGATCAAACCCGGTGCCACGGTCATTGATGTGGGCGTCAACCGGGTGGGCATGAACGAGAAAACCGGCAAAGCCATTCTCAAAGGGGATGTGGATTTTGATGCGGCCAAGGAGATCGCCGGTAAGATCACTCCGGTTCCCGGCGGCGTCGGCCCCATGACCATAGCCATGCTCATGAAAAATACCTTAAGATCCGCCAAGCTGAGTCTGGGTATCAACTGATTATCCATAAAATTTAACTCATCGTGACGGGGCCGGGTCGGGCAATGCAATTATCCCGGCCCGGCCCCGGATTTGTTTGGCCGGTCACCCATCATAACACGCATTATATAAGGGGGATTCGTGGATAAGCTGGATGCCATTTTTGCACCTGAAACCATTGCCGTAATCGGTGCATCCACCCAGAAAGGGAAGGTGGGGCACGATATTTTTGCCAATATTTTATCCAATGGGTATAAGGGAACGCTGTATCCGGTCAATCCAAAGGCCCGGTCCGTGCTCAGTGTGAAATGTTATACCAGTATCGGCAATATTCCGGATCCCATTGATCTGGCCATGATTATCCTGCCGCCCAAAGCAGCCCTGGCATCGGTTCAGGAGTGTATCAACAAAGGAGTCAAAGGGATTGTTATTGTTTCTGCCGGATTCAAGGAAGTCGGCGGGGAAGGGGCGGATATTGAAAAACAGATCAAAGTCCTGTGCAACAAGGCAGGGGTTCGTCTGGTGGGACCCAACTGCCTAGGTGTGATCAACCCGTCGCCCAAAGTATCCTTGAATGCCAGTTTTTCGGCCCGCATGCCGGAACCGGGCAATGTGTCGTTTATTTCCCAGAGCGGGGCGTTGTGCACGGCCGTGCTGGATTACGCGGCGGACAAGGGATTTGGGTTTTCCAAGTTCATTTCCATCGGCAATAAGGCGGATGTGGATGAACTGGATCTGCTGCGATATTATCATAAAGATCCGGACACGGATGTGGTCATGATTTATATGGAAGAGCTGAGCCGCAGCGCTGAAGAATTTATCACCGAGGTCCGGAAAATGACGTCGGGCACCAATCCGACCCATGTGATCGCCATCAAGTCCGGATCATCCGCTGCCGGTGCCCGGGCTGCGGCTTCCCACACCGGCGCTCTGGCCGGCGCAGACGTTATCTATGACGGGTTGTTTACCATGGCCGGGATCCTGCGGTGCAAGACCGTGAACCAGCTGTTTGATTATGCCCAGGCCTTTGCCGGCAACAAATATCCCACCGGCGATCATGTGGCCATTGTCACCAATGCCGGCGGGCCCGGTATTATGGCCACGGACATGAGTGAACAGTCCGGGTTGCAGCTGGCTCAGTTTTCCGAAGAAACCATCACGGAACTGAAAAAATACCTGCCGTCCACCGCCAATTTTCACAATCCCGTGGATGTGATCGGGGATGCAGCCAAAGACCGGTATGAAAACACGCTGGCCACGGTGCTGGCGGACCGGGGCGTGGATGCGGTGCTGATTATTCTGACGCCCCAGTCCATGACCGATGCCATCGGCACGGCCGAATCCATTGTCCGGATTGCCGAAAACACCATCAAACCGATTCTATGCGCTTTCATGGGCATCGTGGATGTGTCGGACGGAGTCAAACTGCTTCAGAAACACAAGGTGCCCGTGTACCAGTTTCCTGAAAGTGCGGCCCGGTCTTTGGGCGCATTGCGGGAGGGAATGAAATGGCTGTTTCGAAAAATTCTGCCTCCCTACAACCTGGTATATGACAAGGAAAAAGCGGGCAGAATCATTGAACAGTATCTGTCCCAGGGCCGGTTTGTTTTAGGGGAACTGGACGGCAACGAGATTCTCAAATGTTACGGCTTTAACATTCTTCCCATGGAACTGGCGAAAACCGCAGATGAAGCCCGACAGATGGCTGAAAAACTGGGGTATCCCGTGGTGATGAAAATCGTGTCCCCCCAGATTCTGCACAAGTCCGATGCCGGAGGCGTCAAGGTCCGACTGGAAAATGGCAAGGCCGTTGAAACCGCATTTGAGCAGATCATGGAAAATGCGAAAAAATATGATCCGGATGCGTATCTGGAAGGGGTGCTGGTGCAGCAGATGGCGCCTGCGGGCAAAGAAGTGATTCTCGGGGTGACCTGGGATCCGGTGTTCGGGCATGCTGTGATGTTCGGGCTGGGCGGTATTTTTGTTGAAGTATACAAGGATGTGGCGTTTAGATTGTCTCCCATGGGACGGAACGTGGCCAGAAGAATGGTGAAAAGCATCAGAGGATACCCCATTCTCAAGGGATTGCGTGGAGAAGCGCCGTCTGATATAGAAGAGATCGAAAAAAATATTGTTTCCTTAAAGGCCCTGGTGGATGATTATCCGGTCATCAGGGAGCTGGATATCAATCCGCTGTTTGTTCATGAGGCAGGAAAGAAAACGACCGTGGCTGATATCATTATCCGGCTGGATGACTCAGCCCAAAACCAATGTAATGGAGGATCTTCAAATGCCTGAAGAAAAAAGTTTTATCATGGAGGCGGCCAAAAAAGCGGCGGAGGCCAACAAGGAGGCTGTCCGGAAAAATGCATTGCCCAAAGTGGATTTTTCCGGCTTTATCCTGTCCATATACTCTTCCGGCCTGGTGCAGCTGGGAAAAGTGGGAGACCCTTCTTCGGGCGAAGTCAAAAAAGACCTGACCATGGCCAAATACACCATCGATATGATGGCCATGCTTTCGGAGAAAACAAAGGGCAATCTGAACGAAGATGAAGAAAATCTGATGCGGGCGCTTCTCAGTGAGATCCGGATGGCCTACGTGGAGGCAAAGGGGTGAGTCAATCTTTGGCCTCGTTTGCCAAAATCAATCTGTTTCTTCATATCACGGGCAAACGGCCGGACGGGTATCATGACCTGTTTTCCCTGATGACAAAAATCACACTGGCGGATGAGATGACCCTTACGTTTAAGGTGCCCGGGGTCAGGGTCTTCTGCAATCATCCCCTGGTCCCTCAAGACCAGACCAATCTGGCGCACCGGGCTGCCACGCTGTTTTTCCGGTCCTGTGAAAAGCAAAAAAAAAATATTTCCGTGCCGGGTGTGGCCATTGATATCCGGAAGCACATTCCTGTGGGCGGCGGACTTGGCGGCGGGAGCAGCAATGCCGCCGCCGTGCTGTCCACATTGAATGCCCGGTGTCATGATCCGTTTTCCCAAAACGAACTGATAAAAATGGGGCAACACCTGGGAGCGGATGTGCCGTTTTTTCTGTATGGTGACACGGCCCTGGCCACGGGGATGGGAGAAACACTGAATCAGGTGCCGAAACTGTTTCCTATCCATGTGGTCGTGTGTGATCCGGGTATTGCTGTTTCCACGGCCAGCGTGTTTCAGAATCATGATTTGTGTTTGACATCTTCAGGGAAATATACTATAGAAACGGCTTCAAATATTTTGTCTGCAAGACAGGATGTTGATATACGGCCATATTTACACAACGATCTGGAAGCCGCCACTTTCAGAGTATACCCGGAAGTCAGAGTTGCCAGAGATGAAATAGCACAGTTGTTACAGCGAACGGTACTCATGTCAGGTAGCGGTGGGTCGTTGTTTGCCCTTTTTTCAGACGAAAAAAAAGCAGGACATGGGTATGATCGGCTTCTTACGCACTGGGCCGGGGGAAAAAAGCGGGTGTTTCTGACCGCTTTACAACAAAAGTGATATATAAGCCATGCTGGGGCGTCGTCAAGTGGCAAGACACAGGGTTTTGATCCCTGCATTCAGAGGTTCGAATCCTCTCGCCCCAGCCAATTTAATTGATGACAAAATAAGACTATAAAACCTAAAGAGATTTGTTATGAGTGGGCTGTCAATATTTGCGGGTAATTCAAACCCGCTGTTGAGCGATCGGATTTCCGAGTATCTTGCAAAACCCCTGGGAAAATTGAAGGTCAACCGGTTCAGTGATGGAGAAATTCAGGTTGAAATTCTTGAAAATGTCAGAAAGCAGGAAATCTATGTGCTTCAATCCACCTGCTACCCGGTGAATGATCATCTGGTGGAACTGCTGCTGTTAATCGATGCATTCAAGCGCTCGTCCGCCAGCCGGGTTACGGCAGTGATCCCCTATTTCGGTTATGCCCGCCAGGACAAAAAAGTGTCGCCCAGAGTGCCTATTTCCGCCAAAATGGTGGCGGATCTTCTGGAAAATACCGGGGTGGACCGCGTGATTACCATGGATTTACATGCCGGCCAGATTCAGGGCTTTTTCAGTGTGCCCGTGGACAATCTGTATGCGGCCCCCATCATTATCGATGATATCAAGACCCGGTACCCTGAAAATCTGGTGGTGGTATCTCCGGACGCAGGCGGTGTGGAACGGGCCAGGGCCTATGCCAAACGGCTGCACTGCAGTCTGGCGATTGTGGATAAGCGCCGGAGCGCTCCCAATCAGGCCAGGGCCATGGCCATCATCGGCGATGTCAAAGACAAGGTTGCCATCGTGATCGATGATATGGTGGATACGGCCGGTACTTTGACCGAAGCAGCCGGGGTGATCCGTGAGAAAGGGGCCCGGCAGGTGCATGCCTATTGTACCCATCCGGTTCTGTCCGGACCGGCCATTGAAAGGATCACCCAGTCTTCACTGAATTCACTGGTTGCCACGGATACCATCCCCTTGTCACCCGAAGCGCAGGCATGTGAAAAGATTAAAACGCTTTCAATTGCCAAGCTGGTGGGTGAGGCCATTATGCGCAGTTACAGAGGCGACTCGGTGAATTCATTATTTATTTAACACGCTTTTTCATAAATTATTACGGTTTTTAACACGCTGTTTTTTGTTCAACCGATAAAACAGCGGCTATGGAGGGAAATACATTGGATCTGATTAAATTGAACGCCACGGAAAGAAACACCCGTGGCAAAGGTGCCGCCAGAAGATTGCGCGGCAAAAAAATGATTCCGGGAGTCGTATACGGGCCCAAGATGGACCCCGTGATGGTCAGTCTGGACACCAGTGAGTTCGACAAGATTGTTCGGGACCGGGGTGTTTCCGGGCTTTTTTTGAGCCTGAAAATTCAGGGGGATGCGCCCCAGACCAAGGTAGTCATGCTCAAGGAACTGCAGATGGATCCTTTCGGGATTGAATATCGGCACGCAGATTTCCAGCAGATTGACATGGATACCCAGGTGACGGTATCTGTCCCTGTGGAGATCCTCGGGACGAGCAAAGGCGTCAAAGACGGCGGGGGCATGCTTCAGATCATCCGCCGGGAACTTGAAGTGGTCTGTAAGCCGGGAGATACACCGGAACGGATTGAAATCGATGTCACCCATCTGGAAATCGGAGATGCGATTCATGTGGAATCCATCGATCTTGGCGAAGGGGTGCAGATTCCCCATGAGGTCAATTTTACCGTGGTGACGGTCGTTCCGCCGGATGCAGGCGAAGAGGAAGAAGTGGAAGAAGACGATCTTCTGGATGAAGAGGAAATGGCAGAAACATCGGAGGATGCTGCTGCTGAATCAACGGAATAGCGTGTAGCATGGATTATGTCATCCACGCGCTTTAAATTGATAGCGGGTCTGGGAAACCCGGGTGAAACCTATTCCCGGACCCGTCATAACATCGGTTTTCTGGTGGTTCAGGCCATTGCAGAACAAGCTGATACTGAGTTCAACAAAACCCGGTTTGATGCCAATTACACCCGGACAACGCTTTACGGCCAGGACGTGTTTCTGGTCAAACCCCTTTCCTATATGAATCGGAGCGGGTTCCCCCTCCAGAAATTATCCGCCTATTTCAAAATTCCTGTTAACGATATCATCGTCGTCCATGATGATATGGATCTGCCTTTCGGGGTGCTTAAAATTGTTCAAGACCGGGGATCCGGCGGGCACAACGGGATCAAATCCATTGTGGATGCGTTTGGCAGTAAAGGCTTTGTCCGGGTGCGGGTGGGCGTTGGACATCCCGGCACCCAAACCGGTGTAACCGGCCATGTCTTAGGTGGGTTTACCCCTGAAGAGCAGGCCGGTCTGGACACCGTGATCAAGGATGCGGTGGCCGCATGCCGGCTCATTCTTTCCCGCGGAGTTGTTCAGGCCATGAATCAGGTGAATTCCAGGCGATAACCCTTTAAAAACCGGTATTTGGGTTTTTTCATTGACAATCTTGTTAGAATGTGTCTATATATCCAAGAATGGGCAAATTGTAAATATATCAAGGTGGGTTATCCAATGGGTGAAAAATCCAAGAACACAGTGGCTAATGTGAACACATCAACCAAAAAAGAATTTGCAAAAGGGGATCTGGCAGTTTATCCGGCACATGGCGTGGGGTGTATCGAGTCCATTGAAAGCAAAGAGATAAACGGTGATACCATGAACTTTTACATGATGAAAATTGTGGAAAACGGCATGGTTATCATGATTCCCACCTCCAATGTCGAATCTGTGGGGTTGCGGGAGGTGATTGCGGAAAACGAGATCCCCGAAGTGTACAAGGTGATGCAGGAAAAGGTTCATAACGGGGACAACCAGACCTGGAACCGCCGGTACAGAGAATATATGGACAAAATAAAGACCGGTTCCATCTATGATGTGGCTGAAGTTTTCCGGGATCTGTTTCAGCTCAAACTGGAAAAAGATCTGTCATTCGGGGAACGCAAACTGTTGGATACGGCACAGAACCTGCTGGTTCAGGAGTTGTCCACAGCAAAGGACATGGATGAAATTTCCATGATGAAGGAAATCGAAAATCTGTTCCAATAAACGGACAATCAATTTGTGAAACTTAGAACCGGCGGATGGATTTCACCCGTCGGTTTTTTTATACCCATCCATGAAAATTGATTTTATCATTTCTTTGCCTTCAGCGGGTCAGCGGCTGGATACCATTGTGTCTCAAACGCTGCCCATGTGCCCAAGATCCCGGGCCGCCGCCGCGATCAACAACCAGGAGATTCGCGTGTCAGGCCAACGGAAACGCCCGGGATATCGGGTAAAAAAAGGGGACCGTGTCTTTGGCGAGATTCGGCTGGAACAGGATGAAAAGATCCTGGAACCGGATTCCCAGCCTTTGGATGTGGTCCATTCAGATTCTCACATAATCCTGGTGAACAAACCGGCCGGGCTGGTGGTCCATCCCGGGGCGGGCCATGGTGACAACACCCTGGTGAACCGGTTGATTCATCATTTTCCAGACCTGGATCAGGTGGGAACAGATCCGACACGGCCCGGGATCGTTCACCGTCTGGACAAAGATACCAGTGGACTGATTCTGGTGGCACGGACCCGTCACAGTCTGGAATTTCTGCAAAAAGAATTTAAATATCATCGGGTGAAGAAAACCTATCTGGCCCTGGTGTCCGGCCGTGATCTGGCTGGGACCGGTGAAGTGGATCGTCCCGTCGGGCGCCATCCAACGCATCGCAAACGGATGTGTGTGAATGTCGATACGGGCAGACATGCCCGGACCGGTTGGCAGGTGCTTCAGCGATTCGACAACGCCTGCCTGGTGTCAGTGCAGCTTTATACCGGTCGAACCCATCAGATCCGGGTTCATTTTTATGATATGGATTCCCCGCTTTTAGGAGACCGCACCTATCAGTTTCGCAGGAACCGGACCGGTCGCCAGGCGTATCCCCGGCACATGCTCCATGCCTGGCAGATCGAATTTAATCATCCATATTCCGGCCAAAAATTCAGATTTGCCGTGGATCCTCCCAAGGACTTCATCCGTGTGGCCGCGTCACTGGCACACAGGGTTTCTGATGATGCACAAAAGGTGTGGGAACAACTGATTTCCGGCCGTCCGGTTTAAAACGGCGGCCACAGCATGGGCAGCAGAATCACGGAGATCACCAGAGAAATAAGAGTAATGGGAACCCCTACTTTGACATAATCCATGAACCGGTATCCCCCCGGACCCATGACCAGCAGGTGTGCCGGATGGGACAACGGGCTGGCAAAACTGGATGATGCGGCAATGGCCACGGTCATCATGAGCAGATGCGGAGAAATTCCCAGTGTGGCTGACGCACTCAGGGCCACAGGAGTCATCAGGACCACCAGGGCTGCCGTGGGAATGATCTGGGTCCCCAGCACGGTGATGAAAAACAGGGCCCCCACCACCCATCTGGGGCCCATATCCCCGACCGTTGCAATCAAGGCCGATGCCCCCATCTGGGCGGCCCCGGTGTTTTCAATGGCCGCCCCTAAAGGCAGCATGGCTGCAATCAGAAACACCACCTTCCATTCAATGGCCCGATACGCTTCCTCCATGCTCAGGCATGTGGTTAAAATCATGCAGGTGGCGCCGGCCAGAGCGGCAATGGAAATGGGCACCAGCCCCAGCATGGCGCTGAGAATGACCGTCACCATGATGATAACGGCAATCTTGGCTTTTTCCAGGCGGGGGGCCTGGGCTGCGGTTTCGTCCAGTACCAGGAAATCGGGATCCCGGGCCAGGGCTTCCAGATTCCGGCGCTGGCCATACACCAGCAAGGCATCCCCGAACTGAAGCGGCAGGTCCTGCAGTCCGGTGCGAAAGGCCCTGCCTTTCCGCCAGACCGCCAGGACACTGATGCCGTACCGCTCCCGGAACATCAGGCTTGCCAGGGTTCTTCCGGCAATGGTGGTGCGGGGGGAGAGCAGCACTTCCGTGGCTCCGATCTGCTGGGATTCCAACTCTTCGGACAACCGTGCGGACTGTTTGGTGATGTCAAGGTCCTGCAGTCCCTGCAAAATTGCCAGATCATGAAAAGATCCCTGAAGCAGGAGCAGATCTTCAGGCTGAATCTCTTCATGGGGAACCGGCATCCAGATCAGGGCCGACTCCCGGATAATGCCGGCCACAGTCAAACCGAACGCATTTCCCAGCCGGCTTTCGATGAGATCATGCCCGGCCAGAACCGATCCGTTCGGCACCCGCACCGGCAGCAGTGCCATCTGCTCTTCCGCCGGTAACCGGGGGTGATCCGGTGTTATGAAATGCAATTGATCCACCACGTTGTTGTGTGCCAGTGTTTCCAGTGCGGCTTTTTCTCCTTGTAAAAATAACTGGTCGCCGGGCGCCAGGCGATGAAGACGCAGATCCCTGACCGGTGTCTGATCTGCAGTATACAGGGCTGTAACATGGACCCGGTGTTCCCGTCGCAATCCACTGTCCGCCAAAGTAACACCCGACAGCGGCGATGCCGTATGAACCGTGGCATTTGCCATGAACAGATGCTGCGACACCAGATCACGGACCTGTTCCGGTGGTTCGATTTTTAAATGCTGGCTGGCATGAATGCGCTGTAAATGCTCCGGACTGCCGTGAACAATTAACGTATCTTCAGGTTCCAGAACTTGATTTGGCGCCGGGGCCAGCATCATGACCCCTTTTCGCTGGATGGCCAGAACCGTCAGGTAAAGGGCGGATCCCAGGCGGCTTTCTGAGAGCGTGCGGCCCTGAAGCGGGGAGTTTTCTGGAATGCGGGTGGTAAAAATATGGGTGTCCAGCTGATAAGATGAACCAATGGCTTTGTGATAACCGGTTTTTGCCTCTCCGGACCGGGTGGGTAAGAGATGCCGCCCGATCAGGATCATAAAAACGATGCCGGCTGCCACAATGGCGCCTGTGATGGGAGTAAAATCAAAAATGGAGAAAGGTTCCAGTCCGGCGTTGCGCAGGGCATCGGTTGCCAGGATATTGGGCGGGGTGGAGATACTGGTGAAAGGGCCTCCCAGCAGGCACCCCAATGACAAGGGCATCAACAGCCGGGAGGGCGGATACCCGCTGCGCCGGGACAGTTCCATGGCAGAGGGAAGCAGAATCGCGGCGACTGTCACGGTGTTGATGAGAGCGGACAGCAGGCTGGCAAAAAGCATCAGCGCCGCCATGAGTGTGATTTCACTGCCCCGTGCCAGCCTTTGAAGCGGCCGGCCCAGCTGATGCGCAATGCCGGTGCGGGTGAGTCCAGCCGTCAGGATAAACAATGCCCAGACCGTGACTACCGCCGGGCTGCTGAACCCGGCCATTGCTTCCTGGGGCGTGACCAGTCCGGTCAATGCCAGTGCCGACAGCACCATCAGCCCCACCAGATCCACCCGGAGCCAACCGCCGATAAACAGGACAAATGCACAAAGAACAATACCCAGCAAAACATAGATGTCACCCATGGTTCATGCACTCCTTATTTCATGCAGAATTCTACACAGACAGCAATCCGCAAATAGTACTGAACACCGCTGATTTTGTAAATCCTGAATGTTTTTTCTTGACAGACCGCCCCTTTTGGTTGACATAGTGACTTTTTTTGAGAAACTAAATTGACCAACAAAAAAAGGCCAGGACCCCGGATATGAAACAGGCATTGATTCACAACCCCATGTATATCTATCTGATGGTGCTTACCATCACGGTTTCCGGAGGCCTGCATGTGTGGCAGACCCTGTTTGACAATTTTGCGGTCAACGTGGTTCATCTGGAAGGCCACCATGTGGGAGTGATCCAGTCTGTCCGGGAAATTCCCGGATTTCTGTCTTTGCTGGTGGTCTATGTGCTGTTGATTCTCAAAGAGCACCGGTTGTCCGCCCTGTCGGTTCTGCTTTTAGGCATCGGGCTGGCCGCCACGGGCATGCTTCCCAGTTTCATGGGGCTGATTTTGACCACGCTGGTGATGAGTTTCGGGTTCCATTATTATGAAACCACCTACCAGTCATTGGGGTTGCAGTATTTTGACAAATCCGTGGCGCCGGTGGTATTTGGGAAACTCAGAAGCTATGCCGCGTTAAGCAGCATGGTTACCGGCGGTGTGGTGTTTATTCTGGTGATGTTTCTTTCTTTTTCCCAGATGTATGTGGTGTTCGGCGCTTTGGTGGCCGGGGTCGGCCTTTGGGCGTTCACAAGGAATCCTGCATCCACGGATATGATACCCCAGCATAAAAAATTGATTTTTAAAAAGTGCTACTGGCTGTACTATGCCCTGACCTTCATGGCCGGTGCCCGGCGACAGATCTTTATGGCGTTTGCCGTATTTCTGCTGGTGAAAAAATTTGAATATTCCGTCCAGGGAATTGCCGTTCTTTTTCTCATCAACAACAGCATCAATTATTTTTTAAGCCCGTTTATCGGTAAATGCATTGTCTGGTTCGGGGAACGCCGGATGTTGAGCCTGGAATACCTGGCCCTGATTTTTATTTTTATTTCCTATGCCCTGGTGAGTTCTCCGGTAGCGGCAGGGGTGCTGTATGTTCTGGATCATGTGTTTTTCAATTTTGCCATTGCCATCAACACCTTTTTTCAGAAAATTGCCGATCCCAGGGATATTGCGCCCAGCATGGCCATGGGATTCACCATCAATCATATCGCCGCAGTGGTACTGCCGGCAGTCGGGGGGCTGCTCTGGCTGATCGACTACCGGATCCCGTTTATTGCCGGTGCGGGATTGAGTGTCATTTCCCTGATGCTGGTGCAGTGCATCACCGGACAGTTAAAAGCCGCATCGGCTGATGCCTGATCCCTGGAAATGAAAAATTATAACTGGCTGTAGGCGCACCGGATCAATTGCTCCGTGGTCTCCCATGAAATGCATTCATCCGTGATGGACACCCCGTATTTCAGGGCACACCCGTCCCCGGGACAGTTCTGGCGGCCTTCAAACAGGTTGCTTTCAAGCATCAGGCCCATGATGCCTGAATTCCCTTCAAGGCGCTGATCCAGTGCACTTTTAAACACAAATGCCTGACCCGTGAATTTCTGACCGGAATTGTCATGGGAACAGTCAATGATGAGGCGGTCCGGCAGGTGCTGCTCTCTGAGGATGGTCCGGGCCCGTCCCACGGAAACCGGGTCATAGTTCGGGGTGGCACCGCCCCGCAGAACCAGGTGGCAGAACGGGTTACCCGTGGTGGACACCACAGAGGAACGGCCATCCGGATCAATACCCAGAAAATGCTGAGGAGAGCCGGCTGCCTGAATGGCGTTGACAGCGGCGGTGATCCGGCCGTCCGTGCTGTTTTTAAATCCCACGGGCATGGACAGACCGGACGCCATTTCCCGGTGGGTCTGGGATTCTGTGGTCCTTGCTCCGACAGCCACCCAGGCAAGCAGTCCGGCAATATACTGAGGCGTGATAGGGTCCAGGATTTCCGTGGCCGTGGGCAGTCCTGTGTCATTGATGTCGATGAGCAGTTTTCTGGCGGTTTCCAGGCCGGCATTGACATTGTATGAGGCATCCAGAAACGGATCATTGATCAACCCTTTCCATCCCACGGTGGTACGGGGTTTTTCAAAATAAACCCGCATGATCAGGTTGATTTTGTCTGCAACCTCCCGGCGCAGTGCCATCAGTTTATGCGCATATTCCAGGGCCGCTTCCGGGTCATGGATGGAACAGGGGCCGGCAATGATCAGCAGGCGGTCCTCTTTTCCCGTCAAAATATCCGCCACCTCTTTTCTGCCGGAAACAACCGTGTGAGCGGCTGCATCCGTCAATGGCAGGACCTGCTTCATTTCCGTGGGGGATATCAGGGGTTTGAACTCTTTTACGTGGATGTCAAAGGTTTTTTTCATGGCGGTCTCCTTTGCCGGTCATCAGAACCCGCCGCCCAAAGCCTTTAAAACGCAAAAAGCCGCAGGCGGTGAGAGTGCCTGCGGCTTTTTGTTTGTTATGGAATCGGTTTACGGCAGCCCAGGCAGATGCGTATAATAATACACATAATAATATGCATACGATCTGTCTGTGGCGCTCAAGTTCATTTAAAATTCTCCGTTGGCGTTTGTTCAGCTAAACCATATTTTTTGCGTTTGGTCAATGATTTTATTTTAAAGCGTTCTCATTGATACATATCCGGCACCGGCGGCAATCAATCATGGGGCAGGCCGGGGATTGTTTTTCCTTTGCAGCCCGGTGCCATTCAGCGGCAAGAAATTTTTTGGAAATGCCTGAATCCAGAAAATCCCATGGTAAAGACGGCAGAGCCGGGCAGGGATCGGTATCCGCAATTCCGGAAACCGCCGGTATTGGTTTCGGGGTGTAAATGATCCGGCGGCAGTCATCCATATGATGCCTGAACGCATAGGCCCATCCATGGTCACAGGCGGTTTCTATCACATTCGCTGTGTTTTGGTCTCCCAAAGACAAAAGCGCGCTGATTTTTGCGGTTTTCACCGAAGGCAGGTTCACAATGACATTGGGTGTTTTTTTCAGACCCTGTCCGATGATGCCGATGCGGCGTTTGAGCGTGGCATCATCGGTCAAAGCAGCCCATTGAAACGGTGTGGCCGGCTTGGGAATAAAGGCATTGATGCTCAGGGTGATGGTGCCCATGCGTTTCTGTTTTCTGGAAACCGTTAAAAAGCGTTCCTTGATTTCCCGGGTCAGATTGACAATGGCCCGGACATCGTCATCGGTTTCAAAAGGCAGGCCGATCATGAAATACAGCCGAAGGTTTAAAATGTCTTTTGCCACCAGTTTTTCCACGGCCAGAAAAATATCGGGTTCGGTCATTTTTTTGTTGATAACACGGCGCATGCGTTCAGATCCGGCTTCCGGCGCAATGGTGGCGGTTTTAACTTTGGATCGGTGCAGCAGATCGATCATGGGGTCATCGAGTTTATCGGCCCGCAGAGAGGAAAACGACAGCGAAAATCCGTGATCCGTGCCATATTCACAGATCTCTGCAATGTCCGGATGATCCAGGATGGCGGAACTTACCAGGCCGATTTTCCGGGTGTTTCCCGACGCCTTGTCCATGGCTTTCAACACATTTTCTTTGGGATAGATCCGGGGGGGGCGGTAAATGAACCCGGCGGTACAGAAACGGCACCCATGGGGACAGCCTTTGAGTATTTCCACCAGAAATTTGTCTTTAAACGCAGTGTGTGATGTCAAAACACAGGTATGGGTCTGAATATGATCCAGGTTTTCCAGAAACCGGACCGGTATTTTTTTTTTAGAAAATGGCGGATGCCGGGCCGGTACATAGGCCCCGGGCAGGTCGGTTTCCAGAATAGCCAGCAGATCAATTCGATGAGGATATTGATGAAACAGGGAAAAGAATTCATTGACCAGACATTCCGCTTCCCCCAGAAGAAAAAAATCCATGAAAGGGGCAATGGGTTCCGGATTGAGAAAACAGGCCACCCCGCCGGCGGCCACCAGAGGATGGAGGTGGTTTCGGTCTGATGACCGCGGGGGGATGCCTGCTTGTCTGAGTATGTCAACCAGATGGATATAATCGTTTTCAAAAGAGATGGAAAACAATATGATATCAAAGTGATGCAACGGCTGCCGAGTTTCACAGCTGACCACGGCATTTTTTTTTTGCCTGAGGTTCGGCAGAAAAACCCGTTCACAGGCAATGTCGGGTTCCTGATTGATCAGGTGATACACCCGCTGAAATCCTAAGTTGGACATGCCGGTTTTGTAGGTGTTGGGATAGACCAGGGCCACCCGGGTCAATCCCTTTCCCTGCTTGATGATGACCCCTTTTTCAGTCAGGAGGTCATGAGACGGTCTGGTTGATGGTGTCACCACATCAATCGGCTTTTCTTCTCAAAAAAGTGGGCACCTCCAGATTGTCATTGTCAAAGGCATTGTCCGTGTAGGGTAAGGCAATGTCTTCCCCGCCCACGACCCGTTTGTGGGTGACCCGGACTTGATCTTCCTTCCAGTTGGCCAGCTCCTCCTGGGTGGGAGTCCGAACCCGGCCCCTGGCAATGGAACCACCGGAATTTTCGAAAGTATTCGGCCGGGGCTGGGCCGCTGTTTGATTTCGTGCCTGCTGGCCATCATAACCGGACTCCATGGCCGGCATTGCAGGGGGTTCGAACCGATGCATGTTTTCAGCCAGTTCCGGTTCTTTTTCGCCGATGCCGGTGGCAATGACCGTAATCCGGATTTCATCTCCCAGGGTTTCATCAAAGGTCTGTCCCCAGATGATATCTGCAGCATCTCCCACTTCCTGGTAGATCCGGTCCGAGGCTTCGGTCATTTCGTCCAGGGTCAGATCGGATGACGAAGTGATGTTCATGAGCACGCCTTTGGCTCCGGAAATGGAAATATCTTCCAAAAGCGGATGGGAAATGGCTTTTTCCGCCGCTTCCGTGGCCCGGTTTTCACCGGAGGCAATGCCGATGCCCATCAGGGCTTTCCCGGCTTTCTGCATGGTGGTTTTGACGTCGGCAAAGTCCAGGTTTACATGGCCGGGCATCATGATCAGATCAGTGATCCCTTTGACGGAATGGTGAAGAATTTCATCTGCTTTGATGAACATATCCACCATTCTGGCGCCTTTGGGTGCGATTCCCCGAAGCCGGTCATTGGGAATGGTGATGACGGTGTCGGTGATACCATGGAGCTTTTCCAGTCCATCCAGGGCCTGGCGCTCTCTTTTTTTGCCTTCAAAGGAAAACGGTTTGGAAGCCACGGCAACGGTGAGGATGCCTAAATCCTTGCAGATTTCTGCAATCACCGGGGCCGCGCCCGTACCGGTACCGCCGCCGAACCCGGCTGTGATAAAAACCATGTGGCTGCCTTCCAGAGATTCCCGGATTTCATCCATGCTTTCCAGGGCCGCTTCCCTGCCGACGTTGGGATCCGCTCCGGCCCCGAGTCCTTCGGTCAGGGATTTTCCCAGCTGGATTTTGATTTCCGCATTGGATGTTTCAAGGGCCTGGGCATCCGTGTTTGCCACGATAAATTTCACGCCCTGGAGATTGGCATTGATCATGTTGTTGACCGCGTTTCCGCCGGCTCCGCCGACACCGATAACCTTGATTTTTGCTGACGCTTTGCTTTCCACAAAAGAAAAATTCATGTCCACCTCCCTGGTGAGTTGTTTATATAATATCTTTAAACCATTGTTTCATTCGTGTGACCACCGGTCTTAAGCCGGGTTTGACGGGTTCTGGTGCGGGCAGATCACAGGTGGCCGAGGCCCCGAAAACAACCAGGCCCACGCTGGTGGCATAGGCCGGGTTTCTGACAATGTCTTTCAATCCGCCGATCCGGTCGGGTTCTCCGATTCTTACCGGAACACTGAAGACCGATTCTGCAATCTCGGTGATGCCGTCCATCACCACACTGCCTCCGGTGAGAATGAATCCGGCAGGAAACGCATTTTCAAGCCCATTGGAAAACAGCTCTTTTTTGAGCAGAGAAAAGATTTCTTCCACCCGGGGTTCCAGAATTTCAGCCAGAATTCCTTTGGACAGCCGTTTGGGGGACCGGCCGCCCACGGCCGGCACTTCAATGGTGGCCCCGTTCCGGATGTGTTCCGGCATGCAGGTGCCGTGATCGATTTTGATTTTTTCCGCTTCCGGCAACGGGGTTCTCAGTCCGATGGAGATATCATTGGTGAGGTTGTGGCCGCCCACGGTCAATTCATAAATAAATTTAAGATTGTTGTCTTTGAAAAGCGCCAGATCCGTGATGCCGCCGCCGATGTCCGCCACAACGCACCCGAGCTCTTTTTCTTCGGCACTGAGGACTGCCTGTCCGGATGCCAGGGAGGACAGCACAATGTCACAGACCTCTAGCCCGGCCTTGTTGCAGCATTTCACCAGATTTCTGGCGGAAGAGACCGCACTGGTAACAATGTGTATTTTGGCTTCCAGACGGATGGCGGTCATGCCCACCGGATTCTGAATCGATCTCATGTCATCCACGACAAATTCCTGGGGAACGACATGAAGAATTTCCCGGTCCGCCGGGATGGCCACGGCTTTGGCCGCCTCAATCACCCGTTCCACATCATTCTGGGTAATTTCCCGGCCTTTGATGGCAATGATGCCGTGGCTGTTGAAAGCTTTGACATGATTGCCGGCAATGCCCACATAGACCGAAGAAATGTCGCACCCGGCCATGAGTTCCGCTTCCTGGACCGCTTTTTTGATGGCATCCACCGTGGACTCGATATTGACCACCGAGCCTTTTCGAAGACCCGTGGACGGATGGGATCCCACACCGATGATATTGATTTCATCATCCAGGATTTCTCCCACCACGGCACAGATTTTGGTGGTTCCGATGTCCAGGCCCACAATTATTTTTTCATTCACCTGCAAAATCAGACCCCCTTTTCTATATTGGCCGGTAAGGTTTCCCTGGGTGCGGTTTGCACAAAAACCGTCTCTGTGTCGAACAGATCCATGGCACACAGGGTTTTTCCGGGAATGTTGGCGTGAATGTACTGACTGATCTGACGGGCTTTGTCCAGTTTCCGGTCATAATCATCAAATCCCAGACAGATGGGTAACGCACGGGTTTTCGGCACCAGAGACGGCTTGAACAGTCCGGTTGCCTGAATGGTGACGCCCACCAGTTCATCCCCGTGGATGGAACGGATGTTGTTCTGGTATTTTCCCTGGAGAAGATCCAGCACTGCGTTGAACAATGGTCCTTCAAAATGGTAGAAATTGTCACTGCTGGTCAGATCCAGGCCCGTGATCACGGGGAGAGCCACATTCTGATCCATGTCCGGTTCATACGCTTTAAACGGCACTCCCTGCCGGTTGATGATCATATCCGGAAAATTTTCAATCCGGACGATGGCCAGCGGATGCTGCTCTTCAATGGAAATTGTCAAAGTGGAGAACAGGGACCGGTGAACCGTGGCCGCTGCGATCCAGGGATGGGATGCAATGCGTTTTTCCATGACGGGCAGATTGACCTGGAAAATATTGGCAGGTCCCAACAGGTCGGCCAGGGCCAGAATTTCTTCTTTTTTCACCCGGTGTTCTCCCTGGATGTTGATCTGACGAATGGTGAAAAAAGGACTTTGCACCACCATGTCATGGGCAAACACAGCAAATACGCTGAAAACACAGATAAGCAGAACCGGTTTCAGCAAACTGGAAAAAAATGATGATTTTTTGGCGGTTTTTTCAGGGGCAGTGGGGTTTGCCGGTTCTTTGCGCCGGTTGGGCAAATATTTTTCATTCATTTTTCATTCCATCTCCTGTGGTGATGACTTCGGTTTCAAGAACGATATTGTATCGGTCCAGCACCTGTTGTTGAATGTGCTGTTTCAGTGCCAGAATATCTTTGCAGGTGGCATGGCCGAGGTTGACAATATAGTTGGCATGGATTAAAGATACCTGGGCATCCTGGATGGTTTTTCCCTTGAGCCCCGCTTCTTCGATCAGTTTGCCGGCCGGCCGGTCCGGACCCGGATTTTTGAAAAAACACCCGGCACTGGGCAGATCCATGGGCTGGGTGTGCTGCTTGCGTAAAAAAATGTCTTCATACGTCTGTTTGATCCGGGCAGGATCACCCGGTGACAGTGCCAGTGTGATGCCTAAAATCAGATGATTGTCAAGATGCAGTCGCCGATAGGAAAAGGTCAACGCGTCTTTTTTCAGGGTTTGAATGCTCAAGGTGTTCAGATTCAGAACCTCCAGACTGTAGACCCGGTTGCCGATGCCCTGGTCAGCCGTGCCCGCGTTCATGATTACAGCCCCCCCGACTGTGCCGGGAATTCCCGCACAAAATTCCAGACCGGCCAGACCCTGGTTTACGGCATATTTGCAGACCGTGGACAGCGGCTGGCCGGCTTCCATGAAAAGATGCACATGATTGCCGGAGTGCGGTCGAACCTGGATGCCGGATTTAAGGTGCGTGGTCACCACCACCAGTCCCCGGATCCCCTGATCCGAGACCAGCAGGTTGCACCCGCCCCCTACGATGGTTACCGGCACAGACGCGTTTTTAGCGGCACCCAGCAGGGCTACCAGTTCCTGCCGGGTCCTGGGCTGTGCCAGAAGGTCTGCCGGTCCTCCGACATTCAGGCGGGTATGGGCCGCCATCAGAACATCTGTTTTCAGATGAAATTCCTGTTGCAATGAATTTATGCCGGAATGTGATGTCATCGGATTTATAAAATCTCCAGCAATTGTTCGCCTAACGTGTGGATATCGCCTGCGCCCAGGGTGAGCACCAGGTCATCGGGTTTGAGTTTGCGGGTGACCATGGACAATGCCTGGGTGAAATCCGGGGCAAACGACACATCCTTATGACCATGGGTCTGGATGCCCTGGCACAATTGCCGGGAATCCACCTGGGGAATGGGGGGCTCACTGGCCGCATATATGGGAACCAGAATCAATACATCCGACTGATAAAAAGCCCGGGAAAATTCATTGAACAGTGCCTGGGTCCTTGTATAGCGGTGGGGCTGAAAAATGACCACCAGACGCCGACCCGGAAAACTTTCCCGCACCGCATTCAACGTGGCGATAATTTCGGTGGGATGATGCCCGTAATCATCCATGACCAGGATCTGCTTTTTATCTCCTTTGATCTCCAGCCGGCGTTTAACCCCCTTGATCTGCTCCAATGCCTGTTTAATGGTGTCAAAAGGGATCTTCAGCTCCAGTCCGGTGGCAATCCCGGCCAAAGCGTTTGAAATATTGTGCTGTCCGGCCAGATTGAGAACAATAGTACCCAGATTTTGGTTTTGCCGGGTGACCGTGAACCGGCTTTTGCCCTCTTTGAAGCTGATTTCCGTTGCCCGAAGGTCGGCCTGGGCTGCCATGCCGAAGGTGGTGTGACGTACTGTGACCCGGGGCAGAATGTTCTGGACATGTTCATTATCCAGGCACAGAATGGCCACCCCGTAAAACGGCACGGAATTGATGAACTGAACGAATTGGTTTTTAATGTCTTCAATGTCTTTGTAAAAATCCAGATGCTCCAGATCGATGTTGGTCACTGCGGCAATGGCCGGGGCGTATTTGAGAAACGAGCCGTCGCTCTCATCGGCTTCAGCCACGATAAATTCCCCCTGCCCGTGAAGGGAATTGGTGTCCAGGTCCATGAGCAGGCCACCGATGATCACGGTGGGGTCCAGTCCGGCTGTGTTGAGGATCTGGGCAACCATGGCCGTGGTGGAGGTTTTGCCGTGGGCCCCGGACACGGCGATGGCATATTTGATGCGCATCAGTTCCGCCAGCATTTCCGCTCTGGGAATGATGGGAATGCCCAGTTCCTTTGCCCGGACCACTTCCGGATTTTCCAAAGATATGGCGGAAGAAGTGACAATGACATTTGCATTGCCCACCTGTTCTTTGCTGTGTCCCTTGAATATGGTCGCACCTTTGTTTGTCAACCGCCGGGTGATGGCAGACAGTTTCAAATCGGATCCGGATACGGTATATCCCAGGTTGATGAGCAGTTCGGCAATACCGCTCATGCCGATGCCGCCGATGCCCACAAAATGGATATGATAATCAGTCTGATACACGGGGTGAGACTCCTTTGTTTTGTAAAATATGGGCTGCAATCTGATCCGCTGCATCCGGTTTTGCCAGCTGTGCCATGGCATTGGCCATCCGGTTCAGTCGGTTTGGATCGGATTTCAGATCCATGACCGCCTGGTAAAGGGTATCTGAAGACAATTCCCTGTCTGCCATGACGATAGCGGCACCGTGGTCGGCCATGGATCTGGCGTTGTGGGTCTGATGATCATCCGCCGCATACGGGTAGGGGATCAGGATGGCGGGAACCCCTTTGACGGCCAGCTCGGACAGGGTGCCGGCCCCGGCCCGGCAGATCGCCAGATCCGCTTGTGCCAGAAGAGACGGCAAGTCGGAAAAAAAGTCCTGGACCCGGGCCCGGATTCCGGCAGACTGCAATTTTTCCAGGACCTCAGCCTCGTGTCCTTTTCCGGTTTGACAGATCATAAAAAAATTTTTGATTCCAGCCATGCGGGGGGCCATGTCCATCACGGCCCGGTTGATGCTGGCCGCTCCCTGACTCCCGCCGGTGACCAGAAGAACAAAGTCTTTTGAATCGATATCAGAAATCCAGGATGCCCGGGTTTGAACAATGGGACCCTGTTCCCGCACCGGATTTCCCGTTACCCGGGTTTTAGGGTTCTGATCAAATCCCCGGGTGTCTTCAAAAGCCGTGAAAATCACAGAACTGAATCGGGCCAGCATACGATTGGTCATGCCGGGAAAGGCATTCTGCTCCTGAATGGCGGTGGGGATTCTTAAAATCCAGGCAGCCAGCACCACGGCAAAAGAGGCATATCCTCCCACGCCCAGAACAAAATCCGGCTTGAAGCGCCGGATAATCCACAGTGACTGGACCAGTGACACCAGGATGGCGGCAAGTCCTTTGAGCTTCTGAAACAGGGACCGGCCTTTGAGGGGCCGGGAAAAGATCGGGGTGTGATCAAACCCATACGCATTCAACGTGGTGGTTTCAAACAGAGCACTGGTGCCCACAAACCGAATCCGAACCCCTGGATGCCGGCGCTGAAGGGCCTGGGCCACGGCAATACCGGGAAACAGGTGTCCGCCTGTTTTTCCGCCGGCAATGATAACATGAAAATGATCCGTCATGGCTGGCCTTCCTTTTCAGGCGATGTGGAACGGGTGGCCCCGATGTTCATTAAAATGCCCATTACCGCCATGTTGATGATCAGTGAGGTGCCGCCATAACTGATAAAAGGCAGGGTCAGCCCTTTGGTGGGGAACACGCTCAATGACACGCCGATGTTGATAATGATTTGTATGGCCAGATACAGGGTGAGCCCGGTGGCGGTAATGGCGCCGAACACCGTGTCGGCATTTCTGGCAATGGAACAGCCCCGGACCAGGATGATGGCATACAGGGTCAAGATGGCCAACACCCCGATCAGGCCCAGTTCCTCGCCGATAATGGAAAAAATAAAATCCGTATGGGGTTCGGGCAGATAATGCATTTTCTGCATGCCCATGCCGATGCCCTGACCGAAAAGTCCGCCGGATCCAAAGGCTTTCAATGAATGGGTGATCTGGTATCCGGCATTATAGGGATCTTCCCAGGGGTCCAGAAAAGTCAGAATCCGGGTGAGCCGGTATTCCACCTTGAAAACCAGAAAATACACCACTGGAATGATAAAAGGCAGCGGGCATAACAGATGCCATATTTTGACCCCGGCCACAAACATCATCCCCCAGCAGATCAGACCCAAAACCACGATGG
The DNA here is from genome assembly GCF_000421285.1 of Desulfotignum balticum DSM 7044. GTDB lineage: Bacteria > Desulfobacterota > Desulfobacteria > Desulfobacterales > Desulfobacteraceae > Desulfotignum > Desulfotignum balticum. The sequence goes on from NZ_ATWO01000001.1 coordinate 1,394,083, forward strand.
TACCGAAATCCGGCTGAAAAATGATCAATGTGGCAAACACGGCAAAGACCATGATATGAGGCATGAATCCAACGGAAAAATCCGTGATCATGGGCTGTTTTTTAGCCAGGCTGTATCCCAGAAACAAAATCAGGGCCAGCTTGGCAAATTCCGCAGGCTGGAATCGGAACATGCCCAGATCCAGCCACCGGTGGGCCCCATTGGCTTCAACCCCCAGCCCCGGGATGAGAACCGCGGTCAGGCAGATCAGGGCCGTGATCAAAATCACATAAGCCAGATGATTGTAGAACCGGTGGGGAAACGAGGCGGCCACAAACAACACGCCCAGGCTGATGCCGAAAAATATGATCTGGCGCTGGAGATAATAAAAAAGTGTGAAATGGTGCTGCATGGAAATGGCCGAGGATGCGGAATAGACCATGACAATGCCGATACCGCACAACATCAATGCCGGAAAAAGCAACAGTCTTTCCTTGAAAATCGGATGCACGGACCGGACGTTATCCATGGTTTTTTCCCTCCAGATCCTGAACATGACGGGTGAAGGCATCTCCCCTTGCCGCATAATTTTCAAACAGATCAAAACTGGCGCAGGCCGGAGACAGCAGTACGACGTCACCGGGCCGGGCAGCCCTGTGGGCTTCAATTACCGCTGCTTTCATATTCGATACGACGTTCACCTGCCGAATGGGAGAGAACACGTCATGAATACGATGGGCAGCTTCACCCATGGCAATGATCTGCCGAACATGGGAGAGGGCCGGTTCCAGCAGGGTGAAATCCGTGTCCTTTTCCCGGCCCCCCAGAATCAGAACCACCGGTTTTGTAAAGCAGGCCAGGGCACGGATTACCGCATCCGTGTTGGTGGCTTTGGAATCGTTGTAAAATTCAATACCTTCTATTTCAGTGACGAATGTCAAGCGGTGGGGCAGTCCATTAAAGGCATTGACCGCCTGTTGGATCCCCGAAAGAGTGCCTCCGGCACACAGGGTTGCCAGAGCAGCGGCTGCAATGTTCTCCAGGTTGTGAATGCCGGGAATCCGGACCCGGTTTTCACATTTAATCTGCCTGGGATGATCAGATGCTGTTTCCGGCAGAACCAAATGAATGGTCTGATTTTCCACTTTGGCCCCCCGGTGAATCCGGGTGCCCGGGGTGGATGAAAATTCATATAACCGGGCGGATATGTTTGGACGGACATGACAGGTGTCATCCATGTCTGCATTGATTATGGCGGCATGATCCGGTGCCTGATTTTTGAAAATCGACCATTTGGACCGGCCGTAATCCGCCATGCCCTGATATCGATCCAGATGGTCCGGAGAGATATTGAGCAGCACGGCGGTTTCCGGTGCAAAGCGGCGGGCCAGATCCAGCTGAAAACTGGAAATTTCCGCCACCACCATCCGGGCCGGTGTGTCAGACATGAGATATTCCACCAGTGGGGTGCCGATGTTGCCGCCTGTGAACGTGGATATGCCCGAAGCTTCCAGCATGTCCCGCACCAGGGTGGTGACCGTGGTTTTGCCGTTGGTGCCGGTAACGGCCACCACCGGGGTGGTATTGTACTGTGAAAAGATGTCCAGATCCCCGAACAGCGGCACACCGGCGGCTTTTGCCTGGACCAGATGCGGGATGTTCACAGGAATACCCGGGCTTACCACAATGGCTCCGGCCCGGTTAAAGGTGTCTGAATCATGAGATCCGATCCGGGTGTCAATGCCCAGCTCGTGTAGTTCGGATGCATGGACATTTTTGGCGGCATCTGAGTCCGTGGCCTTGACCGTATATCCTCTGGCAGCCAGAAACTTTGCCATGGCCATGCCGGATCGGCCCAAACCGCAGATCAGTATGTAGGATGTCCGGGGCAAATGCATGATTTTGTTCACCTTATTTTCAACGTGCCTAAAGATAAAATAGCCAGGGTGATGGCAATGATCCAGAACCGGACGATCACTTTGGATTCATGCCAGCCTTTGAGTTCAAAATGGTGGTGCAAAGGGGCCATTCTGAAGATCCGTTTTCCTTTGGTCAGTTTAAAATATCCCACTTGAATAATCACGGACAGGGCTTCCATGACAAACAGCCCGCCCACAATGAGCAGCAGTATTTCCTGTTTCACCACCACGGCAATGGCGCCCAGAATCGCGCCCAAAGGCAGAGAACCGGAATCCCCCATAAAAATCTGGGCCGGGTGGGCGTTGAACCATAAAAACCCCATGCCGGCACCGGCCAGAATGGCGCAGATCACGGAAATTTCTCCGGCCGAGGTGATATGGCGCACATGCAGGTATTCGGCAATCTGAATGTGACCGGCCACATAGGCAAAAAACATATATGTGACTGAGGCCACGATCACCGGCCCGATGGCCAGTCCATCCAGCCCGTCTGTCAGGTTCACGGCGTTGGACGCACCGACAATGACCAGACAGGCGAATGGAATATACCAGAGGCCCAAGTCCGGTGAAAAATCCTTGAAAAACGGCACGGTCAAGGTGGTGGTAAAGTCCGGGCTCAGAAAAATGAGCAGACTGATCACCAGTCCGCAGGCGATCTGAATGATGAATTTGCCTTTGGCCGTGAATCCCATGTTCCGTTTTTTAACCTGCATGAGAAAATCATCCACAAATCCGATACCCCCGAACAGCAACAGCGTGAGCAGTAAAATAAAGATGTAGTGGTTGGTCAGATTTCCCCAGAAAATAGTGGCCGTGAACACGGAAAACAGAATCAGAATGCCCCCCATGGTGGGAGTACCCTGCTTGCCCAGATGGGTTTGGGGACCGTCCGTCTGGATTACCTGGCCGATTTGCATGGCCGCCAGCTTCCGGATCACCCAGGGACCCAGAAAAAAACAGATCAAAAAGGCACTCAATCCCCCGTAAATCGTTCGGAACGTGATATACCGGAAAATGTTGAGAAAGGATAACTGGTCATGAAGGGGGTATAAAAATTCGTAAAACATGAATCAATCCTTTCCCTGTTTTGAAACCGTGTCATGCAGAAGTGTCTGCATCCGGGCAATGAAGGTTTCCATGGCCATGCCCCGAGAGCCCTTGACCAGGATCCAGTCACCTGAACGCACAAATGCCTGAACCCGGTCTTCGATTTCCTGTTTGCTGCCGTGAAACACGGCATCTTTGGCCATCCCTTCGGCCAGCGCCCCTGCCAGCATATGGCTGCTTAACGGGCCGTACAGATATAACCGGGTAATTCCCAGTTTTGCAGCGGTTTGCCCCACTGACCGATGGAGGTGTTCGCTGTCAGGGCCCAGCTCCCGCATATCTCCTAAAATCGCCACTGTCCGGCCGGTTCCATAAGTTGCCGGATCTTTTGCCATTTCAGCCAGGGTCACCAATGCCTGGGTCATCGAAGCGGGATTGGCATTATATGTATCATCGATGAGATGAATACCGCCGGGAAGTGTCTGGATGCTGAGCCGTCCTGAGACCGGGGCGAATGCGGCCAGACCGGCCTGCATGTCCGGTATGCGGATGCCGGCTGCGGCCGCTGCCGCCAGGGCGGCCAGGGCGTTGAAGACCATGAACCGGGCCGGAGACTGCAGATGGAAGCGGGCGGTTTCTCCATGAATATGACCCAGAAAACGGGTCATTCCGCCGGAGGAACGGATATCGGTGGCATACACATCTGCCGTGTCATCACTGCCAAATGTCAGGATTTTTTCAATGGCCGGGGTGTTGCGGGCATGATCTTTTAAAATCCGGACTCTGGGGTCGTCGTTGAAAAGAACGGCCACACTGCCGGAAACGGCCTGATCAAAAATCCGGGCTTTTTCCCGGGCCACATTGTCAGCGGTTTTCAACCCTTCCAGATGGGCCTCGGTGGTGTTGGTGACAACACAGATATCCGGTCCGGCAATGCGGGATAAACGGCTCATCTCTCCGGGCTGGTTCATGCCCATTTCCACCACCGCCCATTGGTGGGCACAAGACAATGACAGCAGTGTTTGGGGAACCCCGATTTCGTTGTTAAAGTTTTTCTGGGTGGCCAGCGTGTCAAATGTGGTTTGAAAAATGGCCCGGGCCATGCGGCAAGTGGAGGTTTTTCCGTTGGAACCGGTTATGGCCAGCACATTTGCCCCGGATCGGATTCGCTGGAAATGACCCAGCCGGCCTAAAGCGTCAAGGGTATCCGGCACTTCATACACCACCGGTCCTGAACCCGGGGCGGTGTTTTTTTCTTTTGAATTGATCCGGGTGCCGGTTTTCACCACAAATCCCCGGATGCCGCGTGTGACCAGATCCGGAATAAAGCCGTGGCCGTCAAACGTATCCCCGGTCAGAGCCAGAAATATTTCATGGGAGAGAATGGTTCTGGAGTCAGTACTGATACCTGTGAACACAAATCCGTCATTGTGGGTGTCGGTTGCCGGGGAGGTTTCCAGGGCAGCGGCGATATCATTCCGGGTCCAGGTGATGGGAACAAACTGTTCTGCCATGGCTGCACAGGCAGCGGCCAGCTGTTCTCTGTCATCGAAATGGATGGTGCCGGTATTGGTGACCTGGTAGGTTTCATGGCCTTTTCCTGCTGCCAGAATGATGTCTCCGGGCCGGGAAATGCGGACGGCGGCATCCAGGGCATGGGTTCGATCGGCGTGACAGATCACACCGGAGAAATCTGCATATGTCAGGCGTTTGTCTTTGTTGGACAGGTCAGGCCATGACGTCACCGACGTACCGGTTTCCCGGATACCAGCCAGGATCTCTTCAATGATCTGGTCCGGATTTTCAGTCCTGGGATTATCGGATGTGACAATGGTCACGTCACTGTAGCGGCAGGCAATTTTTCCCATCAACGGCCGTTTGGTGCGGTCCCGGTCCCCGCCGCAGCCGAAAACAGTGATCAGACGGCGGGTGGCCCGCTGTTTCAGGGTTTTGAGAACCGATTCCAGAGCGCCCGGCGTGTGGGCGTAATCCACAAACAGATACCGGTTCAACGGATTGGCAACCTTTTCCAGCCGGCCCGGAACGCCGTTGCAGGCCGCCAGTCCCTGTTGGATCTGTATGGGTTTAACCCCTGCGCCATAGGCGGCCCCGGCCGCACATAAGATATTTTCCAGATTGAACCGGCCGGTGAGAAAAGAGGAAAACCCCATGGTGTCGCTGCCCAGATGCATACGCCCGAAGATACCCTGGATCGAGTCCATGATATCCTGGACCCGAACTTCCATCGACCTGCTGTTTTCAGCAGTTTCAGCACTGACACGCATGACCGGAAAATCCAGTTCACCGGCCAGCCGGGCACCCCAGGGGTCATCCATGTTGACGACGGCTGACAACCGGGGTGAGTTGACACCCGGCCTGAGAAAATCAGTGAAAAACCGTTTTTTGCAGTGGTAATACGCGGTCATGTCCGGGTGATAATCCAAATGATCCTGGGTCAGGTTGGTGAAAATTCCCATATCAAAATGACACCCGTCCACCCGGAACTGATCCAGGCCGTGGGAAGACACTTCCATGATGACATGGGTGATGCCGGCCTGTTTCATTTGAGCCAGGGTTTTCTGGATTGTCAACGCGTCCGGGGTGGTGGTGGGGGCATCCACATGTTTGCCGTTGTAACGGATATTGATGGTGCCCATGACCCCGCAGCGGAAACCGGCCGCCAGAAACATCTGTTCCAGCAGATAGGTGATCGTGGTTTTTCCGTTGGTGCCGGTCACACCCACCAGGAACAGGTCCCGGGACGGGTTTCCAAAGAATCTGGCGGCAATGATTCCGGCGGCCCGGCGGGAATTTTCCACTTGAATGACCCGGTTCAGGCGATCGGGATTGTTTTGGGCCACCACGGCGGCAGCTCCTTTGTCCAGGGCGGTTTTGATGTAATCATGACCGTTGGCGGCATATCCTTTGATGGCCAGAAACAACTGGCCGGGCTGGATGTCCTGGGCCCGGGTCTGGATGCCGGTGATCTCCATGTCTGTTTGCAGCAATGAAGGAACGATGTCTTGCAGCAATACGGATAATTTCATAATGACTCTCCTTGATCTGTCACTGCAGCCACCATGCTCCCGGCAGCCGGGGGAATACTCAGGTAATTAAAAGACTGGGCCAGAATATTTTTAAAAGCCGGTGCTGCCACATCCCCGCCGTAATATTTGTTCCGGGGTTCATCCACCACCACCAGTACCGCCAGCTGGGGATTCTGGAGCGGAGCAAATCCGGCAAAAACCGATGTGTATGTGTTTTTGGCATACCCTTTCTGGCCCTGGACCACTTTCTGGGCCGTGCCGGTTTTCCCGCACACATTGTATCCTGCCAGCGCCGCCTTGGTGCCGGTTCCGTTTTCCTGGACAGCCAGAGCCATCATGTGTTTGACCCGGGCCGCCGTCTGGGGGGAGACGGCCTGATGCACCGGGGTGGGATGAAACACTTTGAGATCCTCACCGGTGTTGGAAACAATTTTTTTCACCAGCATGGGTTTCATGACCTGGCCGTTGTTGGCAATGGTGCTGATGCCTGAAACCAGCTGGATGGCTGACACGGAAATGCCCTGACCAAAGGAAATGGCACCCGTGTCGATCTTTGTCCATCGTTCGGGCGGCATCAAGGTTCCCGTGGTTTCTCCCGGGCTGTCTATCTGTGTTGTATTGCCGAAGCCAAATCGGCTTAAATAGTCGTGCAGGGTCTGTCTGCCGATTTTTTCCGCAATCTTGACCGCGCCGATATTGCTGGAATAAGCAATGATATGATTGATGGTCAGCCAGTCATGGGGGTGGGTATCTTTGACCGTGTATTTTCCGATGCGGTACCGGCCGTTTTCACAAAAAAAGATGGTGCTCGGAGCCATACCGGTTTCCAGGGCTGCCGCAGCTGTAAAAACTTTCAGGGTGGAGCCGGGTTCAAATGAGTCCGTGACGATGCGGTTTCGGAACAGGGCCGGATCAAACTCCTGATAATTGTTGGGGTTGAACCGGGGATAATGGGCCATGGCCAGCAGTTCACCGGTGGCCGGGCGCATGACCAGAGCCATGCCGGATTTGGCCTGATGTTTCAGGACCGTTTCTTCCAGGGCTGTTTCCGTGAACAACTGAATTTTTTTGTCCAGGGTCAGCACGATATCGTTTCCCCGCAGTTCCGCCTGTTTTTGTCTGTCAATATCCAGGATTCGACCGGTGCCGTCCCGCCGGACCCGGATGGTGACAGCGTGGCCTTCTAAAACGTCATTGTATTTGAACTCCAGGCCTTCCAGTCCCACGTCCTCTTTTCCGGTAAACCCCAGGACCTGAGCTGCCAGCTCCCGGTTGGGATAAAACCGCTTAAAGCTTTTCTGGAAATAGATGCCCGGCAGATTCAGGGCTCTCACCTTCAATGCCAGGTCCGGAGAGATGTTTTCCGCGATCAGGGCGTATCGGCTGTTTCTGGAAAATTTCTGCACCAGGTCTTCGACGTCCATCTCCAGCAAAGGGACCAGTGCCCGGGCGGTTTTCACTGGGGCTTCGATGCGTAACGGGTCTGCGATGACGGTCAACGCATCCAGGGTGGCACCCAGCTTGTTCCAGTGCCGGTCCAGAATCCGGCCCCGCTCCCCTTTGATGGTCAGATGCCGGGAATACCCGTTTTCCGCCCGTCTGGCATATTCGTCGGCTTTAAGGATCTGAATGTCAAAGGACTTGATACCCAGTCCTGTTAAAATGAGTATCAGAACCCCCTGGATGAACCGGATCCGATTGACAATTTTTTTTTGACCCGGGTCCGGCATCAGTCCTCCTCCTGTTCAAGAAAAAGGGTCTGATTGAACACATCTTCGGTCAGGCCCAGCTGGGAGCGGGCAATGCCGATGATGCGGGTGTCGGATTTGAGCCGGTCTCTCTCCAGGGTGAGTTCCCTTTGATAGGATAGCAGGTCGGACAACCGGGACTGGGCCAAAGATATTTCAAGGGTCACCTGGGTGGCGCCGGTTCTCACCCAGGCATGAAGCAGCAGTTCGCCAAACAGAACAGAGAGAATCACCACCCATTTCAAAGCGGAATCATTCATTTCATAGCCTTTCCGCCACTCTGAGCCGGGCGCTTCGGGCCATGGGATTTGCAGCAATTTCCTCGGGTGTGGGGGTGATTATTTTTTTTACAATCGATTTTATGACCGGTTGTTTGTGGCATACGCACCGGGGCAGGGTTTTGGGGCAGGTACACCCGGTTTCATAGGTTTTTAAATGCTGTTTGACAATGCGGTCTTCCAGAGAATGAAAACTGATAATACAGATTCGGCCGCCTTGGGTCAGCAGGTCCGGGACCTGTTCCATGAACCGGGTCAGATGATCCAGTTCCCGGTTCACGGCAATGCGCAATGCCTGAAATACGCGGGTGGCCGGATGTATTTTCGATGCGGCGGCCTGTGCTTTAGGGACGGTGTCCACAATGATCTGGCTCAATTGCCGGGTGGTTTTCAAAGGATGATCGGCCCGTTCCCGGACAATGGCCCCGGCAATGCGGCGGGAAAATTTTTCTTCCCCAAAGGAAAAAAACAGGTCCACCAGGGCTTGCTGAGAAAACGTATTTACAATGATTTCAGCCGTCATGTTCTGTCGGGTATCCATCCGCATGTCTAAAGGTTCATCCCGGTTGAAACTGAATCCCCGGTGTGCCTGGGTGATCTGGTTGAATGAAAAGCCTAAGTCCAGCACAATGGCGTTGACCCGGGGGATATCATGCTGATCCAGGATCGCTGAAAGGTGCGAGAAATTGTCATGAACCAGAATGATGTTCTGTTTGAACGGGTGCAGCACATTTCGGGCGTGGGCGATGGCATCCAGATCCTGATCGATTCCGATGAACAGGCCGTCCGGGAGAATGGCCTGTATGGTCGCACGGGCGTGTCCAGCCCCTCCCAGGGTCCCGTCCACACAGATATCTCCGGGTTTCAGGTTCTGGTACGCAAAGACTTCCGCCGGCATCACGGTCGTGTGATCAAACCCCATGGCTACAGCCCCAGGGAAGCAATTTCCTCCCTTACTTCCTCTTTTTCAAGTTCCTGCTCCATTTTCATATTTTCCTGGTCCCATCTTTCCCGGGCCCATATTTCAAACCGGTCCAAAACCCCCACTAAGACAATGTCCTTTTCAATGCCTGCATAAGTGCGCAGGCTGGGGGGAATTAAAATCCGGTCCTGTTTGTCACATTTCAACGGGCAGGCATTGCCCAGAAAAAACCGTTTGAATTTTTCCATGGCCGCGCTTTTGGCGGCCAGAATTTTTTTCTCCAGCTGCTTCCATTCATTGAAAGTGTAGGCATACAGGCATCCATCCTTGATGGAAACCACCACCCCGTATTCATCATCAGCCTTGAGCACGTCCCGGAACCTTGCCGGAATGATAATCCTGCCCTTTGGGTCGATGGTATGAAAGGAGCTTGATCGAAACATGTCTGTCGCCTGCCTTCCTGGTTTTGGGTAAAAGATCCACTTTCCTCCACCATTTAACACACTTTTGCTAAAATTCAGGCATAAGTCAAGAAAAAAAATCAGATCTATATAAAAAATACAGGATATGGGTCAGAAAATAATTAAAATTTTTGATGGAATACAGGCAGGCAGGTAGCGGGGAGTAAAGTGGATTAAAGAGTGGAGCAAAAGGGGACAGGTGGAACGGGCCGGGAATCAGCCGGTCAAAGATCCGGCAATCAGCCGTTCAGAGGCCCGGCAATGGTGGTTCGGACGGCTTCGATGGTGGCTGCCAGCCGCCCGGCATCTCCGGGCAGCACATACACGGGCCGGTGCACGATAATTTCCACCGGCCCGGGGATCAGGTTCAGGGAATCCGGGGGCAGCACCTCACGGGAGTGTTTGATGGTGACCGGCAGAACCGGCAGCCCGGTTTCTCTGGCAAATACAAACGCGCCTTTTTTAAAAGGCTGCACCTGTCCGTCCCGGCTCCGGGTACCTTCGGCGAAAAACAGAACCGATGCTTTGACAGACATGCGTTTTTTGGCCTGACGAATGGATTGGATCGCTGCATCGTGACGGGACCGGTCGATGAAGATACACCCTAAGTAATGGCAGGCCGTGCCGAAAACGGGAATTTTTCTCAGCTCCTGTTTCATCACCCATTTGATATGCAGTCCCATAAACCCGTGGATCACCGGGATATCCACCATGGACTGGTGGTTGGCCACCACCACATAAGCATGCTGTTGTTGACAGTTTTTTTTGCCGGACAGTTTCACCTTGACGGGCACGATGCCGCAGGCCAGGCGGGACCATATCACGGCCAGTGCATTGGTGGCGTCCCGGGAAAAAAAAGCGCCCACAACAATACAGATCATTCCTAAAACAAGGGTGATGATCACCATGAAAGGCATGACAATCACCCATTTATACGGCTGATACATCCATTTTAAAATTCGGTTCACAGGCTGATTTATTCCTTGGTTTCCTCTTCTTCCGGCGGGGTAAGCCCGGCCAAATCAAGGGCATAGGATGTGATATCTTCAGCAACCTGGGGTTTTAAAAAAAATACATAGTCGTTCATGGATGAGGTGGCAGGCACGGATTCATCCCCGTCTGGCTCAAACAGTGTCAGCACCCGGGAAGTACCATTGTCCAGAATCACTGCCAGACGCGGGGATAAAGCTTTCAAATCGGCTTTGTTTGTGTCCGTTGCAAACCGGTCACAGGTCAGAGCGGATAAGGAATACAGCAGGTTGGACACGGTTTTCGGATCCGGTGAGGCGCCGTCCGGATAATCAAACACCGGTGTTGAGTCCTGCGCTTCTTTATCCTCCGCCGGTTTTCGGGCGGTCAACACCACCTGTTTTTCAGGGGTTTGGAGGGTGATTTTTTCAATGTCTTTTTCCTGAAATGCCAGAACCTGCCGGTCTCTGAATTCATCCACGGATTTGTTGAAATGGGATCGAAAACTGTCATTGGCATGATAGATGTTGGGATCGTTTTCCAGCATCACAAACGTGTGGTTGAAAGTGGGGGCCGTTTTGCCGATTTTAAAAGACATGACCGGGGTATCCTTCTGAAAAGCGGTGACGGTCAATACCCGGGACGGGTCCAGTTCATACCGGGCCACATCCTGTTTTTCGGAAACCAGGGCGGACAGGGTCAGCCCGGACATGACATCCAGCATTTTTTTAACAGCGCCGTCATCTGCCGGATAGGCGTGCTTTGTCACCGCCCATCCCGATTCCGTCCGGACAAAATCAAGGGTTTGATCGGTCTGCACCACAGTCAGGCGGTCGATTTTTTCTGTATCCACGGATGGGGGTTCCGGCAGGGTATAATGACGGCCGTCTTCTTTTTTCAGGACAAGATAGCCGGCCAGAATCACAATGATCAATATCAGAATCAGATATTCTTTTTTCATGGCAACATATCCTTTATGCGTTGAACTGTTTGGCAATTTTTTTCCGGCGGATTTTTCCGGTTCCCCAGACACCGATTCCGAAAACAAACACCAGCACGGGCAGTCCGGCAATGTTCAAGGCCTTGATCATTGTCCGGACAAAAGCAGTGGTGTCGGCCAAAGGATTGAGCATCTGCTGCTTGCTTCGCATGGCCGCAATCTCATCCTTGCCGTTCAAATGGTCGATGGTGTTCAAAATGAATGTGGCATTGGTGGTGCGGCCTTCCGGGTCCAGCATGTTGTCCATCAGCATCTGGGAACACCCGAGCACAAAGATTTTGGCCGGCCGGGAGGTTTCCAGAATCCGGTTTTGTGCCACCACTTCCGGGGTATCGCCCTCTGGTGCCGCTGTGTCGGATTCAACCGCATCCGTGGCTGCCGGATCTGTTGTTTCACCTGCGTCTGCCGGGGTGTCGGATTCAGATATGTCCTCTTCTCCCATGGGTTTTTCAGGAACAGGCTTGTCTTTGAAATAGCTGGTGAAAGTGCCTTCCAGCAGATAGGCCAGATCATAACTGTCCATCTCTTCAGAAGATTCCGGCGGAGAGATGAACATGGGATTCAGGTTGATCTCATCTTTCATGAGCCAGGATTCTTTTGAGGTGCTCAGCAGCCGGGTGGCTGTCACACCGGCGGATGTCAGATTGTCTGATACAAGAGACAACGGAGAGGCCTGCATGGCAATGATGCCTTTGATATTGCGCATGAACGCCGGCGTATTGTTGATGGTATCTTCCTTGAGCATGGGCGCAAAATAGATGATCTGTTCCCCACCCTCTCTGGGCTGATGTTTATACGCGGTTTTGTCCATCACAAATGCGGGTGTCATGGCGATGCCGTAGTGGGCCAGCAGCTTTTCAAGTCCCGTGTCGATGGGAAAGTACTGGGGCATGCCCATGCCGCCCCGGGGAGCGATTTCATTGAATGCGTCTCCGAAAAAAGCGATGTTGGTGCCTTTCATCAGGGCCTGGTCGATCTGGAACAGCTCGTAATCGGAAAACGGTTCCGTGGGTTTGGTAATGATCAGGCAGTTGAGACCGTCGGGTATGGTCTGATCTTTGAGCGCGATCTGTCTGATATTGTACCGGTGGGACAACAGATCGTTGAACACCTGCATGTCGCCCCCTGATCCCCCCTGCATCATGGTCCTGCGGTCCGGAACCAAAGCCGGTGTGCCGTGATCCGCCAGAAATCCGATATCCTGGTTGATACCGATCATTTTTTCGATAATGCCCATGATATCCTGTTCCAGTGTGTCCGGGTCCGCCATCTGATAGGTGGTGCCGATAATGGGCAGATCCACGGCTGTGATGAGCGGCAGGCTGGCAGCCTGGTCCTGATATGTCAGCACCAGACCGGCAGCTCCCTGGCCGGCCGGAATATTCTGGTCCTGAATGTCGGGCCAGGACAACGCCAGAAGATCATATTTTTTGCCGATATCGTTCAGGGCTTGTTTGTCGGTGATGTCCTGACGATCAAATGACAGGAGATCCAGACTCTTGGCATTGATGCCGTCAATGGTTTTTTTCACGGTCTCTTCCAGGCCGGGCAGGTTGTCCAGTCCGATCAGCGGGGCAATATCATTCAATGAAGAGGATAAGTACAGGGTGGCCTGGATCTTGTCGTTTAAGCGCAGCAGGGCAGAGACTTTGTTGTTGAGTTTCTGGATGGCAGTGGTCAGCTGGTATTCCAGACCGTCCGCGGAAGTCACTGCATTGATTTTTTCAATGAGATCCCCATGGATGAGCACCAGACCCATGTAAGCGTTTGTGAATTTGAGTTCATCGTTTTCCATCATCCGGATCTGGATGGGGGAAATGCCGTAGCTTTGGGCCAGTTCCCGGTTTTCCACAGCGTTTGCGCTCAAATCCCCTTCTGCGGAAGAGACATTGTAGAACTGATAGTTGAACAGACGGCCGGCCCGGGCTGCGTATTCATCCAGCAGGTCTTTGAGATACCTTTGGGTGTTGTTATGGGGTGCCGGCAGGTTGTTGGAGAAAAACACCTTGATGCTCAACGGTTCAGACAAGGTGGCCACGGCTTTTTGACTGGCATCGGACAATGAAAAAATTTTGCTGGCCGTCAAATCAGCCCTGAAAAAAAGAGTCAGCCCGACGATGTTCACCAGCACAATCACGGCCATATATAAAACAAACTTAATATAATGTTCTTTGAAAAATCCCATGAAGCCTCCTTAATTTTTTTCCTGCATCACAAGATGGGTGGAAAAGAGAAAAATGGATATCAGGCTGATAAAATACAGAATGTCCCGGGTATCCAGGATACCTTTGGAAAAATTGGCAAAATGGGTGTTGGCCCCGAAATATTCAATCACCGTTACAATTTCCGACGGCATGAAAAACAGCATCCGGTTGATGATGGTCAATGTAAAGCACAGGGCGCATCCGATGATAAACGCGATGATCTGATTGCGGGTCAGAGCGGAAGCAAACAATCCCATGGCACAGTATGCCCCGGCCAGGAAAACGGCCCCGATATATCCGCCGGCCACCGGTCCCCAGTCCAGGTCCCCGATCAAAGAAATGAATATGGGGTAGGACAGGGTGGGCACCAGCATGGCACAGGTAAACAGGGTGGCGGCAAAAAATTTTCCCAAAGCGATGTGGACAAAAGACACCGGCATGGTCAACAGGGTTTCATAGGATCCCACGTTTTTTTCTTCCGCAAACAACCGCATGGTCAGCGCGGGAACAAAAAACGAGAACACCATGGGCAGCAGCGCGAAAAAATCCCGCAGATCAGCCCGGCTGTAGATGAAAAAAGTGGAAAAGAAAAACCAGCCTACCACAATCAGAAACAAAGCGATCACAATATAGGCGATGGGGGATATGAAATAATCTTTAAACTCTTTTAATGCAATGATTTTGATTTGTGACATGATCAGGTATTCTCCCGGGTCAGTTTTTGGAATATATGTTCAAGTGCCTGGGTTTCTTTGGTCAGTTCCATGATGATCCAGTCGGTTTCCTTGATTTTCAGGTAGATGTCGGACCGGACATTCCGGTCCGGCGGCCCCTGGATTTCAACGCGCACCTGGTCATCCATGTCCGGGGTCAGGGCGCTGACAGACAGATTCAAATTCATGTCCGCCAGAAACTGACACGCGGTTTTTAAATCCGGTCCTTTCAGGGCCAGACGGATCAGATTGTTCTGAAGCGCGCCCTGTTTGAGCCGGGTGGTGGTGTCGTCGGCCACGACCTTGCCGTTGTTGATGATCACAATGCGGTCGCAGGTGGCTTCTGCTTCACTGAGGATATGGGTGGAAAAAATAACGGTTTTTTTCTTGCCGATCTGCCGGATGATGCTCCGGATCTCGGCGATCTGATTGGGATCCAGGCCGGAGGTGGGTTCATCCAGTATCAGGATTTCCGGGTCCGTCATCATGGCATGGGCCAGCCCCACCCGTTGTTTAAGCCCTTTGGACAGGGTAACGATGGGTTTGTGCATGATGCCGGACAAGCCGCACAGATCGGCCAGGGTGTGAAGCCGTTCCAGTTGGCGGTCCGGGTCCTTCAACCCTTTGAGCCGGGCCACATAGGTCAGATAATCATACACCAGCATGTTATGGTACAACGGCGCTGATTCCGGCAGATACCCCACCAATGATTTGATTTTCAGGGTATGCTCAGGCATGTGAAGATCCTTGACCGAGATCTGTCCGGATGTGGGTTTGAAATATCCGGTGAGCATTCGCAGCGTGGTGGTCTTTCCTGCGCCGTTGGGCCCGAGCAGGCCCAGAATCTCTCCGGGTCGAACCGACAGGCTGATATGATCCACCGCGCAGAAATCATTATAGTATTTGGTCAGATCTTGAATCTCTATCAATGCAACCTCCTTGGTTAAAAATCTTCCAGTACCCGGCTTTTATTCAGAAATGTCTGAAGTTCTTCCGCTGTTTTTCTGGCCGCCTGAACCGCTTTGCCCAGATGGCGGGAGAACGGATCGTCCTTTCCCAGATTCCGGGTGACCGACCGGTACAGCTGTTCTCCTTTTTCAAAGTGGGCCATCACTTCAACCGCCATTTTTTTGCGTTCTTCATGGCGCAGTTTTTCGCTTTGTATCACAGATTCCAGTTTCTGCACCGCATATTCCACCAGCGCATCCCTTGGCATGTCATGGGCCCTTGACACCGTGCTCAAGGCATCGATGGTCCGGCGGCTCATGACATAGGTTTTCTGCCGCCGGTGGATTTTTTCAAACTGGGGCAAACGGATGGACCGGGCCAGTTTTTCCATGGCATCCATATCTTCAATGATGTGGTCAAACAGGGATTTCTGCTTGATGCCCATGTGAACCGCCACCAGCCCGATGGCATCGATGGCTTTCTGGGACAGTTTAAATGTCGCCCGGACAGACTGCCTTCCCCGCAAATCCAGCACGGAAGGGCCTGAAACAGGGTCCCTGGGGGATGTCATGATGGATACCTCCTTTTACAACGCCTGTATTATTTTATCAGGTCATTCATAAAAGTAATGATGAATTATCGTGATCGAAAACTGTACAACAAATTGAAACGCGGATCAACCACAAATGTGGCAGATTACCAAAATATCATCCAGAAGGATTCCCGGGAAAGAATTACCATCGCTGTGCAGAGCCCGGTGCCGGCCCCCAGAAAGAGCCGTTCTCTGCCGCTGGATTCAAATGCGGGATCCGTGCGGTGTTCCGTGTAACACCGGGCATCCATGGCCAGACACAAATGATCGGCACTGATAACGGTTTTTTTGAGCAGGGGCAGGGTCAGAAACCGGATTTGCCGGACCGGGTTTTTTCTGAAACTGCTGCACCGTGCATTCACCGCGTCTGCTGTTTGTCCGGCCCGGGAAAGGATCAGGGGAAAAAATTTGAGGCACAGACTGATCATGATGGCCGCCCGCTTTTCCGGCACAAACGGAACAGGTGCCAAAAACCATTGGGCCGCGCTTTTCAACGCAGCCGGCCGGGTGGTGGCGGCAAAGAGCAGGCCGATCACCATGACCAGAAAAAACCGCACCCCTACCAAAGATCCCTGGGCCAGGCCCTGCCGGGTGATCTCAATCCCTGAAGCAGATAAAATCGGTTCTCCCGGTACCGTGACCGCCCGGGTGGCCGCCATAAGGGCCAGAAGCAGAATAAATCCCTTTAATCGGACGATTAAGCGGTCCATGGGCATGCCGATGGCACACATCAATGGATACACCACCAGAAAGCAGACCAGGCATGCGCTGAACCCGGCGGTGAACAGCGCCATGCTCAGCATGCACACCAGAACGGTCTTGGCCCGGACATCCAGGTGATGCAGGACCGTGGTGCCGGCCTGAAAAGAAAACAGGGTCAGGTCTGCCATGGCGGGGCCGAATATCCCATTCGGGAAAAACAGGGCTCTCTGATGCCGAAGTACTCCAGATTTCCCAGCAGTTCTCTGGGCGGCCCATCTTTGACCAGACGGCCCTGACCGTCCATGATGAGCATTCGGGACGCGTAAGTGATCACCTCTTCCACTTCGTGGGTCGCCATGATAATGGTTTGTCCTTCCCGGTTCAACCGGCAGATGATCTCCACCAGATCCCGGGAAGCGGGATAATCCAGGTTGGCAAAGGGTTCATCCAGCACGATAATTTCCGGATCCATGACCAGGATGCCGGCGATGGCCAGCCGTCGTTTCTCACCGCCGGACAGGGTGGAAGGGTTCCGGTCTTTTAAATAAATCAGATTCATGTATGCCAGGGTCTGATCGACTTTTTCAAGAATCCGGGCCCGGGGTGTATTCAGGTTTTCCAGGCCGAATGCCACCTCGTCTTGGACCGTGTCTGCAACAATCTGGGTGTCTGCATCCTGGAATACCATGCCGATGGTTTTCCGGGTGACAATCAGATTTTCGGTCACGCATCGGCCATGGAGCCGGATTTCACCGGATGTCGGCCGGACCAGGGCATTGAGATGCCTTATCAGTGTGGTTTTTCCGGATCCGTTGGGTCCGGCCACAAGAATAAATTCTCCGGGAAAGATCCGGGCGCAGATATCATGAATCCCAGTACCGTTGAAAAATGCATGGGTTAAATGATCGATTTCCAGAATGGGCCGGGGCATGATAAATTATTCCTTGAGCAGGGGCCGGATTTTTCGGGCCATGACCACAGCGCCCGCGATTTTCACGGCATCCCCCAAAAGAAACGGAATCAGGCCCAGCGCCAGGGCCTGGCCCCAGGACAGGGAAAACGCCAGCTTCAACCATGGGACCCCGACCCCGTAGAGCATGATGGAACCTCCGATCATGGCCAGGATATCCCGGAACGGTGTTTGGCCCAGAAACCTGGATATCGCCCCGGTCACCAGGACCGCAGGCAGGTATCCCAGCAGATATCCGCCTGTGGGGCCGAATATTTTTCCGATTCCTGACGTGCCGCCGGCAAATACCGGCAAACCGGCCAGGCCGATCAGCAGATACACGGCAACGCAGGCGGTTCCCCAGGCCGGTCCCAGAATCAGGCCGGCCAGCAGAACAAACATGTTCTGCAGCACTATGGGAACCGGTCCAATGGGAATGGCGATAAACGCACCCACACATATCAAAGCCACAAACAATGCCGCATGAACCATGGGCCGCAAACTGTCTGTCTGAGTCATCGTATATTTCCTTTCAGGTATGAAAACAGTCCCCGTAAATAATGGGATGATTTTGTCCTTTTGAATCTTTCACCCACAGGGTGCCCGCGTCATCCACATCTTGGGCCAGGCCTTGGATGGTCTGATTCCGGGTTTCCACCCGGACCCGGGTGCCGATGGTACTGGTGCGCTGCTTCCATGCCCCCATGATGTTTCGGGCATTCAAATCCTGGATCCGGTCAAAGAAACACTGGAGAAATTGCGCCAGAATTTTTTTTCTGGATACGGGTCGGCCCAGGGCCTGGCCAATGGAGATGGACTCAAATGCACTGGAAGAGGGGTCGTTGTTGACATTGATACCAATACCCACCAGCAGAAACCGGATCATATCCGCCCGGGTTTCGATCTCAGACAATAGCCCTGCCAGTTTTTTTCCCTCCAGCAGAAGGTCATTGGGCCATTTGACCCGCACATCCAGTTTGAACAAGGTTTCCAAAGTCAAAGACAGACTCAGGGATGCGGCAAAATTGTACAGATAGGCCAGGGCCGGCGGGGTGTCCGGAGTCAAAATCAGGGTGATCCACAGCCCGCCCGGGTCTGATTCCCATTTGCGGTTGAGCCGGCCCCGGGCTTTTATCTGATGTTCCGCCACCACACAGCTGGCATGGGGCACACCCTGCCGGGCCAGTTCTCTTGCCGTGTCCATGGTGGTGGTCACCCGGGGAAAATAATGGATCCGTTCGGATAAAGGCGGGTCAAAGCAGACCGGCAGCAGCAGGTTGTCCGGGTCTGTCAGAAAATACCCTTTAGGGCTGGATTCGATCAGAAACCCGTCTTGTTTCAAAGCATGGATATGTTTCCATATGGCCACCCGGGAGATGCCGGTCAGTTCACTGAGTCTGACCCCGGAAATGGTGCGGCCCTTTGCCCGGTATAATTTTTCCAGGATGATCTGGCGGATATGCTGTATTTCGTTAACCATAACAGGAAAGAATGGTTAACAGAAAAATCACATCCGGTCAAGAAAATTGATCCGCCGGGTTCGGTTTTTCGGTTTTACTTGAACCGGACCGCCCATGTGGTTTATAAAAGAAAAATGAGTGAAAAGGAAATACAGATATGAAGGTCGTCAGACAGGTGTTGCCCCATGCCTCCGATTTCAGGCGGTTCTGGAAACAGACCGGTCCGTTTGAATTCGCGTTGACCAGTGCAGAATTCCCCCCGGTGCTGCTGGGGCCTGAAGAGTGGATTTTCGGGCATACGGCCCGGGATGTGCTCGAAGCATTGATGGGATTTGCCCCGGGAAAAACAAAGATTGTCCGGTCGGATTTCAATGTGAAAAATACCCGGATTCTGCGGCCGGACCATCTGATTGCATGGAAAATCCAGGATTTTCCCGAAGAATGGAATCATGTGGTGTGTGATTTTTTTGTCCCTGAAGGGCACCTGACCCGGGCGGTGGAAAACCGGATGAATGCGGTCCCCGTGCCTGGAGATGATGGGCACCAGGTGGCGGCCGCATTTTTCAGTCTGCTGGAAAATCATCTGGAGGCCATGGGATATGTGTGGTTAAGGCCCCGGGAAAATGCCAGGTATGCCGCTGTTCAGGCGTATCTGTCGGAATGGGAAAAAGATGAAAAAGACGCCGGGTTGCTGTAGCCGGTCCCGGTCAGACCTCATTGTTGAGAATTTTGTCGCACAGCATCTGCTTGTAATCGATTCCCACGGTTTTAAATCCTTTGGTCCCGTATTTCATATTGCCTTCCAGCACCAGAAACCGGCCCTGGGATTCCACAATATCGATGCCCACATCGTCCCACCCGCATTTGTCAGCGGTTGAAAGCGCCAGATCCAGGGCAGCGGCCGGCACCGGATCAAAACAGATGTGGCCTCCCTGGGAGATATTGGTTTTGAAGGTATCTGCCGGGGCGACCCGCCAGTAGGCCAGCACCACGTCCCGGCCGATGATGATGATCCGCATGTCCCGGTCTAAAGCCAGGTATTCCTGGATATAGGCCGGGCCTTTCCGGTTCAGGTACGTGGACAGATCTTTTGGATTTGTAATGAGAAAAACCCCCTGGCCCCGGGCCGAGCCCCGGGGGATTTTGGCAATGAATGGAAAAGAAAATTCTGACAGGATGGTCTGTTTCTGGCGGGGACCGTAATATACCCGGGTTTTGGGATGCGGAACGCCCAGCATCTGAAACATGGCGGTCTGCCGGATTTTGTCCATGGCAAAAGTGTAGGTGTGAACACTGGGAAACGTGGGTTTGCCCATGGCATTGAACAGACTTGCATAAAACGCGGTGGGGTAAAGGATGCGCCGGGCCGAGATCAGCTGCTGCTGTTGTTTAAGGGGATAGTCACTAAAATTGGGCCGGAATCCCAGTGTCGTGATCCGGGAACAGTGCCTGAGCCGGGCCCCGATGGCCACTAGGCCTGAATTGGCCGGACAAAGGCTAGGATCGGTCATAGCCATGGGGATTTTTCTGCTGCCAGTGCCAGGCGTCTGCACACATATCGTCTAAGGTTCGAGTGGCCTTCCACCCCAGTTCGTTTTCGGCTTTGCCGGGGTCGGCCCAGCAGGCTGCAATATCCCCGGGCCGCCGGGGATCTGTGTCATAGGGGATGGGGCGGCCGCAGGCCCGTTCAAATCCCTGGATCATTTCCAGTACAGAATATCCTTTTCCCGTGCCTAGGTTGTAGGTGAGAACACCGGGGGCGGCCAGCAGTCTGGGCAGGGTTTTGACATGGCCTTCCGCCAGATCACACACATGAATATAATCCCGGACCCCGGTGCCGTCCGGGGTCGGGTAATCATTGCCGAACACCCGGACCCGGTCCAGGGAACCAATGGCCACCCGGGCGATATAAGGCACCAGATTGTTGGGAATTCCCCGGGGGTCTTCTCCGATCAGGCCGCTGGGATGGGCCCCCACCGGATTGAAATACCGGAGCCGGGCAATATGCCATGCAGGATCAGATATGAACAGATCCTCAAGAATCTGTTCGATCATTAATTTGGTCCGGCCGTAGGGGTTGGTGACAGACAACGGAAACGTTTCCGTGATGGGCAGGGTGTCGGGATCTCCATATACGGTGGCCGATGAGGAGAAAATAATTTTTTTGACATCTGAGTCAGCCATGACCGACAACAGGTTCAAGGTGCCGGTGATATTGTTGTTAAAATAGGTCAACGGCAGGGTAATGGATTCCCCCACGGCTTTGAGCCCGGCAAAATGAATCACCGCATCGGGCCGGGACCGTTCAAAGACCCGGCTGAGCGCGTCTTTGTCCAGCAGATCCCTGTTAAAGAAATCCACGGATTTGCCGGTGATCTGCTCCACCCGGGTTAAGGAGGCTTGGGTGCTGTTGCACAGATTGTCCACCACCGCCACATCCATGTTCTGTTCGAGAAGGGCCACGCAGGTGTGGCTGCCGATATAGCCGGCACCACCGGTCACCAGTATTTTCATGGTCTGTCCTTGTAGGGTTTGAGTATCCGTGTCTGTTGCCGGGCGGTTCGGTTGAACAGGTCCCGGCATCGGGTGCAGTTTACACACAAGTGATTGCACCCGGCAAGGGTGTTTAAAAAATCAGGTCCCAGCTGTTTGTTGTCCACGTGATAAGCATCGGCTAAAAACCGGGTGGCATCCATCAATTCCAGCAGGTTGCCGTCAAATGATTGGTGGATATATGCATTGACGGCCTGAATTAAAAAGCGTGATCCCAGAGTTCGGCCGCTGATTTTGACGGTGTCGGCAAGCCGGGCATACGCGGTCAGATCTTCGGGCCGGATGAACGGGCTGCTGAAAAAAAAATGTGGGTGATGATGAAAAAAATCATGACACCCATGCCTCTGACTGATCCGGTGGGTCATCTCCGGGACCAGTCTGGTATTGGACAAAGACACCTGGGCATCATGGGTGAGTTTGAACGGGCAGTGGCTCAGGCACCCTTCATTGGCCATCAGTTCAATGCCCACATCCGGAAAGGCCTGCCGGATGGCGGACACCATTTTTCCCAAGCCGTTGAAATCCCGGTTCAAAGATCGGTCCAGCACCAGTTTTCCAGGCAGTTTAAACCGGGTTTCCCGGATGGCTGCCAGCATGGAAAATGCTTTGGGGGCATTGTCCAGCATCATGTTGATTCCGGGCACGGCTTCCAGGGATTTCACCTGTTTGTGCCCGGTTTTTGACAGGGCCGTGAGCAGATACATATCCGAGAACACGATGCCGCTGAGGCTGCCAATCGAATCCAGGGCCTGGAGCCGGTCCAGTATCCGGTTCAGAAACCGGGTGTCAAAATACCGTTCCGGGGTGATAAAGCGGGTGTTGAAAAGACAATAGGTTTTGATTTTACCCAGGCGGGGCAGATGCTTTTTTAAAAAAGGCAAGTCCAAAGATCCGAACTGAATTCGGGCATCGAGTGCCGGACCGTCTGGCAACGCAAAATACACAGATGACAGTACCGATTTGTTTTTAACCAGAAAATCGATATAGGGGGCATCCACAATAAAAGGAACGGACAATTTCATAAATATATGTTATATAGAATTTTTCAAATATGGCAACGCGTGAATACCACTTTGATGACCGGAGGATAAAAAAAGGCCGCCTGACATTGACAGGCCATGGGACGGTGATTAAACTATGGGTCATTCAGGCGGGCACATCCTGAATTCAATAAACCATAAGGAGAGTTTACCAATGATTGAATTGACAGATCCTGCAAAGGAGCAGATCGACAACTACTTTCAGGGGAAGGAACCGACCCCGATTCGTATTTTTCTGAATTCCGGCGGCTGAGGGGGACCCTCCCTGGCCATGGCTCTGGATGAGCCTAAAAATTCAGATGACAGTTTTGAAGTAAAAGGTCACAAATTTGTTGTGGACAAAGAATTCATGCAAAAAGCGGAACAGATTAAAATCGATTTCACGGGAATGGGATTTCATCTGGATTCCAATATGGATCTCGGCGCACCGGATTGTGGCGGATGCGGCGGATCCTGCGGCTGATCATATATTGTATTGATAAATTGTAAAAAAAGGTGTGCTGTAAAAAGCGCACCTTTTTTTATTCAATCCATGGACCGGATCACCAGAAGCGTGCCGGACTTGATGGAAATCTGTGCCGCGGATTCTGAAAAAAAATTGCTGATGCCCAGGGTGGTGCCTATTCTCAATGTCTGATCCCGGAGCGGATAGGACAGGCCCGTGAGGGTGACCCCGGTGACCGTGGCGGTCAAAGGGATGAGCGACACCAGATCCCCGGGATTTCCGGACAGTTCCAATCGGTCTTTCACCAGGCAGATCTCATTGTGCGCATCCATGATTCTGACACAGATACCGGCATCTGCCAGGGGAACCAGCAGCAGTACATTGGCCAGTGTATGATCCAGCCGGGTACCGGTGGCAGCCAGCATGGTGATATGGGTGGCACCCCGGTTTTTGGCATAATCCAGGCACAATTCCATATCGGTTCTGTTTTTCCGGCGGGGATAAGGTTGGACCGGGACCTTGTTTTTTTTGAAAAAGTTCAGTGTGTCCGGGTCAATGGAGTCCAGATCCCCGACGATCACATGGGGCAGGACTCCGTTTTTTTTCAGATGTCCGGCGCCGCTGTCCGCAGCAATAATCAGATCCGCGGTTTTCAGAAGACGGTGGATGTGCCGGTGCCAGGTTCGGGTCCGGGCCGGATCCAGGCGGCCCCCGGCGATGACAATGCAGTTCATGAAGGTGTTCATACCATGAAATGCCGGGTTTGAAAACCGGTATTTGCATCATGCCTTGACACCGGGAGTCCAAACTTATAATTTCCTTTCTTATGCGTGCGCCCACCACCATACATCGGTATATTTTCCGGGAATTTTTCCCGCCTTTCGGGATCAGTCTGTGTTTTCTGACTTTTGTGTTTCTGATGACCCGGATTCCGGAAATCATGAACCTGGTGGTCAATTACAATGCAGACATGCTGGCTGTGATCATGATGATTGTGTTCACCTTGCCCAGATTTATGGAATTCACCATTCCCATGTCCGTGATGGTGGCGGTGCTGCTGACATTTATCCGCATGTCCGGAGAAAATGAAATGACCGCCATGAAAGGGGCGGGTCTGTCTTTATACCGGCTGCTGCCGCCGGTGCTGCTCTTCTGTCTGCTGGGGACCGGGCTGACCCTTTTTGTCACCGTGTTCGCCGTTCCCTGGGGCAAGCTGTCCATCAAGGAAAAAACCCTGGATATGGCCCGGTCCAGCATGGATCTGGCCATAGAAGAACGGCAGTTCAACTCCCGGCTTGAAGGCATCATGATCTATGTGTCACACGTAGACATGAAAACAAAAGACCTGACAGACGTGTTTATTGAGGACCGGTCGGTGAAGGGCATGACCCGGATTTCCATTGCCCCGGAAGGACGGTTGATTCATTCACCGGACAAGGATGTGTATACCATCCGGCTGTTCAACGGGATGATCAATCAGGTGGACATCAAGGAAAAAACCGTGTCCAACATCCGGTTCGGACATTATGATATCAATATCGACCTGGCTGAAATGCAGCAGAAAAACGGCACCGCCGTTCAAAAGGATCTGGACGAGTACGATATCCGGGAACTGGTGACGTTTATCCGGTCCCAGGCAGGAGACAAAACCAGAATGAGCGAGGCCAGAATGGTGCTGCATGAAAAATTTTCCGTGCCGTTTGCCTGCCTGTTTCTGGGATTGCTGGCGTTTCCTTTGGGGGTTCAGTCTCTGGTTGCGGGACGCTCGTCCGGCCTGGGGTTCGGGGTGTTTTTTCTGCTGGTTTATTATATTTTTCTGGCCGCAGGATGGTCTGCCGGAGAAACCGGTCGTTTTCCCCCGGTTCTGGGCATGTGGCTTCCCAACCTGATCATGGGCGGAGCGGCAATATATCTGCTCAAGCGAAATGCCGATGAAAATCCGGTAAAGATGCCGGCACAGATATCCCGGGCCGGGGTTTGGATTAAACAAATTTACACGAAACTGACACGCCATGACCTGTCTGCATAGATACTGGCTCAAAGAATTTCTGACCTTTTTCGGGGTGATTCAGGCCCTGATTCTGGTGCTGTTTGTGATCATCGATTATCTGTCCCGCATGGACAAATTTCTGGAATCCAGTATTTCACTGGTGTATGCGTTCTGGTATGTGGTTCTCAAGCTGCCGTTCATGTTTGTTCAACTGACTCCGGCCGCCGTGCTTCTGGCTACCATCACCGTGTTCGGGCTGATGAACCGGAACAATGAGCTGACCGCAGTGAAATCTTCAGGCATCTCCGTGTATTTTCTGGTCAGACCGGCAGTGGGTATCAGCCTGATTATGGCCGGGATAATGTTTGTTTTAGGCGAATCCCTGGTGCCGTTGTCCATGGCAAAATCCAATGATATCCGTCAGTATGAGATCCGGAAGCAAAATCAGATGACCCAGAACCAGAACAATATCTGGATCAAAACCGACAACCGGCTGGTGCACATCCGTTTTTTTGACCCGGTCCAGAAAACCGTGGCCGGTGTCTGCGCCACGACTCTGGGGGAAGATTTTTCTCTGATTTCCCGCATCGATGCGCGTTTCGGCAGATATGAGCTGGGGCAGTGGCTTCTGGAGGATGTGGTGGAACAGACCTATAATCCGGACACCCACGATTATGATGTGACCCTGTCGGACATGAGACTGTCGGATCTGGGCCTGGTGCCTGAAGATCTGGGGCAATGGGTGAAAAAATCCGATGAAATGGGATTTTTCGAACTGAAATCCTATGTGGAAAAAGTCCGGGATGAAGGGTATGACGCCACCACGTATGAAGTGGACATGCACGGGAAAATCGCATTCCCCTTTATCTGCGTCATCATGGCTTTGACCGGTGCGGCCGCAGGTATGCGGTCTTTTGCCCGGGTGAATCTGCCCGGCGCCATCGGACTGGGGGTGGCCATCTCTTTTTTTTACTGGGTGGTGTACGGCATCTGCCTGTCCATGGGATATGCCGGGGTGCTCCCCGCAATGGTGGCGCCCTGGGTAGCCAATGCGCTGTTTTTGTGCGGCGGCATCATTTTTCTGATCAACACGGAATAAACGGTTATGATCTGGTGTTATCACATCCTGGTTATCACGGGATTCATACTGGTGCTGCCTTTTTTGCCGATTGTGTGGCTGGTGTCGAAAAAAAGGCGGGCCAATCTGATGCAGCGCCTGGGGCTTTGTACCGGCATAAAAAAACAGTCCGGTCCCCGGAAACCGGTCTGGATTCACGCCCTTTCCGTGGGGGAAGTCAAATCCGCCCTGCCGCTGGTTATGGCGGTCCATGATCATTTTCCACAGACCCCGATCGTTTTTACGGCATCCACCCGGACCGGTTATGACACGGCCCGCACCCTGTTCTGCCGGGCAGATTCTCCCCTGGTTTCCCAACTTGCGTATTTTCCCTTTGATCTGCCCTGGGCCGTTGCAAGGGTCCAAAAAAAGATTGATCCGGCATGGGTCTGTCTGGTGGAAACTGACCTGTGGCCGGGATTTCTTCATGCCATGGATCGGAAACAAATTCCTGTGGTTCTGGTGAATGCCAGGCTGTCACGCCGGTCCTTTCACGGGTACCGCCGGCTGGGACCGGCCGGGCCGCTTTTTTTTTCCAGACTGACCCATGTGGCGGTGCAGACCCGCCGTGATCTGGAACGGTTCAATGCCCTGGGGGTTCCCATGTCCCGGTTGACCCTGGCCGGGAACATCAAATTTGATTATCCGCTGAAAACCCTGACCGATACAGAGAAAAACGAGCTAAAAAGCTGGTTTCACATGGATGACACCCAACCATTGTGGGTGGCCGGATCCACCCATCCCAAAGAAGAATCCATGGTGTGGGAAGCTTTTCAGCAGGTGCGCCGACAGGTGCCGGACCTGAAACTGTTGGTTGCGCCCAGGGATCCGGGCCGGTGTAAACAGGTGGCCCGGGATATCGCCAAAAAAGGAGGGGAATCGATATTGCTTTCCACCACCCGAGACAACCCCAAAGATGCACCGGTGATGCTTCTGGACTGTTTGGGCGTGCTGGCAAAGGCTTATGCCGTGTGTGATGCCGCCTTTATCGGCGGGTCTTTAGTGCCGTGCGGAGGCCATAATCCGCTGGAACCGGCCATGTTCAAAAAACCGATATTGTTCGGTCCGCACATGGAAGATTTTGCCGAAGTGGCAGATCTGCTGCTGGCCCGGGCGGGTGCCTGTCAGGTGGATGATGCAAACGCCCTGGCCCGCAACCTGGCTGATCTGATGACGTGTCCGGATGATGCCGCGCAAATGGGACATCGGGCATTCAGCGTGCTGGAAGAAAACGCCGGTGCAGTGGACCGGACCTTGGCGATACTGTCACCACTGAAGACCGGGGGAAAATATGTTTAAGTCCCTGGAAAAAAAAATCATTCTTGCATCCAAACGTCAGGATCCCGCTCCTTTTCTGTCCTTTGACACCCTCCTCAAAGCGGTGTCTTACGGGTATCAGACGGGTGCGGTTCTTCGAAACCGCTGGTACCAATCCGATCGAATTTCCCGGAAACGCCTGCCCTGTCCTGTGATTTCCGTGGGCAATATCATGGCCGGAGGGACGGGGAAAACACCCATGGCTGTGTATCTGGCAAAAATGTTGATTGAATCGGGCAAAAAACCCGTGGTGATCAGCCGGGGATACAAAGGCCGTCTGAAACATTCGGCTGCCATTGTGAGCGACGGCACCCGAATGTTTCTGGATGCGTGTGCGGCCGGAGATGAACCCTATATGATGGCCTGCCTGAAACGATTTCCCGTGGTGGTGGGAAAAGACAGGTACCGGGCCGGATGCCTGGCCCTGGACCAATTGGATGTGGATGTGGTGGTTCTGGACGACGGGTTTCAGCACAGGCAGCTGCAGCGCGACCTGGATCTGGTCCTGATGGATCATGATGTGCCATTGGGAAACGGACGGATGCTGCCGGCCGGCCGCCTCAGGGAACCCGCAGCCCCGGCTCTGGCCAGGGCCGATGCCGTGATTCTGACCCGGTGTCCGGAAACACCTGAAGTCATGTCCCACCCTGTTTCAGCGCTTGCTCCGGATCTGCCCGTGTTTTACAGCCGGCACCACCCGTTTCTGGCGGGTGTGTATCCGGCCGGTTCCCGAAACAGCCAATCACATCTTGCCACGCAAAAAAAATCAGAAACACCTTTGTTGTCAGACAGTCTTCAGGGCGTGCCCGCAGTTCTGTTTTCCGGTATTGCCGACAACCGGGCCTTTTTCCGCACCATCCAGGGGTTCGGTGCAAATATCCTGGATCACCTTGAATTTGAGGATCATTACCGGTATAAGAGGGCTGACATTTTACAGATCCGGCACCGGGCAAAGGCTTTGAATGCAGCCATGCTGGTGACCACCCAGAAAGACCGGGCCAGGCTGGACAAAGATATTGATTGGCCTCTGGATCTGGCCGTCATCGGGATCACCCTGACACTTGAAAATGAATCCGGGTTTTGCCGTCTGGTTGAAACCCGGATTCAAACGTGAGACATCAATGAATCATGAAAGATGAACAGATATACCGGCTGTTGAAGCGGATGATTTTTTTTATGGGAATCATTCCCATCCCGGTGGCGGATTTTTTTGCCCGGGTTCTGGGGCGGCTCTGGTTTCGAATCGACAAACGCCATCGCAACATCACCATAGACAACCTGACCTGGGCATTCGGCCGTGAATGGTCAGAAGAAAAAATCGAGCAAACCGCCCGGCAGGTGTTTGTCAACATTGCATCCATGCTGTTTGAAGTGGCCTGGTCGGCCCGGCTCTCCAAATCCCGGTTTTTGTCTCATTTCACGGTCAAAGGGCTGAGGCATGTGACAGCGGCCCATGCCAAAGGCAAAGGTGTTCTGGTGATCACCTGCCACATGGGCAATTTTGAGATGCTGATTCCGGCCATTGAAGGCACTGGATTAAAAGGGTATGCCATCTACCGCAAACTGGATTTTGAGCCCCTTGAACACTTGATCCGCCGGTTGAGACAACGGTTCGGGGTGACCATGGTCCCCATGCGGGGGGCCGCCGGCAAACTGGAGGATATCCTGGCATCCGGCGGGGTGGTGGGGACCCTGATCGATCAGAATGTGGACTGGTACAAAGGGGTGTTTGTCCGGTTTTTCGGTCGACCTGCCTGCACCAACAGCGGTCTGGCCAAACTGGCCATGAAAACCGATGCGCCTGTGGTGCCCCTGTACACCATCCGCCATGGCAGACAGTTTATCATCCAGTTTCTGCCGGAAGTACCTGTGACAGTCACAGGAGATCCCATCACGGATATTGAAACCAATACCCAGCAATTCACTACGGCCGTGGAAACCATGGTCCGCCAGTGTCCGGACCAGTATTTCTGGGTGCACAACCGGTGGAAAACCAAACCCTGGTGCCTGTGGCCTAAACAGGAACCCCGGTAACCCCTTTGATCTGAAAAACAATGAAGAAAAATATATCCAATCAAATCTGCCGCAGAATTCTGATCCGGGCCGCCAACTGGGTGGGGGATGCCATTATGACCACTCCGGTGATCCGGGCGGTGCGCAAAAATTTTATGGATGCACATATCACAGTGCTGGCCAAACCCTGGGTGATTCCTGTTTATGAGAACAACCCATATGTGGATGACGTGATGGTATATGATGCAGCAAACCGCCACAAAATGGGGGCGGGAACCCTGCGTCTGGCATCAGATATCCGGCAGCGGCAATTTGATCTGGCGATTCTCATGCAGAATGCCTTTGAGGCGGCCCTGCTGGTGTTTCTGGCCCGGGTTCCGGTGCGGGTGGGATACAATACCGATGCCAGAACCTGGCTGCTCAAGCCGGCGATTCCGCTGGATCCGGCACTGAAAAAAACACATCTCATCGATTATTATCTGGGGATTCTCACCGGTGCCGGACTGGCAACCCACGGCCGGGACATGGACCTGTATCTGTCTTCCGCTGATCGGGATGACGCGGATCACCGGCTAGTTAATCTGAAAAAAAATGGGTCGGACCGGGTTCTGGGCATCAACCCCGGGGCCACCGGCGGAACCGCCAAACGCTGGTTTCCGGATCGATATGCCGCCTTGTGCAGACGACTGGCCAAAACCTATGACACGCGGATTCTGATTTTTGGGGGGCCCAAAGACCGGGCCCTGGGCGAACAGATCCGTGCCATGGCACCGGGATGCTGCGTGAACCTGGCCGGTGAAACCACCCTGGGTCAGGCGTTTGCCCTGATACACCAGTGTGATTTGTTTGTCACCAATGATTCAGGACTCATGCACGCGGCCGCCGCCTTGAATATTTCCCAGGTGGCGATTATCGGTTCCACCGATCCCAAGGCCACCTCCCCGGACAGCCCGGCCAGCACCATCATCCGGGTACCGGTGCTCTGCGCGCCCTGCCTGAAAGATGACTGCCCCACGGATCATGCCTGCATGGACCGGATCACGGTGGACATGGTGTTTGACACCTGTTGCCGGATTCTGGATTCATAAGCGTGGATCCTGAATTTCAAGGAGAAAGAAACTGTTTTCATCCATTCAAAAAATTCTGATCATCAAGCCCAGTGCATTTGGAGACATCATTCATTCACTGCCTTTCCTTGATGCGGTAAAAAAACGGTTTCCCCACGCCCGGGTGGACTGGGTGGTGTCACACGGCCTGCACACCTTTCTGGAAGGCCATCCCCTGATCCACACCCTGTGGGTGATAAAAAAAGACCAATGGAAA
This sequence comes from Desulfotignum balticum DSM 7044, assembly GCF_000421285.1. Lineage (GTDB taxonomy): Bacteria > Desulfobacterota > Desulfobacteria > Desulfobacterales > Desulfobacteraceae > Desulfotignum > Desulfotignum balticum. Next base: position 1,424,819 of record NZ_ATWO01000001.1, read on the forward strand.
CAATGGTCCCGCCTGGAAGACACGGTCAAAGAAATTCTGTCTTTGAAAAAGCAGCTGGGCTGTGTGGGATATGATGTGGCCATTGACCTGTCCGGGCTGTTCCGGTCCGGTGTGATCACCTGGTTTTCCAAAGCCCCGGTCCGGCTGGGATTTGCGGAATCTGATGAAGGCAGTCCGTTTTTTTATACCCACAGGATTCACGGCAGCATGAAAATTCACGCCATTGACCGGTATCTTGAGATCGCCCGGTACATGGGGTGTGAGATCAATACCATTGAATATCCCCTGGCACCGTATGATCCCGCCCCGGACATTTTGCAAACCCTGCCCAAAAAGTATGTGGTCATAGCCCCATCTGCCGGTAAACCGGCCAACCAGTGGCCGGCAGAAAAATTCGGGGAACTGGCATCCCGCCTGTCTTTGCCCAGTGTGGTGATCGCTTCGGGGGGTGAAGCCGGTATTGCCGATACTGTGGTGGCCCATGCCAAGGGAAATGCCATTTCCATTGCCGGGAAAACCGGTCTCAAAGAGCTGATCCCTGTTATCAGCCGGGCCGCGTTTTTTGTATGCAACGACACCGGTCCCATGCACCTGGCCGCCGCCCTGAACATTCCGGTGTTTGCCGTTTTCGGTCCGGCCAACCCGGTACGCACCGGGCCTTATGGAGATATTCACACGGTGATTCAGCTGGATCTGCCCTGTGCCCCCTGTTATGCAAAATATCCCTGCACCCGGTATGATTTCAGGTGCATGAAAGACCTGTCTGTGGATCAGGTGTATGATGCCATTTATCGGAAAACAAAAGCACCATGAAACTGTCTGTGATCGTCACCACCTATAACCGGCCGGATGCGTTGAAAAAAGTGCTGCAAGGCCTGTATGCCCAGACCCGGCTCCCGGATGAGATCCTGGTGGCGGATGATGGCTCCGGCCCTGACACCCGGGTGATGCTGACCGGTTTCAAACATCGGCCCGGCCCGGCTGTTTTTCATGTCTGGCAAAAAGATCTGGGGTTCCGGGCCGCCCGGGCAAGGAACAAAGCCGTTGCCGCCGCGTCAGGAGATTATCTGGTGTTTCTGGATGGCGATTGTATCCCCGGTCCCCATTTCCTGGCTGATCACCTGGCCTTATCGGAGCCTGGGTGTTTTTTTCAGGGGAAACGGGTATTGGTGGATGAAAGCACATCTCCGACGTTTGACATAACCGATTGTCTTTCTTTTGGCCGTCTGCTTTTTTGGGCTCTGGCAGGGCACCTGGGCAATGCCCACCATATTTTTCGAATTCCGTTTTTTCCGGGTCTGAAAAAAAGCCATGGGTTGTCAGGCATCCGAAGTTGTAATATGGGAGTTTTTAAAACTGATGTGGTTGCAGTGAACGGATTCAACCATGATTTTGAGGGATGGGGCCGGGAGGATTCCGAATTTGCCGTCCGGTTGTTCAAACACGGCCTGGTTCGCAAAGATCACCCTTTCCGGGCCGTGTGTTATCATCTGTGGCACCGGGAAAATCTTCGAAACCGGCTTTCGGACAATGATCGTCTGCTTAAAAAAGCCATGGCTGCGGATTCCCATGTATGCAGAAACGGGCTGAACCGCCTGAAAGCACATGGATCATTGTATGATTTAAATTCATCTGATACAGCAGGATGATGTATGGCAAAACTATCGGTTTATATTATCGCTTTTAATGAACAAGACAAAATCCTGGATGCGGTCCAAAGTGTGGCCTGGGCGGATGAAATCATTGTGGCGGACTCCTTCAGCACGGATCGCACCGCAGCCATTGCCCAGGACCTCGGGGCCCGGGTGGTCCAGATTCCGTTCAAAGGATTCGGCGATTTGAGAAATCAGGCCATTTCCGCCTGCACCCATGACTGGATTTTCAGCCTGGATGCGGATGAACGCTGCACCAAGGCGGCCAGAGAGGAAATTTCCCGGATCATCCATGACCCGGAAAGCAAAGATGCCTATTATGTGCCCCGGCGCAACTATTTTATGGGAAAATGGATCCGGCATGGGGGATTTTATCCGGATTTCCGCCAGCCCCAGGTATTCAGAAAAGGAGCGCTTCGGTTTGAAAACGATGCCGTGCACGAGCGGTATGAAGTGATCAGCCAACAGCCCTGCGGCACCTTGAAATCATTTATTCATCAGATTCCGTTTAAAAATCTGGAAGAGATCATCCACAAGGCCAACCGGTATTCGACGCTGGGCGCCCAGAAAATGTATGCAGCAGGCAAAAAACCCGGCATGGCCAGCGCCCTGCTTCACGGGGTATGGGCCGCATTTTCTCTTTATGTGTTGAAACTGGGGTTTCTGGACGGCTGGCCCGGTGTTATCATCGCTTTAGGTAATTTTGAAGGAACGTTTTACAAATATGCAAAATGTCATTTACAGTCAAAGAACCTGGCATCCTTTCTGGATACCGATCTGCCGGAAAATTAACGTATGAAATCAGACAAGTATATGAATCTTTGCCCCATGGGGTGTGACGCGCCTCTGGAACAGACAGATATTGTTTTGACACAGGGATGTCTTCTCAGATGCACGGCCTGCAACCACCTGTTCAGTCAAATCACTGAAGCTGAATACCATGAATCCATGGCTGAATTCGACCGGGCCGAAGGCACCTGGCCTTCCCCGGAAGATGTGGCCAGTCTGGAACACAGTACCAAAAAAACCCTTAGAAATATCCGTCAGGTGACAAAAAAAGACCTGACGCGCCTTAAACTGCTGGATGTGGGCTGTTCCAATGGTGCGTTCATTTTTACAGCCGAACGTCTGGGAATGACCTGTGAGGGGGTTGAACCGGCAAAAAATGCTGCCATTGCCGCACAGCAGGCAGGGTTGAACGTGTTTCACGGATTTCTGGAAGAGATGAGTTTTCCGGAAGCCGCCTATGATGTCATTACCCTGTTTGAGGTGATTGAGCATGTGAAAAATCCGATTGTCTTGTTAACGCAATGCAACCGGGTGTTAAAAAAAGGGGGGATTCTGGTGATCCGGACGGCCAATACCCGGTCCTGGACCGTGCAGGCCATCAAGGGGAAATGGCATTATTTTGATATCCGGCGACATGGGGGGCATATCAGTTTTTTTTGCAGACATTCCATGACCGCGCTGGCAGCAAAAACCGGTTTTGATGTTGTTCGATTCAAAACCCACAGTGTCACGCTGTGTGAAAACACTCACGTGTCCGCCATGCGGTACCGGGGAATGAAAATTATTTCAGAACTGCTCAATTTGCCGGCCAAGCTCACTGAAAGCGGTCAGGAAATGGAAGTCTACCTGCAAAAATCATAACCTCTTGATGGGATTGCATCCGGTTATTTCATCAAAGCGCCGTCATTGTCTGCCCTTTGATGATGAAGCGCGTAAATCCTAAGGATTTTTTTGCCCATGGCATCAATGGTATGATGTTTTTCAACCCGCTCTCTGGCGGTTTTTACCCGTTGCTGCGTGGCATCTTTGTCACTCAAGGTCTGTAAAATCATTTGGGACAGGGCATTGGCATCATCATTACTGAAAAGCAGGCCGGTTTTGCCATGCTGTATGATATCCGGTATTCCGCCGCTGCAGGATCCGATGACCGGACAGGTACAGTACATGGCTTCCAGAAGGGCCTGGGGAACCCCTTCAAACGGGCTGCCGTTTTTATCTTTCGAAGCCAGCACTTTACAGTCAAAAGCCCGGTAAAAGGGCCAGACATCTTTTTTAGGCCCCAGTATATGGATTCTTTTCTCCAATGCCATGTCCCGGGCCATTTTTTTCAGGTATTGAAAATAAGGCTCAGTACTGTCTCCTACGAGCACCAGATGATGCAAAGGGAGGGTGTCGGCAAGTTTTTCAAACGCGTTGAAAAGGGTGACAATGCCTTTGGCTTCTGACACCCGGCCCACAAATCCGATAAACCGGGTATCTGTGCCAAGTCCCAAGTCGTGGATCAGCCGATTTCTTGCGTCATCTTGAAGCACAAGGCTTTGGGGGGGAATAATGCCGCTGGGCATGGAAAATATCTGTTTGTCCGTCAATTTGAAAACCGTTTTCAAATAGCGGGTGGTGTAATCGGCCGTGGTAAAGATATAATTGGCATATTTTTTATAAATCAACCGGTTGTACCAGGATTTTCTGATATGTGCGCTGATATGCCGTGACAGTATCCGGCACCCGATCTTCTCCCGGAAAGCGGCCAGAAGCGCAATGCGGGAATCTTCGTTTCCATGGGTATTGACAATGTCGGGCTGTTCAATGGCAAACACATGTCTGAGAAATTTGTAATCGGTAACCATTTGTAATTTTTTGAAATCAACCCCATAGGTTTTAAACCCGTGTTGTTTGGATTGAAGATACAGCGGCGTGTTTTTCGGCGCTGCAATCAGCACCTGCTGGCCGTTTTCCCGCATCCACACCGATTCGTTGAAAATTCGTTTTTCCAGCCCGCCCCACTGGGTATGGCAGGTGGTGTGAATGATTTTATAATGGGAATTCATGCGTTGGATATTCCTGTCAGCAGGTGTTCCACCCGGACAATATCCTCGGGCAGATCGATCTCAGGTGAATCAAACCGGGTTACCGCCACCTTAATGGAATAGCCGTGTTCCAAAGCCCGCAGCTGCTCCAGTTTTTCCACGGCTTCGCACCGGCCCGTGGGCAGGGTGACAAACCGGTCCAGAAACGATTTTTTATAGGCGTAAAATCCTAAGTGCTTGTAGTAATCGGTTTCTGTGCCCGCATCTCTGGGAAACGGGATCTGGGCCCGGGAAAAATACAAGGCATTTCCCGTGGCGTCAAAGATGACCTTGACATCCTTGGGATCGGTGATCTCTCTGGGGTTTTGGATTTTAAAGGCCAGCGTGGACATTGCCACGTCCGGGTCCTTGTCAAACGGGGAGATCAGGTCATCTAAGGACCGGGGGTCGAACACGGGCTGGTCCCCCTGGATATTGATGATAATGTCATCCGGACCCAGTTTGAGGATGTTGGCGGTCTCCGCCACCCGGTCGGTACCGGACCGGCAGGTGTCCGATGTCATGACGGCATTGCCGCCGAACGCTTCTACCGCCGCAACAATGCGAAGGTCATCCGTGGCCACCCAGACATCGGTCACCGCAACAGATTTTTGGGCCTGTTCATATACCCGCTGGATCATGGGCCGGCCGGCAATGGGGACAAGGGGTTTTCCCTGAAGCCGGCTGGAGCCGTATCGGGAAGGGATGATGGCAATGGGCATTGGGGTTTAATCCCTTACATTTTTAAAAACAGAGACCGTGCCTTGTCTCTGGTCATGATCGTCTGCCAGTCTTTTCCCAGACAGTTTTCCCACAGCGGGGCCAGGCCTAAAGCCACATCGATCATGGTGTTCATCTGTGCGTCATCCAGGTCTTTTGTGACCTGCCTGGGGATATCCACCCCGGTTTTTTCCATCATGACACGGAATTCTTTCACCCCGTCGGGATAGTATTCCTCCAAAGCGTCGAATGCGATGCAGCATCCCACCCCGTGGTGAATTCCCAGAAGAAAGGAAAGCCCGTAAGACAGGGCATGGCAGGCCCCCACCTGGGAATAGGCAATGCTCATGCCCCCGAAAAACGAAGCCATCATCAGTTTGTCCGCCGCATCCGGATGATTTTCCAGAAACACCTGACGGCACAGATCCAGGGATTTTTCCCCATAGGCTTTGGAGAATTCGTTCAGATAGGTGCCGGCCAGGGATTCGATGCAGTGGATATAACAGTCCATGCCGGTGTAAAAATACTGGTCTTTGGGGACCCCGGCCGTAAGTTCCGGGTCCAGGACCACCTGGTCAAACACCGTGTAATCAGAGTTCAACCCCAGTTTTTTTTCAGGCCCGGTGAGCACGGTGGTGCGGGACACTTCGGCCCCGGTGCCCGACAGGGTCGGCACGGCCGCATGGTACACGGCCGGATGTTTGATCAAATCCCATCCCTGGTATTCGGTGGCGGATCCCGGATTGGTGAGCATCAAAGAAATGGCCTTGGCCAGGTCCATGGTGGCGCCACCGCCCATGCCCACCACCGCACAGGGCAGGGTGGGCCGGGCTGTTTTTACCTGTTGGGTGAGCTGGTCCACATACTGGGTTTTGGGTTCGTCATCCACATTGATATACAGAAGCAGATCGTTGTCATGCAAAGGGATGCGCGAAGCCAGAGCGGTCCCGGTAAATACATCGTCGGTGACAAACACCACCCAGTCTTTCAGGGTGGTGCGCTGGGGCGACAGGATTTCATCGAGCTGGCTGAAACAGCCCCGGCCGAAGATCACCCGGGGCACCAGTTTAAAATTTCTAAACATTTGTTTCCTTATATTGTTTGTGTCAGATATTTGTTAATGCTTTTTCAATGGCGGCCACGCGTTTTTCCAGGTCCGGGTCTGTCCAGGACAGCATGATCTGCATGGACAGGGTACGTTTCATGACAGCATCGGATTCCGGCAAATTGACCTGGGTGTAATCAGGCAGGTTGCCGCATAATTGAGCAGGCATGGGCGCTGCGCCGGCCATCTGTTTCAGATGGTGCCATTTTTTGAAATAATGCCAGTTGTTGTCATACCAGTAAGGGCAGGGAACGTTGTTGGCTGCCAGATTTTCAGCGGCCCGGCGTGCTTTATCTTCTGTGGGCAGCATAAAACTTAAAAATGTGGCAGAATCCCCGGACGGATCCGGCAGATGCCGGAACGTAATCCCGGGCAGATTCTTCATGGCATGCTTGAGGATCTGTTTGTTTCTCCGCTGAATCGTTAAAATCTGATCCAGTTTTCTGAGCTGGGCCAGACCTACGGCGGCATTGAGTTCCGAGATGCGGTAGTTGGTCCCTAAAATAGGATGATCATCCGCGCCCCGGTCCGGTCCGCCCAGATGATCATGGCCGTGATCCGCATACTGGTGGCAGATGTCATAAACAGTTTGATCATCCGTGATCACGGCCCCGCCTTCCCCGCAGGTCACGGTTTTGACCGCATCAAAGGAAAAACATCCGGCTTTGCCGAAACAGCCCAGGTGTTTTCCCTGAAATGTGGCACCCAGGGACTGGCAGGCATCCTCCAGCAGGATCAGACCGTTGCGGTCGCAGAATTTTTTGATTTCATCGATGCGGGCCATGGCACCGCACATATGGACCGGGACCACCGCCTTGGTTTTCGGGGTCAGAACCGCATCCAGCCGGTCCGGGTTCAGGCACAGGGTGTCATCGATTTCTCCGAACACCGGCACGGCCCCGGCCTGAAGCACAGCTTCAAATGTGGCCACAAACGTGAAGGGCGGCACAATCACCTCATCTTTTGCCCCGATGCCGCAGGCAGCCATGGCCGTGGACAGGGCCGCCGTGCCGCTGGAACACAGGTGGCTGTGGGCCGATCCGGTGATATCACACAATGTTTTTTCAAATTTCAGGGCTTTGTAGTGGCCGTTTCTGGCCCCATCAAACCCGTAACGCATCAGAACGCCGGTGGACAGCACATCGGTCACTTCTTTTCTTTCTTTGTCACCGAACAGTTCAAATCCGGGCATGGCAGACTCCTATCATGTCATTTAGACATCTGACTGAAATAATCAAATAAAGCATATCTATCACATCCCTGGCCCAAGTTTCAAGCATCGTTCATCAATTCCGGCAGTGAAAAGCCATTGACCTGTGATCACAGCCCCGCTTATAATGACCCGTCAAATCATGCCGTGTTCAAAAAAAAGCAGCAAAAACATAGGTGAAACAGCGTGTGTCAGCCATTGTCATTATATATTCATGTGCCTTTTTGCAAAAGAAAATGCCCGTATTGTGACTTTTTTTCAGTGACGGACCCATCCCTGATCCCGGCATATGTGGCCGGGGTGTGCAAAGAGATCCGGATCTGGTCTGACATGACAACCGACCGGGTTCAGGCCCCTTTGCACACCCTTTACCTGGGGGGCGGGACCCCGTCTGTGCTGTCCGTGGCCCAGGCGGCCCGGATTCTGGAAACCGTGCATCAGGCATTTGGGGTGACACCGGATGCGGAAATCACCATGGAGGTGAATCCAGGGACAGTGGATGCCGCATATCTGTCTGGTATCAGGCAATTGGGAATCAACCGCCTCAGCATTGGGGCCCAGTCGTTTGATCCGGCCAAACTGTCGTTTCTGTCCCGGATCCATACCAGGGATCAGGTGTTTGAGACCCTGTCCGGGGCGGCCCGGGCCGGATTTTCCAATATCGGGCTGGATTTGATGTATGCGCTGCCCCAAGAAACTGCAGATGTGTGGCAGACGGATCTGGACACGGCCCTGGCATTGCAGCTGCCGCACCTGTCCTGCTATATGCTGACCCTGGAGCCGGGCACCCCTTTTTACGGGCAGTATCAAAGCGGGCAATTCAGCCCCTGTGATCCGGACCGTCGTACCGATTTTTTTGTCCACACCTCCCGGGTGCTGGAACATGCCGGATATGCGCATTATGAAGTGTCCAACTTTGCCAGAAACAGCGCGTTCCGATCCGTTCACAACACCCATTACTGGGAACGGGGGGCATATCTGGGAGTCGGCCCGTCGGCCCATTCGTTTGTGCCCGACGGGCTGTCAGGCACTGTCGCACAAAAATATGGTGTCAAATCCGGTCCGGTCCGTGCCTGGAACAAGACGGATATTCAGGATTGGCTGGATCATGTGACCGCCGGGCGCCTGCCCTGGGCAGATTACGAAATTCTGAGTCCGGCCCAGGAAAAAATGGAACAGATCATGCTGGGACTGCGGACAGACATGGGGGTGGATATCAATGGCCTTCACCCGGAAATTCAGGTCCTGATGGACCGGCTGGCCGACCAGGGGTCCGGTGTTTTCTTTAACCATTCCAGAGAAGGTTTCAGTGCCCGGCATTTCAGGTTGACCCGTTCCGGGCTGACTTGTCTGGACGGTATTGTGGATGCCATCATCCGGAAGATCACATGACAGGCTTATGATTTTTTTCGCAGCTGCCGGGTATCCCCCACCCGGATGGTCAGGTGAATGGCATCAAAATACTCGATCAAAGGGATGACAAATTTGCGGGATATGCCGGTCATGTCTTTGAACTCCGGGGTGGTGATGGATTCGTTATTTTTCAGAAATGTCACCAGCTCCGCTTCCAGCCGGGCCATCGCTTGTGCATCAAAATACAGGTCATCTTTTGTTTTGATGATCTGTTTTTCATCGATCAGCATCTGAAGCACATCCATGGCGGTTTTTTTGTCCAGATCCAGGTCCTGACACACGGTCCGGAAAAAAGGCGGGGTCAGGCCGGCGGATCGGTAGATGCTTAGAATATCTTTTTTGATCTGGTGCTGATCCACCTGCAATGCCACTTTAAAATCCGCCAGTTTCACCAGGTTTTTGTCCTGGATGACCGCATTTTCTTTTTCAAGGCGGGAAAACAGGATGTTGAAAAATCTGGGATCCTTGATGTAGCGGAACTTGGATTTCAGCTCCTGGGTGGGCATGCCTTCCTTCAAAGGATTGGCGGTATGGTAGTGCTGGATTTTCTCCAGCACCTTTTTTTTGAAGTCATCAAAAAACGCCCCGCTGACAAATGTCTGTTTTTCCTTGTCCGTCTGGATGACCGCCTGCTGGGCCAGCAGTTTCTGAAGGGTGGTAGACAGTTTTTTGTCAGACAGGTTGGTCATGATCCGCAGATCATTGAAACTCAAACCCTTGTATCCGTTCAAAGACAGAAAAAACAGAATGGTCTGCTCAGGATCATCTGCTGCCAGACCGGTTAGGCCCTGTATGACGGCGGCATCCATGTGCCGGTATTTTCTGGCCACAGGATTGAGAATAACCCCGCCGCCAATGGTTTTGACGGGTGAATAACTCCGGATCACATACCGGTCATCCTTGATGCAGCACACCGGAGATTCCAGCCGGAACTGCACCAGCGCGTCCTCGCCGGGCAGCAGTTCATCTCGGTCAAGCAGGACCATATATCCTAAAATTTCACTGGTGCCGGAGTGGAACCGGACCCGGGTCCGGACTTTGGCCGGTTTGGCATTGGATTTCAGATAATGAAATCCTGCATCCACCATATAGCTTTCAATTAAAGTGTCCGGGGTAGAAAGTATATCGCCCCGGTCGACCGATTCCTTGTCCAGTCCCTGGAAATTGATGGCCGTGCGCGTGCCGGGGCCAGCTTCATTCACGCTGCTGGAATGCACCTGAATTCCCCGGACTTTGGAGACGATCCGTTTGGGATAAACCATGATGTCTTCCCCCACCCGGATCTGGCCGGAAGTCAGGGTGCCGGTGATCACGGTGCCGAATCCTTTCATGCTGAACACCCGGTCCACGGGCAGCCGGAAAATGGAGGAAAATCTGCGTTCCGGCAGCTGCCGGCAGATCTTTTCCAGGGCCGCCAGAAAATCATCCAACCCCTGACCTGTGGCCGAAGACACGGGAATGACGGGCTGGTCTTCCAGAAACGTGCCGTCCACAAAATCCTGAATATCTTCCAGGGCCAGTTCCAGCAGATCCTCATCCACCAGATCGGTCTTGGTCAATGCGATCAGCCCGTGTTCAATGCCCATGAGGTGACAGATCTCCATGTGCTCCCGGGTCTGGGGCATCACGCCTTCGTCCGCCGCAATGACCATGGTGACCACATCGATCCCGGAAGACCCGGCCACCATATTTTTCACGAATTTTTCATGGCCGGGCATGTCCACAATCCCGATATGGGTGCCCCCGGGCAAATCCAGAAAGGCAAACCCAAGTTCAATGGTGATGCCCCGCTGTTTTTCTTCTTTGAGACGGTCGGTTTCAATGCCGGTGAGCGCCTTGACCAGGCTGGTCTTGCCGTGATCGATGTGGCCGGCTGTGCCGAGTATGATGTTTTCCACTAAAGCGATCCTTTTTTACCGGCTTTGGAAGTTTTAAAATACCGCATGGCATAGGCCAGGGCCACCAGCACCAGACCGGTGATAACCCCATGAAACAGCCCCCATTCCGGCCGGAAAACCCGGATCAGAAGAATGCCGAACACCAGTCCGAGAATGAGCCGGATCACAAAGATGAGCAATGTATTCATGCCGTTCCTTATTTATATATTGTTTGTATGGTTTCAATATTTTTGTATCCAAAGATAATAGTCAAACAACCGTGCCAGGTCAATGTTTAATGTCACCCCCTTTTTTCAGCGGGATTTGTTAAAAAACTATTGAAAAAAAAATTCAATTCAGATATATTATGAAGGTTTTTTGCGGTGGGTGTAGCTCAGTTGGTAGAGCACCAGGTTGTGGCCCTGGTGGTCGCGGGTTCAAGTCCCGTCACTCACCCCATTTCTTTTCTTCTCTGTATTCTTCCATTTTAGATATTTTGTTTTTATTTGTTGGGTGAATTGGGCATTAGATAATGATGCGATCAGTCTGTCTCCCTCACAACAAAGGCATGTTCGGCATGTATGCAAGAATTCGCTGCTGTCTTTTTTTAACGTATGGGGTGGGATTTACAGGGGACCATTTGTGGGGGCTGGGCAGGACGGCTGCCATCAAAGCAGCCTGGTCCCGGGTCAGGCCCGCCGCTGTGGTTTTGAAATAGCGATGGGCTCCGGCCTGGGCACCCACAATACCCGTGCCCCAGTCCACGGTATTCAGATACATTTCCAGAATTCGCGATTTGTCCCATATCAGTTCCATGAACAGGGTGTACCAGGCTTCCCCCAGTTTTCTTACAAAATTTCGTGTGGCCGGCATAAACACGGACCGGGCCGCCTGCATGGTAATGGTACTGGCGCCTCTGGGCGGTTTTCCTTCCATTGCCTGGGTCAAAACGATTTTAATCTCCTGGAAATCAAATCCATGGTGGGTGAGAAAGCGCTGGTCTTCCGCGGCAATGACCGCTTGTTTCAAATGAGGCGAAATGTCTGACAGATTCCGCCATTCATAGGCCGGTACCACATAGGGCGCATCAAACCACTGATGGCGCAGCCGCTCCCATACCATGTTGACGGTAAACGGCGGGTTGACATATTTGAATACCGCCACCTGGAGCAGGGTCAGACTGACCAGGACCAGAAAAAATTTGACCAGGGTTTTGAACACCCATGCAGCAATGGCGTGGCGTTGTGTTTTCTTTTTCATGGGTTTCCTTTTTGTCCGGAATCGTATCGGCAATTCGGGTGGTTGTCAATCCGGTTTGTCCATGATATAGACCCTTTATGAACCAGAAGATCTCATAATTGGAAGGATCAGAGGCAACAAACGTCTTATGACATATAATTTCGATCCGGACAAATGGTATGATGATGAATTGTTCATCATTGACACAAAGTTCAAGCAAGGGACAATGGACCCAAAAGCCTATGACCGGGCCGTGGCGGAACTGGACCGGCAACTGGCTGATATGTGGCGCCGGCTGGACGGGACCTATCAGGTGGGAAAGGATTGATCCTGTCCCGGTATTGGGAATCTTGCGAAGTTTGTGTAACTGTGTTATTCATGATCCGTTTTGTAATCTGTGCGCCCGTAGCTCAGCTGGATAGAGCATTGGACTTCGAATCCAAGGGTCGGGGGTTCGAATCCCTCCGGGCGTGCCACATTCATTGAGACTTCAGGAGGAAAACATGGCGCATCAGAAAAAAAAGACCTCCCCGGCCTGTGCGGCCTGTGATATTTCCGTGCCGCATAAGATCTGTTTTACAGATCAGGGTAAAGGCCCGAAAGGGTGCCCGACGGTGGCGTATCCATCGGTTCTGGAAACAGCCAATCAAGCCTATGCGGAATCGGATGTGAATCGGTTCGCCCATATGGCATCGGTGCAGGAGGCTCACTGTTATGCCAATCGGGATCAGAAACCCTATGTGATGCAGCCGTGCAAAACCCGGATTGTGGAGACGTGTGAATTTGCGAAAAAAATGGGATATCAACGGCTTGGGCTGGCATTCTGCCTGGGGCTGGCCAGTGAGGCCGGCACGGTGGGGGAAATTTTTTCCGATCATGGGTTTGAGGTGGTGTCTGTTTGCTGTAAAGCCGGGAGGTCGTCTAAAGACCTGATCGGCATTGAAGAGGAAGACAAGATTTTCAGAGGAACAGACGAATCCATGTGCAATCCTGTTTTTCAGGCCATGCTGCTGAACCGGGAAAACGTGGATTTCAATATTCTTTTGGGGTTGTGCGTGGGTCATGATTCCCTGTTTTTCAAGTATACGAATGTGCCTACCACCGTGCTGGCGGTCAAGGACCGGGTCACCGGACACAACCCTCTGGCCGCTGTTTACCAGGCCGATTCCTATTATCGGAAAATCCGCCATCCTGATTTATGAAAATTCTTCTCACCAATGATGACGGGTATCAGGCAGTAGGTATTCAGTCGCTGTTTAAGGTACTGGGTCAAAAACACCAGGTGGTCATGGTGGCACCGGACCGGGAAAGAAGCGCGGTGAGTCACAGTATCACCCTGCATCATCCGGTGCGGATGCACAGAATCGAATCCGGCCGCCAAAAAAAAATTTATGCCGTGGACGGCACCCCGGCCGATTGTGTCAAGCTCGGGCTGGCTGAATGTTTCAAAACCCCGCCGGACTGGGTGATTGCCGGAATCAATCCCGGAAGCAATATCGGCATTGACATCAACTATTCCGGAACGGTTGGCGCTGCCCGGGAAGGGGCTCTGAACGGAATTTCCGGGCTGGCCGCCTCCATCAAGCTGGATCAGGTCATGGATTATGATAACCTGGCCCGGTATGTGATGCATATGGTTGAGGCCATCGGTGAAAAAGGCCTGCCATCCGGCACGTTCCTGAATGTCAATGCACCGGGAATCGCTTTTTCACAAATTCAGGGGATTAGAATCACCCGCCAGGCGTTGAACAATCTGTCCAGCCGGTTTGAAAAAAGGCAGGATCCCAAACAGCGCAACTATTACTGGTATGGCACTCAGGAGCCGGTATCCGGAAAACCGGATACCGATGTCAATGCTGTTTTGCAGAATTGCCTTTCCATTACCCCGATTCAGTGTGATCTCACGGATTACAAAACCCTGGCCCAGATGCCCAAATTCTCCATTGACTGAAGTTATCATTTGCAGGAGTCCATAAGTGAACCGGATACTTGAAATGGTCATGCAGTATCCGTCGGTGCTGGCCGGGGTGACCATTGTATCTGTGGCTGGGTTTATTTTCAGTATTTTGGGGGTTTCCTGGCTGGTTTCCTGGCTGCCGTCCAATTATTTTATGCTGTTTGACAATCCGACATCCCGGCCCAGGTTGTTTCGACCCCGGGTGCAGATCGTCAAAAATATGGCAGGAGCCGTATTGGTCTGTTTAGGCCTGGTGATGTTGATTGTGCCTGGCCAGGGCCTGTTGACCCTGTTTCTGGGGCTGGTGCTCATGAATTTTCCAGGGAAAAGAAAGGTGATCCGGTTTCTGATCCGCCTGAAAACCATACAGACCTCTTTAAACTGGATACGCAGAAAAAAAGGGCGGCCGCCTTTTGTTTTCCCGATTTTCAAGAACAGATAACTCTGGTTTTTTATCTTATTTGCGCAAGATTGTCAGCATGTCCTTGAAAGATGCCGGAACCTGAGCATCCGGGGTGATCACCGCGTCTTTTAAAGAAGTCCGGCAGCTGCAATCTGCCGGTGGCGGCTCAGATACCATCAGCAACCGCAGCAGATCCTGGACAGACTCAATGCTCTGACTGTAAAGGGCCAGCACCGATGCCAGACTGGCATGGTGGGACGGATCCTCCTTCCAGCAGTCATAATCGGTGACAATGCAGATCGCGGCATAGCAGATCTGGGCCTCTTTTGCCAGAAACGCCTCCGGCACATTGGTCATGCCCACCAAATCGCATCCGGCCAGGCGCAGAAAATGGCTTTCCGCTTTGGTGCCCAGGCGGGGGCCTTCCACACAGGCATAGGTTTTGCCGAAATGAAAGGTCAGCTCCATTTCTTCGGCATGGTCTGCCATCCATCGGTTCAGGCGGGTGCATACCGGTTCAGCCGTAGAGATGTGGGCTGACAGTCCGCTGCCGAAAAAGCTGGACTGCCGCCTGCCTCGGGTCCAGTCAAAATACTGGGACGGAAAAACGATGTCACCGGGATGGATATCTTCCTGAAGGCTTCCGGTGGCAGACACACTGATGATCCGGGTGGCCCCCAGCTTTTTGAGCGCGAAAATGTTGGCCGGATAATTGATTTCATGGGGCAGCCGTTCATGGTTTTTGCCATGACGGGGAAGAAACAGCATTTTTGTGTTCTGATATGCGGCTTTGACAATCGGCGCAGAAGGGGATCCGAACGGGGTGTCGGTCTGCAATGTTTCAATGGTTTCAAGCCCTTGGATATGATAAAGCCCGGTGCCGCCGATAATTGCAAGCATCTTGTATGCGTTCCTCAAAATAGGGTTAATTTGAATTTTCAGTACAGGCACATACCATTAAACCGGGTAAATATCAAAATTAAAATTCAATCTTGAAGATTTTTTGGCATTCATGGTTGATCTGGCTTTGTAAAAAATATAAGTCTGACAGCTGTATGGTGACAACAAATAAACAATGCCTGACTGCGGGGTATGGATCGGAAATAAAAATTGTAGAAATCTCAGGATAAGAAAATGGAGAAATCAGAAACTGTGCTGCCCGGACATGCCCGGGTAATCATTATCGGCGGGGGCATTATCGGGTGCTCCATTGCCTATCATCTGGGACAGATGGGATGCAAAGAGGTGGTGCTCCTGGAGAAAGATGAACTTACCAGCGGCACCACCTGGCATGCGGCCGGGCTGATGGTGACCTTCGGGTCTTTGTCTGAAACCGCCACACAGATGCGGATTTATGGCCGGGACCTGTATACCCGGCTGGAGGAAGAAACCGGTCTGTCCACCGGATTCACGCCTGTGGGGTTTATCGAGGCGGCGGCCAACCGGGACCGGCTGGAAGAATACCGCCGGGTGGCGGCCTTCAACCGCTACTGCGGGGTGGATGTCCATGAAATATCCCCCAAGGAGATCAAAGACCTGTTTCCCCTGGCCCGGGTGGATGATCTTCTGGCCGGGTTTTATGTCAAAGAAGACGGCCGGGTCAACCCGGTGGACGCCACCATGGCCCTGGCCAGAGGGGCCAGGAATTTCGGTGTGAAAATATTTGAAAAAACGGCAGTGACCGGCCTGATCAAAAAGAACGGGGCCGTGGCCGGGGTGAAAACGGCGTTTGGCAACATTCAGGCCGATGCGGTGGTCAACTGCGCCGGCATGTGGGCCCGGCAGCTCGGGGCGGTGGACGGCATCAACATTCCCAACCAGGCGGCCGAGCATTATTACCTGATCACCGAAGAGCTGGACAATATTCCCAAAAACATGCCGGTGCTGGAAGACCCTTCCCATTACGGGTATTACAGAGAAGAGGTGGGGGGACTGATGATCGGGCTGTTCGAGCCCAGGTGCGCCCCCTGGAAGATCGGCCGGGTGCCGGAAGATTTCACCTTCGGGGAGATTGCACCGGACTGGGACCGCATGGGACCGTTTCTGGAAAAAGCCATGTCCCGGGTGCCGGTGACCATGGCGCTGGGCGTGAAAAAGTTTTTCTGCGGCCCGGAAAGCTTTACCCCGGATCTCCAGGCCATCATCGGCGAGGCCCCGGAGCTGAAAAACTATTTTGTGACCGCAGGACTCAATTCAGTGGGAATTATCATGGGGCCGGGTCTCGGGCAGATGATGGCCCGGTGGATCATGACCGGAAATCCCCAGGCGGACATCACCGGGTTTAACATGGCCCGGCTCCACACCTTTCAGAACAACCCGGAATACCGGCGGCACCGCACCGTGGAATCCCTTGGCATGGTGTACCAGTGTCATTATCCCTATCAATCCATGAAAACCGCCCGGGGGGCCAAAAGATCGGCTGTTTATGACCGATTGAAGGCAAAGGGTGCGTATTTCAGGGATGTCAGCGGCTGGGAAGGGGCGGACTGGTTTGCCCCGACACCCCAGCAGGCGGTCATCGAAAAACATGCCTGGGGCCGGGAGCCCTGGTTTGGGTTCTGGGAGGCGGAGCACAGGGCTGCCCGGGAAAACGTGGTGCTCATGGACATGTCATTCATGCCCAAATTCCTGGTTCAGGGAAAAGACAGCGGAAAGGTGCTCAATTATATCTGCGCCAATCACGTGAACGGCCCGGCCGGGCGGATCACCTACACCACCTGCCTGAACAAAGATGGCCAGGTGATGGCGGATCTCACCGTTACCAAGCTTTCGCCAGACCGGTTTTTCGTGGTGGTGACCGATACCATCCACCGCCACGCACTGGCCTGGATCCAAAGACATATCCCGGACACCTCCCATGCATTTGTCACGGACATGACTTCGGCCTATGCCCAGTTGAATATACAGGGACCAAAGTCACGGGACCTGCTGCAGTCGGTGACCGACACAGATTTGTCCAATATAGCTTTTCCCTTCCGGCATGCACAGAAGATTGCCATCGGGTACGGCCGGGTCCTGTGTGTGCGCATCACCTATGTGGGGGAACTGGGATATGAGCTGTATATCCCCACGGAACAGGCCGTGCACGTGTATGATACCCTGGTAAAAGCAGGAAAACCGTTTGACCTGACCCATGCCGGGTTGAAGGCCCTGGGCAGCCTGCGCCTGGAAAAAGGATACCGGGATTACGGCCATGACATGGACAACACCGATGATCCATATGAAGCCGGCCTGGGGTTCACGGTCCGGCTGGATAAACCGGGTGATTTCATCGGAAAAAAGGCGTGTATCGCCAAAAAAGCGGCCGGCCCCTTGCAGCGGCGGCTGGCCCAGGTGCTGGTCAAGGATCCGGAGCCCTTGCTGCACCATGGCGAGGTCATCTTCCGGAACGGGAAACCGGCCGGGTATGTACGGTCTGGTTCCTACGGATACTCCCTGGGCGGGGCTGTGGGACTGTTCATGATCGAGGCGGATGAGCCGGTGGATGGGGTATATGTAAAAAACGGCATATGGGAGATCGATATCGCCGGAAAAACCTGTCCGGCAGCTGTTTCCCTGACACCATTATATGACCCTGAAATGAAAAGAGTAAAAGGATGATGTGAGCTGAAGCGGAGGGTGGATCGGACAAGATCACATGGACTCTAAATCCATGCAGCCGGGTGCGATTTTTGGACGCTTCGCAACAAAAGTATCAACAATGTTGACACAACACCTTTTGAGTTATAGTATGTTGATACAATGTATCAATAAAGGGTGTAAAAATGACAGAACTGGTGATCAGAAAATGGGGCAACAGCCTGGCGGCAAGAATACCGAGAGCCATTGCCCGCGTGGTTAATCTTGAAAAAGATCAAACCGTTACCATAGAGGCAAAAGAGGGAAGGATTATTATTACCCCGGTCAAGGAGAAAAAAGAATATACCCTGGATGAACTTTTGAATCAAAGTGATCCCAAAGCAGTTGTCCTGGATGAAGATGATAAAAAATGGATCAATGCTGAGCCTGTTGGAAGAGAATGGTAATGGCGGTAAAATCCCAAAATAAACCGTATATCCCTGAACGAGGTGACCTTGTCTGGACGGATTTTGACCCGGCAGCCGGTCATGAGCAGATGGGACGGCGACCAGCCCTGGTCCTTTCTCCTGCGGTATTCAATAAAAAAATATTGCTTGCCCTGGTTGCTCCGGTGACAAGCAGGGTCCGAGGCCATGGATTTGAGGTCGCAGTCGCTGGAAACAAGATATCCGGGGTCGTATTGTGTCATCAAATCAAGATGATCGATTTTGTTGAGCGGGGCTGGCAGTTTGCAGAAAAAGCCCCGAAATCAGTTGTAAGCGAAGCGTTGGCAAAAGTGAAAGTTATCGTAACAGAATAAATGAATGCAGGTCTCGGACCGGATATCACCGGCAGTTATCTGCCGGCCCTTACGATCGGTTTTGCAGCAGCGGTGATATGAAAAACCAGGCCAGCCCCAGAATCTGGAGGCTCAGGCACCGGTTTTTGTCAGATTCCGGCACCACTGTGAACACGGCAGCCGCCATCAGGACACATAGAACGCCCAGATCCAGGAATACCCCCCGCCAGTCAGTGAATCTCAAAGCAAATTCCACCGGGGTGAAGGCGGCCAGGACGTCTAAGCCGCCGGCCGCCATCTGGAATCCGTTGATCCGGAACAGGCAGGAAAGAAAATATCCGAGCCGCAAAAGGCAGAAACACCCGGACCAGGAGGGCAGGGGCCAGGGGGTTGGCCGATGGATTCACCGCTGTTCTGCGCATGCCGTCGGGTTTTGTCATGCCGCCCCTGAAGATCCTGTTCCCGCATCCGGGTGTTTGGTCCGTGGTTACAAAATTTTATTCACGGTTTCCATGGACAAGTTGAACACTTTTTCATTAAACCGGGATTTTAAGGCAAAGACAAGCATATCTTTGTTGAGCACGATTTCATGTTTTGCCAGCACGGCCAGAGAGGTCAAAGCCCAGTCGGTTTTTTTGATTTTCATGGCCTTGAAATCGATCTCCTCCACCTGTGCCGGGGTGTCGGGAATGGCCACGCTGGCTTCCTTGAGCACATAGGTATCCGGGGACAGGGTGGCAAAAATCTTTTGCCGCCGGGCCACGCCTTCATCACTTAAAGCCAGCACCACAGTGGGGGATTCGATGCCGGTGTATCCGATTTTTTCAGGAGACAGCAGGATTTCCGAGACGGACTGGCCCCTGAGCACGGTGATATTGTAGTCGTTTTTAATGGACACGTTCAATCCGCCGGAGATTCCGGCAAAACAGACCATATCCCCGGCAGTGACGATGCGCATGCCCGCAGATCCCAGAATCACCACCTCGTGCCGTCTGGCATCGGGCATGTCAAACTGTTTTTTGACCACAAAGGGGTCAGGGAATTTGCCTTTTTCCTTTGCCAGCTGCCGGTATCTGTCTCCATATTCGGGCCGCTGGTTTTTCTCGATCACCCCGCCCGGAGACGGTCTTTGTTCGATCATCTGATCGATCACTTTGGGAGTGAGCTGATTGCGTTTGGTGTACCGGCCCGTGCATAACCCTAAGGTTTCCACAACAGAAAATCCCTTGTGTTTCATGGCTGAGACCAGTTCATCGGACAGTCCGTCATCCATCCCGGAGATCCGGGACACATAGCTGGCACCGGCACTTTCCACCACACCGCAGATGTCCATGGGAATTTCCGCCTGGTTGAGAAATTCGGATCCCACCACGGCATCACTGGGTGTTGTGGCCGAATACTGGCCCCCGGTCATGCCGAAGTTGAAGTTGTTCAAAATGATCAGGGTCAAATCCATGTTTTTCCGGCAGGCGGACAGCACATGGGCGCCGCCGATACCCATGCCGCCGTCTCCCATGGTCACGATGACGTTCAGGGACGGATCAGCCAGTTTCAGGCCGGCGGCATAGGTCAATGCCCGGCCATGAACCCCGTGCAGGGCATGGACATTGAAAAACGTGTCAAACAGACCGGAACACCCGATATCGGTGACGATCACGGTTTTATGATCCGGGATGCCCATCTTTATCAGCGCAGCATCCAGGCTTTTGGTAATGCGTTCATGGGTGCAGCCCGGGCAGAATACCGGGGGTCGGCTGGTATTTAAAAAGCTATTCATTTTCAATGGTCTCCATAATCTTGGCAGGGGGGATCATCGTGCCGTTCATCTGGCCGTAAAATTTTACGGGTTTGCCGCACAGCACGCGTTTGATCTCATTGACGTACTGGCCCAGGTTCATCTCGATCACCACAATTTTTTTGAATCGGGCCGCTTTTTCTGCAAGCAGGGCCTCAGGAACCGGCCATAAGGTTTTCAAAGACAGGGTGGACACGGGCCGGCCTTTTGCAGCCAGGGCGGTCGCCGCATCTGTCACGGCCCGGGAGGTGATGCCGTAGGAGATGACCAGGGTGTCGGTGTCAGGCACCATGGTTTCTTCATACAGGGTGATGCGGTCCATGGCAGCGGTCAGTTTGGTGTGCAGCCGTTGCTGCATGGCGGCAATGATCTGGGGATCGATGGTGATATATCCGTCCGGGCCGTGGGTGGAAGAGGTCTGGCGTACCAGGGTAGTGCCGCCGATGGGCAGAAACGGCGGGGCTTTTTCCGGATCGGCTGCAAACGGTACATAGGGACCGGTGCCGGTGTACGGAGTGCGCTCCACCAGGGGAGGCAGATTCAGGTCATCCATGTCAAAGCTTTCCTTGGTCATGCCGATCTCCTTGTTGGAGGCGATGAACACCGGACACCGGAACTCTTCGGCAAAGTTGAACGCATGCACGGTCAATTCTAAACAATCTTTTGCATCTTTGGGTGCCAGGACAATCACGGGCGCGCCGGATGTGGATCCCCAGCGCATGAACTGGATGTCCGAGTCCGCCCCTCTTGTGGCGGAGCCGGTGGAAGGCCCTAATCGCTGAACATTGGCGATCACCAGCGGAATCTCACTGCCGATGGCAAAAGAGATGTGTTCACTGTACAGGCTGATACCCGGGCCGGAAGTGGCGGTAAGCACTTTTTTGCCGGCCATGGATGCACCGATACAGTATCCCATGGATGCAATCTCGTCTTCTCCCTGGATGCAGACACCGTCTCTGGGCGGCAGCATTTTAAGCATATTATTGAATATGGTGGTGGCCGGTGTAATGGGATAACCGGCAAAAAAATTGCAGCCGGCGGCCATGGCCCCCCTGGCAACGGCTTCGTTGCCTTCCATGAATACAGATGCCATAATGGTCTCCTTCAAAAAATTGATCGGATTCATCCAATATAAATCTGATCAGATATTTGATTAAATATTTGACGGATTTTAAAGGGTTTGCTAAAACATGTCAAGGTGTAATTCCCATATTTTTAATTGATTTTATCCGGGTGTTGATATAAGGATGACGTTCATGAAACAACCAAAAAAGACCGTGCCCAGAAAAACCAAGGAAGATTTCACCCGGGAAGCCTATATGGGCATCCGCCGGATGTTTTTTCACAACGAGATTATCCCGGGCCAGAAAGTATCATATGGAGATCTGGCCAAACGGCTGAACATGAGCACCACCCCGGTGATCCAGGCGCTGAAGCATCTGGAGTTCCAGGGGCTGGTCCGGCATGAGCCCAACCGGGGATATTATACTGAAAACGTGAGCCTGGCCGAGATTACCGAGATTTATGAGTTCCGGGAACTCATCGAGGTGTCCCTGCTGTCCGCCACCATCGAAAACATCGGCAGACGCGGGATCACCCAGTTGAAAAAAGCCCTGGACAGCCATCTGGCTGCCGTCAGGGATATTTATCTCAAAGAACGGCTGCTCAAGGACATGGAGTTTCATCTGAAACTGGCCCAGCTCTCCGACAACCAGATTCAGTTCAACACCCTGAAATATCTGTTTGATCTGCTGTATCTTAAATACCGGGGCAATATTTTGTTTGTCACGCCCATGGACCGGGTGGACAATGAGCACATTCAACTGTATGAAGCCATTGAAAACAAAGACCTGGCCCAGGCCCGTGCCGTGCTGTCCCGCCATATCGCCAACGTGAAAAAGCATGCCATTGAAAGTACCCGACGGGCATTGCAGGAAAAGCGCATTAAGATGGTGTGACCCATCATCTCAGCTCCAGCCAGTCAAACCAGATGGGGTGATTCTTTTTGTACCAGGCAAGGACCTGCCGCAGCAGTTTCTGGTCTTCTCTGGAAATGGTGGCTTCCGGAATTTTGTCAAAGTTCAGGATCATTTTGGTATCGTAAAAGCGCAATGCCTCTGAACACAGGGTCTGCAATTCATTTCGGATCCTGCCGGAATCGGAAATTTTTACGGCCCGGTGCCGGAAATCCTCACCCTTGAGAAACCGGTTCAATAAAGGGCTGAATACCAGTTTGCTTTCGTTGAAATTCTCCAGCAGGCGAAGGGCGACGGTGATCCGCTTGTCTCCGGCAGCCGTGGTGATGCGGACTGTCACCTCATAGGTGTCATCGTCAATCTGTGTGACCCCCGGGGCCCCGGTGTAGGGATCGGGCAGCATATATCCGGCTCCGGCCAGGGCCTGCCATTTTTTTTCAGAAATCAGATCATCCGCGGTAATGGTCCGGGAGTTCAGGGGGATACCGGCTTTTTGTGCGGCCAGGATGCTGTCTTTATACTTCTGGACAAAGTCCGGATTCAGATCCGGATCATTCACCCGATCCCGGAGCTGGTCTGCAAACGTATCACTGTCCGGATCCAGTTTCATGGCTGCCGCATCCAGAGGTGCGGTGAACCGGAACCGGGAAGACAGCACGGCCAGGGATGCGGACAGATCCAGGATCGGGGCCAGGCTGGCGGCCTGGATGGCTTCGGCCGACGCCGCATATCCGTCCACAATGAACAGGTGGGTGTCGTTATCTTCGTCCTGCCAGTCCCCGATGGTCAGGGTCGGGGCATAGGTGCCGGAATCGGTGAACGGCGTCCATCCGTTGGGCAGCATCCAGTCGTCATTCACCAGATGGGCCCCGGCCGCTTCCCATTGTTCCCATAAGTAACCGATGCGGCCGGCCCGGCTGTCGCCTTTCAGGGTCCACACATGGATATGCCCGGGTTCAATCCCGGGATAGGCTTTCTGAATCGCTTCAACCACCCGGTGGCGAGGGGTGAAGAAATCAATGAGAATGGAATCCTTGGCAGCCCGGTCCACCACTTTTTTGGGGATCACCAGGTTGCCGATATATCCTTCGTACTGATCTGAGATGGCCAGGGGCTGATCAAACAGATGCAGCACGGTCAATGGACCGGTTTCTTTGCCTTTGGCAAACCGGGAAGTGTTTTCCAGGGTATCGATGGCCGCGCCCCAGATGGTGATCCCCTCCCGGGCGATGGTCTTCTTGAAATCTTCCCAGGAAAAAGCGGGATCATTGATGAGCCGGTTGACCCAGGTTTCCAGAAATTTGGCCACCTGGGGCCGGGCATAAATCCGGCCGAATCCCAGCAGCGGATTGGCCCCCATTTCCGATGTTTCCCCGGCCTTGGGCATCAGGCCTTCGCCCAGACAGACCATGATGGCATGGTTTTCCGGCAGGGTCCGGGTCAGGTACCACAGACTTTCACTCATGGCATAGGCGGAAATGGCATCCGCGTCTTTTTTGACAATGTTCAGCCCGGTTTTATCCAGCCCGGCGCCCTGGCCGTACCGGCCGAACAGCCGGGTGCCCAACGCTGTCACCGCCAGGGTCATGGCCAGCATCTTTTCGGTGCGCGGATCAGTGAACGAAATGCTGTCCAGCAGGTCATCGGCCGGTTTTCCCCGGAGCCATTCAATGTGCACATTTTCCAGCCACAGGTGGAGCCGGCCCAAAATGGGCCGGCAGTCAAAGGCCCATTGGGCCACAAGATTTTTCTGTTTCATCGGGTGTGTGTCCATGGTCTGCCCCCATGTATGAAATTGCGGTGTCATCGGGTTTATCAGCCAAACAGGTATCATTTACCTGGAAAATCTGTCAAGGATTAAACGGCAGGTATTGTCAGAAGTGCCGCCGCTGGGGTGGGGGGCTGGAAAAAAGAGTGTACGCCGGGACTTGTCCTTTACCCCCGGTTTGGGATATGGTGACAGTCATGGCAGACCGCAAATTTTCATATCCAGCGGTTCAGGCCCCGCAGGATGGACAGCCCGATATCCCGGCGAACCAGGGGATGATCCGGGAACAGCTGCGCGGGGTGGTGGACCGGGTGACCTATCACAATCCGGACAACGGGTGGTCTGTGCTCCAGATCCTGCCTTTTGACGCGCCGGGCCGGCGGGAAACCGTGCTGGTGCATCAGACAAAGGTATTTGCCGGGGCCACCATGAGTTTTGAAGGGGCCTGGCAGACACATCCCAGATATGGGCGCCAGTTTTCCGCCACCCGGGCTGAAGAACAAAAACCCGCATCCGCCGGGGCCCTGGAAAAATATATCGGGTCCGGCCTTATCAAAGGGGTGGGGCCTAAAACCGCGAAAAAAATTGTCAGGCATTTCAGGGACCAGACCCTGGACGTGTTTGAAAACCAGATCCACCGCCTTGTGGAGGTCCCGGGTATTGCCGAAAAAAAACTGGAGATGATCTCCGCCGCCTGGATCGAACACCGGGCCATCCGGGATGTGATGATGTTTTTGCAGTCCCATGGTATTTCCACCCTGTTTTCCGTGCGCATTTACAAGGCCTATGGGGATGAGGCCATTGCCAGGGTCATGGATGACCCCTATTGCCTGGCGGATGATTTCTATGGGATCGGCTTTTTTTCCGCTGACAAGGTGGCCTTGAGCATCGGTCTGGCAACCGACAGCCCCCGGCGTATTGTTGCGGGCATCCGCCATGTGCTGTCTGCGGCCAGAAATTTCGGCCATTGTTTTCTGACCTTTTCTCAAATTAAAACGCAGGTGGAAGAATTGCTGGGCCTGGATCTGTCCCGGGGCCTGGATGGGGTGCTGGAAACCATGGAAGCCGACCGGCTGCTCATGCGCCGGACCCTGGTGCCGGCGCCCGGAGAACCCAGCCAGGCCTGTTATTATGCCAGATCTTTGTATTTTGACGAACTGTATGTGGCCCGGCGCATGGCACAGATGACCGACCCGCCGGATGTGGACACAACCCGGATCCGCCGGTGGGTCCAGCTTTATACCCGGTCCAGGCATCTGCAATTGAGTGAGGAACAGGCCGGCGCAATCCAGGGGATTGCCGGCAAAGGGGTTTCCATTCTCACGGGCGGGCCGGGCTGCGGCAAGACGACCGCCACCCGGGTTTTGGTGGCGCTTCTGGAAGCCATGAAACGCCGGGTGGTGCTGGCGGCCCCCACGGGCCGGGCCGCCCAGCGCATGGGGGAGGTGATCGGCAGAGACGCCAAAACCATTCACCGGCTTTTGGGGTGGGCCAACGGGCAGTTCAAGAAAAATGAGGATACTCCCCTTAAAGCCGATTTTCTGGTGGTGGATGAAAGCTCCATGCTGGATATCAGCCTGACCGCTTCGTTGCTCAAAGCCGTGCCTGAAGGGTGCCAGGTGGTGTTTATCGGAGATTATGACCAGCTGCCGTCCGTGGGGGCCGGCAATGTGCTCAAAGATCTGATCGGGTCGGGCATTGTTTCCTGTTTCCGGTTGACGCAGATTTTCCGCCAGGCAGCCCAGTCGTTGATTATTCAGTATGCCCACCAGATCAACAGCGGGAACATGCCCTGGATCGCCTCTCCGTTCAAGGACCCGTCCGTGTGGCATAAAAAAACCGACTGTCTGTTTCTGGACGCGGATGAAGCCACTGCTGAACAGCTGCAGTTCATCCGGCGGATCAAGGCCCTGACAGACGTGAATAAAGAAGAGGTGACCAAAGATCTTGATGATCTGGATCTGTTTGAGTTTCGGGTGAAAGAACCGGTGCGGCCCTACGAAACCGAGATCCAGATTCCTGAAAAATTCGCCCATGTCAACCTGGACCAGGTGGCTGCCGCCGGCACCCGGGTGGAGGAGCTTTTGGCTGTGCTTAAAAAGGTCCACCCCTGGTCTTGTTTGCATTATGGGCTGACAGCCGTGGATGTGATCCGGAAACTCTATATGGAATGGATTCCCAGATATCATGGGGCATCCATGGAAATCCAGATCCTTTCTCCCATGACAAGGGGATCCTTGGGCACGGTGAACCTGAATCGGGTGATCCAGGAGACCGCCAATCCCCAGGCGCCCGGCAAAGCCCAGATTACCGTGGGCCAGCGGGTGTTCCGGAAAGGGGACCGGGTCATCCACCGGAAAAACAATTATGATCTGAACGTATTCAACGGCGATATCGGCACGATCACCGCCATTGATGCCGCCGATCTGACCCTGTCCGTGGCGTTTTCTTCCGATACCCCGCCGGTGCAGTACCGCCAGGCCGATATCCTGGAACTGGACCTGGCCTATGCCGTGACCATCCATAAATCCCAGGGATCGGAATTCGAGGCCGTGATCATCCCGGTGATGACCCAGCATTTCAAAATGCTTTTCCGGAACCTGATCTATACCGGCATCACCCGGGCAAAGAAACTGGCCGTGTTTGTGGGCACCCGGCGGGCCCTGGCCATGACTGTGAAAAACCAGGATATCTCAAAACGCCAGACCGCCCTGGCTCAGCTGCTTAAGGACGAAGCAGCCGGATAAACTCGGGTATGCTGCTGTTTTTGTGGAACCGCAAATGGACCCGGGCCCGGGTCATGGCCACATAGATCAGGTTGAACTCGTCCGGGTCCACCCCGGCGGGATCAATGAGAAGGCCGTCTTTGATCAGGGAAACAAAATCATCCATGATCAGGACATTGTTCCATTCCAGACCCTTGGCCTTGTGGGCCGTGGTCAAAAGAATTCCGGCCTGTTCAGGGGGCCGGGCCGTTTGCCTGATCCGATCCACATGGGACCGCAGGGAAGGGCCGTATTTTTCCACCACCGCACACACGGATGACAGTTCCAGATCCTCCACGGTCGTGGCATAGGACTTGAGATCCCCAAAATTGGAAAATCCTTTGATAAAGGGATCCTGAACCCGGGCCCTGGTCTTGTCATATAGAAATGAAACCGATGTGAGCAGATCCAGGCGGTATCCCTGGATTCCGCCGGCAAACCCGATATCATGGGTTTTGTAAAGCTGGACTGCCCGGTCAAACAGCACGGCATTGGTGCGGGCGATAATCGTATGGCCATGGGGATCCCAGGGAGGTTTTTTATTCGGGTAAGCCGTGCCCCGGAGCTGCCGGGTTTCTTTTTTAAAGACAGACAGCACCATGTTGGCGGCTTTGGCAATGTTGTTGTCAAACCGGAAACTTTGGGTCAGATAACAGGTCTGGTGGGCCGCAAGCGTTTTCAAGGTATCTTTGGCACCCCGGAAACTGTAGATCTGCTGGTGGTTGTCTCCTACCACGATAATGGCCGGTTTTTTTTCAGGCCGGTCCGATTTGACCTGGGACAGGACCATGGCACTTACCACCGGGTTGATGTCCTGGGCTTCGTCCAGCAGGATACAGTCGAAATTTAAAACCGGGTCGGACAGCTGGTACAGCTTGAGATACCCGTCATGAAGCATGCCGATATCCGGATGATCCCCGGTACACATCAGACGCCCCAGACGATTGGCATGGGCCACCAGGTCCGGCATTTTTAAGCCCTGACGCTGATAATGACCCCGGGCCGAAGCAGGAACATGGGAAAAATTCACCACCGGATCAGCGGACACCAGGTACTGATGCAGGGTTTCCATGGTGAATCGCGCGGTTTCATAATTATCCAGGTTCAGGGCATCCATGACCTGATTGGCCCGGAACCGCTGCACCAGCCGGTTTTTATGAGGAACTCCTTTGACCCGGAAGCCTAAGGAATGGGCGGTGCGGGCCATGACATTGGCGGGAAATTTTCTGGCGGCTTCCTGCTGCACGCTTTTGTTGAACGCCAGATACAAAAATCGCAGTCCGGGCCGTTTTCGGGCATATGCCACCAGGGTGGTGGTCTTGCCGGTACCGGCAAAAGCCAGGATTTTGAGAATCTGTCCGGGAACCGGGTCCGTGTCAATGATCTGCTGCTGCTCGGCGGTGGGGTGTATCATGGGTGACAAGACAGGACTATTGTCTGAAAAATCCTTTTTTTTCCAGAAAGGCTTTCATGTGGGGCCGGATCACCTGGCCGGTGAAATCCGCCATCTGCCGGGTCCAGGTCCGGTCTTTGAGGGTGGGTGACCGTTTTTCATAATAGGTCTGGATCTCCTGATCATAGTCTGTCAAAGGTTTCTGTTCCATGGCCGAAGGGAACCGGTCCTTATGAAACACCGCACCCACCGGCAGCCGGGGTTTGGGAGCGGGATCATCGTCCGGATATCCCAGACACATGCCGAACACGGGATATGCGTGTTCAGGGATGTGCAGCAGGTCACTCACCAGATCCGGGTCATTGCGGATTCCGCCGATAAACACCCCGCCAATGCCTACAGATTCGGCTCCCAGCATCAGACTCTGGGCCATCAGGGCCGTATCCACGGTGGCCACCAGCAGCTGCTCGGCCCATCCGGTTTCAGGGGCGGCGTTATGACGGCGGCAGGCATGCACCAGCCGGGTCAGATCGGCACAGAACACCAGAAACACCGGGGCCTGGGCCACCCAGGGCTGGGGACCGGCCATGTCGGCGATTTTCTGCCGCGTATCCGCATCAGTCACCTGAATAATGGTGTATGCCTGAACATGATGGGACGTGCTGGTGCACTGGGCCGCGGAAATCAATGATGTGAGCAGGGTTTCATCCACGGATTTTGCAGTGAATTTCCGGATGGACCGGTGGGCGGACAAAAGGTTCAGAACAGAGGTCATGATGTTTCCTTCACCAAATGGGTTGTGATCTTTAAAGCAGGCTATCATTTCCGGGCCGTTGTTTCAAGCGACGTTGAAAAGGAAACGGCGTTGTGTTTGCATGTATTTTGAATTATCATAACTAAAGAAACAATGACTGGGGATCAGAAAAAATTGACCACAGAAAACACCGTTGTTTATTGGGGGTACGATGATAAAATATAGAGAACCTATGAAAATCAAAAAAGGATTTCAACTTACGCTGAAATCCTTATGAATTCAATGGCTGGGTGACTAGGATTCGAACCTAGATTGACGGAGTCAGAGTCCGTAGTCCTGCCATTGGACGATCACCCACCAGTGCTGAATGTCCGGGGTTTATACATCAAAGACCCGGCCGTGTCAAGGACTTTCTGGTTGTTTGCCGGGATCGAAAAATCCCCGTTACCTTTAAGCGGATAAATTGAATGAAAGCAATAAAAGATGACAGATGAATCAACTTCTGCGTGTGATGCAAACAAATTGACGCTCAAAGCCGGATTAAAAAAGTTGAAAACCGCGGCGGTGGCATTTTCCGGCGGGGTGGATTCCGCTTTTCTGCTGGCAGTGGCCGCTGAATCCGGTTTGGAGAATCTGCTGGCAGTGACTGTGGAATCCGCGTTTGTAACCAAACAGGAGATCCGCCAGGCCCGGCAGACAGCCAAAGATCTCGGGGTTGCGCATCAGGTGGTAAAACTCGATATTCTGAGCCATGAGCAGGTGACGGCAAACACACTGGCGCGCTGTTATCATTGTAAAACCGTGATATTCTCTATGATCCGCAGGGTTGCGGACAAAAATGGGATCACCCATGTGCTGCACGGGGTGAATACCGATGATCTGGGCGATTTCCGGCCCGGTCTGAAAGCAGCCGAAGAACTGGGAGTCCGTGCCCCCCTGGTGGAGGCCGGGTTTTCCAAACACCGGATTCGTACCTGTTCCAGGCAGATGGGTCTGGCGACCTGGGACCTGCCGTCTCAATCCTGTCTGGCTACCCGGATTCCTTTTTTTGATGTGATCACAGAAAAGGCCCTGGTTCGCATTGACCAGGCCGAACAATTTCTCCGGTTCCTGGGATTTTTTCATGTCCGGGTGCGGTGCCATGGCACCGTGGCCCGCATCGAAACCGAAGCAGCCGCCATTGAAGCCATGGTGGCGCATCGCAAACAGATCTCAGTGGCCCTCAAAACGATCGGGTTCACTTTTGTAAGTCTGGACCTGGACGGGTATCACACCGGGAAAATGAATCCGAGCCAAATAAATGCAATCAGGACTTCAGAATCGATCGACAGACGATAAGAGAAACAGGGATGACACAGCAATGGCTGACAATAAAACCCAAACTGAAGCAGACAGGAAGCACGGAATATGAAATATTCACAGGCACAGCCGGGCCGGGTCTTTGTGATCCGCCTGGAAGACGGAGAGGTGATTCATGAGGTTATTGAGGCATTTGCCAGGAACCAGGGGGTCCGGGCAGCCTCACTGGTGGTTTTGGGCGGGGCTGACAAAGGCAGCGAACTGGTGACCGGACCAAAGCAGGGCCGTCGGTTCCCGGTCACGCCACAGACCCATGTCCTGGAGGAGGTCCATGAAGTGACCGGCACCGGGACCCTGTTCCCGGATGAAACCGGCAATCCGGTGCTGCACATGCACCTGGCCTGCGGCAGGGGAGACACAACGGTGACCGGGTGTATCCGCAAAGGAGTCAAGGTATGGCAGATGATGGAGGTGATACTTCATGAACTGACCGGCGCCGGCGGGGTACGCAAAAAAGATGAGGTCACCGGGTTTGCCATGTTGGTGCCCTGAAGAGCCGCCCGACCTGAAAACCGGTGACGTCTTTATCAGGCCGAAGCAGGCGCAGTTAAAAAAAATGGCTGCGCCTGCAAGGGAAGATGGCTTACCGGGACTGGATCTCCAGGTGATTGAAAAAATAGCTGATTTCAAAAGCAGCGGTTTCCGGGGCATCGGATCCGTGGACCACATTCTTTTCAATGTCAGTGGCATACTCGCGGCGGATGGTACCTTCTTCCGCTTCTTTGAAATTGGTGGCACCCATGATTTTGCGGTTTTCGGCAATTACGTTTTCGCCTTCCAGCACCATGACAACAATGGGACCGGAGGTCATGAAATCAGTGAGGCTGTCGAAAAACGGACGTTCTTTGTGAACGGCGTAAAATCCCTGGGCCTGGGATTTGGTCAGGTGGATCATTTTCATGGCAGCGATTTTGATGCCCGCGCTTTCAAAACGTTTGATTACCTCGCCGATGATGTTTTTTGCCACCCCGTCGGGCTTGATAATGGACAGTGTTCTTTCCACGGTTGGTTTTCCTTTCTTCAATTGTTATAAAGTTTGTCCAGGCAGGACAGGACCAATGGCTGATGGCGCAAAGGGTGAGACCCTGTCATGAAGGATTTGTGTGAATCAGAAGGGGAAATTACCATATCCGTGTATTGTAAGTCAATATAAGGGCCGGTTCTTCAAAAGAATTGTTGACAATAAAAAATTAATGCACTATTAGTCAGGTGTTATTCAGATAATACCAGTCCATGGTCTGTATTTTTCCATATTTGGTTGTATTCGAAAATTCCAGACATCAAAGACGTCCTGTAAAATCGACTGATCCTTGCCAGAAAATGAAATTATGCCGGAAAATGAAAAAAATAAAAATATTCGGGAGCGCGAATGAATCTTGTAGAACTCAATAAAA
The DNA here is from genome assembly GCF_000421285.1 of Desulfotignum balticum DSM 7044. Taxonomy (GTDB): domain Bacteria; phylum Desulfobacterota; class Desulfobacteria; order Desulfobacterales; family Desulfobacteraceae; genus Desulfotignum; species Desulfotignum balticum. Next base: position 1,456,811 of record NZ_ATWO01000001.1, read on the forward strand.
TGAAAATCAGCGAGCTGACCAAGCTTGCTAAAGATAACAATATCAAAGGGATCGGCGGTCTAAAAAAACAGGAATTGATTTTTGCCCTGCTCCAGGCCAATATTGAAAAAAGCGGCCAGGTATATGGAGAGGGAACCCTTGAAATTCTTCCGGATGGATTCGGTTTTCTCAGGGCACCCGGCTATAATTATCTGCCCGGCCCGGATGACATTTATGTATCTCCTTCCCAGATCCGGCGCTTTAATTTGAGAACCGGGGATACCATCTCCGGCCAGGTGAGGCAACCCAAAGATTCAGAACGGTATTTTGCCCTGCTCAAAGTGGAGGCCGTCAACTTTCAGAGCCCGGAAGTGGCGGCTGAAACGATTTTGTTTGACAACCTGCTGCCGCTTTATCCGGATCGAAAGATGAATCTGGAGGCGGAATCCGACAACTATTCCATGCGGATCATCGATCTGATGTCACCCATCGGTTTTGGACAAAGAGGGTTGATTGTTTCGCCCCCTAAAGCCGGAAAAACCATGCTGCTCCAGAACATTGCCAATTCTATGATCAAATCCCATAAAAGCATTGTACCCATGATTCTGCTGATTGACGAACGCCCCGAAGAGGTCACGGACATGACCCGGTCTGTGGACGCGGAAGTGATCAGTTCCACGTTTGACGAGCCGGCGGAGCGGCATGTGCAGGTGGCGGAGATGGTCATTGAAAAAGCCAAGCGGATCGTGGAACAGGGCCATGATGTGGTGATTCTTCTGGATTCCATCACCCGGCTGGCCCGGGCCTACAATGCGGTGATGCCGCCGTCCGGAAAAATTTTGTCCGGTGGTGTGGATTCCAATGCCCTGGACCGGCCCAAACGGTTTTTCGGGGCCGCCCGGAATATCGAGGACGGCGGGAGCCTGACCATTATCGCCACAGCCCTGGTGGAAACCGGCAGCCGCATGGATGAGGTGATCTTTGAAGAGTTCAAGGGCACCGGCAACATGGAGCTGGCACTGGACAGAAAGCTGGCGGATAAACGCGTGTTCCCGGCCATTGACATCAACCGGTCCGGCACACGGAAAGAGGAACTGCTCCTGGATCCCATGACTTTGAACCGGGTCTGGATTTTGAGAAAATTGTTGTCCAGTTTAAATTCTGTGGACAGTATGCAGTTTTTACTTGAAAAAATGCAGGGAACAAAGGATAATAAAGAGTTTCTTGAATTGATGAATTCATGAACATAAATTTTTTATGAATCAGCTGCCGGATTGAAAAGGCAGATGCACCAAGGAGTGATAGGAAAAAATGAAAAAAGACATTCATCCCAAATATGCAAGAACGACCGCTACCTGTGCATGCGGTGCCACCTTTGATGTGGGTTCCACCCGCGAGGCCATCAAGGTGGAAATCTGTTCACAGTGCCATCCGTTTTTTACCGGAAAACAGAAACTGGTGGACTCTGCCGGCCGTATTGACCGGTTCAAAAGAAAATATGCCAACTTTGATGCAAGCAAACTGGTATAATTTTAAATCATTGACATTTTACAAAAGGGGGTCTGCTACAGACACCCCTTTTGGATTTTTGCATCATGATTGAAAAATTAAAAGGCATAGAAGAACGGTATGTCAAGCTGGAGCACCTGCTGAGTGACCCCGAGGTGATCAAAGACCAGACCAAATACCAGAAATACGTCAAGGAGCACGGAGAACTCAATCGCATTGTTCCGGTGTTCCGGACCTATGAACAGGTTCAGTCTCAACTGGAAGAAGCCCAGGATCTGTTGAAAGATCCGGATTCTGAGATTCGCGGGATGGCCAGAGACGAGATCGTCAGTCTGGAAAAACAGGCTGAAACACTGATATCCAAACTCAATGTGCTGCTCATGCCCAGAGATCCCAGAGATGACAAAAACGTGATCCTGGAGATCCGGGCCGGCACGGGCGGAGAAGAAGCCGGTATTTTTGCCGGCGATCTTTTCAGAATGTACTCCCGGTATGCGGAAAACAAAAACTGGAACGTCGAGGTGATTGAAAAAAATGATTCCAGCGCCGGGGGATTCAAGGAGATCGTTTCTTTGATTCAGGGGAAAGGTGTGTTTGGCGCGTTCAAGTATGAAAGCGGCACCCATCGGGTGCAGCGGGTGCCGGAAACCGAAACCCAGGGCCGGATCCACACGTCTGCCGTTACCGTGGCCGTATTGCCCGAAGCCGAAGATATCGACATTGAAATCAATCCGGCAGACATCAAAGTGGATGTATTCCGGGCGTCCGGACCCGGAGGACAGTCGGTGAATACCACGGATTCCGCTGTTCGGGTCACCCATGTCCCCACGGGTGTGGTGGCCACGTGCCAGGATGAAAAATCTCAGCATAAAAACAAGGCCAAAGCCCTGGGCGTGTTGAAATCCCGAATCCTGGACGCCAGGATGAGAGAAGAAGAAGCCAAACGCGCCGCTGACCGCAAAGGCCAGGTGGGTACCGGAGACCGGAGCGGTCGTATCCGGACCTACAACTTTCCCCAGGGCCGGATGACCGATCATCGTATCGGGCTGACCCTGTATAAACTGGACAGTATCATGGAAGGTGATATCCAGGCCATTATCGATGAATTGAAAACCTTTCATCAAGCCCGGGCTTTGCAGGAAAACCACACTTTTGCATAATGGACTGGACTGTATTCAAACTGATCTCCTGGACGGAAACCTATTTTACCCGGCACCAGATCGACAGCCCCCGCCTGACTGCGGAAATTCTGCTGGGATTCTGTTTAGGTGTCCGGCGCCTGGATCTGTATCTGCAGCATGACCGGCCTTTGGAAAAACAGGAACTGGCCCGGTTCAAAACATTGATTCAACGTCGGAAAAACCATGAACCGGTCGCCTATATCACCGGAGAAAAAGGATTTTTCGAGTCCAGTTTTCAGGTGGGTCCGGGCGTACTCATCCCCCGGCCGGACACTGAAACCCTGGTGACAACCACATTGTCGGTTCTGGATGAAATTCCTCGAAATCCGCAAAAGATCCTGGAACTGGGGGTGGGCTCCGGCGCCATTGTCATCTCTCTGGCAAAGGTCCGCCCGGAACATCTTTTTTTTGCCGGCGATATTTCCCGGATCGCACTGGACGCAGCCCGGAAAAACGCGGCCCGGGAAAAAGAGATCGGAACGATTCATTTTTTCAACGGATCCTGGTTTGCGCCGCTGGCCACTGGTCCTTTTTTTGATGTCATTGTCTCGAACCCGCCGTATATTCCCACCGAAGATATTTTTGGCCTGGCCCCTGAAATCAGGGATCATGAACCAAGGTCAGCCCTTGACGGCGGACATGACGGGTTAACATGTATCCGTGAGTTAGTGACCCATGCCGGCGATTTTCTGGTGCCCGGGGGACAGCTTCTTCTGGAAATGGGGTTTGACCAGAAAGCCGATGTCACGGCCCTGGCAAAAGCATGCCCCCAGTTTGATCAGATAAATATTGTTCAGGATTTGGCCGGTCAAAACCGGGTGGCACAATTGAAAAAAAAAATTGATTAAGTTTTTTGTTTTTGATATACATGTAAGGATTTTTATTAGAAGCGTTTAACACACACATTCATGGACCCGGAGTCCGGTGCTTTTTCATAAAGTCGATTTCCGGGGATGAAATGGATGAAGGATTTACAAAACCATTTAGATTGATTTGGAGAACCAATGGCCTACATTACCATCAGAGAATTGCTGGAAGCCGGTGTTCATTTCGGACACCAGACAAAACGCTGGAACCCCAAGATGAAAAAATATATCTTCGGGGCCAGAAACGGGATCTACATTATCGACCTTCAGCAGACCGTGAAACTGTTCAAAGAAGCCCATGATTTCATCAAAGGCATTGCCGCGGAAGGCAAGGATGTCCTGTTTGTGGGAACCAAAAAACAGGCGTCCGAAGCCCTGTATGAAGAAGCCAACCGGGCGGAGATGTTTTATGTGGAAAACCGGTGGCTGGGCGGCATGCTGACCAACTTTCAGACCATCAAGAACAATATCAACCGGTACCATTTTCTCAATTCCATTGAAAATGACGGGACCCTTGAAAATTATCCCAAAAAAGAGCAGTCAAAAATGCTCAAGGAAAAAGAGAAACTGGAATTTGCCATCGGCGGTATCAGCCATATGAAACGGCTGCCCTCCGCCATTTTCATCATTGATCCCAAAAATGAGGCCATTGCCGTCAAAGAGGGCAAACGCCTGGGCATTCCCATTGTGGCAGTCGTGGATACCAACTGCGATCCGGATGATATTGATTATGTGATCCCCGGCAATGACGATGCCATCCGGTCGATCCGGCTGTTTACTTCCCGGATTGCCGATGCCTGCATTGAAGGCCGTCAAATCTATGAAGAAAAAATGCAGGCCCAGGCCGATGGTGATCAGGAAAAAGAGATGGATAAAGGGGATCAGAAAGTGGCCATTGAAGTGGTATCAGACGGTACTGACGGCCCTGTTGTGGAAAAAATCAAACGTAAAACCACACCTGCTGAACCGGCAGAAGAATCGATTGAAACTGAATAACGACATTTTAATAGGAGCATAATAATATGGCTGAGATTTCCGCAGCAATGGTAAAAGAACTGCGCGAAGCAACCGGGTCGGGCATCATGGATTGTAAACGGGTGCTGGCCGAAGCAGACGGCAATATGGAAAAAGCGTTCGATCTGCTGCGCAAAAAAGGGCTGGCCAAAGCAGCCAAGCGGGCGGGTCGATCCACGTCAGAAGGCATTGTTTATTCTTATATTCATACCGGTGCCAAACTGGGCGTACTGGTGGAAGTGAATTGTGAATCCGATTTTGTGGCCAAAACCGATGATTTTATCGAATTTGCCAAAAACATTGCCATGCACATCGCTGCTGCCAATCCTGCCGGGCTGACACCGGATGATGTGGATCAAAGCGTGGTGGAAAAAGAACGCGAAATTTTCAGGGCCCAGATGCTTGAAGAAGGCAAGCCCGAAAACATCATCGACAAGATTGTGGACGGCAAGGTGGAAAAATTCTACAAGGAAGTCTGCCTTTTGAGTCAGCAGTATGTCAAGGATCCCCAGAAAACCATTGAAGAATTCCTCAAGGAAACCATCGGCAAGATCGGTGAAAATATCCAGATCAGACGCTTTGCACGGTTCCAGATAGGAGCGTAACTGTTGAATACTCAGCCGGAGTTCAAACGGATTTTAATCAAGCTGAGTGGCGAAGCCCTGATGGGAAATCAGGGCTTCGGCATCACCCCGGAAATGATTCATTATGTGGCGGAAGAAATTGCCAAAGTGGCCCGCCTGAACGTTGAAATCGGCATTGTGGTGGGCGGCGGCAACATCTTTCGAGGGGTGGCCGGCAGTTCCGCGGGTATGGATAGAAGTTCCGCCGATAATATGGGAATGCTGGCCACAGTGATCAATTCCCTGGCATTGTGTGATGCCCTGGAGAAATGTGATGTGCCCACCCGGGTTCAGTCAGCCATACGCATGGATCAGATTGCAGAACCCTTTATTCGGAGAAAGGCCATTCGGCATCTTGAAAAAGGGCGGATCGTGATTTTTGCGGCAGGGACAGGCAACCCATATTTTACCACAGATACGGCGGCTGTGCTCAGAGCCCATGAAACCCGTGCACAGATTCTGTTCAAAGCCACCCAGGTGGACGGGGTGTATGACAAAGACCCGGTGGCCCATGAAGATGCGGTAATGTTTGATGAATTGTCCTATATGCGGGTGATTGAAAAACAGCTCCATGTCATGGATATGACGGCCATTTCCCTGGCCATGGAGCATGACCTGCCCCTTCAGGTGTTTGATCTGCATCAATCGGATAACATTCTCAAGGCGGTGTTGGGTCAGGATATCGGCACCCGGATAAAATAGAAAGGTGACCTCATATGATCGATGAAGTGGTCGAAGAAACCAGGGACCGGATGGGAAAAACACAGAAAGCCTTTGTCAAGGAGATGGGAAAGGTTCGGACCGGCAGGGCATCCCAGTCCATGCTGGACAGTGTGAAAGTGGATTATTACGGCACCCAGACCCCGTTGCCCCAGATGGCCACGGTATCCATTCCCGAAAGTCGTTTGATAACTGTGAAGCCGTGGGATATCAGCGTGATCAATTCGGTGGAAAAAGCCATTCACAAAGCCAATCTCGGACTGACACCCTCCAATGACGGTAAATTGATCCGGATCTCCATCCCTCCTTTGACTGAGGAGCGCAGAAAGGAGATCGCCAAAAATGTGTCCAAAATATGTGAAGATTACAAGGTAGCGGTTCGTAATATCCGTCGGGATTCCAATGACATGCTCAAGGAACTTCAAAAGGACGGGGAAATTTCCGAAGATGACAGCTTTAAAGGGCAAAAGCAGGTTCAGGACCTGACCGACGAGTATATCCAGCGACTGGACGATATTTTTGCTGAAAAAGAAAAGGAAATCCTTGAAATCTGATGAAGGGCAGGTCCAGAATCTGGATTCTGCCAGATTGCCGAAACATGTGGCGGTTATCATGGACGGCAACGGCCGGTGGGCCAAAAAACGATGGTTGAACCGGGTCAAAGGCCATGAAAAAGGCGCTCAGACGGTCCGAACCATTGTTCAGTCCTGCCGGAAATTGCAGATTCCTTTTTTGACTTTATATGCATTTTCCACTGAAAACTGGGCCAGACCCCGTTCCGAAGTGTCGACGCTCATGCATCTGTTAAAACAATTTCTGGTGTCGGAGCGCAAAGAAATGATGGAAAAAGGGATCTGCCTGAAAGTGCTGGGTCAGTTGGAAAAACTGCCGGAAGATGTTCAGGCTAAAGCCAGGCAAACCATGGCCGATACCTGCAACAATACACAAATGACCCTGAACCTGGCGTTAAGCTACGGCAGTCGCCAGGAGATTACCGATGCGGTTCACGCCCTGGCCAAAAAAGTGGCCACCGGTGAACTGGCAGCCGATGACATCAGTGAGCAAATGATATCGAATCATCTGTACACCGCCGGTATGCCGGACCCGGACCTGGTCATCCGGACATCGGGAGAGTTCCGGCTATCCAATTTTCTGCTCTGGCAGTCCGCGTATGCGGAAATTTTCATCACGCCCACCTTGTGGCCGGATTTTACCCAGGCGGAATTTATCGATATCTTAACCCATTATCAGAAAAGGGACCGACGGTTCGGTAACGTTGAATGCAACATGCCCAGCGATGGATTACCACATTAATACTGGCGCCTTTGATCATTTGGATTCTGATCAAAGGTACCCCCATGATTTTGTCCACCCTGGTTTCCGCCGTGGCTGTTTCTGCCATCCGGGAATATCTGCGCATTGTTTTCAGATCTGATAACCATACCGTGCCATGGATGATCTCCGGGTTTTCCTATCTGACCTGTATCTTTCTGGTGACTGCCGCCGCCTTTGCTTCGTGGCCGGCAATGATTCTTGTGTTGATCCTGAACCTGATTTTTCTGTCCGCCTTTGTCCTGTTCCGGTTCCCGGCAGGCAAATATCTGTTTGATACCATCGCCCGGCAGGCCTTAGGGATCATGTATATTCCCTTGTCCCTGTCTTTGCTGCTGTTTGTAAGGAATATGGAGCACGGCGCGCTCTGGGTTTTCTGGTTGCTGATTGTCTGTTTCATGAATGATACCGGCGCCTTTTACACAGGCACATATTTTGGAAAACGCAAACTGGCACCCCGGATCAGCCCCAAAAAAACCCTGGAAGGATCAGCCGGCGGTATCGGTGCATCCATGACAGCCGGCCTGATTTTTTCAATGCTGTTTTTCGGTTCACCCGGGCTGGCTTTATTGACACTTCCCTGTTCCTTTCTCATTGCCGTGGCCGGACAGGTGGGGGACCTGTTTGAATCCGCTTTAAAGCGGGCGTCCTCGGTCAAGGATTCCGGCCGGATTCTGCCGGGCCATGGGGGGATGCTGGACCGCATTGACGGGTTGCTGTTCGCCATTCCCGTGCTCTACGCATATCTGCTGGCGGTGGGGATATGAAGCACCTGTCCATTTTAGGGGCGACCGGTTCCATCGGTACGTCTGCCCTTGAAATTGTCCGCATGCATCCGGACCGGTTTCAGGTAAAGGCGTTGACCGCTGCCAATAATCTGCCGCTGTTGAGCCGTCAGATTCAGCAGTTTAATCCGGAGATGGTGGCGGTGCTGGATGAGGCCAAGGCCCGGGAACTGGCTGAGATGCTGAAACCGGGTGTCCGGCCTGAGATTCTGTCCGGACCTTCCGGATATGCAGCCGCCGCCGCCTGGGACAAGGTGGACACCGTGGTGCTGGCCATGGTGGGGGCCGCAGGGTTGAAACCGGCGCTGGCCGCCATCGAGGCTGGAAAAGACATTGCCCTGGCCAACAAGGAAACCCTGGTGATGGCCGGCGACATTGTCATGGCCAAAGCCCGGGAAAAAAACGTGACCGTGCTGCCCGTGGACAGTGAGCATTCCGCCATGTTTCAATGCATGCTGGGCAATCAGGCCAGGGACGTGAAACAGCTTTTTCTCACGGCATCCGGCGGACCTTTCAGAAATACACCCCAATCGGATTTTCCCGGCATTACCAGAGAAGATGCGTTAAACCATCCCAACTGGTCCATGGGGAACAAGATCTCCATTGATTCTGCCACACTCATGAACAAGGGGCTGGAACTCATCGAAGCCGTGCACCTGTTCGGCATCTCCCATCAAAATATTCAGGTGCTGATCCATCCCCAGAGTATTGTCCATTCCATGGTCGGATTTGCCGACGGATCGGTCATGGCCCAGATGGGGGTGCCGGACATGAAACAGGCCATCTCTTTTGCCCTGTCATTTCCGGATCGCCTGGATACCGGCCTGTTATTTCCGGATTTTGCGGCACTTGCCTCTCTGACCTTTTGCGCCCCGGATTCTGAGCGGTTTCCATCCCTGGCATTTGCCCGGGAAGCGTGCGAAAAAAAAGGGACCCTGCCTGCGGTGATGAATGCCGCCAATGAAGTGGCGGTTCAGGCATTCCTTGACCGGCGCATCCGGTTTTCCGATATCTTTACCCTTGTTTCCACCACCATGGCAGCCCATACCTGCATTGACAATCCGGAACTTTCAGGTATTATTGAGGCCGATCGCTGGGCCAGGGAAAAAGCCGGCTCCCTTATATAATTTAGAGAGGTAAACGTGGGTCATTCCGTTGTCGCATTTATTATCGTTATCGGTGTTCTGGTGTTCATCCACGAGCTGGGCCATTTTCTGGTGGCCCGGTTTTTCAAAGTAGGCGTGGATGTGTTTTCTCTGGGATTCGGTCCCAAAATATTTAAAAAAATGAAAGGCCGCACCCAATATTGTATCTCTGCCGTTCCTTTGGGGGGATATGTGAAAATGGTGGGGGAAGAACCGGGTAAAGATCTGCCTTTAGAAGATGAATCCATCTCATTTTCCCACAAACCTTTGTACCAGAAAAGCCTGATCGTGGCTGCCGGACCGGCGTTTAATTTTTTTCTGGCGATTTTCATTTTTTATGTCCTGTATCAGTTTTCCGGCATCTATCTGGCCAGACCGGTGATCGGCGAGGTCATGGACAACACCCCGGCCCAGCAGGCCGGGCTTTTGCCCGGTGATGTGATCACGAAAGTCGACGGCCATGAGATCCGGTCTTTTGAAGACATTTCCCGGATCGTGGGAGAATCAGACGGAAAAGCCCTGGACATCGGCGTGGACCGGGAAGGGCAGACCCTGCGGATTTCCCTGGTTCCGGAAAAACAGGAAACCGTCAATGTGTTCCAGGAACCTGTGGACCGGTATGTCATCGGTATCCGGGGCACGGGCGATGTATTTCATCAGCCGCTGAATCCGTTCCAGGCCATGGCAAGGTCTATTTCAGATACATATGGGCTGGTGAAAGTGACCATTCTGTCCGTGGGCAAGATGATCTCGGGCAGCCTGTCCGCCGACAATTTAGGAGGCCCCATCATGATCGCCCAGATGGCCGGGGAACAGGCCAAAGCCGGTGTCGTGAATTTTGTGTGGTTCATTGCCTTGCTGTCGGTCAACCTGGGTATCATCAATCTGTTCCCCATCCCGGTGCTGGACGGGGGGCACCTGGTGTTTTTCGGTATTGAGGCGGTCACGGGAAAACAGGTCAGCGACAAAGTAAAAGAAAAAATGATCCAGTTCGGGGCCGCCCTTCTGGTGGCATTGATGGTGTTTGTTTTTTACAATGATATTATAAGAATTTTCAATGGTGGATAACATGACAGCCTGTATCGAGATTGCGTTGAAACAATCGCTGGGGGATGCGGAAGCATCTTCGCTTGTAAAAAAGGCGGATTCCTATTTTAAAATTCACATTGAGTCGGCCAGAACCATCCATATGCTGACCATTGACTCTGATCTGAAAACACAGGATCTGGAACGGATCCGGCAGGAGATTTTCACCAATCCCGTGACCCAGGTATCTTCATTATCCCCCCTGAAAATAGACTTTCACTGGTGCATCTGGATCGGGCTGCGGCCCGGGGTCAAGGACAATCCCGGGGCCACGGCCATGGAAGCCGTTGAAGATCTGCTGGGCCGATCATTCGGGCCGGATGAAGGGATCTATACCTCGAAGCGCTATTGCCTTTCCGGAGAATCCTTAACCCGGTCCCAGGTGGAAACCCTGGCCAAAGAGCTTTTATCCAATCCCATTATCCAGCAGTTCAAGATTTTTTCAAAATCGGACTGGCACCCTGAAACAGGGGCAAATGTCAAACCGGCCCGGGTGATTCTGGACCATACCCCCTGTTTTGATTTCATTGACATCGATTCCGACCAGACCCTGGCAAAGATCAGTGATCAGCGCAATCTGGCATTGAACCCCAGGGATATCCCTGTTATCCGGCAATATTTTCTGGATCCCGAGGTGGCGGCCCAGCGACAGGCCATGGGGCTGTCCGGGCCCACGGACGTGGAACTGGAATATATTTCCCAGGCCCGAAGCGATCATTGCAATCACAACACATTTCGGGGAATTTTCAAGTACGCGGATGTGATGACCGGGGAAAAAACCATTGAACACTCCTTGTTCAAGACCTATATCCAGCAGCCCACCCTGGCGCTGAAACAGAAAAAAGACTGGGTGGTGTCTGTACTCTGGGACAATGCCGGTGTGGGGGTGTTTGATGAACACAACAATTATGTGATCACCGGGGAAACCCATAATTCGCCGTCCAATATGGAAGCCTATGGCGGGGCCATCACCGGCATTGTGGGCGTGTACCGGGACCCCATGGGCACGGGTCTGGGCTCCAAACTGTTCATGGGCAGTTTCGGGTTCTGCGTGGGGGATGTCAATTATGACGGGCCTTTAAAACCGCCATTGCATCCCAGACGGCTTTTGAACGGGGTCATCGAAGGGGTCAGAGACGGGGGCAACAAGAGCGGGGTGCCCACCACCTTTGGCCAGACCCTGTTTGATCCGGGATATATGGGCAAAAGCCTGGTGTTTGTCACCGCGTTGGGTATCATGCCCAAACAGGTGAAAGGCAGACCCAGTCATGAAAAGAAAACCTCACCCGGTGATTTGATCATCATGAGCGGGGGCCGGGTGGGCAAGGACGGGATCCACGGGGTCACCGCGTCTTCGGAAAGTTATTCGGAAAACACCCCGGCCGGTCATGTCCAGATCGGAGACCCCTATACCCAGAAAAAAATGCATGATTTTCTCCTGGAATGCCGGGATGAGGGGTTGATCCGGTTTATTACCGACAACGGCGGAGGCGGGCTGTCTTCGTCCATCGGCGAATCCGCCATGATTTCCAACGGGTGTGTGGTGTATCTGGACAAGGTGCCCCTCAAGTATCCGGGCCTGGACATGTGGGAGATCTGGGTGTCGGAATCCCAGGAGCGCATGACCATTGCCATCGACCCAAAAGATCTGGACCGGTTCATGTCCCTGTCCCGGCAGCATGCCGTGGAAAGCACGGTGATCGGTGAATATACCGATACCGGTAAGCTGCACATCACTTTTCAGGGAAAAACCTGTGCCTATGTGGATATGGATCTGCTGGACAAAGGGTTTCCCGCCTGGGAGTTTGACGCGGTGTGGCTGCCGCCTGCGGTCCGGGGCCTGACCGAACCGGTGATCCGCAAACCAGAAGATTTCAATGGTCTCATGACCGCCATGCTGGCCCGGCCTAATATCTGTTCCAAAGAATGGATCCTCCGCCAGTATGACCATGAGGTCCAGGGCGGATCCGTGATCAAGCCTCTGGTGGGCGTGAACCGCAACATTCCGTCGGATGCGTCCGTGACCCGGCCGGTACTTACCGGGAACAAAGGGCTGGCGTTTTCCCAGACCCTGCTGCCCTGGTATTCAAAAATCGATGCCTATCACATGATGACCTGCACCATTGACGAGGCGGTGCGACGACTCATTGCCGTGGGCGGAAGCATGGATCATCTCGGCGGGGTGGACAATTTCTGCTGGCCCGATATCGGGTATGATGAAAAAACCAATCCGGACGGCAGATTCAAGGCAGCTCAGCTGGTGCGGGCCTGCCGGGCCCTGAAAGATGCGTGCATGGCCTATGAGATCCCGCTGTTGTCCGGCAAGGATTCCATGTATGTGGACGGACACCTGGAAGGGGCGTTCGGTGAGCGCATCAAAGTATCGGCCCTGGAAACCGTGCAGTTTTCCGCCACTTCCGTGGTGGAGGACATCCTGCACTGCCAGACACTGGAACCCAAATTGGCCGGGGATTTTGTCTATGTCGCCGGCATCACGGCCGATGAACTGGGGGCTTCCGAATATTACGATCTGTTCGGCAAAATTGGTGCCAATGTGCCGCAGGTGAATTTTGGTGCCAACCGGGTGTTGTACCGGGCCGTGGAAAAAGCCATGGATCTCGAGATGCCGGCTTCGTGTCATGCCGTGGGACGGGGCGGTCTGGGGGTTCACCTGGCGCTGATGACCATGGCCGGCAGACTGGGCATGGAAATTGATCTGTCCCAGGTGCCGGTTGCGGCAAAAACCCTTTCAGACGATGTGCTGCTTTTTTCCGAATCTGCGGGTCGGTTGATTCTGACTGTTCCGCCTGACCGGAAGCCGGTATTTGACAAACTCGCCAAGGGACTGCCATTCAGGTGTGTGGGGGGGGTCACAGATGCACACGACCGCCTGAAAATCACAGGGGTCCGGAACGATATCATTGTGGATCTGCCCTGTGCTGATCTGGACAAGGCATTTAACAAACTGTTTGGAGAGATGATATGACACAGGTGAAGGCACTGATTTTAACGGGTTTCGGACTGAACTGCGACCATGAAACCGCCCTGGCCTTTGAACTGGCCGGTGCCCGGCCTTATCGCGTGCATATCAATTCTCTGGTGGACGGCACCGTGAACCTGGCGGATTTTCATATTCTGGCGTTCGGCGGCGGGTTCTCCTGGGGGGATGACCACGGGGCCGGGGTGATCCAGGCGGTGAAACTTAAAAACCATATCGGAAAAGACCTGCTGGGTTTTGTGGATGCGGGAAAACTGATCATCGGTATCTGCAACGGGTTTCAGGCCCTGGTGAATACCGGACTTCTGCCGGGGCTGGACAAGGACTACACCCGGCGTTCCGTGGCCATCACCTACAATGACTGCGGCAATTTCAGGGACCAGTGGGTCCATTTGACCGCCAATCTTGAAAGTCCGTGCGTGTTTACCAGAGGCATGGACAAGGCGGATTTTCCCGTGCGGCACGGGGAGGGCAAGTTCATTGCCGAACCGGATGTGCTGACAGCGCTGCAGGCCAACGGCCAGGTGGTGTTCCAATATGCCGATGCAACGGGCAGTCCCGCCGGCGGGGCGTTTCCCTTCAACCCCAACGGGTCGCTGCACGATATTGCCGGCATCTGTGATCCCACCGGAAAGATTTTCGGACTCATGCCCCATCCGGAAGCCTACAATCATGTGACCAATCATCCGGACTGGCCCCGCAGAAAACAACAGCTCAAAGGTGAAGGTCAAGCGTTCGGTGAACAAGAAACCATTGGTATCCGTTTGTTTCAAAACGGGGTGGATCACATCCGGGAAAGGTTCTTTTAAATATCATGCTGGGAACCATTGTCAACTGTGTGGCCATTATTGCGGGTGGCCTGGTGGGGCTGTTGTTTAAAAACGGCATTCCGGACCGCTACAACCAGACCGTGATGCAGGCCGTGGGCCTGGCCGTGCTTTTGGTGGGCCTGAAAACCGCCATTGTCAGTGATGATCTCCTGGTGATCATTATTTCGCTGGCCATCGGTGGCCTTGTGGGGGAATGGATCGGCATCGAAAACCGGCTGGAACGGCTGGGAAAATTGCTGGAAAAAAAATTCACAAAAGGCAGCGGCGGATTTGCCCAGGGATTTGTCACCGCTTCTTTGATCTATTGTGTGGGTTCCATGGCCATTGTCGGATCTCTGGAAAGCGGGTTGTCCGGCAACCATGCCACCTTGTTTGCCAAATCCTGCCTGGACGGGATTGTGAGCATCATCTTAAGCTCGTCTCTGGGCATGGGGGTGCTGTTTTCCGCGGTGCCGGTGCTGCTTTACCAGGGATCCATTACTTTGCTGGCCACAGTGCTCAAACCCTTGCTGGTGCCGGCGGTGATCGCCCAGATGTCCGGGGTGGGCGGGCTTTTGATTCTGGGGATCGGTATGAACATGCTCAGAGAAAAAAAAATCAAGGTGGGGAACATGCTTCCCGCTATTTTTATTCCATTGATCTGGTTTGTGATCCAGGGATTGCCGGGAGTGGCGTAATCACCCATGTCCATGAAAGACAGCCTGCTTTATGTGTTGACCATTATCATCTGGGGTTCCACCTGGATCGGCATTAAATTCCAGCTGGGGACCGTGGACCCCATGGTGTCGGTGGTGTACCGGTTTGCTTTGTCCTCGGTGATTCTGCTGGTGTTCTGCAAGTTGCGGGGGCTGTCTTTGAAGTTTTCATTCAAAGACCATGGTTTTATGGCATTGCTGGGCCTGCTTTTATTTTCCGTGAACTACTGGCTGGTGTATGTGGCGGAAGTGTATCTCACCTCAGGCCTGGTGGCGGTGCTGTTTTCTTCGATTGTGTTTCTGAACATTGCCAATGGGGCATTGTTTCTCGGGGCCCCGGTGGAACGGAAAATGGTGGTGGGGGCTGCCGTCGGGATTGTAGGGATCGGTCTGATTTTCATGCATGAGATTGAATCCTTTGACCTGACGGACAAAAATCTGCTGGGGATCGCTTTTGGATTTTCCAGCGTGCTGCTGGCGTCTTTGGGAAACATCACATCCGCCCGAAATTCCAGAGCTGATATCCCGGTGATTCAGGCCAATGCCTTTGGCATGGGGTATGGCGCCCTGGCCCTGGCGATTCTGGCCATCAGCCTTGGCAAATCCTTTGATTTTTCCATGACCCTGCCTTATGTGAGTTCCCTGTTTTACCTGGCGGTGTTTGGTTCCATTATCGCTTTTACCAGTTATCTGACCCTGATCCGTTCTCTGGGGGCGGACAAGGCCTCTTACAGCATCATGGTGGTTCCGGTGGTGGCGCTGATCATCTCTTCTTTTGTTGAAGGCTATGTCTGGAGTTTTTCCGCCATCGCCGGGCTCATCCTGGTGGTGGGCGGCAATTTTCTGGCATTGCACCGGCCGGCACCGCCCGGCACTAGTCGATGATGGCAGGGGTAAACAAAGGTCACATTTCATGCATAGGTCCATTTGGCATAGCGGAGCCCCTGGCGGGGTGCCTTGCTGCCGGACTGTCGGAGCCACTCTGTGGATTCCTGTCCGGCAGCAAGGCACCCCGACAGGGGCGGCACTCTACCGAAGCGGTTCCTCCTGCAAGGATGATCTGATAAACCCGTTGCAACGATTGATACATCTGTGGTATTTAACACTGTTATGAAACAATATGTTATAGACGGGTTGCGGCCCCAGGATTATGACCGGTTAAAGGAATACCTGGATGAATACACCCGGGTGGCCGGGATTGTGGGAATCTACTGGCTGCCCCTGGAAAAAGAAGTGCTCACACCTGTTCAGGCAGATCACAGGGATTGTGCGCCCCATGTGTTTGCCCTGAAACTGGAGCAGAGCTCACTGGCCTGTGAACTGCTGGTCAGAACCCAAAAACAGATCCGATGCGACTGCATGGCCTATGCCACAAGAGATCAACGGAACTGGTTGATTGATCAGACCGATGCCATTCTTGAAAAGCTGGACATTCGCATTTAAAAATATATTGGAAGTCACATGCTTAAATTAATACCATTGGGCGGGCTGGGAGAAATCGGCCTGAACATGATGGTGGTGGAATATGACGATGCCATGTTCATCATCGATGCGGGCCTTATGTTTCCGGAAGATTACATGCTGGGAGTGGATATCGTGATCCCGGCCATGGATTATATCCGGGAAAATCGCAGCAAAATTCACGGTATCATCATCACCCATGCCCATGAAGACCATATCGGGGCGTTGCCCTATCTGTTGAAGGAAATCCGGATTCCGGTCTATGGCACGGCCTTTACCCTGGAAATTGTCAGAAACAAACTGGTGGAATTTGAGCTCAACACCCGGGTGGATCTCAACGTGGTCAATCCGGGCGAGACCCTGTCCATGGACCCGTTTGAAATCGAGTTTATCCGGGTGAGTCATTCCACCATCGAAGGCGTGGGCCTGGCCATCCAGACCCCGGAAGGGGTGGTGATTCATACCGGGGATTTTCGGATCAGTCATAACACAGACCCCTTGAAAAACACGGACCTGTCATCCTTTGCCCGATACGGGGAAAAAGGAGTTCTGGCGTTGCTTTCCGACTCCACCAATGTGGAGGTGGAAGGGTACACCATGTCGGAGCAGGAGGTGGCCAAGAATCTGGGAAAAGTGATTTTTGCGGCAAGGGGCCGGGTGATTGTGACCTTGTTTGCCTCCAATGTGTTCCGGATCCAGCAGGTGATCGATATTGCCGTGAAAAACGGGCGGAAAGTGGTGTTCAACGGCCGGTCCATGGAGCAGATCGTTGCCGTGGCGGTCAAACTGGGCCATATATCCTGTCCGGCGGATACGATTATGGACATCAAACAGATCAAGAATCTGCCCGATGACAAGGTGCTGATCATCACCACCGGCAGCCAGGGAGAACCCATGTCCGCGCTGGTACGAATGGCATCGGGCGTGCACAAACACATCCGCATTAAAAAAGGGGACAATGTGATCCTGTCCTCCAAGCATATTCCCGGCAATGAAAAAGCCATTGCCAATATCATCAACAAACTGTATCGCCGGGGCGCGGATGTATTTTATTCCAAATCCGCGGACATTCATGCGTCCGGTCATGCTCACCAGGAAGAACTCAAGCTTATGCTGACCTTGACCAAACCCGGCTATTTCATTCCCATCCACGGTGAATACCGGCATCTGGTGATCCATGCCCGGCTGGCGGAAAAAATGGGAATTCCCAGAGAGCATGTGCTGGTGGCGGAAGACGGACAGGTGATCGTGTTTGACCACAAAGGCGGCCGGATCGACGGCCAGGTGCACACCGGCCGGATCATGGTGGACGGCAAAGGCATCGGCGATGTGGGCCGGAGCGTTCTCAAGGAACGGCGGGAGTTGTCCGAAGGCGGGCTGGTGGTGGTGACCATGATCATCGACGAGGAAACCGGGGTGGTGCTGTACGGCCCGGAACTGATTTCCAAAGGGTTTGTGTTTGATTCCGCCACGGGTCATCTGGTGGATGATGCCCAGTGCGTGATTCTGGAGATTGTGGAAGAAATCGAAGCCGGAATGGATTCCCGGGTGGAACTGATCCGCGCCCGTCTCAAAAAGGCGCTGAAACAGTATTTTTCCTATACCATCAACCGCAAGCCCCTTATTGTACCTGTCATTATTGAAGTATGAAAAAAGAACTGATTTCACTGCTGCTGCTGTTTTTGATCATTTTTTTTGCAGTCAGCCTGTTTTCCTTTCATGCCCAGGATCCGGCAATCGGCAATGATCCTTTGATCGTGCCTGCCGGGATTCACAATCTGTTTGGCCTGGTGGGCGCCCATGTGGCCGGATTTTTTGTTTTTCTGTTCGGAGTGGGGGCGTTCTGGATTCCCGTGATTCTGTCGTTGATCACCCTGTGGTATATCAAGGAAAAATCCTCCCGGGTCATGTGGCTGACCCCGGCGGGTGGAATGATTCTGATGATCTGTACCGGGGCCGGTTTTTTTCTGTTCAAAGATGCGTACGCGTTTTCCGGCACCCTGGTGCCGGCCGGCGGATGGGTCGGCAGTACCGTGGCCGGGTTTCTTCTGACCTATGTCAATTCTCTGGGATGTATGATTGTTCTGGTGTTTTTTGCCGTCATCGGATTTATTTTCGCCACCGGCATTTCCATGGTGACGCTGGGCACAATGGTGTATCAGAAAACATCAGTTCTGGCTGCGGTCATGCTCCGGGAATTGAAACAATTCTTTGGGTATCTGGGGCAGGGGATCGAACAGATGAAATCTGGATGGCAGTCCTATCGAATGGCGCGTGAGGCCCGTTCAATGACCATTGATATGCCAAGGGCGTTGATCCAGAATCAAACGTCAACCGATTCTTCACAATTGGAAACGGATCTGCCGCACCCGGATACGTCAAATTCAAAAGGTGCCCGCGATCAAGACGAGCAGGATGCCATTGACCTGGATGATGTGTTTTCTCCGACCATTGTGGCCCCCCAGGTCGATACCACCGAATATGTATCAGACCGCGTGCTGGCAGATATCCGGCAGCCGGAAGCGTTCAAGCTGCCGCCCATCAGTTTTCTGGAGGAAAAAGTCAAGATCCGGCGGGAAATCGATACGGACAAACTGCAGCAAAAGGCCCGGATCCTGGAAACCAAACTCAATGATTTCAATGTCAAGGGCGATGTGGTGGAGATCCTGCCGGGACCTGTGATCACCACATTTGAATACCGGCCTGCGCCGGGGATCAAGCTGTCTAAAATCACCGGACTTTCCGATGATCTGGCCCTGGCCCTGAGCGCGGTGAGCATCCGGATCGTGGCCCCCATCCCGGGCCGGGATGTGGTGGGCATCGAAATTCCCAATGACGAACGGGAAATGGTGAACCTGCGGGAAATGGTCGCATCCAAGGATTTCATCCAGTCGGATTCCATGCTCACTTTGGGCTTAGGCAAAGATCTCATGGGGCGGCCGGTAATCACCAAGATGGACAAAATGCCCCATCTGCTCATTGCCGGAGCCACGGGCACCGGTAAAAGCGTGGGCCTCAACGCCATGATCATCAGTTTGTTGTACAAGGCGACCCCGGATGATGTCAAGTTCATCATGATCGATCCCAAACGCATCGAGCTCTCGGTTTACAATGACATTCCCCATTTGATTTCCCCGGTGGTCACGGACATGAAAAAAGCCACCAACGCCCTTTTCTGGGCCGTGAAAGAGATGGAGCGGCGGTATGAACTGCTGGAGGAAAACGGGCTGCGGAACCTGGCCCAGTACAATGACATGGTCCGGGAAAAAAATCGATCCCGGGCCGCCCGGTCTGCGGATGATCCGGAACACGAGACCGGCGACGATCTGCCGGTTTCAGAACCGCTTCCCTATATCGTGGTGATTGTGGACGAGCTGTCGGATCTGATGATGGTGGCATCCAAGGATGTGGAGTTTGCTTTGACCCGGCTGGCCCAGATGGCCCGGGCCGCAGGCATTCATATTATTATCGCCACCCAGCGGCCGTCCGCGGATGTGCTCACCGGGACCATCAAGGCCAATTTTCCCACGCGGATCTCTTTTCAGGTCTCTTCCAAGATCGACGGCCGGATCATTATGGACCAGGGCGGGGCTGAAAGCCTTCTAGGGAACGGAGACATGCTGTTCTGCCCGCCCGGGACCGGAAAACTCATGCGGATCCAGGGGGCTTATATATCTGAAAAGGAAATTGCCAAAATCACCGGTTTTCTCAAAGAGCAGCGCACCCCGGAATATGATGAAAATGTCACCAAAGGGGATGATGAGGAGGAAACAAGAGAATTTGATGAGGCGGATTATGACGAAAAATATGATGAGGCTGTGGCCGTGGTCACCCAGTCCGGCCAGGCTTCCATTTCTTATGTGCAAAGACGGCTTCGCATTGGATATAACCGGGCAGCCCGGCTCATTGAAATTATGGAACACGAGGGCATTATCGGCCCCCAGATCGGCACCAAACCCAGAGAGATCCTGGTGAAAAACTATGACGAAGATGGATTTTGATTTTCTGCATGCAATCAAAGGATTTATGGCGGATGAAGAAGCAACGCGGCTTCATGACCTGGCTCTGGCTGCTGCACCCATGGGCCCGGTTCTGGAGATCGGTTCCTATTGCGGTCTTTCCGCTGCAGTGATCGGATCAGCCTGCAAACAGACCCACAGCACACTTTTTTCCATTGATCACCATACCGGATCCGAAGAACAGCAGCCCGGTGAGGAATATTTTGATCCGGATCTGTTCGACAAAACCATGGGACGGATCAATACGCTGCCTTTTTTGTTAAAAACCATCAAAGCCGCCGGCCTTGCAGATTATGTGGTCCCCATGGTCTGCCCCTCGGGGGTTGCCGGCAAAATGTGGCGCACCCCTTTGTCCATGGTATTTATTGACGGGGGGCATTCCTTTGATGCGGTGTATCAGGATTTTCTGACCTGGTCTCCCCATGTCATGGCCAATGGTTTTCTGGTTTTTCACGATATTTTTCTGGATCCGGCCCGGGGCGGACAAGCCCCCAGGCAGGTCTATGACATTGCCCTGCAGACCGGGGATTATATTGAGCTTCCCATGACAAACACCCTGGGGGTGTTGCAGCAGAAACCCGTGTGATAAGAGAAAAGTATGACCCGGGCTGTTCCTGTACCGCCCGGGGGTATATGCCGCCGGGGATCATGTCCGATGGGATGTTTGTTTCCTGAAATAGAGCACCCGGCTTTTTCCCAGTATCGGATTGAACAATCGATCCAGAAACCGGGTCAGTTTCGGTTTTTTCATCATATCCCACACCAGCAGACGATGATACAGGTTCACCAGAAACGCATCACTGCGGTTCACCCCCACCAGGCATTTGAGCCACCAGTAAGGGGTGTGGATACTGTGTGCAAAATGGGTTCCTAAAAAGGTCATCTGATTGTCAGAGATTTTTTTTATCAGATCGTTTTTGCGGTAGATTCTCACATGTCCCATGTCTGCGGCCGTATAGTCATCTGACAGATGCCAGCAGATTTTTTCCGGATAAAACCGGGGCACACTGACCGCCAGGATCCGGCCGGGCTTGAGAACCCTTACCAGTTCCGATATTGCCGTCTCATCATCCGGGATATGTTCCAGCACTTCAGAACAGATCACCACATCCATACAGGCGGGTTTGAACGGCAGGCAGGTGACATCCATACACGACAGATCGAACCGGGCGCAGGACAGATCATTCAGTGCCTGATGAAATACCAGTTTTTCCCGGGTGGTCTTCAGGTTGTCATATCCGAAATCCGCTCCGATACACACGATATTGTCCGTCCGGCAGGCCTCAACCATATGCCGGCCTTCGCCGCACCCCATATCCAGGATCCGGTCCCCGGGCCGGATTTTGAGCCGGTCAAAATCAATGGTAATCATGGATAATGTCTCTGTACGCCTGAACGGTTTTTTGGGCCGTGGCCTCCCATGTGAAATGGGCCATCACCCGGTCATACCCTTTCTGGGCCAGGATTTCCTGCCGGGCCGGATCATCTAAAAGCTTGAGAATGGCTGTTTCCAGGGCCGCACTGTCCCCCGGGGGGACCAGCTCAGCCGCATCTCCGGCCACTTCCGGTAATGCCCCGCCCGTGGTGCAGATCACCGGGATCCGACAGGCCATGGCTTCTCCCACCGGCAGTCCGAATCCTTCATACAATGAAGGCACCACTGCCAAAGTGGCTTTGGCATATTCCAGGCAAAACCGGGTTTGACTGATACGCCCGGTAAATTCAATATAGGGTGCCAGGTCCAGCTGCCGGATCAGCCGCTCAACCCCGCCGTTTTTTTTGGGAGACCCGATGACCACCAGGGAAACCCGTCTTTTTTTTACAATGCTTTTCACGGCATAAAGCAGATGATACAAGCCTTTGAGCGGGGTGTCCGCCGAATTGGTGACAATAATCCGGTTGTTGATTTTTTTCACGGTTTCCAAAGGATGAAAACTGGCGGTATCAATGCCGTTGGGAATGATGGAAAACCGGTTTTCAGGAATGGAAAATTCCTTTGAAATATCCTGTTTGGATACCCCGGAAACCGTCAGAATCCTGGGCAGTTTTCGGGCCACCTTTTTTTGCATGTGGATAAAGGAATACCATCGCAACGCTTTGACTTTTTTGTAAAAAGACCGGGTGGCTTTCACCGCCAGCCGGCGATCCACGGTCATGGGGTGGTGGATGGTGGCGGTGACCGGCACTTTTTTCATCAAAGACAGCAGGCCATAGGACAGACTCTGGTTGTCATGAATGATGTCATACCGGGATTCTCTGCCTTTGAGATGGCGGACCACCCGCTTGCCGAAGGTCCAGGGTTCCGGATATCCCATGGTGCACACATCCAGCCATTCCATCAGGTTGATCCAGTCGGAAAGTTCTGAAATACTGGGAGTGCGGAACAGGTCATTTGGGTTGTACAGGTCTAAGGTCCGGAGCATGGTCAGTCCGGCATGCCCGTTGAGCTGGGGATCCGGCGGTCCGGCAATGACCTCCACCTGATGCCCTAAATCAGACAATGCCCGGCTCAAGTGCCGGATATACACCCCTTGGCCGCCGCAATGGGGGTTGCTCCGATAAGACAGTAACGCTATTTTAAGTGAAGAGTTCATCAAAGAAGTGTTTGGTGCGCCCGGCTGGAATCGAACCAGCGATTTTCAGCTTCGGAGGCTGACGTCTTATCCACTGGACTACGGGCGCATGGAAAAAACAAACGTGAATATAACAGATTGTCAAAAAAAATCCAGATCAAATTTTTCCTTGGCCTCTCCGGCAACGTATAAAGACCCGGCAATACACACGGCATCTTGTTTGGAAGTGTTTGAAATTGCATAAGATACTGCATCTGATACCGTTTCGATTACCTGGATTTGTCCGTTGAAAATTTTTTCGGCTGCCGCCGTCAGCACAGCTGTCGGCAGGCTTCGGTCGATTTTTGCCCGGGTAATGATCACCCGGTGGGCCACAGGAAGCAGATGCCGGAGCATGGCTTCATAGGGTTTGTCATCCAGAATACCGATGACCAGGGTCAGTTTTCTGCCTACCAGGGTGGCGGACAGATATCTGGCCAACACCCTGGCTGCTTGTAAATTGTGTGCCCCGTCCAGGATGACCAGCGGGTTCTGCTGAATCACCTCCAGCCGTCCGGGCCATCGGGTACCGGCCAGTCCCTGTTTGACCAGTTCACACGTCAGCTGGTGCCGGGAATCGTTTTTTTTGTGGCGGTCAAAAATCAACTCACACGCGGCCAGGGCCATGCCCAGATTTTCCTTTTGATGGTCTCCGGGCAACGGCGGTGTGATGTCTGGAATGCGAAAATTCAGTCCCCGATATGTGACCGTTGCTTTGTTCGGGGTTTTTCGGACAAAAAAGTCCTGTTTATACTGATACAGCGGCGCATTTTTTTCTTTGGCGATCTGCTTGAGGGTGCGGATTCCCGACGGCTGGCTCACACTGGTGACCAGCGGGGTAGAGGGTTTGATGATTCCGCCTTTTTCCGTTGCCAGGGCCTGGATGGTTGTGCCCAGATACTGGGTGTGCTCAATGGACAGGTTGGTGATCACGCCAACGGCGGGTTCGATAATATTGGTGGCGTCGAATCGCCCCCCCATACCGGTTTCAATCACGGCCCAGTCCACCTGTTGTGCGGCAAAATAATAAAAAGCCATGGCAGTGGCAATTTCAAAGAATGTGGCGTTTCTGTCACCGATATCTGCGGCATTCACAGCTTCGTATGCGGCAACCACGTCCGCATCCGGAATCATCTGTCCATTGATGCAGATTCGTTCGTTGAATCGGACCAGGTGAGGGGAGGTATATATACCGGTTTTAAAACCGGCCGCCTGTAAGATGGCGGCTATATAGGTGGCCGTGGACCCTTTGCCGTTGGTACCGGCCACATGCACACAAGGATATTTTCTTTCAGGATGGCCCAGACGTGCCAGGATATTCTGAATGGTTTCCAGCTCCAGTTTGATACCGAACCGGCCCAGCTGATAGATTTTTTCAAGACACTTCTGGTAGGTTTCCGCCATAGTCAGCACATAAAAATCCCGGCATTCCTTGGATCACAACGGTCTGCCGGGACAGGTTTAAATGGTTTATTTGCGTTTTCTGCGGGATTTGGAAGCTGCGATCCGCTGTCTACGCATTGCTTCGCGCATCTTACGTCTTCGGTATTGACACGGTTTTTCAAAATGCTTTTTCACTTTGAGCCGTTTGAAGAGTCCATCATTCTGGATTTTTTTCTTCAAAATTCTCAACGCTTTTTCAACATCGTTGTCAATCACTGTGACAGTAATTTCTTTCAAAAAACATCGCCCCTTTCATGGTGGATTTAAATACGCAAAATATTCATAACCCGACTTTATATCAAACCCCAATAATGAATGCAAGTAAAACTTGGATTGATTACAGTTTGGAAAGCAGCTCGTCAGTGACGTCTTTGAGCGGGGCTTCACCGGTCAACGTGATATATTTGATGGTATCATCCTTGGCGGTCAGGTTTTTAAAGTAATATGCCGCTGCCAGGGTGCCGGTGTCGGTGTCGTAGTAAATGGAATGGCGTTTGTCAATGGCGGTCTCGTCCTGGTCGTCATCTCTGGCACTCAAAGCGCCGCCGCACACCCGGCATTTGTCTCCGTCCGGTTTGATGGCATCGATGAAAATATTGTTGGGATGGTTGTTGTCGTTTTCACACAAACGACGGCCCATGATCCGGTTTTTGGCCACCTGCCGGTCTAAAATCATTTCAATGACATAGGTGAGCTTCATGCCGGCTTCTTCCAGGGATGCATGCAGTTTCTCCGCCTGGACCTTGTTTCTGGGAAAGCCGTCCAGAAGCCATCCATTTTTGCAGTCATCTTTTTTGAGCCGGTCCAGCACCATGGGGATGGTGATCTCGTCGGGCACCAGATCGCCTTTGTCGATATAGGCTTTGGCTTTTTTGCCCAGCTCGGTGCCGCCTTTGATATTTTCTCTGAAAATACCGCCGGATTCAATGTGGGCAATATTGAATTTATCCTTGAGAATGGCACCCTGGGTGCCTTTGCCGCTGCCGTTGGGTCCGAAAAATAAAATGTTCATAAAATCTCCTTTTTTATCCATGAATTAAACATGTCAAACAAACATGTCTCGCATTTTAAACAACCTTTTCTACTTATAAGAGGTGTCCGGGTTTGTCAAGATAAAGCCGGTATCAATCGGGGCTGCTGGATCAAACGGTGCAGGGAAAAAATGAATGGAATGTCTGCATAAGGCCGGGCCGGTAAATTATTTGGATTAGTGCTTGAATGTCAAATGGGGAATTGGTATTAAAAGGCGGTTGTTATGCATGCACAAACGCAAGTTAACATAGAGGTTCGGGAAGGGGGAAACATGACGGAATTAATTGATGTCAGGGCAAGGGAAATCATCGACTCCAGGGGCAATCCCACCGTGGAAGTGGATGTGGTGCTGGCGTGTGGTGCCAGGGGCAGGGCAGCCGTGCCGTCCGGGGCCTCCACCGGCACCCGGGAGGCACTGGAGCTCAGAGACAATATGGATAACCGGTTTTTGGGCAAAGGCGTGCTCAATGCCGTGGCCAATGTCAACGAGGTGATTGCACCCGAGATCATCGGGTATGATGCCATGGACCAGGCCGGGCTGGACCGGACCATGATGGATATCGACGGCACGGAAAACAAATCCCGCCTGGGGGCCAATGCCATTTTAGGTGTTTCCATGGCTGCGGCCAGGGCTGCGGCCCAGGCCTGTGATCTGCCGCTTTACCAGCATCTGGGCGGGATCAACGCCCGGATCATGCCCGTGCCCATGATGAATATCATCAACGGCGGGGCCCATGCCGCCAACAATCTGGATATCCAGGAGTTCATGATTCTGCCTTACGGGGCCCCGTCTTTTGTGGAAGCGGTGCGCATGGGCGCGGAAACCTTTCATCATCTGAAAAAAATTCTCAAGAAAAAAGGCCTGAGTGTCGGGGTCGGTGATGAAGGGGGATTTGCACCGGACTTAAGCTCCAATGAACAGGCCATTGAGTATATTATTTCCGCCATCGAGGCGGCAGGATACCGGCCGGGCAGTGATATCGGCATCGGTCTGGATGCGGCGGCGTCTGAATTCTACAAAGACGGCAAATATCATTTTCTGTCCGAAGGCAGGGACCTGTCCGCTGACGAGCTGATGGATTATTATGAAACCCTGATCGAAAAATATCCCTTGTTTTCCATTGAGGATGGCCTGGCAGAAGGGGACTGGGATGCCTGGGAACGGATGACCGAGCGCATGGGGGATCGGATCCAGATTGTGGGGGACGACATTTTTGTCACCAACCCGGATATTTTTAAAAAAGGCATTGAATCCGGCATCGGCAATGCCATTTTAATCAAGCTCAACCAGATCGGCACGGTCACCGAGACCCTGGACACCATTCAGATGGCCAAGGATTCCGGTTACACCACCGTGATATCCCACCGGTCCGGTGAAACCGAAGATACCTTTATTGCGGATCTGGCCGTGGGTGTGAACGCCGGACAGATCAAGACCGGGTCCATGTCTCGAAGCGACCGGGTAGCCAAATACAACCAACTGATCCGGATCGAAGAAAGACTGGGAGCCGGGGCCAGTTTCATGACCCATCTTTTTGGATAATTATTATGGCTGAAAATACCAAATATATTTTTGTCACCGGCGGGGTCCTGTCCTCTTTAGGTAAAGGACTGGCCTCCGCCGCCATCGGAATGCTGCTGGAAAGCCGGGGGCTCACGGTCACCATTCAGAAACTGGATCCTTACATCAATGTGGACCCCGGCACCATGAATCCGTTTCAGCACGGGGAAGTCTATGTCACGGATGACGGGACTGAGACGGATCTGGATCTGGGGCATTATGAACGGTTCACCCATGCCCGGCTGGGAAAAAACAACAATTTCACCACGGGAAAGATTTACCACCA
This sequence comes from Desulfotignum balticum DSM 7044, assembly GCF_000421285.1. Classification (GTDB taxonomy): domain Bacteria; phylum Desulfobacterota; class Desulfobacteria; order Desulfobacterales; family Desulfobacteraceae; genus Desulfotignum; species Desulfotignum balticum. The sequence continues at coordinate 1,483,988 of NZ_ATWO01000001.1, forward strand.
GGTGATCACCAAAGAGCGCAGGGGCGAGTACCTGGGCGGCACCGTGCAGGTGATCCCCCATATCACCGATGAGATCAAGCAGAGCATCTGCCTGGTATCCAATGATGTGGATGTGGTGATCGTGGAGATCGGGGGCACCATCGGGGACATTGAATCTCTGCCCTTTCTGGAGGCGATCCGCCAGTTCAAGGCAGATGCCGGCCCCGGCAACGTGATCTACATTCACCTGACCCTGGTGCCCTATATCAAGACGGCCTGCGAGGTCAAGACCAAACCCACCCAGCACAGTGTCAAGGAGCTGCGCAGTATCGGTATCCAGCCTGATATCCTGTTGTGCAGAACCGAGCATTACCTGTCCCAGGATATCAAGGACAAGATCGCATTGTTTTGCAATGTGGAATCCGATGCCGTGTTCACGGCCAAGGATGTGGACTGCATCTATGAAGTGCCGCTGGTGTATAACAAGGAAGGCCTGGGCACCAAGATTCTGAAAAAACTCAATATCTGGGCCAGAAGTCCGCGGCTGGATGAATGGCGGGAGATGGTGGAAAAGCTCAAACATCCCCGGTTCAGTGTCAGGATTGCCATTGTGGGCAAATATGTGGATCTCACTGAAAGCTACAAAAGCCTGAACGAGGCCCTGACCCATGGCGGGATTTCCAATGAAGCACGGGTTGATCTTCAGTTTGTGGATTCCACCACATTGACGGAAAAAAATGTGGCGGAAGTGCTGTCAGCCAGTGACGGGATCCTGGTGCCCGGCGGATTCGGTTCCAGGGGCATTGAAGGCAAAATCCTGGCCGCAAAATACGCCCGGGAAAACAAGGTGCCGTATTTCGGGATCTGTCTGGGCATGCACATGGCCGTGATCGAAATCGCCCGGCATCTGGCCGGCATGGAAGATGCCAATGGCGAGGAGTTTGATCCGGATACGCCTTACCCGGTTATTTATCTGATGAAAGAATGGTTTGACGAGCAGACCGGCCAGGTGGAAAAGCGGGATGAAACATCGGATAAAGGCGGCACCATGCGGCTGGGCGCGTATCCCTGCCGGCTGGTGCCTGATACCTTTGCCTTTAATGCCTATAAACACGAAAATATTTCAGAGCGGCACCGCCACCGGTATGAATTCAACAATGCCTACAAAGAACGTCTGGAAAAAGCCGGCCTGGTCATTTCCGGGACATCGCCGGATCATGAGCTGGTGGAAATTGTCGAACTGGCAGATCATCCCTGGTACTTAGGGTGCCAGTTCCATCCGGAATTCAAGTCCAGGCCCATGGATCCCCATCCCTTGTTCAAGGCGTTTATCCGGGCATCCTTGAAAAACGCCAAAAAATAACCCCAGAGGAAATTTTTTCATGGAAACTGCGGTGATCATCAAAAACCAGACCATCCGGCTCCAGGCCCTGCTGGGCAAAGGAGCCGGTAATCGCGGGGTGGTGATCACCCATCCCCATCCATTGTATGGGGGGAATATGGTTAACCCCGTGGTGGTCCGGACCGCGTCTGCTTTTGCTCAGCAGGGATTTACCACGTTGCGGTTCAATTTCCGGGGCACGGGCGGCAGCTCCGGCATGTACGACAACGGCCATGGAGAACAAACCGATGTCATTGCAGCGCTTGAATTTCTCAAAGACCAGGGATGCGACGCCCTTTATCTGGCAGGGTACTCTTTTGGTTCCCGGGTCAATGCATCGGTCATGGCCGGCGGTTATGACATTTTTGACCATATCATGATTTCACCCCCCGTGGCTTTCATGTCTTTTGACGATATCGCGGCATTGCCGTCCACCGGCCTGGTCATCACCGGACAAAACGATGAAATCGCCCCGCCGGACAGAATTCAGGCCCATCTTGACCGCTGGGGCATTACGCCGCGGGTTGAGGTTATTCCGGGGTGCGATCATTTTTACGCAGGACACTTGGATTCCCTTCACCAAAGCCTTTCTCACTATTTTTCATAAGCCCTCCTGCACCGACCACGGATTTCCTATAACACCCATGCCGTGCCGGGCACAGCTAATGATGAAAGTATAAGCAGTCAGGTATTCACTTGACTTAACGCTTTCATATAATCACCCAGACAATTTTTGATACCTGGCTTATTAAAATCGGAAATTTCCGGAAGTTTCCATATTAGTCTTACAAAAGCAAAACAATCTCTTGTATTTCTATGAATTTAGCATATTATCGAAAAAAGTTGCATTATTATCAATATAGTTCTTGACAAATCGATTTAATTAAGAGTAGTGGTTATGTTATGGAGCCATGAATCTTTATTTATTACATTCAATCGATCTGACCGCCAGATCGAATAAGGGGGGCGGAAGTGTTTCGTTATATGGGAGATTCAGATGTGAAACAAAATCATTTGAAAAAAATCAGAATTGAGCTTGGACTTACAATTACTGCGCTTTCTCGGCTGGCCAATGTCAGTACCAAGGTGATCAGTCAAACCGAACGGATGTTGACGGATCCTACCCAGGTGACAAAGAGCAAAATTGTAAAAGGCTTGAATGAAGGCCTGTCAAACAACGAAAAGAAAATCGATTATCTGTCGGTTTTTCCCAATGACGGCCTTTGAATGTCCGAAAGGGCAAAGGGTTTGATCTATGTATAAAGACTATTATTTAATGCAGGATGAACCATTTACCTCATTTCCATCGCCACACCTGTTTTATAAGTCCAAAGGTCACACCAGAGCCTGGAAAAATATGGTATATGCCATCAAAAAAAAAGAGCAGGTGGTTATGGTGGCCGGCGAATATGGCACAGGCAAAACCCTGCTCTGCCTGAAAATGCTCCAGTATATGGAAAAATTCAAAATCCAGCCCAGAATACATGTGCCCTCATCAGGTTTTTCCTTTTCCATGGTTCTTGAAAAAATTGCCAAAACACTGGATGTCCCGTTTGATTCATCCAAAACACTGGAGTCCCAGCGGTTCATTTATGAATATTTTGAAACATCCGATCCTGATAATCATAAACAGATCTACATAATTATTGATGATATTCAGGATTTTGACTATACGTTCATTTCTGAACTGGGCAAATTGATCACATACAATCATTATGGCCATTTTCCCATACGTCTGTATCTGTTCGGCCATAAAAATTTTTTCCAAAATCTGGACAAACGAAATTTGGCTTCATTCAAACAAAGAATCAGGGTGATCCCGCTGTTACCCTTAAGCCTTGAGGACGTGACCGAATATATTTATTTCAGGCTGATTGCATCCGGTGCGTCAGGTACTCCTGTTTTTGAGGATTCTTCAGTTGAATTGATTACCCAAACGAGCATGGGGCTTCCTCGACTGATAAATAAAATTTGTGATGCAAGTCTGATTATCGCCTGCAAGCTGAAAATCAATGTGGTGGATCGGGCGGTTGTGGAAGCGGCCATTGCAGAAGGCGGGTTTGCTGACTTTGAAGCATCGACCAGTCAATCCTCGCTTTCAGATCCAGTGGTTCAGGCTTCGCAAAAAAAATCGGTACATATACCCCGGGAACCCTCTCGTATTGTCCAACTGCCAGAAAAGGAGACGGTTGTGGAAACTCCCACCAAAGTTTTACATAGAACGGAACATTTGTTTCCATCGCCTGCAGACTCACCAGAAAAACCAAATCGACATCAGAAAGCGCCAAAAAAAGATTTAAAAAAAAGCAATTTTCTGGATGGGAAAACAATCGCAATAATAATTTTGATTGTGATTCTCGGATTGATGGTACTGTTTTTTATCAGAGAATTCCGACTGAGCAGTATGCAGCCATTGGAAATGGAGTTTAAGCCCAGCAGCATGATCACCAAATCGATCGTATACTCTGATGCTGAAAAGAGGCTGGGCAGTTGGGTTCAAAGTCCACGCACCGGGGTTGTGATCGTCTCAAAATTGATTGGCAATTCAAATGAGTTTCCACAATCAGACCGGTTGACTGATCATTCTATCCGGCCGATTGTCTATGAATTTTTTGATAAATCCGATAAACTGCCAATGGTGTTAAAAAACATTGATAACGATGAACTTAAGCTGAACAATAGTTTATTCGCGTTTTATGGAAACAAAAATGGATAATCACTTATGAATGATGAATCCGCAAAATTTTCCTATGGAAAACAGTTTTTAGCTGAAACGACACAGGCGGTATCCGCTGTCAGTTATAAGGACAGCTTTATCAAAACGGTTGACCATCAATCGTCATTTCGGGAAAAATTGGCGCAGTCTGATCCAATACCAGAAACTGAGGGTAAAGAGTCGAAAAAGCCGATTATAAATCCAAACTTGATCTGGGAAAAAAACGCGGCCCGGTTTTCAGAAGACCAGCTGCCTTCATTGACAACAAAATCAATTAAGCAGCTGGAATCGAATTTTCGGGAACTCATGCTGGTGGAGGCCAATATCAACACCCTGACCAAAAAAGGGAATTTGATATATGTGTCTTCATGTTCAGATCAAAGCGGAAAAACGATTTCAGCGATTAGCGCGGCCTATGGCCTGACTTTTTATTCCCACAAAAATGTACTGATCATGGATGGCAATCTGACCAATCCCCAGCTGCACCAGCTGTTCGGCATTACGCCTGACCCGGGATTCAAGGACGTGTGTGCCGGAATTGCTTCCATCGATGATGTGATACTGCCCACCAGGCACAAAAATTTAAGTGTTATGACCATTGGAAACATGGATTTGCCGCCTGGCAGCGACAGCTGTGTCAGACAGATAATTGCGGAACTGTCACCAAATTTTGACTATGTGATTTGTGACGGCAGTTCAATTTTAACTTCTTCAGTCGCCTTGAGAAATATCCCGGCATTTGATGCGGTGCTGATTGTCATTGAATGTGAAAAAACCCGGCTGGAGGTGTTGCAGCTTGCTGAGGAAAAAATCCAGAAAAGCGGGGGTCCCACATCCATTGGTGTGGTTTTCAACCGGCGCAAGTATTATATTCCATCAATCGTTTACAAGGTTATTTCAAAAAAATGATATGATGAAAAAACTAAATTTTAAAAAACGAATTTTGGGCTGGGGTTTAATAATATTTTTGGCCCTTTTTTTGAATGGATGTGCAAAAAAAGGGGAATTACCCCCGGATTTTGAAAAACCCTATCACCGGACCACGTATTCATTTGATCAGGGGACCTATCCGTCTGACCAGGATCTTTTCCTGACCTACCGAATTTCCCCGGGGGATGTGCTGGATGTCATGTTTCAGATTCAGGCACAGAAGGCTGAGGAATTTCGAATTGATCTGTATCATGAAATTCATGTGGTGTTTCCGGATTTACCGGATCTGACCATTACCCAGAAAATTATGCCCACCGGCGATGTTGTCCTGCCATATGTCGGGCAGGTGCATGTGCTCGGGTTGACCCTTGACGAAGTCCATGCATTGCTGGAAAAAAAATATGAAAAAATTCTTCTGGACCCGCAATTATCGGTAACTGTCACCAATATGGATGCCCGGATCGAGCAGATCCGGAAAGATCTTCATACGGCACCCCGAGGGTTGAGTAAACTGGTCAATGTGAGACCGGACGGATATGCGACGTTTCCTTTGGTGGGAGATTTTTTTGTTGCGTTTAAAACTTTAAAGCAAGTCAATGCGCTCATTCAGGAAAAATATGAAGCCTTTCTGCCTGGTATGCAGGCAGACCTTTTTCTGCATGAACAGGCTGGTTCTGTGGTTTATATGCTGGGGGAAGTAATGAAACCGGGAACCTATAAGATAGATAAACCGATCAGTCTGCTCCAGGCAATGACATTGGCAGGAAGTTTTACAGAAAATGCCAAACTGGAAAATATCATTCTTTTCAGACGTCACGAGCAGAAACTGATTGCCAGAAGTATCAACCTGGAAAATTTATTGGCTCTGAAAGACAGTGAGGCGTTTTTCTTTTTGAGACCAGATGACATCGTCTTTGTACCCAAAACCAAAATTGCCAGCCTTGCCCATTTGATGCAGCAAATTGCAGATATCGCTTTGTTTGATGGCTGGGGAATCGGTATCGGAGGTGGCACGTTGGAATGGATGGATGAAGCAAATAAATAAAAAGGAATTTGGATGATGAGAAAATCCAATGACTACTTAAGAAATTTTTTCACCATTTTTTTTGCGAGAAAGTTTACCATAGGCTTGGTGGCTTTGGCGATAGGTGCCGGCGCTATCCTGTTTGCCCTGTTGTATCCACCTATTTATGGCGCCTCTGCTTCGGTGATTTTAAAAGGAGGTATCGCCTTGAAAAATCCGGAAAGCATTGAACGGATTCAAAGTGAAATCAGTACAATTAATGAAACCGACCTTTTTTCTGAAATTGAAATTATTCAGGCCAATGTAGTGGCGGAAATGACGGCCCAGGCGCTGATGAACTTAGGGTTTGAGTTTAAATCCGGATTGATGGATACACCGGAGAAAAAGCAGCAGCGGGCTGCGAATCAGATCAGCGCCGTCATTGAGGCGGGCATCAATCCCCGGTCCAACACTATTGCGATTCAAACATCATGGAATAACCCGCAAAAAGCCAAAACGATTCTGGAAGTATTGCTGGAGAAATACTTAGATTACCGTTCCCAGATATTTCAACCCAGAGAAGCAGAAGCGTTTTTTGCAGACCAGCTGGAAAAATTTTCCAATGAATTGCAGCAAAAGGAAAATGAGCTGAATCAATTGACCAGGGAATCCCAGACTCCTATTGCAGATTCTGAGATGCAAAGTAATCTGTTGAATATGAAAAATCTTGAAAGACAATTGTTTGATCTGAAACAGGCCTATTATGATCAGAAATTCAGGGTGGACCTGATGGAGGCAGATATCCGATCAGGTGAGACCAGTTATTTTTCTTATATCAATGACCCGCAAATACAGGAATTATCCAATCTGGTGCTTGAAATAATCAAACAAAGAAATGAAACAGCCAGGATATTTCATCCGGAGAGCAAAAAAATTCAAAATTATGACAAGCAGATCGAAAAGGCTTTGGGATCTTTCAAAAAGGAAATTAGTAAATTTATTTTAGCGGAAAAATCTGAACTTGAAAACATTAATCAGAAAATTTCATTTGTTGAAAATCAAATCAAAGCGCTTAAGAAGGAAAATATGGGGCTTTTTGAAGCCTCTGCAAAATCAAAAATGCTTGAGCGGCAGATTGCAGTTCTGGAAGATTCCTATACTACTTTTTCGCAGCGACTGGAAGAATCAAAAATTTCCAACACTCAGACAAACAGATTGTTTTCCGTCAGTATTCTGGCAAGGCCTGAAGCGTCAGACGCTCCGGTTTTCCCGGATAGAAACAAAGTGATTTTTATGGGAATCCTTGCCGGAATCATCTTGGGAATTGCCGCCGGTTTTTTAGTGGAATTCTTTGACCATACATTTAAATCACCTGAAGATGTTGAAAATAATACGGGTATGGTTTACATATTTTCAATACCGGAATAGCAAAGGGCTTGAGATTATAAATGAACGATATTCGCCAGTTTGATTCTAAAAATGTTGCAGGATATTTCAGTTCATCAATTGTTCTGAACCGGATGGTGAACCTGAGTTTGTCTGTTTTCTTCCTGATTCTGCTTGCTCCGGTAAGTGTCCTGTTGATTCCTGCGGTATTTATAGTGAATGGGTGGCCTGTTATCTATGCCGGAACGCGTTTGGGAAAAAACAAAAAAGCATTTATCATGTACAAATTCCGGACCCTGCCAAAAGATTTTGAAAAGCAATACGATGGAAAGCTGGTGTCCTATCAACACGGATATCAACTACCCAGATTCTGCCGATTTATGCGTGATACCCGACTGGATGAGATCCCCCAGTTAATCAATATTTTTAAAGGGGATATGGATTTTGTCGGCCCCAGACCTGTCCGACCAGTCATATATCAAACGGTTTGCCGGTCTATCATAGGGTATGACAAGCGATTCAGCGTAACCCCCGGGTTAATTGGATATTCTCAGTTATTTACACCACACAGTACCCCTAAAAGAATCCGGTCTTTCATTGACAACCGTGCGACCAGAAATTCCAAAAATTTCCTTTGCGACACCCTGATAATTTTACTGGCCGGATTTGGCGTAATTTTGAAAACTATGCAGTTATTATACAGGTTTTTTATGATTTTTTTTCAGGACAAGATATTGAAAAAATTTGACAACAAACGGACTTTGGACCGGATTAAACAGAAATTTGGAACGGTTTATTTTTGCACTTTGAAAGGGCAGTTTAATTATTTTTGTCTGGAATTTGAATCCAATACCGGTGTTTTAAAAGATATTAATGAAGAATATTTCCGTGTGGATACTCATCTGCCTTTAAACATTGAAAGAGCCATGTTCAAGGCTGAAGCCCTGGTAAATACCAAATTATTTCAAAAACATGCCAAATCTTTCTATGGTTATGGCACGATTTTCAGGATGTATGAGAATCCGGGCAAGGAGCTCAAGTATACCTATATATTGAGGTACGAACCGGCCTCGGATCTGAACCGGTATTTTGTGGATCAGTATTTTTTAAAAAAAAGCCTGATGCGCTATGTCATCTGACACTTCCATACTTACCCATCCGCTCTCGCAGGCCATATATTATCTGCTGTTATCCACGATTCCATTTTACTACTGGCGCCAGGCATTTCCAGGTATCCCTTTTGACTGGCTTCTGGCAATTATTTTGTTCATTATCATATTTGTCCATATGGTTTCGACCAAGCGGTTGCCTGATGTATTTTTCAATAATTTAAATATCTGGTTCAGTCTTTTTTTTCTTGTCAATGTTGTTTCTTCGTTATTTTCAGAATTTCGAGGTCATGCTCTGACTCAATTGTTGGTTATATTTCAAGCATATCTGTACATTGTCATTAATCTTTTTTTCCTCAATGAAGAAGGGATTGCCAACAAACTGCCACTGGTGCTGGGACTCAGTATCGGGTTGAATTCTCTGATTGCCAGTCTGGGTTATTTTTTCGGCATGGAATTTATGAACACCTGGGGGGAGGATGGAATCTTTCTGACCACCGGCGTGACCCGTGGCGCCAATACTTTGGCTTTGATGTGTGTGTTCGTCATTCCGCTGCTTGTACATAAAATGCTGAATGCCCGGTCACCAGGATTCTTTTTTTTATATGCCGGTTTGGTTTTTATCAATATCTGCGGCATTATCAGCTCTGAATCCCGGGGGGGATTTCTACATTTGATTATTGTTACCATGCTGATTTTGTTTTTCAACCGGCATCTGTTTCAACCTCGTTTTTTAGGTATCGCCATCAGCCTTTTGGCTTTTGGCGTTGTTATTGTAGGGACCGCCATTCCAGATGATTATTTTGAGCGACAGAAAACCCTTGTCGCAGAAAATAAGGACAATTCGTTGCGCCGCCGGGCGGCTTATGTAAGGGTTGGCTTGCAATCATTTGTTGACAATCCATTTATCGGTACAGGTACCGGGTCATTTCCCAAAATCTGGGTCCAGTCCCGAGAAACCCTGTATTTCAAAATGCAGGAAAGACCTTCGCACAATGTTTACCTTGAAGTGCTGGTGGAATCGGGGCTTATCGGCCTGCTGTTGTTTCTGGGAATGCTGTCACAGGCGTTCAGAGATATTTTGAACAGTTTCCGGCGTTTTGACCTTAACGGAAACGAGTTATTAAAAGCCATGGGAAACGCATATATGATTTCATTCCTGGTGATCTGCTCCTATGGGCTTATTAAAAATCTGCTGGATTTTAAACTGTTTATATTGATTCTTTCAGTATCCCAGATCATCCATCTGATTTCACAACAAAATCAAGAGGAACTTTATGAACTGGAATAGCCAGCTGTTTCTGGGTGTTTTTTTTTTGAATCTGGCCTGTGTTTTCATGGTTTTTCTGGGATACCCCCTTGTGTTGTATATTTGTTCTCTGGTTAAAAAAAAACATTTTCACATTGCAGGCAATCAAATACCTTGGTCAGTGTCTGTTATCGTTGTTTTCCGAAATGCGGAGTCTTTGATTGAAAAAAAGATTCAAAATTTTTTGACGTTTGATTACCCAAAGGAAAAAATGGAGTTGATTCTGGTTTCTGACGGGTCATCCGATCATTCTCTGGATGTGATGCAGCCTTATTTATCCCCTTTCATTCGTTTGTTTCATTCCAGCGACCACAAAGGGAAAGCATATGGCCTGAATCTTGGCGTTGAAAAGAGTAAGGGAGATATCCTGGTTTTTTGTGATGCGGATTCAATTCTGGAACAGGGAACAGTGAAAATTCTTTTAAAATACTTTTCTGATCCTGCCATTGGGGGGGTATGCGGACAAAGAATGATTACGGAGGAAGTGTCTCATATCAAATCCGGACAGAAAAAATATATAGCATGGGACTCTCTGATCAAATCATTAGAGGTGAAATGCGGGTTGAGTATCACCTCCCATGATGGAAAATTATATGCCATCCGGAAACAATTATTTCAACCTGTCCCGGACGGTGTAACAGATGATGCTTACATCTCACTTTCAGTGATCGGCCAGAATTTCCGGTTTGTTTTTGACCCAGAAGCAAAGGCTGTCATAAAAACCCCTTCAAGGAATGAGCGGCATGAACTGAAAAGAAGAGCCAGAATTGTATCCAGAAGCCTTAACGGTTTAAAAATGAATAAAAAGTTGTTAAATCCTTTGGAATTTGGTTTTTTTGCCATGGGTCTTTTCATCAATAAGGTGTTGCGAAGGGTTGTGCCCATTTCCCTGGGATTGATTTTCTTGGCTTCATGGATTTTGAGCAGGGACAATTATTTTCTGGGTACCATTTCTTTTTGGCTTCAGGTGACTGGATACAGTATCTCGTTGCTTTATCCTGTTTTTTGCATGCAGTGGTTTTCAAAAAATGCACCGGGACAATATATTACAAAAATCAGTTCAGTGGGGTTCTTTTTTTGTCTCGGCATGATTGGCACCCTGTTCGGAATTATTTTATTTTTATCTGGTGCAAAAATTACCAAATGGGACCCGGAAAAAGGATAGTCATGATACGTTCTGGGAAATTGAATGAGATCTGTGCCTAAAAAAAATATCGGCATTCTTATCGGATCACTTGAAGTTGGCGGTGCCCAGACCATGGCGTTGCAATTGTTGAAGCTTTTGACACAAAACGGTTTTAACGCGTATTTGTTTTCCATGGATAAAAATAAGGATTCCCGGCTTCCGGGAAACAGAAGTATGCAAAAGCAGATATCCCGAAGAATCATTTTGTTGAGTCAAAGTTCAGTGACCCGGGGGCCTGTTATAAAGGCCATTTCTGCCGTCATGATTTATTCAAGGCTGGTCCGCCTGATCAGTGAAAAAGAAATTGATGTGATGATCAGTTTTATGGAAAGAGCCAATATTCTGAACTTATTGTTGAAGTCAGTTAAAACAAAAATCATTTCCATCCGAATACACGTCCAACGACTAAATGATAAAAGTCTGCTGAAACAGTGGGTGATAAAAATGCTTTACCCTTTTTTGCTGAAACGTGCAGATATCGTCAATTTTAATTCATTGGAATCAGCCGGAAGTTTCAGTTCTAAATTTTCTATTGATAAAAAGAAGATTTCAGTGATTCATAATTTTTGTGATCCTGATCACTTGACAAAAAAATCATTGGAAAGTGTTCAATGGACATACGATTATTTATTTGAAAAGCAGGTCATTGTGTCGTCAGGCAGGTTGGTGAGACAAAAGGGCCATCATGAGTTAATTCGTGCCTTTGCTGATCTTTGTCAAACCAATGAACAGGCCATGTTGATGATTATCGGTGAAGGGCCTCTTCGTAAAGAACTGGTCGAATTGAGCCGGTCCCTGGGGATAAAAGAGCGGGTGGTCTTTGAAAACTTTCATAAAAATTTGGTGGCCTGCCTGAAAAAATCGACGGTTTTTGTGTTGTCATCCCATGTAGAAGGCTTTCCCAATGTATTGCTGGAAGCACTTTCTATCGGTCTTCCCGTGATTTCAACCGATTGTTCTTCCGGCCCGCGTGAACTGCTTGCTCCGGAAACAGACCCGTTTGTAAAAACGCAAACGATTGATTATGCTCAATTTGGCGTATTGACGCCGCCTTTCAGCAGTTTAACCATAAACAAAGATTCATTGTCTTGTGCTGAAAAGAAATTATCCCAGGCCATGGGAATTTTGCTTGAGAAAAAAGAGATGAGAGATCATTATAGACAAAATGCACGGGCAAGAGCGGCAATGTTTTCTGAAAAAAACATTCAGCAAAAATGGCTTGAACTCTTTGAGAGTCCAAGAGTTCATAATCGGGATAAAAATCTGTCATGAAATCAAGCGTGATCATACCCACCTGCAACAGGCCCCGGGAATTGAAAAGATGTTTGAAATCTATTCTTGATCAAACGCATTTGCCTGATGAAATTATTGTGATCGATGATGGCGGTTTAAATGATATGCCGTACAGAATAGATTTTGAACAAAAAGAAATTCAGTGTATTTTCAAAAAGAAGTCCCAAAAGGGGTTGACCCGCTCCCGGAATCTTGGAATACAAATGGCAAGTGGTGATATTGTTATGTTTTTAGATGATGACGTGGTACTGACACCAACTTATATTCATGAAATTGTGAATGTATATGAAAGCGGGTTTGATAAAAATCTGGGGGGGGTCGGGGGTGTTGATTTAAATTATAAAACCCCGGGTTTTTTTAATTTTGCCGAATATATATATAATATTATTTTTTTAATTTCTCCCATACATCCCGGCAACGTTACAATTACTGGATTTTCTGAACAGACCCTGACTGCAAAAGCCTATCCTTTTAAAAAAATGATAAAAGCCAGGGTTCTTTCCGGAGGGATTTCCTCATTTCACAAAAAAGTGTTTGAACAATTTTTGTTTGCCGAAGATTTTATAGATGACCATCATTGTCAGGGAGAAGATAAAGATTTCACAATAAGGGTTTCAAAGGTATATCCTCTGTATATTCAGCCCAAAGCGCAATTATATCATTTCCCTTGCTCCATTGGACGACCTGCTAAATACAGGCGGGGAAGGGAGATTATATTATCCGCCTATCGAATTTTCAGTCGGTATGTTCGTCATGGTAACTATTCTAAGGGTGTTGAAATCGATGGTGCAAGATTAGTGTAATTTGCTAACTTTTCAGTCTGTTAGGAGTTGCAAAAGCCTCTGTTTAGTTGTAAATTTAAAGTGACTAAACAATAAAACAAACAACACCACAGAGGCTTTATGCATACAAAAAATATCAGAAGAATCATCACAAAGCAATTGAAAAGGAATTTTCCGAACTGGAACAAGATGACAAGGAAATCCAAAAAAGAGCTGACAAAACAAATAATGACGGAGGTTGTGGACAAATATGATTATTCTCAGACCTTGGATATCCCCATCGAAGAACTCATAGGCGTTGAAGACCAAGCCCCTTCAGCAGGTATTCGTAGCCTTCCCGAGATGGCATTTTATATTGAAAATTTTCATTCCGACAACCTGTTTCATTTTGACGCACTGAAAAAGCCATATCCCGAAATTGTGGATCCGGAATTACAGTTTATTGATCAGCTTATAGATGACCAGATTATCAACAGCTTGATTGCGCCTGACAGCTATTCCGCTGTGCACAGGGATATTCAGCCCTACCAGTTATTTCGGATGGAGCTTTTAAAAATTATCAAATACCCTGAAATCAGTTACAGGAAATTCTGCAGCGATGAATATTTTGGCAGGGAAAGAAAGCAAAACAGGCGTTTTGTGCGGTTGCCCTTAAATACTAAAACCCAGGCAGATCACACTGAATTGTGTCACTTCCGGCGTGGCCTGAACTTCAAACAATTGATGAATGTCCTGGTATATTTCCTCCATCATTTTTATAGATCGGGTTGCCTTGAAAATGCCGTCATTCACGGTGTTGATTCGAGCGAGCTGCCGTCTGAAGTCAATTATCCCCTTTGTACAATTCAGATCAAAGGTAAGAAAATACGAATTTATTCCGATCCAGACTGCGATTGTGGAAAGCGCCGGAACAAAAGGGATAAATCGCATTACGTTATTGGCTACCGGCTTCACACTCTAACAGCCATCAACCCATCAACAGGCCATAGTTTTCCATTGGTATCCTTAGTAGGGGCAGCAAATCATCATGACAGCCTGTTTTTAAAACCGTTGATCAAGCTTGCTCAGGCACTGGGAATTGATATCAAATTGGTTACCGCCGATCAGGCGTATCATGATAGCGATGGTTCGGTTCTCAATGAAACCGGTGTCTATATCGTAGCCCCTGAATCGGAGAAAGCCAACCTTCCTGACAACGTTTTGGAATCGCCATTAAGAGTTGCCTGTAATGATTCTTGTGAGATTCCGATGCAGTTTTTGGGATCGACACCGGAAGGTCATGAATTTGGATGTGATGCCGCTCCGGGTGAGTGTACGTTTGAATCCAATTGCCCAAAATCAAGGATTGTTTCTTTTGACAGTGGTTATTTTCAACCAATGCCGACTTTTCATGGCGGATCTCAAGACGCAATCGAGATTCGAAAAAACTGTGAAAGGCCCTTCAATTTGATGAAGAAACGAGAAGGCCTTGAACAAACACGGGTAAGAAGTCAGCAGGGTGTAATTGTCCGATCAACGTTGACGACTATCGTAACATTGTTGCTTGAAATGGCTGGAACAAGGCATAAACCGAAGAAAAAAGAAGATGGACAAAAGGAGTTGTTTGCTGCCACAGGATGAATTGAACATTCAATGCGGGATTTTTTCTGAGCCGATTGATCGGACGGTACTGGTATATCTGGATTAAACAAAGGCCGCCGTCTGAAAAAGACTTTATGCGGGAAAAAAACAAAACCAGATATTGACACGGTAAAAACCGAGCAGTCTGACATCGGGAAAATGGGTTACAAACGTATTGGGCACCCATAACTAAACAGGAATTTGAATGGTTTCAACACCCTTTATTCTGTATGGTTGTTTTATTATTCCTTTTCAGGTTATTTTTTCAAGTTTTTTATCCGCTTTCTTTTGACCAGGAAAAAAGATGAACTGGAAAGGATCAAAGGATTTTTAGATGCGTTTCAGGTCATAAGGAAAAATGAAATTATATGAAAGGCGATGTCATATTACGAAGGGGTCACAAATGAAAAATTTTTTTATCTGGAGTATAGTAATATTATTTTTATCCTTGTTGTCTTCAACGGCAGGATGTACAGGCTCCCGGCAACCTCAGAGAATGACAGAGCCTGCCCCTTTTCCTTCGGGTAACACCCAGCAGGCTTCAACATCAATGCCTCAACATGAGAGCATTACATCCAAGGCTGACCATTATGCATCATCTTACAACCAGGCGATGCAGGACAAGGAGGATTTTCGAATTGCCGCATCCAACAATGATTATCAGCGGTCCCAGGACCTCATCCGGTCATACAACCACCATATGAATGCTTCCAAAGAAAGTTATACTGTTCTGCATGAGATTGCTGAAAATCAGGGGACCGGTGATATCACCCTTTTTTTTCCGACCAATTCTTCTGTGATTTCTGAAAACGATTTGCAGTATACCCGCCTGATTCGGTATCTGGATTTTCTGGAACGAAACAACCGGGGCAGAAAACTGGTGTTTGTGATTATGGGGAGTGCATCATCCACTGGTGAGGAAAATCATAACCTGGTTCTGTCCAAAGCCAGGGCAGAGGCGCCAATCCCGATTATTGATCATTATCTGATCAATGTGCCTCATTCCTTTCATAAAGTCTATGGGACCGGAGAAGCAAACAGCCCCAAAAATGTGCCGGAAGAAATCAATAAACGGTATCAGTTTGTCCGGATCATGGCCCTTTATGACAATATTCACCCCCAAAGCACCGGAACAATGGATTCAGGTACATTCGGAATGATGGGGCAGTCCGGCCAGCCTTTGGGACAGCCCGGAGAATACATCAATTCTGTTGGCATGAAATTTATCCGTGTTCCTGCCGGCTCTTTTATGATGGGAAGCCCGGACACTGAAATTCGGCGGGACAGAAATGAAATTCTGCATGAAGTCACCATAACCCAGCCGTATTATTTGCAATCTACTGAAGTGACTCAGCAGCAGTGGTTCGATGTCATGGGAGAATACCCGTCCCATTTTCACAACTGCGGGATGGACTGCCCGGTGGAAAATGTCCGCTATTCCGATGTCATGGAATTTTTGAGCCGGCTCAATGAAATGGAAAATACCATTCACTACCGGTTGCCAACTGAAGCGGAATGGGAATATGCGGCCCGGGCCGGAACTACCTCTGCATTCTTCAACGGTCCCATGGTTGTGGAAGGAGATTACAGCACCAACCCATACCTGGATTCTGTGGGATGGTATTTTAGAAATTCCGGACAGGCACCACACCCGGCCGCCTTGAAAAGCCCTAACCCATGGGGGTTTTATGATATGCACGGCAATGTTTGGGAATGGTGCAGTGACTGGCAGAAACCGTATCCTTTTTATGCGGATATCGATCCCCAGGGGGCAAAATTCGGGAAAGCTAAGATTCGAAGGGGGGGGAGCTGGGCTGATTATCCAGAATACTGCCGGTCTGCATACAGGTCCTGGTTTGATCCGGAAGATGCTTCCCCGCACATAGGATTCCGGGTTGCCATTACCAAACTGGAACGGATAGTGACACCGTTAATCATGCCGGCTATAGCTGAAACCCCGCCCCCCCAGCCGCCACCACCGGCCCCGGCACCTAAACCCAAAGCAAAGCCCAGGCCGAAACCGGATCCGGAACCTATCCCCATGCCGGGTCCTGCGGATATTACACAATGTATTGTGATCCGGGATATCACCTTTGATCTGGATTCAAGCCGGATCAAAAAAGAGATGGTTCACCTGCTGGAAAGAGGGGTTGAAATTCTGCTACAGTCTGAAGGTGCCATCGAGCTCCACGGCCATACCTGTTCCCTGGGTTCAAGAGCCTATAACAAGGGGCTGGGTTTGAGGCGGGCCGAATCGGTCAGGCAGTTTCTGATATCCCGGGGCATTAAAGAATCCCGGATTTCAGTGAAATCATTTGGTGAGGAATCACCCAAATATACAAATATGACCGATGCCGGCCGATCCCTTAATCGGCGGGTGGAAATCATAGTCCACGGGTTTGACGTATGCGAATGATCAAGTCAGTCTCTTTTTTTTGGATGGCCTGGATCATTCTGTTGGCAGGGGTGTTGACTTTTCCCTGCCAGGCAGATGATCTGAGCAGGGTCGATCAGCAGTTTGATCAGTTTGTTCAAAACTGGGTGAAAAAACTGCAAACCGCTTATCTGTATACCCGCGAAACGCCTGAAGTGATTGAAAAAGAGGGCCAGTATGTTGCCAGGTATTTTTATCTGGACCCAGGCTCCATGAAAACCGATGTCAAACCAGTCTCTGGTGAGTCAAATGTCTATACCGGTGTGCTGGAATACAAAGAAATTCTTTTCCAATCCACCGGGCAGACACCCCATCTGGCTGAAACAGGCGCGTATGCACCGAAATGTGTCAGGCAGATGATTGAAATCTTTTTATACGATAAAGGGTCATGGGTCAGATAAACACTTTGCCAAGGACCATAGAGATTCGAACCTGTATTATTGTCTGTCTATCCTTGATAATAATACAGTTGGTTGGCCTGTATCTGTTTTTCAAGATGAACCGGCCTGTGCAGACTGTCATGCAGCCGCCTGTTCACAAGCCAGTCGTGACACCTCAGAATGCCGGTGACGACACGTCTTTTCACACGCCGTTTGTGATACCGGTTGAAAATGGTGTCTGGCGGACAGTCGATCCCGGAGGCTCCGGCGGGACCCTGTCCCATGTCATGCACCCGGTAAATGGGACCATACTGGTTTTCTCAGATATGTCACGAAGTCTGCTGCGAAGTCAGGATGGTACCAGAACCTATGAGGCGATCGCGCCGGAAGGCCATCCGACCCTCACCCCCATCGTGCCTCACCCGGCCAAAGCAGGGGTCTGGTATGCCGGTTATTCCCTGGATGATGAGCAGGGCCTTGCGCAATCTGTTGATGATGGTGAAACCTGGTCATTGATCAACCCTGATCCAGGTGCAGTCGGGTCAAATGCCTTTGGCCTGGTCATCGATACCCGGCCTGAAACCATTGTCTGGGATTTTGGATCAAAAGGTCTGATGGTCAGCCGGGATCAGGGCAAAACATTTGCTGATTTCAATCAAGGTCTTTCTTTGGAAAATCTGTATGGTCAATATCAGGAAACAAGCGGAAAAATCCCAATTGCTGCAATAGAACGCAATAGTGGAGTGATGGTTTACCTGGCCTGTAAAAACGGGATTTTCAAAAGAAATCTGGCCGGCAGTCAATGGGAAGCAATAGCACCCCTTCCAGCAAAAAAAGCTGTTTCTCTGGCTTATGACAGTGAAAAAGACTGGATCTGGGCGGGTTTTGAGAATGGTGAGATCTATGTCAAGGACATGATGGCAGGAAAATGGGAAAAAGCGGCTTCAGGGCCGCCTGATGCAACCATTATGCGGACTCACCCCCTGCGGCCCGGATGGGTCTGGTGTTTTTCTCATGGCAGGGCCGGGTTGTTTGTAAGCAAAGACAAGGGAAAAACCTGGGAAAACCTGACCCGTTTTCTGCTGTTTGACAGCCCTGATTACAGAGGAAATGTTCCGGCTTCTTTCAGAGACCGGAACAAAGTGATCCGGGATTTTTTTTCCATCGATCCCGAAAATCCGGATACGCTTTATTTGGGGCAGATTTATGTGAGTTATGATGGGGGGGGCACCTGGGAATTCGGGGCCACTGAATACCTGCCAGAACAACAGGCATGGCATGGAAACGGTTTGACACTTCTGACCAGTTATAAAGCATGGTGGGACCAGTTGAATCCCAACCGGGTCTATCTGGGGTTTTCAGATACCGGTCTGATGAGAAGTGATGACCGGGGATATTCTGTTCAGGCATTGTGGAAGGAAAAATATCCAGACATCTATCCTCTGGCATACTGGAAAAATCAGATGCTGGATACCAGTGGCAGCTGCATGGCCTTTGCCGTTGATCCCCAATTTCCGCAAACCATGTATTACGGCATGTCAAACAAAGGAAACAGTCCCAACACCTCCGGCATGCTGTTCAGGTCCATGCATGGCGATTCCTTCTGGAAGCCGGTCATACCAAATAAAACCACCCTTCCCAACGGTATTATCACGGATCTGATACTTCAGCCCGGCAATGGATTCACAGATCGGAAACTGTATGCCCTTGTAAATTACAGAACAACAGATAATAGCTCGGAAACCGGGATTTTTCTTTCCACAGATAATGGAGAATCCTTCAAACGGCTGGCCGGATCCGATGATTCTGTCCTGACATTTCCCTTACTGGACCTGGGCTATTGCAAAGACCATCCAGATGTCATGTACATGGTATCTTCCACCCGGGGGGGTAAACGGCCCGCAAAGCGGATACGCAAAACCTATGATCATACCGGCGGGGTGTTCAAATCCCTGGATGCCGGGCGTACCTGGATCAAAACAGGCGGAGAAGACCTGGCAGGTGCTGTGGAGGTGGCCGTTCATCCAAATGATCCGGATATTGCCTATGCAGCGGTGGTTCCCGGAAAGGGAGACATGAAACTTGAATCAGCGGCCGGGATTCATAAAACAATGGATGGCGGCAACACCTGGAAAATGGTTTTATCCGCACACGAATGGCTGCCTGAGAAAAGGAAAAGTGAAAACGCAGAACCAGTTTCCATTGCCGTCAATCCGGAACTGCCGGATATCATATATGCTGTTATCAAATATGCCGGCGTGCTGAGAAGCACGAATGCCGGCGCTACCTGGGAGCGGGTGGACTGGGAAAACCTGAAAAAATTTCAGGGCAATTATCATACCCTTACCATCAATCCCCATGATCCGGCCGAGTTTTATCTATCTCTTTTTGGCAATTCATTTCTGGCGTATCGTGATCCTGTTGCAGATGCCATGCTGACACAATCTTCTATGGGAAAAAATCTGATCCGGAACGGAGACTTTGAACGGACTGACAAATCAGGAAAACCGGTTCACTGGATCTGGAATAATCTGAATCATCCTGATCCTGAAGGAACACCGATTCTTTCCATCGAGAATTCTCCTGAAAGGACCGGGAGATCACTTCATGTAAGAATGGGAGAAGGGAAATACGTAAACAAAAGCTTTACAGGCAAAAATGCGCTCCCTATCACCTGGCTGGAAAATCAGATAAGTCCCTACAGGGTAACGCTGGCCCGGGGCAAACAGATAAAACTTAGATATGAAATTTATGCTGCTAAGGCTAAATTCAGGGATTTGCCGGTTCTGAGCCTTTTGGAAATCAAAAAAACCGGAAGTGAGGTCAAAGCAGAACTTCCGGCTGTTATGGGATACAGTGCCACCCCTTACAGGCGTTTTAGAATAGATCCCGGACAAAATAAAGCGGGAAAATGGGTTTTGGTTGAATCATCTGCCCATATATCTGAAGACGTAAATAGCATTAAGTTGGTTCTTTTTACGTCTCAGGAAAATGAAATAACCGACTTCTTTATCGACGATATAGTACTTGAAACAAGATAACCAATCCCTTTATCCAAAATCATCAGTTCGTTACGAAAGATAGTCGTTTTTGGCATTTCAGATTTTTAATACAGCCTTGATAAGGCTGTTAATGTTTTTTAAAAATAATATGATTGATTTTGGCAAGTTATTTTTGGATAAGGTTGCCAGAGCTTTTGTCTCTTTTCTTAAAAATCTGCTAATTTTGTAGTGTATTTTAGAAGATAAGGATAAAGAATTGTAATAATTTGTTCCTCGTGAAGAATAAATAATATCGGGCAGGATCAATGAGTGAAAGTTTTGAGTTTTTCTATTGAGCATAAGAGATTGTTGACGTGACACTAAGGAAGGGCTTTCAAGGAGATTCTTGTAGACATCAAGATAATGGTCAGTAATAATGCCTTCAGACCAATAGTTGTCTATCCATTTTCGTGCTTCCCGTCCTATTTCTAAAGCTATATCTTGATTCTCTAATAGATGATTTAATACCTTATAAGAATCCTCCAGCCGAACATTAATAAATGGAATTGTAGATGTTCCTGTTATTTCCCGCAGACAATGAGATACTCTATCATCAAGATATGTCAATACTGCTTTTGCCTGGCACGCAGCTTCTAAACCCGAAACGTGATAGCTTCCGGTAACCATATCATCTAAAACTATCAATGCCCTTTTTTTTTCTATGAGAACCTCACTCAAAGGTCTGCCTGAAATTATTTTTAATTTAATTTTTTTCTTTTGTTTAATCTTTTCCATGATTTTTATAGTTTCAGGTGCTCCCTTAGTGTTCCATCTGTCCTCCCATCCGCCAATTTTTTTGGTCGGACTGAATAGTATTTCATAGATGTTTTCTTCGTTCCCAGGCATATACAATGTGTCGTTTGAAGGAACTGCATTTGGTATTACTCGGGCTTTTGGAAAAAATCTTTCAACATACTGAGCTATAACAATCGTTGGAATATCGTATGATAAAATGGTTTTAATATCTGTTTTGCCGTTATGAGCTATGATTTTCGGCTCGCTTCGAAATTGACAAATAAAACTTACCCCTTTCTTTTTTAACATCTTGAAATCGATTTTCTTAAAGAATCTGGAATTTTGATCGTAATAATTGTGAAAATGAATAATGTCTGCGTTATATGCAATTTCTTGTGCTCTTTCCATTTCTTCATCATATATAATATCATTAGGATATCGTCCCCATCGATGCAGATCAATTAGATTGACCTCAAGATTCTTATTGTTTTTAAGCAATGAAACAAGTCTGTATGGCCCGCCGGCAAGAGGTGTGATTGAAAAATGAACGATTTTCATGTTGTGCATACCTTAAAATTTACTGAGGTTGATTTTTTTTGCAAAATTTTATAGTACCTCATATTTGACTATTATACGAATTTTGTCCATATTACCAAGTGCTATCATAAAAAGTGATATTGTAGTATTCAATCAATGACTTGAAAGCTTCATCGTTTCCAGATCCAGACACATTATCACGAACGAGTTTTGTTTTATTCTTCATCCTTACAGAAATAAAAAATCTTGGATAAACGCCTCCTATACAAACAACTTTTGTATGATTAAGTAACGCCATAACTTTTAACCAAAGGTCATCAGTCTTTAATGTCATTTTTTTTATCAGTTCAACCGAAAATACCTGATTATTAAGGGAATTAGGGGGATACAAAACACCGCCAACGCCAAGTGGGATTAGTTTTTTCATTGGTGCAGTATTCACTCGGACATTTTCCCATGATTTATATGGCAATGCTTTTCCTTGTTTCAATTTGATAGCCCTGGCTCTAAAGCAAAGCACATGGTTTTGATACAAAGAATTGTTACTTAATAATTTTTTGACAAAATCAGGGGGATAAAAAACATCGTCGTCAATTGTAATGATGGTGGCATCAAGGTAGTTTTTTAACGTGTAGTAGTATTTTTTGTGAGGCTTCAGGTTTTGTTCACAAAATTGAATCTGTAAACCGCGTTGTTCTAATTCTAATAGTTTTTTTGGTAGATTGCTTTTGTTTTTGAACTCACCTTTATATAACCACAAAATGAGAGCATCGGGTTTGTGTTCTTGTCTTAAAATTGATTCAATTGCAAGCCATACTTCATTTATTCTTGCAGGAAAAGTTGTCATCGATACAATAACATTTGGATCAGTTGTAGTAATAGAATTTTTTAGTCTGCATATTTTATATCTCGAAGTTATCGAAAAATATAATGGAACAATGATTTTAAAAATTTTCGAAAACCATTTTTCAAAAATTTTATCTACCTTGTTGTTTTCAAAATGAAAAAAATAAATAAAATAAAGTAATTTGTACATTTGTATTCAGGGTGT
This sequence comes from Desulfotignum balticum DSM 7044, assembly GCF_000421285.1. Lineage (GTDB taxonomy): Bacteria > Desulfobacterota > Desulfobacteria > Desulfobacterales > Desulfobacteraceae > Desulfotignum > Desulfotignum balticum. The sequence continues at coordinate 1,506,860 of NZ_ATWO01000001.1, forward strand.
TATTGGGGTCAAAATTCTGATAATCGATACATAGGGATAATTTTTTCTGATGAACCAGCATCCTTTATCCTTCCTTTTTCCAGCCAGTAAATACGGTCACAATCTTCTACAGTTGTCAGTCTATGTGCAATGATTATTAACGTTTTTTCTTCTTTCAAGCTATATATGGTTTTTTTGATTTCAGCCTCGCTTTTCGTGTCCAGCGAGCTAGTGGCCTCATCAAAAATCATTATGGAAGGAGAATAATACAGTGCTCTGGCAATGGCAACACGCTGCCGTTGTCCACCTGAAAGGCGGATACCACGTTCACCAATCTCAGTGTCAATACCATTTGGCAGGTCCTTCAAAAACTCGTCCATATAAGCCATGGTGCAGCAATTTTTTATTTTATTTCGATCGATGGTTGCAGGATGAGCACCAAAAGCGACATTTTCTGCCAATGTGCCATCGTAGATATAGGGAAATTGAGACACATATCCAATTTTTTCCCGCCATTTTTTTGTGTTTGTCGGGTCCAGTTCCAGTTCATCAATGAATATTTTGCCTTTGGAAGGTATTAAAAGGCCGGTGATCAAATCCACCAAAGTACTCTTACCCGCACCGGATGGTCCGATAATTCCAATGGTCTCTCCTTTTTTTACCCGAATATGAATCGAACTCAGTATATTGAATTCACTTTTGGGATATCGAAAGTCGATTTGATCCATGACCAATTCGCTGTTGAATACTAAATCTCCGGTTGCACTGGATTCTGTGTCGGGCGCATTTTGTTTGATTTCATCAAAATAAAATAAAACGGTTGAAATGAAAGGAAGAGAGTATCTAATTTCAGCACTGCCCTTTAAAATTCGTTCCATGGCAGGAAGACATTTCCATGCAGCAACGGCCAGCAATGCAATGGTGCCGGCTACATTCACCGGAGACGCATTTAAAACAAACATCATCAGGCAGATGGTGGTTGTCAGCATAATAAAGCCGACAGTTTCGAGAATTACAGAAGGTGAAAGTTCAAAGAATTTATAAATACCGAAAAGTCTGGCAAATTTTAACAGATTCGTTTGGGATTCATCCACGAAGAATGACTCTCGGCCAAAAATTTTCACATCTTTAATCCCATGTATTGCTTTTGTACAGTCTTTATTGATTTTTTGTTCATATTGCTGGCAACGCTTTGCAATTCTATCAATAACAGCTCGGATGTTTCTGAAAATAAGATATCCTGTCACACCTAAAACAAACAATACCAGCAAAGAGACCAAAGGCTGCAGCAAAAGAAGACCTGCCAGCATGAAAAATATCAAAATAAAATCGCTGGACAGTTTTAACACGGAATTGATAAACTTGCGGCCTATCTGTTTTCTGATCTCGATGGCATAAACAAGGTCGGCAGAATTCTGGTTGATATACCAGTGATAAGGCATCTTGAGAAATCCGCTGATGAGTGATTTGCCTAAAAATGCTTCAACGGTAGCGTGATAACGTCCCATCAGAAATGTCAGGTATGCTTTGAACAAATTTTTTATAAAAACGACGACAACAATAATGATGCTGAAACCAATGATAAAGCCTTTAATTGTGGATAAGAATTCAAGCCCCAGGCTGTTTCTAAGGAATAATACATATGTTGAATTGATAATTTGATCCGGTTTTGACAAGGCGGCAGCAAAAAAAGCGAGCAAACCCATGGTCGCTGTTTCAAGAATCGCTTTCAATACCATTCCCGATAAAAGAAAACCCAATGCAATTTTCATTTTGCGGGGCAGGATTTTTATTAATTGTTTGGATACATTGATAGCTGTTATGTTTTCAATTTGCATTTGAGAAAGCTTTCAAATTTTTTGCATGCGTGATGAAATTATAAAACTTTCAACAATTTTTTTTCAATCAAATCTATGGTTTCATCAAAATGATGCTGAATAAATCTATCATCATATGGCAGCAGGTTCAGGTTTCTGTTTGAACGATTTAAATTAAAAACGGCAGACGTATTTATACCTAATACTGTATCAGGCGTAAACACGTTTGTATGATTCAGTATTTCTATGGGAAATGTCGCCGGCAGAATTGTGATATCTGAAAACAGGGAATGATAATCAACCCTGTCAGATGGGTGAGGTTTCAAGAAAATTGTCTTATGATGCGCTTTCAATTGTTTGATTACAGTATTGAACAACTGTATATGTTGCGTAAGATTTATCCGTCCAAAGTCATAATATGGCTGGGTCAGTAAAAGTACCGATCCTTTGACATTTTTTTCAAAAACTGTCTCAAGGTTGTCAATAAAGAGGCTGACTATATGTTGATTTACTGTTGTCGGCATCTGGTTTAAAAAATGATTCAGGTATAGTAACCTGCCTTTTGATCGAATGTCCTCAGGGAGTTTGTCCGGTTTTTGAACCATGATTTGTGATATTTTCGGGTGCCGGCCGAATCGGGGATAAATATCAATGAGGATCTTAAAATAAGTAAGCAAGCTTTTTTTTATCGGCGCATAGTTATTGTTTCCGTCTTCCATGAGTATTACTGTTTGAGAGCATTTTTTGATGATATATCTGGCCAGATAATGGAAATCGTTAAACAAAAAAATTCGATCGGTCAAAATTTGATTCTCAATGACCATTACTCTTGGAAAGAGGGAAGGGTATTGGTGAGTTAAAAAAAGGTTCAGGCTTAGTTTTTTTAAAACGCCTTTTTTTTCAATATCGCTGTAAAGTTCCTGATCTGTCAAATCAATAATTTTTGTCCAGTAGATAGAATGGAGTTGCTCAAACAATCCTTGCGGTATTTGATTTTTGGTTAGAGACAGGACAATCGTATTTTTCTGACCTTTTCGATATTTGTCCCAGGCTATGGCCAGAGCGACATAAAAGTGAAAATGGGTACAGCAGAGAAATAAATTGGCGTTTGTCATAGGGCTTTATTATAAAATGTTTCAAGCTGATCCAGGGCATACCAGAAACCTTCGCCGCCATTTTTATGGCCTTGCCAGATTTCCGGAATAAAGGAAATGTTTTTTGGAAGCCTGTTCAGCTGTTTAAATAAATCCGGAAAATCGATCTCACCACTGCTGATTTGAAGTCCTTCACCATCATGATCTTTTGCGTCAGCTATGTGAAGATGGGCTGTAAAATCAGCTGTTTTTTCAATGAAGTTGTTCAATGACCATCCATAAAAGTTGCATGCCAATTTGGAATGGGAGATGTCCAAACAAATTTTCATTTTCATTTCTTTACAGAAGTTTTGAATTTCATTCGGATCCACAAAGAGATTGTGGTAACGCTGCCCGCCGAAATGCCAGGGGAATGGCGGCATTGACTGGGGAATGATCTGGGTACCCTTGAGATCCAATTTTTTTAAAGCGTCTTTTATTCGCTCATACATGGGTGACCGGTCTTCTTGAGCCACATGACAGTCAAGGCTGAATCCGCCCATGTTGGTAACAATATAAGGGGATATGGTTTTTGGGAAAAACGGGTTGAGTCTGACTGTCAGATCAATCACTTTTTGAAGTTCTTTGATTGAGTGTGTTCGGTATGTGGGATCATTGGCGCTGAGATCCAGAATGTGATCGTTTCTGAACAGTTCCGGACAGTGAACTATGTAACCGCACTGGTGGGGTTCGTTAAATAGGTTTTCAATATTCACATCCAGATCCCGGTAACTCAGGTGAAATTCAACCAAATCCAGATTGGTTTTTCCGACCAGTTCATGAAAGTCATGAAATCTCAAGGGGATGCCCCAGGGTCGATTGAAATGATACTTTCTGGGTTTTGACGACGGCTTTTGAATATCTGAGGTAAAAAAGAAATCCCCTGGTTTGAAATCGCGGATAGCAGTCAACCCGGCCAGTTGTTTTTTCTTGTAAGGGGCCAATCCTTTTCCGGGGCTCTTGATCGCTATCATCTCTGATTTTATTGTTTCCCCTTTTTTTATTGAGCAGGCAGCCACAAGACTTTTGGCGAGATTCTCACGATTCATCATTTCGCCCTGTGAAAAAAAACGGCCAGTCTGTGGTGTACCCAAAGCCAATTCAGTTTCACGTATGCCTTGTACCATTTGAGAGAATTCTTCGGGAAGAAGACTGACCTTGTGGTCATTACCTTCCATTGTTCTGTCCAGAGTGATATGTTTTTCAACAATTTTTGCGCCCAGGGCAACTGCTGCAATAGGAACGGCTATTCCCCGCTCATGTCCGGAATATCCTATAATGCAATTTCCCAGCTTCTGAAGCCGTTTGATATAATTGAGATTGATATCTTTGAACGGGGCTGGATAAGTAGAGTTGCAATGAAGGAGCGCATGGGGGGTTCCGCTGGTATTCAGAAGAGAAATGCTTTCTATGATTTCATGTTCTTCTGCCATACCAGTAGAACAGATCAATGGTTTGTGTTTGGCGGCGGCTTTTTGTAAAAACTCGTGATTGATTAAATCAGCAGAAGCAATTTTAAAGGCAGGCATGCCATATACGTCAAGTTTTTCAAGGCTTACTTCATCCCAGGGGGTGCAAAGAGGGATGATCTGCCGGCTTTTGCAATAGTCAAATATCCGAAAAAGATCATCATCCGCCAACTGGTTCTTTTTTAAAAGATCTACAGTATATTCGGTCCCCAGATCTTCTTCCTGGTTTGATTTTGATGGTTGTCTGTAGAGAGTCGTCAAATCCCTCATTTGGAATTTGGCACAATCCGCACCCGCCTGAACTGCCATCTCTACAAGCTTTTTTGCCAAATCGAGATTCCCGTTATGGTTATTTCCGATTTCAGCTATGATAAAGCAAGGAGCGTCTTTGTTGATGATGCAGTGATCAATAATGATATCTTTTGTTTCTTTGACGGCTACAGCAACAATGCGTTGGTTGGTGTCTAAAAGAGGGATGAACTGTATCCGTTCACATAATGCGCTTTCAATCATCCCGGGATTTTCAGATATACTGAATGCAGTATATTCAGTATTGGCAATCAACTTGACGGGCTGGTCAAGGTCGATTTTCTCCTGAGAAGTTATCCATCTTCTAAAATCCCCATCAGTCAGTATGCCTTCCAGCGTCCCTGTTTCATCAGTGATAAACACAACCCGTTTTTTGTTTTTACTGATTTTATCCAGAGCATGGATAATGGAGTTTTCTGAAAAAACCAGAAATTTTTTTATGTCTTTATCAATAATCATATGGTGGCTTCCTGTTTGGGCTGTTTGGAAAGAATTATTTGCTCTACGACATAAAGATCAAACAATGAGTCGATTTCCCAGGCAGAATCTTCGTTCATAATGTACAGGTCGATGATGCCGCCGAGTCTGTTGTTTAAATTGTTCAAGACCCATGGTTTGAAAATATAAATCGATCCGTTTTCACTAAATTGTGCCGGTGCTTCCTGTCGGCGCGGACGGTTTTGATGATCAAAATTGATGCCTGTGGCAGTCTCTCCTTTTTTTTCCCAGAGAAATTTGTGGGATGGGGTAACGGACAGCATGGAATCAGCATTGCCGTTCAAAAATTGCCGGATAGCATTGTCAATATCATCTGATTCCCTTATGGGAGACGTGCACTGCAAAAAAATCACCAGATCCGGTGATAGATTGAGTTTGTCGGTCAGATATTCAAGAGCATGTTTTAAAGCGGATTCTGAAGTGGCAGAATCATTGCTGATGCTTTGGGGTCTGTCAATAACTAAAGCGCCATATTCTTCAGCAATTTTTTTAATGCTTGAATCATCTGTTGATACAGCCGTGTGTGTAATGTATTTGGACAACTTTGCATGTATAAGGGTATGTGCAATCAAAGGCATCCCAGCTACTTGTTTGATGTTTTTCTTTGGGATTCCTTTTGATCCTCCTCTTGCCGGTATCAGGCAGATAATGTTTTTCATCCGATGGAGTTGTCCTTGATAATTAAAATCATTGTGATCATTGGTTTAGGCTTTGAACGAAACTGGTTACAATTCGGGCATTTTTTTCGAGCGTATCTTGTGCATCAATATATAGGTTTGGAATGTTATTTTTTTTGATAACATCCTGAACAACATTGAATGCACGTTTCGTTTTTTCATTGTTCGCATGGAAAAAAGATCTGAGAATTTTGTCATCTTTTCTCATGATCATCCTTTGATAGCGCTTTTCATCGTTGAGGATCATTGTTACATATGCATCGGGTTGAGGGATATGTTCAAAATATTTTAGAATAGTTTCTTGGGAGATGACAAATCTGCCTAAGGTGAGTGTCCGCATCCCTAATCCTTCGTCGAAAAGAAAATTTTTTGTGGAGGAGGAAGAATGGTGATCTGCAAAGAAAGTTGCATACATCGCTTTGTTAATAGCATTTATCCCAACAATTTTTTGCACAGGATCGATGTTTTTTGTATTTGAAATTTCTTTAATAAAAAAATCACAGCAAAGGCATAAATCGTTGTCAATTTCATGCACATCAAGCATGGCATATGATTTGATTTTCCTGAGCATCTTTTGTTTTATTTGCCGAATAAAAAAAGATGGATAGTTGAATTGGATGAGTTCGTTTAAACCATAAAGCAGCCTTGAATTCTGTTGAGAAGCATACCAGTCTAAAAGTATATCATCCATTGACATCCATTGTCGGTGAGTGAATCGATTGTTTTTTGAAATGATAAACTTTACGAGAGTTGTTTTTCCAGTGCCCGGTAGTCCAATGAATTCAATTCGCATAATGGATAGTTGATTTTGCTCTAATATGTTTATGAGGGTATCAGAACCCGCCCATTGCTGTCAGGGCGTGGCTAAAAATCGTAACTACGCAATAGATATAGCTCCGCTCTGTCGATTACATTTGACCTGCTGCCTGAAACGCTTATTTCCAGGATTTTTAACGAATATCTGATCCTGTAGGGATTGTAAAGTTTTTTGTAGGTGATTTGAAAATGGTTTTTTATCGATGGTTAAATGTCAATACCTCTGTTGAGGTGGGTTGGTATTTTTTATAAAATAAGGTTTTAAGTTTGAATAAATTTATAAAATAAGCTGATTTTGAAAATTTAAGGGATCATGTGTTAATAAAATTCAATAATTCCTTATAATATTAAAAATATTTCTTGACAATGAATTTGGGATCTGGTTAGGTTTGAATCAGGGAAAAGCGGATAATGGATCGATCCGGTGCCTGAAAACATTTCCCTGCAGATAACCATCACAGCCAACGATATAATCCTTAGGAGGATGCTATGCCGATCAAAGACAATCGCCTTATTCTGGACGGGTACACCTTGACCATTGAAGAACTGATGCAGGCAGGCCATGACCTGTCCATGCAGGTGGAAGTCAAGGAAGACAACTGGCCCAAAATCCGGGACTGCCGCAAGATGGTGGATACCTGGGCCAATGAGGAACGCTGCATTTACGGAGTGAACACCAGCTGCGGCGGGCTGGTGGACCATCTGCTGCCCAAGGAGCGGGACAACGATTTTCAGAAAAACCTGGTGAGAAGCATCACCACCCAGGTGGGAAAGCCGTTTGAAGACGAACTGGTGCGAATTTTCATGATCGCCCGGGCCAACTCCCTGTGCCGGGGATATTCCGGGATCAAGGAGAAAAACCTGAAGATTTACCTGGATATGATCAATAAACAGGTGTTTCCCCTGGTTCCCCGGAAAGGGTCTCTGGGCACCAGCGGGGATTTGGGGCCTTTGGGGTGTATCGCTGCCGTGGGATTCGGTGAATGGAAAGCCCGGTACAAAGGGGAAGTCATGCCCGGCAAGGCAGCCATGGACGCGGCCGGTGTGGAGCTGATGTATCTGAATGCCAAAGAAGGACTGTCTTTGATCAACGGCACCTCCGCCATGGTGGGGCTGGCCTGCACCGTGATCACCGAGGCCACCAATACCTTGAAGAACTCGGACATCATTGCCGCGTTCGCCATTGAAACCCTGATGGGCCGGATCAATCCCTTTGATGTCCGGGTTCATGAGCAAAAATACCATCCGGGCCAGTATGCCACGGCCATGAATTTGACCAAACTGCTCACGGGATCGGAACTGGCCATTGATGAACTGGAACTGTCCCTCAAACTCCAGGCTGTGCTTAAAAAACACGAAGGCATTTCCGTGGCTGATATTCCCGTGGAAGATGCGTATTCCATCCGGTGTACGCCCCAGTTTGTAGGACCCACCAAGGAAGCCGTGAACACGGCCCATGAAGTGCTGCTACGGGAGCTCAACTCCAGTAATGACAACCCGTTGATCTTTACCGAGTTTGATACATTCATTCACAACGGCCATTTCCACGGCCAGCCCATCTCTTTTGCCATGGACTGCTTAGGCATCTCCATGGTCAATTTAGGCGTGGTGTCTGACCGGCGCATCGACCGGTTCATGGATGCGGCCCACAGCACCGGACTGCCGCCTTTCCTGTGCAAGGAAGATACCGGAGTCCGCATGGGGCTGATGGGCGGGCAGTTCATGACCACCTCGCTTGTGGCGGAAAACCGGACCCTGGCCGTGCCGGCTTCCATCCAGTCCATCACCTCGACGGCGGATTTCCAGGATATCGTCAGTTTCGGCCTGATCGCGGGCAGAAAAGCACGAAAAATCGTGGAAAATACCAACCATATTCTGTCTTTTGAACTGCTGTGCGCGGCCCAGGCTGCAGATCTGCGGGGACCGGAAAAACTGAGTCCCGCCGGAAAGATCATGTTTGACGCCGTGCGTGAAACTCTGGCCTATATGGGCAAGGACAAAGTATATATCGACGATATGGAGGAACTCAAAGCCCGGATCGAATCCGGTGAGTTCGTGAAAAGAGTGGAAGATGCCGTGGGAGAACTGCTCATTGTCCATAAAAGAGATTAGGAAATCATAGGGGGAGGAATTATGTCAGCGCATCCTGTTGCAGCGAAAATCGTTGATAAGTACCGGGAAACCTATCCGGCTTCCAGAGAGCGGCACCAGCGCCTGGTCAAGTATATTCCGGGTGGGGCCACAAGAAGCCTGAGCTATTTCAAGCCCTGGCCCATCCACATCGACTATGGCAAAGGGGCCCATGTGTACACCCATGAGGGCCATGAACTGCTGGATGTCACCAATGCCTATGGGGCGCTGGTTCATGGCCACGGGGATCCGGATGTGGTGGCGGCGGTGCAGGCGGGCATTGAGCGGGGTTCCCAGTATTCCACCCCCACGGACGGCCAGTACCGTCTGGCCAGACTGCTGTGCGACCGGGTGCCGGGGTTTAATAAGGTGCGGTTTCTCAACTCCGGCACGGAGGCCACCATGTTTGCCATGCGCACGGCCCGGGCCATTACCGGAAAAGACAAGATCCTGAAGATGACGGGCGGGTTCCACGGGACCCATGACTGTGTGGCGGCTTCCACCAAGAAAAACGTGATCACGGCCGGGATTCCGGCGGGCATGACCGCAGACATGCTGGAGGTGCCGTTCAATGATCCTGTTGCCGCGGAAAAAGCGGTGAAGGACAACGCGTCCGACCTGGCCGCGGTGATCATGGAGCCGTTTCTCGGGGCCGGCGGCGTGGTGCTGCCCGAAGAAGGCCTGCTCAAACGGATCCGGGAAGTGACCCGGGCCCAGGGCGTGCTTTTGATCTTTGACGAGATTTTTTCCTTCCGGGTGGACATCGGCGGTTGCCAGAACCTGTATGGCGTGGTTCCGGATCTCACCACCGTGGGAAAGGTGGTGGGGGGCGGCCTGCCCATCGGGGTCTTGGGAGGCAAGGCTGAATTCATGAACATTTACTGCCATGAAAACACGGAAAAACCGCTGTATCATTCAGGGACCTTCAACGGGTATGAAACCGTGATGCAGGCCGGGTTTGCCGCCATGACCAAGTATGACGAAAAAACCATCGCCGATATCAATGCCAAAGGAGCCCGGTTCCAGAAAGGACTGCTGGCAAGCATTGCCGACAACGGGCTGAACATTCAGTCCAACCAGATCGGATCATTGCTCAATATCCATTTTGTGAACCGGCCCACCATCAGGGCCGCAGATGTCCTGGATTCGGAAGAAGAACTGCACACCCTGATGCATTTGTCGTTGCTTAACAAGGGGATCTTTAATATCCCCCGGGGGTTGTTTATTTTGTCCACGAAAATTACCGATGATGAGATGGATATGCTCGTGGGTAAAATGGATGATACATTGAAAGAACTGTTGCCTTTGATCCAAGAAAAATATACCCATTTGCTTTTATAACTAAATTTTGGAGAAGCAATATGGTATTGGACAGAATTGATAAAAAGATCTTGAACACGCTTCAGGAAAATGGGAAGATAACCAATTCAAAATTGTCAAAAATCGTGGGAATATCCGCCCCTGCCACTTTGGAACGGGTCAAGCGCTTGGAACTGGCAGGGGTGATCACCCATTTTACCGCAGTGGTGAATCCCGAAAAAATCGGGCTTTCCATCATTGCCATGGTGAACATCAGTCTGAATTTGAGCAATTTGTCCTCCGTGGCGGTGATCAAGGAAAAATTCATGGCTTTGGACGAGGTGATTGAATGTTATCAGATTGCCGGGGCCGATGATTTTATTCTTAAAGTGGCGGCCCGGGATATCAAAACCTACGGGGAGTTCATGAACAAAAAACTGACGCAGATAGAAGGCATTCAGATCATTAAATCGTCTTTTATCATTGATAATGTCAAAGTGAAAAAGATGTTTCTGCTGGATATGGAGGAAGAATACAGAGTTTAAAAATCAATGCCAACCATATAAATTATAATAGAGGAAGGAGTCAGTGTATGGATAAACTGATCATTACCGCAGCGATCACGGGTTCGGTTCACATTCCCACCATGAGTGATTATCTGCCCATCACGCCGGATGAGATTGTGGAGGATGCGGTCAAAGCCTGGGAGGCCGGGGCCGCCATTGCCCACATTCATGTGCGCAACCCGGAAAACGGCCTGCCCGTGTCCGACCCGGACCTGTTTCTTGAAGTCCATTCCAAAATCAAAGCCCGGTGTAACTTGATCCTTTTGCCCACCACGGGCGGGGGCATGAACCAGACCACGGAAGAAAAACTGATTCCCATCAAAAAACTGCAACCGGAAATGTGCTCTTTTGACCCGGCGCCTTTCAACTTCGGCATCTTTCAGATCGCCAGCCGGTTCAAGGAATTCAAGTATGACTGGGAAAAAGAGTATCTGGAACTGTGCAAGAATGTCACCTTTCGCCCCACCTTTAATGACGATCTGATCTATGCCAGGACCTTTCTGGAAATCGACACCAAACCGGAATTCGAGATCTATGAACTGGGCCATGTGTCTTATGTGAAATGGCTCATGGAGGAAAATCTGGTAAAACTGCCCGTGCATCTGCAGTTTGTGTTCGGTCCCATGGTGGGATGGATGACCCCTTCGGTCAAACACCTGGTGCTGATCCATGACGAAGCCAAAGAGGTGCTGGGCGAAGAAAATTTCACCTGGTCCGTGGCGGCCGGGGGCAGGTATCAGATTCCCATCACTTCCACAGCCATGGCCATGGGTGCCCAGAACGTGCGGGTGGGGCTGGAGGATTCCGTGTATGCGGGCAAAGGCGTCATGGCCAAGGCATCTGCCGACCAGGTCAACAAGGTCAAAAACGTGGCAAAGGAGATGAGCCTGGTGCCGGCCACCTCGGATGAAGCCAGAGAGATGTTAGGACTCAAGGGGCTGGACAAGGTCAATTTTTAGATGATGGCCTAAAAACGTGAAATATAAGGAGGGATCATTGAACTACTCAGGTTATGCTTCAATCCATGCAAGACACATTCCTGACAAGGTTTGCCTGATCGAAAGAATGCCGGGAGAAGGGTCCCGGCGCACCTTTACCTGGCAGGAATTCAATGACGAGATCAACCGCACCGCCAATTACCTGGCAAAGGAACTGGGGGTGGAAAAAGGGGATTTCGTCATGCATCTCCAGAACAATTCCCTGGAGTGGATGGTTACCTATTATGCCATTATCCGCCTGGGCGCGATTGTGGTGCCGCTGAATTTCCGGTTCGAAGGCCCGGATATCCAGTATGCGGCAAAGGTGTGCAACCCGGATGTGTTCATCCTGGGTTCGGAATTTTTAGGCGTGGTGCAGCCGGTGCAGGACACGTTGACCACCATTAAACATTTTATCTGTGTGGGCACAGAGGTGCCCTCGGACATGACCGATTATGCGGCCATCAAAAATTATGAAAATACCGGGGATGCCATGGTGGAAGTGGAACGGGATCACGGTCTGGCCATGATGTTCACCTCCGGTACCACGGGCAAGCCCAAACCCGTGCTGCATACCCATTATTCTTTGAACAGCACGGCCGTGGGCAACGGCATGACCTATTTTGTACAAAAAGATGACAATTACCTGATCTTTCTGCCCCTGTACCATTCCGGGACCCTGTTTCTATGGGCCCCGTTCTACGCCACGGGTGCGGCAGGCACCATTATCAGGGATTTCAAGGATCCCAAATGGATCATCGAGGCCATCGCCGCAGAAGGGTGTACTGATACATTGTTTGTCGTGCCCATCGCCATTGCCATTCTCAATGCAATGAACAAGGGAACGATCCGGCTGGCGGATTATGATCTGTCTTCCTGGAAATATATGGAAGTGGGTGCCCAGCCCGTGCCGTTTGACATCATGAAGGAACTGGTGGAAAAACTGCCCTGCAAAGTGTCCAATATCTACGGCATCACTGAAGGCGGCGGCGGGGGAACTTTTAACCTGTATCCCGAGGATGTCCTGACCAAGCCGGGATCCATCGGCAAGCCCACGTTCAGCGTGGAAGCCAAAATCGTGGACCCCTTAGGCGAAGAACTGCCTGCCGGGGAGGTGGGTGAACTGGTGTTCAGAACTCCCCGCATGATGTATGAATATTATTCCAATCCTGAAAAAACGGCAGAGACCATAAAAAATGGTTGGCTTTACACGGGAGATCTATTAAAAAGAGACAAAGACGGGTATTTTTATATTGTGGACCGCATGAAAGACATGATCACCAGCGGCGGGGAAAACATCTATCCCGTGGAAATCGAGGATGCGCTCATGGATCATCCGGACATCGATGATGTGGCTTGTATCGGGTATCCGGACGACCGGCTGGTGGAAATCGTGATGGCCGTGGTCCAGCTCAAGGAGGGACGGCAGATGACCGAAGAGGATGTGATTGAGTTTGCCAAAACCAAGCTGTCCCTGTACAAAGTACCCCGGAAAGTGACATTTGATGAAGTCCCCAGAAATCCCACGGGGAAATTGATGAAACCCCAGCTCAGGCAAAAATATACCGGCCGTAAAGAGGCGTTTAAACAACTGGCATAAGTTCCGTCCGACCCAGGTTACCACCAGTGTGGAGGTAAAGAGCCCGCTGCTCTGATAACATTATATTTTTAAACTTTTTTTGGAAAGGAACAGACATGATGAAATTTCGCTTATCTTCAAGTTTACTGCTGGTTTTGACGGTAGCTGCCTTGATGATCATCGGCTCCGGACTGGCCATGGCCTCATCTCTGGACAAATGGAAACCGGATTTCGATCCCAGCGGGGCCAAGTACAAATGCATTGTTTCCAATGTGTCCACACCCGCTCTGGTAGGCACCCATGCCGGATTTGAAATGCGCGATGAGCTGTGGAAACGCACCAACGGCCAGATCTACATCGATTTCAAACCCCTTTCCATTTTAGGCGGCGAAGTGGAGGTGCTGAACATGCTCCAGATGGGGGCGATTCAGGGGATGGGGGTGTCTTCGGTGGCATCCACCAATTTAGGGCCCCGGTTCGGTATCGTCAACCTGCCGTTTTTAGTGGATTCCTTTGAAAAACTGGACAAATTCACTTCCAATGAAAAACTGTACGGTCATTTTTTGAATGCCATGGATCACCAGGGCATCACGGGTCTGGATATCACGGGATACGGCCATTATGGCTGGGCCACCACCGTGCCGGTCAGAAACATTGCCGATGCCAAGAAAGTCAAATTCAGAACGGCCGAAGCCGCCGTGAACCAGCTGTCCTACCGGAACTGGGGATTCAACCCGGTTGCCATGCCCTGGCCGGATGTGCCCGTGGCCCTGAAACAAGGCGTCATCACCGGTCTGGACCACACCCTGGCCGTGTGCTACCTGACCAAAAAATTTGAGGTGGCCAAATATTTTACCGAGATCAACTATGCCCAGGGGCTGTTTATCTGGATTTTCAACAAGGCATGGCTGGCCAGCCTGCCCGAAGATCTGCGCCAGACCTTTATTGCGACGGTCCATGATGTGGCGGCTGAGAACCGGAAAAGAACGGCTGTCTGGGAAGCAGAGAACAAAGTAGCAGCCCAGGGGGAAGGCGTGGAATTCATCCAGTTGCCGGAAGCGGAAATAGAAATTCTCAAAGACCAGAGCCAGCCCACCTATGAAAAATATGCCGAAGAAATCAACCGGCTGTATCCCGGAGATACCTATCGACCGGATAATTTCTTAAAAGAGGTGCAGGATTTTTTAAGCGAATAATATCGGATAGTTGACTGACGGGGAGGGCCTGTTTGTTTTGAGCAGGCCTGACTCTTTTATCAATCATTGAACCCGGAGTTGGTTATATATGCTTGGGAAAATACTGAAGAAACTGGATACAGCTGCCAGTCATTTTGAAGAATGGACCCTTTTCATTATTGTGATCACCGCGCTGATCGCGTTGTTTTTCAATGTGGTCCTGCGGTATGGATTTAATTATACCCTTGCCTGGAGTGAAGAGCTGGTGCGGATTGTGATTATTTACTCCACGTTTGTCGGTGCCAGCGTGGCTGTCAAGCAGCGGGCCATGATCCGGATTGACGCCGTGGTCCAGATTTTTCCCAGACTCAAAAAAGGCCTGACCTTTTATACCAATATCCTGATGCTGGTGTTTGCCGGGATGATGATTTATTATGGATATAAAATGACCCATCTCCAGCTTTTGACCCACCAGAAAACCATCATCATGCAGATTCCCCTGGTTATTGTATACGCCGTCATGCCGGTGACAGGCTTGATGGTGTTTCTCAGGACGGTTCAGGTGATGGTTCAGGATTTTACATCAAAATAAAAAGGGCCTTTTTCCATGCAGACAAATGATCTGATTATCCTTTGTGTTCTTTTGGGGTGCATGTTTACCTATGTACCCGTTTTTTTGTGTCTGTTTTTTACCGCGGCCATCGGGCTGATTTTTTTTCTGGACATGCCTTTGGGCCTTTTGATCCAGACCTTATTTCGGAGTCTGGATAACTTTTCTCTGGTGGTGGTGCTGTTTTTTATCCTTTGCGGCAATATCATGAGCAAGGGGAAAACCGTGGAAAAACTCATCAACCTGGCCAACGCCCTGGTGAGCTGGCTGCCGGGGGGCCTGGGCATGGCAGGGGTGATCGGATGCGGGCTGTTCGGGGCCATCTCCGGTTCCACTGTGGCCACGGTGGTGGCCCTGGGCGGATTCATGATCCCGGCGTTGATGAGAAACGGGTATGATGAAAAATATACCCTGGGGCTCATGACCACCTCCCCGAACTTAGGCGTGATCATCCCTCCCAGCATCAGCATGATATTTTATTCCATGATCAGTAATGTGTCGCTGGAAGGGTTGTTTATCACGGGGTTCATTCCCGGGCTGCTGATTATTTTATGTGTCTGTCTCTACAGCTGGCTCAAATACCGGAACCGAACCGATATCAAACGGCTGCCCGCCCCCAGAATGGGAGATCTGCTGGCGATTTTCAAGGAAGGGTTCTGGGCGTTGATGCTCATTGTCATCATCTTCGGCGGAATATTTTCCGGTATGTTCACGGCCAATGAGGCGGCCGTGGTGGCATCGGTTTATGCGCTGTTTGTGGAATATTTTATCTACCGGTCCATGAGTTTTAACGACATCAAGGATGTGACCGTGAGTTCTGCGGTTACATCGGCCACCTTGCTGCTGATCGTGGCATCGGCCACCTGTTTCGGCCGGTATCTGACCTTTGAAAATATTCCCAACCGGGTGGCCGAAGTGGTGGTCTCCACCATCCAGTCCCCGATTATGTTTTTACTGGCCATGAACATTCTTTTGCTGATCATCGGCATGTTCATGGATATTATTTCCGCCACATTGATTTTAGGACCGGTGTTTCTGCCGCTTTTAGGACCCTTTGGTGTGGATCCCATGCATTTCGGGCTGATCATGACCGTGAACCTGGCCATTGGATACTGTACCCCGCCCATGGGGGTGAGCCTGTTTATCACCGGGGCGCTGGCCAAGCGGGATATTATTTATGTGTCCCGGGCCATATGGCCGTTTCTGGTCATCCAGATCGGTGTGTTGTTCTTTTTGACCTATTTTCCCCAGGTCGTTTTGTTTCTACCCCGGATGTTCGGATACAATTAACCCATAAAACGATCCGTTGCAGCGTCCGCCGCCAACCGGGCGGCGGGCGCTGGCTTATATGCCTTTGCTCATGATGTCGGGATTGTGGCGCAGCCGCTCCTGAATCCCTCTGGACACGGTCCAGTGCTGTTCAAATTCATCCCAGAAATCTTTGTTCTCATCTTTCCAGTTGTCACCGAAACGCAGATCAAAGTGATCCCCGAGTTTATCAAACAGCAGCTTCCAGGTGGGCTTTCCCTGTTTTTGCGCATCCATGAATTCTTCAATCAAGGTGTCCAGATCACTTAAATGCTCTTTGGACAGATAGGAAATCGCGCCTTTTTTGATGGACTCGATCAACGCCTGGGGATTCATGGCATTGGCCGTGAGCATGATGGCCGGGATATCCCGCTGGACGCATTCTTCCAGAAGTTTGATGCCATTGACACCCATAATGTCCAGGATCGCCAGATCATACCGGGTGTTGTAAATTTTTTCCGACGCGGTTTTATAATCGGTGGCGGAATCCACGGTGGCTGTATCCAGAATTTCCTGAATGGTTTCAATGATATCTTTTTCATCATCCACTGCCAGAATATGCTTGTTTTTTAAAAAAGATTTGGCCATGAGCATTTCTCCTTATAAACTTTATATAAAAAGGGTATTATAGGTATTTTATTTTAAATATTTTGTCTAAAAACGTTCAGGATAAAATAAAATTAACTTATCATGGAAAAGTCCTTAATTTTTATAAATTACTTAAATTTGCATGGAATGTCAATAAAGAACATGCACTTCAAATAATTGAAAGCAGGTGAAAATCCGGTTGCAGATTCTGATTGTAATCGATAAAGTAAGCATGAAATATCAGGCACGCAACACGGATGAATCATCCATTCACAGGACCGGGAAGGGGTCATGATACCATTTGCAAAAAAAATTGTCACGTTTTCAGATATCGCTGTCATCGCTGAACGTCTTCGTGGGGAGGGGAAAACCATTGTCTTTACCAATGGATGCTTTGATCTGGTCCATGCCGGGCATGTCACATATCTGTCAGCCGCCGCTGAATTGGGGGATGTCCTTATTTTAGGGCTGAATTCCGATGTGTCTGTCAAAACCATCAAAGGAGAAAAGCGTCCGGTCATCCACCAGGATCAGCGGGCCATTGTGGTGGCGGCTCTTCAGATGGTGGATTATGTGGTGCTGTTCGATGCACCCGATCCGTTGACTTTGATTGAAAGGGTCTGCCCGGATGTGCTGGTGAAAGGGGCGGACTGGGCGGAACATGCCATTGTGGGCGCGGATGTCGTCAAGGCCAAAGGCGGGCGGGTGGCACGGATCGATCTGGCGCCGGGTATTTCCACCACAACCATTATCCAGCGCATCGGCGCATTGTATGGCAGGGAAACACGGTGAGATCTTCTTCTTGTCCAGGAATGACATTTCCCCATTTATCAGCCTGCTCACATCTGGTCCACGGGGTGTTTCCCCGCAAAGGCGGGGTGAGTCTGCCGCCCTTTGATTCACTGAACGTGGGGTTCAGCACGGGAGATGATCCGGCCGCAGTCATAGAAAACCGGCATCGGATTCTGTCATGGTTACAGATGCCCCGGGCCGTTTTTTTAAACCAGGTCCATGGCAAAGAGGTCCTGGTGCTGGCCGGAGACGAAAAAATCGATGCAGATCTGTTCTGGGAACCGGGTCATCCTGCAACCGGAAAGGCGCTGACTGCGGATGCCGTGGTCACCGATCTGACCCAGCTGGCCCTGGTGATCCAGGTGGCGGACTGTCAGGCCGTGATGCTGGCGGATCCTGAAAAAAAAGTCATTGCCAACGTACATTCCGGATGGCGGGGAAGTGTGAAAAATATCATCGGGCAATGTGTGGATGTCATGATCGAGCGATTCGGGTGTGATCCAAAGCAAATTCTGGCGGGGATTTCACCCTCTTTAGGTCCCTGCTGCGCCCAGTTCATCCATTATCAAAAAGAGATACCTGAACGGCTGTGGCAATATAAATCTCAGGATCGGCCGTATTTTGATTTCTGGGCCCTTTCTTTTGACCAGTTGACTGCCAGAGGCGTGACCCCGTCCCATATTCTGAACATGAACCAGTGCACCCGGTGCCGTGCGGATACGTTTTTTTCCTATCGAAAGACCCGGCAAACCGGGCGGTTCGCCTGCGCCATCGGTTTGATCTGATGCATGAAAAGAATGGCGGAGCAGGGGCTTTTTCACGTTGACTTCGCTGAAAGCATATGATATTTGCACACAGATAAATTGATCTTTGAACAGCTATTGACCGCTTGCTAAACAAGGCATTTGATGAAAAAAGAAACCGGTAAAACCATCAGAGAATTAGGCTATTTTGCCAGCCTCGGCATGTCCGTGGCCCTGTCGATTTTTATCGGTCTTGGCCTGGGTCTCTGGCTGGATAAGAAATTTGATACAAACCCGGTCCTGATGTTTGTGGGATTGATCATCGGGATTATTGCCGGATTCAGTAATATTGTCCGGGCCGGGAAAAAAGGAAAAAATTATTAAATGCAGGACCTGACAAAAATTGTGGATATGGTCACAAAATGCAACTGGCTGCTGTTGATTCTCGTTGCCATGGTGTCGGTGATGATCACTGCCACCTCGTTTTATCTGGGCGTGGTGGCCGGCGGATTGATTGTGGCCGTCAATTTTCATCTTTTGAAACGTACCATCCAAAAGGATATCCGACCCGAGAAGGTCATGGAAAAAGGACGGTCCCTCACGGGGCGTGTCCTCATAAAGTATTACATCCGGTTCGTTGTCAGCGGTCTGCTGATTTTTCTGCTGATATCGAATCACGTCGTTCATCCGCTGGGGCTTCTGACAGGTCTGTCAGTGGTGGTTGCAAGCGTGTTCCTGGTGACAGTGCTTGTGGTGACAAGATTATATTTTAAGGAGGCGGTATAAGGTGGAACATCCGTATTTATTTCTGACATCTGTATTTGGACTGTTTGGATTGGAAGAATGGGCGGCAAGTCATCCGCATGTGACCTATATGTGGCTGGCCATGCTCATTTTAATCATTTTCGGCTGGCTGGCGGGCAAAAGCGTATCTCTGGTGCCTGAAACCGCGCAGAATGTGTTTGAAGTGCTGATTTCCGGCATGGAGGAGTTCGTGGTCAGTATTACCGGAGAAGAAGGCCGTAAATCCTATCCATTGCTGATTACCATTTTTCTTTTCGTGCTGGTGGGCAACCTCATGGGACTGGTGCCGTCCCTGTATCCTCCCACGGCCAGTGTGAATACAACCATGGCCCTGGCATTGATCGCAGTGGGATGGAGTCATGTGGTGGGGGTCTGGCATCACGGGTTCAAATATATCAAGCATTTTCTGGGACCGGTTCCTTTAATGATCCCTTTGTTTCTCCCCATTGAGCTGATTGCCCACATGGCCCGGGTTCTGTCTCTGACCTTTCGTCTGTTTGGAAACATGATGGGGCATGAACTGGTGGTGCTTATTCTTCTGATGCTGGGCGGCATGTTTCTGGCACCGTTGCCCGTGATGGCCATGGGCGTTTTCGTGGCCCTGGTTCAGGCGTTCGTGTTTTTTCTTTTGTCCACCATGTATATTGCCGGTGCCATTGAAGAAGCGCATTAATATGTTTTTTTTGCGGGAAATGGAAGAAGCCCGTTTGGTATAACGTCACGTTTGTTTAACTTTTAAGGTAAGAAGGAGTCAAAAATGGAATTTCTTGTAGGTAGTGTATGGGCTGCAGGTCTGGCCATCGGTATTGCGGCATTTGGTTGCGGCATCGGACAGGGCCTGGGTTTGAACGGCGCAATGAGCGGTATTTCCAGAAACCCGGAAGCAGCCGGTAAAATTCAGGTGAATATGCTGATCGGTCTGGCTCTGATCGAGTCTCTGTGTATTTATGCACTGGTTGTGTCCCTGATCCTCATGTATGCGCATCCGGCACTTCAGGCTGCGACTGCTGCGATTGGCGGACATTGATCCGAATCACAGAATTTAACATGAAATAGTTCAGCAAAAAGGTGCAGGGCACAAGTCCTGCACCTTTTTGTTTTTTTGCTCAAGGAGGAAAAAGATGCATCAGCCAACCATTGAGTTTTCAGCTGTATCCGATGACACGGCCCAGCATTCGAGACGGTTTTACCGGGTGCCGGTCAATGACGATTCCGTTGTTTCTTTTTTCATCTCTGATATCGGCCACAGGGTATCAGAGATCAGCCAGACGGGGATTGGCCTTGTTCTTGAGAACAACCAGACCTTTGAAGTGGGAGAACGCCTGGATGCCTGCCGTTTGCATTTTGATGATATCCGTTTGAACGATCTGACCGGGCGGATTGTCCATTGTTCTCCCCATGAAGATCTCTGGAAATTCGGCATTCAGTGGATTGACATGAGCGATTCACAAAAACAACAGATGCAAAGCCTGTTTTCCAGACTGAAAAAACAGGTGCTCGCATCGATACCGCCGTCAATGCCAAAAGAAGCAGGCAGAGAAAAATGAGTCAGAAAAAAGATATTATGGGAAAAATCCTGGCATGTGATGACGGGGACGATGAAAATCTGACCCGGGAACTGGATTGTCTGATCTACCGCAGTGATCCCGGAGACACTGGCGACGATGCGTCCGCACCCGGCCCCCCGACGGATTCCTGGAAAGTGACCAAAGACAATGTATCCGTGCAGGTATGGGAGAGCAGCGGCAGAATCAGATTACGCCTGTCGTTGGGAAAAGGCCGGCTGATCTCCATGAAACAGATTGCCGGTATTGCCGTGGATGCGATTGTCAAAGAGTTGAAAAAGGAGGATTCGAGGTGATTATCGTCTGTCCCAAATGCAGTAGAAAACACAAAGTCAGTCCGGATGCAGTAACGCCGTATATTCAATCGGGTAAAAAGCTGTTTGCCACGTGCAAGGCCTGTAAATACCGGTTTCCGGTCTTGATGAATACCCTGGGCGATCTGGAAAAAAAAGCCGGCCAGCCGATCTTGGAAACCAAGGCCCGGGCCAGAAAAATCTGTGTGACGTTGAGCAAAGGCGGCGTCGGGAAAACAACCACATCCGTGAATTTAAGCTGCGGCCTGGCCATGAACGGATACCGGGTCCTGCTGGTGGATACGGATACCCAGGGCCAGTCAGCGTATATGCTGGGGAAAAAACCGGGCGCGGGCCTGACGGAACTGCTCACCGGAGAACTGACACCCAATGAGTGCATTATTGAGGCCAGGAAAAATCTGTGGCTTCTGGGCGGGGGAAAATCTCTGGCCGGGGTGAAGCGCATCATTGACCGGAAAAGTTATGGTGCCGAATGGGCCCTGTCTGAAGCCCTGTCAAACCTGGACACCCAGTATGACTTTATTATCATGGACACGGCCCCTGGATGGGATCAGTTGATTGTCAACGTGCTGTTTTATGCCACCGAGGTTCTGGTGCCTGTGGCGTTGGAAGTGATGCCCCTTCATGGGTTGTCTGAATTTTTAAAAAGCCTGGGGTCCATCCAGCAGTACCGCAAGGAGATCGAGCTTAAATACATTGTGCCGACATTTTTAGATACCCGGATCAAGGGGCCCCAGACCCTTCACAGTGAATTGAAAAGATTGTATCCGGATCAATTGTGTGCCCCGATTCACTACAATGAAAGCCTGGCAGAGGCCCCGTCCTTTGGCAAATCGATTTTTGAATTTGCGCCCGGATCCAGGGCCTCAGCCGATTATCGGGAGCTGGTAAGAAAAGTCAGCATGAATGACAAGGCCTTTTCTTAAAAGCCGATATCACAACCGGGAAATGTCTTCGGTGGTGATCACTTTGATTTGATGTTTCTCCAGAATTTCAAGGGCTTTGTCATGGTCGTCGAACCGGAAAACCATGATGGCGTTCTTGCACTGGGGATTGGCAAACGCATACATATATTCCACATTGACATTCTGCATCCACAAAGGATCCAGCACCTTGTTGAGCCCTCCGGGTTCATCCGATACCTCCACGGCCAGCACCTTGGTTCTTCCCACGGTGAATCCTTCTTTGCGCAGCGCCTGTTCCGCTTTTTCATTGTCGTTGACAATGAGCCGCAGCACCCCGAAATCCGTGGTGTCGGCCAGGGACAGTGCCCGGATATTCACATCCGCATCCCTTAAAATAGCGGTGACTTCCGCCAGACGACCTTCCTTGTTTTCAATGAATATGGATATCTGTTCGGCAAGCATGTCAGTCTCCTTTTTAAAAGTTCCGTTTATCAATGACCCGAACGGCTTTGCCCTGGCTTCGCTGAATGGTTTTGGGTTCCACCAGCATGACCCTGGCGGTGACGCCCAGCATCTCTTTGATATCATGAGCGATTTTGTTTTCCATGGTCTGAAGGCTTTTGATGTCGTCACTGAAAACCTTTTCGTTGATTTCCACTTTCACGGTCAGGGTATCCAGATTTCCTTTTCGATCCACTTCCAGCTGGTAATGGGGGCGGATCGTCTGATTTTCCATGAGCACGCTTTCGATCTGGGACGGAAACACATTGACTCCCCGGATGATCAGCATGTCATCCGTGCGGCCGGCCGGCTTGGTCATGCGGACAAAGGTCCGGCCGCAGGCACACGGGGTCGGGTTTAGAGAGGAGATGTCCCGGGTGCGGTACCGGATCACGGGAAACGCTTCTTTGGTCAAAGAAGTGAAAACCAGTTCTCCGGATTCGCCATAGGGCAGGACCTCACCGGTTTCCGGATCAATGATTTCCACAATAAAATGGTCTTCGAACACATGAAGCCCTTTTTGTTCTTCTTTGCATTCAATGGAGACCCCGGGGCCGATGATTTCACTGAGCCCGTAAATATCCACGGCTTTAAGATGAAGCTTGGATTCCAGTTCCTGCCGCATGTTTTCCGTCCAGGGTTCTGCGCCGAAAATCCCGGATTTGAAAAACAGATCCTTGAAATCCACCCCCATGTCATCGGCCACTTCCGCCAGATGTAGGATATAAGACGGGGTCCCGCATAAAATCGTGGGTTTGAAATCTTTCATGATCGTGATCTGGCGTTTGGTATTGCCGCCGGAAACCGGAATCACAGACGCCCCCAGCCGCTCCGCCCCATAGTGGGCACCTAAGCCGCCGGTGAACAATCCATAACCAAATGCGTTGTGGATAATGTCCCCGGCACCGGCACCGGCCGCAGCCAGGCTCCGGGCCATGAGACTGGCCCAGGTATCCACATCCCGGCGGGTATATCCCACCACCGTGGGCTGGCCCGTGGTGCCGGAAGAGGCGTGGATTCTCACCACCTGCTCCATGGGAACGGCAAACATGCCGTAAGGATAGTTGTCCCTTAAATCCTGCTTAACGGTAAAGGGGACATGTTGCAGATCCTTAATGGACTGGATGTCTTTGGGGGTAATCCCTGCGTTGTCAAATTGTTGCCTGTAAAACGGCACCGTGGCGTAAACACGGGCAATGGTCGTCTGTAACCGCCGCAACTGAATGGCTTCCAGGCCCTCCCTGGGCATGGTTTCAAAATCAATATCAAAAATGGGCATGGGGGTTTCCTTTGTTTGCAAACATGCTGTATGCCCGGCCAAAATCGGCCGGGCTAGTCAAGTGTTCCTTTGAACTGGGGTTTTCGTTTTTCAAGAAATGCGGCAGTGCCTTCTTTTGCATCCTCACTGGACATGGTCAGGCCGAACGCATCGTTTTCAATCCGGCACCCGGTTTCCAGATCCACATTGGTGCCGTTGTGGATCACTTCCTTGGCGGCCCGCAAGGATGCCCGTCCCCGGGAGGCGATGACACCGGCGGTTTTCATCACGGTTTCCATGAGTTCTTCCGGTGCACAGACCTGATTGACCATGCCGAATTCATAGGCCTGCTGGGCCGTGATATTTTTGCCGGTAAACACCATTTCCCTGGCCCGGTTGGTTCCCACCAGGCGTGCCAGGCGCTGGGTCCCGCCGAATCCCGGGATCAGGCCCAAAGTGATTTCCGGCAGCCCGAACACGGCTTTTTCAGACGCATAGATAAAATCACAGGCCAGGGCCGCTTCAGACCCCCCGCCCAGTGCATAGCCGTTCACAGCGGCAATGGCCGGAATGGGCAGGTTCTCGATTTTTGAGAACACGTTCTGTCCTTTTCTGGAAAATTTTTTACCCTGGAGCGGGGTCATGCGGCTCAGTTCCACAATGTCCGCACCCGCCACAAACGCTTTTTCTCCGGCCCCGGTGAGCACCAGCACCCGGATATCGGCATCGGCCGCCACCTGGTCCAAAGCCTGATCCAGTTCGTCAAACAAGGCATTGTTCAAGGCATTCAATGCTTTGGGCCGGTTGAACTGTATCAGGGCGATGTTATTTTGTGTGGTAAAAAGAATGGTTTCAAAAGACATGATCATATCTCCTTTTTTGCTGACGGTTGAATTTCAGGTTTATGGATCATAATTGCCGTGGATTGGTTGCATCCACATATTTCTGGACCCCCGTGGCAATGGCGTCACACAGGTCATCCTGGTAGGCGGCATTCAGCAGCCGCTCACATTCCAGTCTATTGGATACAAATGAGGTTTCAACGAGAATGGCGGGCATGCGCGCGCCCAAAAGCACATAAAACGGGGCCTGTTTCACACCCAGATCCGTGATGTTTGAATATTTTTTTTTCATTCCCTGAACCAGAGACTGATGAACGTCATTGGCCAGGCGGGTGGATTCACCGATTTTGGCGTGTTTCATTAAATCGCTTAAAATGAATTCAAGATCGGAAATATTTTTCTTGGACGTGGCATTTTCCCGGGCCGCCACGGCAATGGCCTGTTCATCCGTGGCCAGGTTCAAAAGATACGTTTCGATGCCGGCCAGATTTTTGTTTCGGGCCGCGTTGGTGTGCAGGGAAATAAACAGATCGGCCCGCTGGGTGTTGGCGATGGCCGTGCGTTCTTCCAGCGTTAGTTTTTTATCACGGTCCCGGGTGAGAATCACGGTACAGCGCAGCCGGTCCCGAAGTTTGTCCGCCAGTTTGTGGGCCAGTTTCAGTACAATGTCTTTTTCCCAGACCCCTTTGGCATAGCCCGGTGCGCCGGGATCACTGCCCCCATGGCCCGGATCGATCACGATTTTATGTACGCCCAGGGCCAGCTGCCGGGCAATATCCGAGGATTTGAGATTGTCCGTGGTCATGGGGCTGGTTTTGAGTAATTTTTCTGTTTGCGCCGCCATTTGAGGGGGCTGACCCGGATCCGTGGCGCTGTTGTCGGTCCCCCAGACATCAATGACAATCCGGAAAGGGTCATTCAAAGAAAATATTTTATAATTTTCAAAAGACTTGATATCCACCACCACCCGGACGGTATGGGGCAAATACTGACCGGCCCGGGCCTGCTTGAGCAAATTGTCGTTGATGGGGGTATGTTCCGATACCCCTTTCCCCAGAAGGGCCTGGGGAATGTCCACGTACAGCCGCTGAAACGGGATGTTCAGGTCCGGATCTTTTTTGAGAAGATGATGGGAAAATGACCGGTCCTGATCCGCATTGATGACGATGCGGGTGTATTCCGGGTTGGACCAGAACCTCAGATCCGTGATATAGGCGTCCGGGCCGGTTTTATCAGAACCAAGGTCATTTTTTTGGACAGACCGGTTTTTTTCCGAATCCGGGGATAAATCCTCTAAAACAGCATCAATGTCGGCAGTTGGCTGCGCCACAGTCACAGTCTGCTTTGCTGTGTCCGCGGGGTTGGTATCATCGGCTATTTGAGAAAGGCGTTCTTTTTGGGTTTCCGCTTTTTTGGAACGGATATGCCGGGGAGGATGGGCTTGAGGATCCGGATTTTCCGAAAGCGCTTTAAGCTGGGATGCCGCGCGTTCGTTGTAGGCGGACGATGGATATTTATTCCGGATTCGCACCAGCAGGTCAACGGCCCGGGTTCGAAACATGGTGTCATCGGACAGGGTAAACAACTGCAGATAAAGTTCAGATGCCCGGTACATGCCGGCCGGGGCCCAGGTGCTCTGGGGATGGGTTTTGTAGATGGCTTCATAAAGGTGGATGCAGTGCAGCCATTCCGAGACTTTCTGGCGTTTGACCGGTGAATGGCGCAGTTCTTTGAACGCGGCATCCGCCGCCAGGTATTCCTGTCGGGGAGCCGTTGCCATGGCGGTTTCCATGAAACCTGCACAAAACAGGGACATGCAGATCATGGCCCCTGCAAGTGTCAAAGATTTTCGGCATATCTTATGCAATCGCCAAAAGGGCATGAATCAGATACCTGCCTTTTTTTTCATGTCGTTTAAAAAATTCAAGCCGTCCAGGGGGGTCATTCCGGAAATATCCACCTGTTTGAGCATCTCCACCAATTCGGTTTCCTTGGGGGTGAACAGCTCCATCTGTCCATCAGCGATATTTTTTTTTCTTCGTTTTCCGGAAGCGGGTTTTCGAACGTGCGGTTCATGCGGTATCTGCCTGGGATCGGTTTGTTCAATTGCGGTCATGATCTGTTTGGCATCTTCTATAATTTCATGGGGAACTCCGGCCAGGCGGGCCACCTGAATGCCGTAGCTTTTGTTGGTCCCCCCTTTTTTCAGCTGCCGCAAAAAAACGATATTGTCGTTGAATTCTTTGACCGCGATATGAAAATTTCGTATCCGGGGATGGGTGTCCGCCAGCCGGATCAGTTCGTGATAATGGGTGGCAAACAGGGTTTTGACGCCTTTTCCGGCCAGATCATGAAGATACCGGGCCACGGCCCAGGCAATGCTCATGCCGTCATATGTGGAGGTCCCCCGGCCGATTTCATCCAGAATCACCAGGGACCGGGGGGTGGCATTGTTCACGATGTTGGCGGTTTCCTCCATTTCCACCATGAACGTGGACTGGCCGGCGCTTAAATTGTCCAGAGCCCCCACCCGGGTGAAGATCCGGTCCACCAGGCACAAAGACGCGTTTTGCGCCGGCACGAACGCCCCCATCTGGGCCATGATCACAGTCAGGGCCACCTGCCGGAGCACTGTGGATTTTCCGGCCATGTTCGGGCCTGTGATCAGCAGAATCTGGTTTTGTTCATTGTCCATATCAATGGAGTTGGGTACATACCGTTCGCCGATGATCAGTTTTTCCACCACCGGGTGCCGGCCGTGGGTAATGGCAATACGGCCCTGATCATTGATTTCCGGGCGGGTATAGCCATTTTCCGATGCGGTCCGGGCCAGGCCCTGGAGCACATCCACCGTGGCAATGAAATCCGCCATTTTTAAAATGGTCACGGCATTGTCCACCACCTGGTCCCGCACCGAACAAAACAGATCATATTCCAGGGCGTTGCGTTTGTCCTGGGCGGACAGAATTTTGGATTCCACTTCTTTCATTTCATCGGTGATAAACCGTTCCGCATTCACCAGAGTCTGTTTTCGAATATAATGATCCGGTACCTGGGGGGCTTGCGTTTTGGAAACTTCGATAAAATACCCGAATACCTTGTTGTATTTGATTTTCAAGGAAGACAGCCCGGTTTTTTCCTTTTCTTCGGCCTGGGTTTTGGCAATCCAGGATTTTCCATCTCTGGAAACGGATACCAGCTCGTCGAGTTCCGGGCTGTAACCATCGTTGATCAGGCCGCCTTCATTGAGCACATGGGGCGCATCCTCCCGGATGGCCGTGTCGATCAGATCGGCCAGGTTTCCCAGCTGTGCCAGTACCGGTGTCAGATCCTGGACCCGGCTGCCGTTGAGCAAGGGATGGTCCAGACGGTTTAAGGTGGAAAATAATTCCGGCAGACAGAGCAAAGAGTTTTTCAATGCCAGCAGGTCCCTGGCATTGCCCTGGCCCATAGACACCTTGCTGCCCAGACGTTCCAGGTCATACACGGATTTGAGAAGGGTGATCAGCGTCTTGTGAAGATGGGGGGCATCCATTAACATCTGGATCGCTTCAAACCGCAGTTCGATCTCTTCCCGGTTCACCAAAGGATGCCGCAGCCAGGTTTTGATTTTACGGCTGCCCATGGCCGTGGCGGTCTTGTCCAAAATTGAGATGAGCGATCCTTTTTTATCCCGGGTCTGGAGGTTGGCCAGCAGCTCCAGGTTTCGGCATGTCCGCTCATCCAGTTTTAAAAACTGTTCCAGATCATAGGGGCAGATCTGAAAAATATGGGTGGTATCCTGCATCTGGGTATCTTGGACATAAGCAGTCACGGCCCCGGCAGCACTGATGGCCGCCGGCATCTGATCGATACCGAACCCGTTGAGCGTGATGGTGTTGAATTTTTCAATCAAACGATCCCTGGCATCTGATTCCCGGAAAATGGATGGAGAAAGGTAGGTGATCTGGCGGCCGGTCAGGGCCTGGCGAACACAGCGAAACGCCGGATCTTTTTCCATATGTTCCGGCAGTAAAATTTCTCTGGGATCCAGTTTGAGAGCTTCATCTATCAGGGCATTGGGTATACCGGCCCCTTTTTTAAGGATTTCGCAGGTGGTGAAAGTGCCCGTGGAAATATCCAGACAGGCCAGGGCGGCCCGGTCCCGGATCATGGAAAGGGCGATGAGAAAATTGTTGGTGGTCTGATCCAGCAATGTTTCATTCAGGATCATCCCCGGCGTGATGACCCGGACCACTTCCCGTTTCACCAGGCCTTTGGCTGCGGAGGCCTCTTCCACCTGGTCACAGACCGCCACTTTGCATCCGTTTTCAATGAGCCTGGCAATATAAGTGTCAGCGGCCCGATAAGGAACACCGCACATGGGCACGGGGGCATCCTCGTTTTTGTTTCTGGATGTCAGTGCGATTTCAAGGATGGCAGCGGCTTTTTTGGCATCTTCATGGAACATTTCATAGAAATCTCCCATCCGGTAAAAAAGAATGGCATCCTTGTATTGTTCCTTGATGTCCAGATACTGGGCCATCATGGGGGTTTGTCTGGGCTCGCTCATGGATGGGTGTTAAAATGTACTATTCCTTGGGAGTTGATGGGGCCGGATCCGGGTCGTCTGATTGGGTGGGCTCCGGCGGCGCTGGCAGATCGGTTTCAGGTTCTTTGGTGTCGGACAGCCCTTTTTTAATATAAGGATCATGAAGAAATACATCCAGACGGGCCTGCAGGTCGGTGTTCAACGCTGTCAGTTCCGAGATCTGTTTGTCTTTTTTCTTGATTTCTCTGCCCAGGCCGAACGCCGTGCCCAGTCCCTTGATCCCTGTGATCAACAGGCCCAGACCCAGGCAGATTCCCCAGAACGCCCAGTTGGGCAGTTCCGGTGCGGTCCATTGGGTGAATTTCAAATTCAGGGTCAACATTTCTTTTGAGGTAAAATAATCGATGTTCTGATAAATCAAAAGTCCGGCCAGCCCAAGGATGATCAGCAGAATCAAAAATTTAATGGTTTTCATTCATTGTCTCCAAAAGATGTTTCAATCGTAAAAAATTTAAGTTGGGGTGATCATAGTTCAATTTGTTTTTTTTTTCAAATTTTCTTTTGGTTCTCAGGCGTGTCATTCCATAAAAACCGGATTTATCACATTGACGTTGTCACGCCGGGGAAAAAGGGTCCAGTTCAGCGCGTCTGCCTGAATATGGGCCGGCACCTCGATACAGGACAGATGCAGGTGGGGGGGCAGCACCGATCCTGTGGCATGGGTATCAGCGGTTTGAGCAATGATCTGTCCCGCCCCAAGACCCGTGCCGGGTGTGATCTCGTTACAAACAGACAAATGGGAGTAGACTTCCAGAATTCGGGTGCGCTCCGACACAAAGGCTTGCGGTGCCACCACCAGGGTGGTGCCCAGAAAATCATCGCAGATGTTGAGCACGGTTCCCGATGACCAGGCCGGCACCCGTGCGCCTGCAGGAAGTTGCCGGATCGGTCCGGTTCCTGTCCGGTAAAAACAGATATCAATGCCTTCGTGGGCCGCAGGGCGGGTTTTAAAATCCCCCCACCATTTACGCTTGCTTTCCGGCAGCATTCCCGGATGAAACACCCATTCAATATCAGGCCCCAGGCGGTTGGCCAATGCCACTGCCGCCAGGTATTGTTTGAAATTAGACATCAGGCAGGTTTAAGAATGATTTTATGCCCCATCAGATTGATGTCTTCAATAATGCCGGATACCTCCTGCTGTTCCCCCAGCAACCCTCTGAGAATGAACCGGTGTTCACCGGCCGGGGTGATGGCGGCCACGTTTTCCATGATCAACGTTTCTGCGCCGTTTTCCTTTAAATATACATTGGATTCACACATGATACGATATATCTCCATTTGAAAGTGTCAAAAATAAGCGTACAACATACAACAGTAGCTATCATAGCATTGTCAAGGATCTTGACGCAAGCGCTCAAAAGAAAAACAGCCCGGCGGCGGCCACGCCTGTTAAAACCACGACGGCAATGATGACCAGATATTTCCGGCGGGATGGTTTTGCCGGTTTTTGGGATGGCTCTTCAGTCAGATGGGTCCGTTCTTTTTTGAGAATGGCTTTGGATGCCGGCCGGGGGCGTGAAGCGGGGGGAACAGGTTTGGATTTTGATTCAGAGACCGGTTCAGGTCCGGGGTCTTTGTGATCAGAAGAAAGCTCGGTAACACTTTGGTTTGTATGCGGTTCCGGAAACCGGGAAATGGACAGTTCCCCGGCACATTCATCAATCACTTGTCCGGAGATCTGCTCAAGGTTTTTCACATAACCGGTGAGCAGGGCATGGTCACAAAGGATATTGATCTGCCGGGGCAGTCCCCGGGAAAACCGGTGCACCCGCTGAATTGCTTCCGAAGAAAAAAGCGGTTTGGACGTGCCGGCCACCTGAAGCCGGTATTGGATGTACTCCCGGGTTTCTTCAGGTATCAAGGGATCAATGTGGTAATTCAGGGTGATCCGCTGTGCCAGCGCCTTGTTTGCCGGCCGGGTCAGATGTTCTCTTAATTCCTGCTGTCCCACCAGAAAGATATGTATCAGGCTTCGGCCGTCTTTCTCAAAATTGGCCAGAAGCCGGATTTCATTGAGCAGTTCATCCGTGAGCACCTGGGCTTCATCAATGACCAGCAACACTTTTCTTTTTTTGGCGGCCGCATTATTTAAAAATTGGTCAAACCCAAGCAGAAACCGGCTTTTGGTGGCAAACAGGGTGTTATTTCCAAAGGATGCGGCAATATAATTAAAAAAATCAATGCCGCTCATGCTGGGATTTTTGATGGCAGCCCGGATCACGGTGCGATCCAGAGATTTGAACAAGGCATTGATCAACGTGGTTTTTCCGGTACCCGTATCCCCGGTCAACAGCACCATGCCGGTATGGTCATCCACCTGGATGCCGTATTTGAGCATGGCAATGGCTTCCCGGTGTTTTTCTCCCAGCCATAGGAATGTGGGGTCCGTACTGATCTGGAAGGGGCTGGTCCCAAGTCCGTAGAATGATTTGTACATAACCGCCTTTTGCCGTTTGGCTTCATCAATATAAATTTAAAATTTACCAGGGCCCCCATCAGAAATCAAGTTGAAAGCGCGCTATCTCTTTTTCAGGCACTGGATCACGGTGTGGATCTGATCCGGGTCAAACCATGCCTGATGGGTGGCGTTCACTTGGATCCGATCCATATTCCCCCGGATATAGGTGCGCAGCTGGGGGGCGAATTTTTCATTCCACAAAAAAGAATCCAGGATAATGGCATCCCCATGATACGGCATGGGGATATAGGATTCATAGGCTTTCCAGAAAGCATCTTCCATGAGGCGCATCTGCAGGTCTTCGGGCAGGGTCCGGCCCGTGGCGGCATACAGTCTCTGGCGCTGGGCATCCAGCTCCAGGGAGACCCGGTGAAATTTTTCCCGCGTCTTGGGTACTATTTTTTTTAACAGGTATCGGATGCCGAACCGGCGCATGCCTTTGATATGGTGCCCCACAAAGGCGGACACCCCTTTTTTCTGCCAGAACTCATCGATCAATACCAGTTTTTCAACCGTTTTGCCCATGCTCGATATCTGGGTGGCGATTTCAAAAGCAGTCACGGCATACCGGCAGAATCCGATGATGATATACGGCCCGGTTGGCTGTACCCGCATGATTTCCCGGACGTTCTGCCGGGCGATTTCCCAGATGTCCAAAGGGATGATGCGTTTTTTTTCCATGCGGTGGGCCAATATGGTCACCCGGTAAAACGGATGTCCGTCCAGGTCCTGGTGCCGGAACGCCGGAATATTTTCGTCCGTGCCGGCAACAAAAAAAACAGGGGTGCGGTCACCCCGGGTCTGGATGGAATCAACGCTGCTCAACTGGATGTCCGCATTTTTTTCTTTGATCAATCCGGCCATGTCTGAAAACAAAGGATTGCGAAACACGGCCAAAACCGGCAGTGACAGTTTGAATTCCTTTTCAATGGCGGTGATCAACCGGATGGCTGTCAAAGAAGATCCGCCGGCATCAAAAAAATGGGTGCCCGGGTCGATGAGCGACATATCAAGAATTTTTTCCCAGATAAATTTTAGTCGTCTCCCATGATCAGATTCAAATAAAGAAAGCGATGTGCGTTCTTTCCCGGTATCTGATAAAAATGGATCCGTGTCGAACAAGGGCCGGACAATGCCGCCAGTCTGCCCGGCCAGGGCCTGGTAATCGGTTTTGCCTGAAACGGTCTGGGGAAACTCTTTGACAATGGCGACGGCGGATGGACACATATATTCGGGCAGCCGGGCACAAAGCCAGGATTTAAAGGCCTGGACATCAAAATCAGCGGGCCCGGAAGCAGGCCGGGCTGCAAGGGGATTTAAAACAATAAATGCAATGGTTCTCACATGACTGTCGGTATTTTTTTCCACGGTGACGGCACAGTCTTCAATTCCGGGATACAGGGTGGCGGTTTTTTCGATTTCGCCGGGTTCCACGCGGAATCCCCGGATTTTCACCTGCCGGTCCATTCGTCCTTTAAAAACAATCTGGCCGGACGGGGTAAGTAATGTCCGGTCCCGGGTTTTGAAAAAAAGTGTGTCTTGTCCGGCATCTGCAACCGGAACGAACCGGTCCCGGGTCAATTCGGGGCGATTGAGATATCCTCTGGCCGTTTGCGGGCCGCCGATATACAGCTCGCCAGCAACGCCGAAAGGCGACGGCTGATTGAAATGATTTAAAATACACAGATTGACGTTTGGAAACGGACGGCCGATGGGGACTTCACCGGTTTCATCCGATTTTTGATCCAAATCGGCAAAGGTCACGGCCACAGTGGTTTCCGTGGGGCCGTATGTGTTCACCAGCCTGACAAAGCCCGGGGCGTGTCTGCGCCATGTTTCAACCCGCTCAGGATCGGCTGCGTCCCCACCGATGATGACCAGCCGCAATGGGTCGGGAATATGCAGGGTCTCCAGGCTGTCCGTGAGCATATGCCAGTATGCCGTGGGCAAATCCACAATAGTGATTTGTTCTTTGGCGCAATATGAGAAAAATTCCGATGGGGTGTGGACAATGCCCCGGGGTTTGATGACCAGGGATGCCCCGGAATACAGGGCCGGAAAAATCTCTTCCACGGAGGCGTCAAAACTGATGGAAGCAAATTGCAGGATCCGGTCACTGGGTTGAATTTCATAAAGATCTGCCGCGGCTTTGGTGAAAGATGTCAGAGACGCGTGCTCAATGACCACCCCTTTGGGAAGGCCCGTGGACCCGGAGGTATAAATGATGTATGCCGCATTTTCCGGGGCCACCGGGGTTTCCGGATTGGTTTCCGGCATGTTTGCCACCCCCGGCAGATCCCTGTCCATTAAAATCGGAACCCCATGGGTTGACGGCATTTTTTCCCACAATTTTTCAGTGGTGGCGATAAAGTCGGGTTCAGCATCCGCCAGGATATGCCGGAGCCGCTCTTCCGGACATGTGCGGTCCACGGGAATATAACAGCAACCCGATTTCAAAATGCCCAAGAGCAAACCAATGGTATCAGCGGTCTGGGGCAAAAATACCAGGACTTTTTTTTCCGGTGCAGCCCCTTGTGTTAATAGATAATGGGCCATCTGGTTGGCGGATGTGTTGAGCTGATCGTATGTGATCTGTTTCCGGGAATCCTTGACCGCAGTCACCGTCGGGTTGAAGGATGCCTGAATTTCAAACAGATGGTGCATACAGCTGTTGGGCCTGGCAAATTTTTTCCGGGTATTGAGTTTTTCCGCAATTTGATCCTGTTCTTTCCGGGTGAGAACCGGCAGGTCTGTGAGCGGCGCATCCGGGGATTCAGCCGCTGATTTCAGGCAGGTTTGAAAATGGAACAGGATCTGTTCAATGGTGTCGGATGTGAATTTGCGCTGATCATATTCAATGCTGATCTGAAGCGTATCCGTTCCCTGGACGGTGAGAAATATGCCGGCCGGAGTCCGTTCCAGCAGCGCGATATCTTTGCAGGCCATGGGTTTTTTATACGGGGTCAACGCGGCATCCAGCGACTGGTAGTCATAGGAAAAATAAATTTCAGACAAAGGCTGGCTGCCTTTGATGGGGCTGCATGCCTGAATTTCTGCCAATGGCATATGCTGGAACCGGCGCACCTGGTTCCAGTTTTTCCGGATATCTGAAACCAGGTTCACCAGGGACTGCTGCGGATCGATTTGGATTCTGACCGGCAGGGTATTGATATACAGGCCGGTTTTTTCCTGGCTGTCCGGAATAAAGTGGCGTACCGATACCGTGGCCCCGAAAAGAATATCTCTGCGCCCGGTATAATGACTGAGTAAAATGGCCCAGGCCCCCATCAGAAATGTGTTCAGGGTTAAATGGTTTTTCCGGCAAACCTGTTTGATTTTCCGGGTGGTTTCTGCGGGCAGACCGGTCTGGTGCAGACCGGTGGTCAAGGGGATGGCGTGCTGCTGTCGCCGGGCTTCCGGCCGGTTTTTTCCCGTGCGCTGGAAAGGAAACACCATGGGAGACGTGAACCCTTTGAGCTGACGGGTCCAGAATTCTTTATCCGATTGATCGGAGGGGCGGTTTAACCAGTTGATATAGGTTTTAAATGATCCGGATTTTTTCAGCTGAATTTCGGGATCCTGGTACACCGCAAACAGGTCTTTGAGGATGAGCACCATGGATCGGCCGTCGGCAATGCAGTGATGAAAACTCCAGATGCAGGTGAAAACACGGGGGCCGGTCTTTATCAGGGCGATTCTGAAAAGCGGGGGGTTGTCCAGTGAAAACCCCAGACGCCGGTCCGCCTTGAGAAACATGTCCAGGTATTCTTTTTTTTCAAATGCGGCAAACCGGCTCCAGTCATTGAATTCGATTGTTACAGCCGGCACGGGGGCAAAGAATTGTCCGGGGGCCTCCAATCCTTTCCAGGCAAAGCCTAAGCAAAGCGTACTGTGGCAGGCAATGACCCGGTTCCATGCATCTGAGAATCGATCCGGGTCGATCGTTTGATGCATGTCAAACACCACCTGTTCCACATAACAGCCGGCCCCCTGGGGTGCCCGCAGCGTTTCCATGAGCATGGCGTGCTGCATGGGCGATACGCTGAAACGGCCGGTATCCAGAGCGTCTTCCAACGGTGTGTCCGGGTGTTTCAAACAGGTGGTGACAATGCGGGAAAATTGTCTGGAAACAGTTTCCATCTCCTGGGGGGAAAATGCGGCGGTCCGGTATTTGAACCATCCGGTGAGCCGGGTTTTTTGTTCATACAGCTCCAGGGTGAGATCCACGTTTGTGGCAGGCGGCTGAATCATCAGCCGGTCGCAAAGGTTGCCGGGAATGGACAGCACGGGCAGATCCATGGTCTGCATGAGAAAAAGAGCGTTGAAACAAGGGGCGCTTTGTCCCTGTTCTCGGCAGAATCGGGAAATTCGATAAAATGGAATGTGCCGATACTGCATCAGGCCGTGTAAGATGTTTTTCAGCTGGTTCAACAATTCAATAAACGTCTGGTCCGTGCGGATGTGATGTCTGACCACCAGGGTATTCATGAAAAAACCAATGGTTTTTTCCGTGTCTGTCTGGTCTCGACCGGCATGGGCAATCCCGGTCACCTGGTCTTGTTCACCATGGAAAAGAACCAGGGTCAGATGGAAACACAAGAGCAGTACCGCAAAGGGCGTGGTATGATGGGCAGCTGCCAGCGATCTGATATCTTTCAGATGGGTTGCATCCATGTGGATGGGGCAGGTGGCAGCGGTAAAATCGGTTGGATCGGTCTGGACGGTTTGCGGCAGGTTGCTTAAATAGGATTCAAAAA
This sequence comes from Desulfotignum balticum DSM 7044, assembly GCF_000421285.1. Lineage (GTDB taxonomy): Bacteria > Desulfobacterota > Desulfobacteria > Desulfobacterales > Desulfobacteraceae > Desulfotignum > Desulfotignum balticum. The sequence continues at coordinate 1,543,323 of NZ_ATWO01000001.1, forward strand.
AAGGACGTGCCGCATCCCAGTGCTGTTCATCAATTTTCAGTTTCCGGGCCACATATGCGAGAAAATCGGTCCCGGTCCGCACATGTTCTGACATGGCCGGCCCGGATGAGGCCGGGGCCGTCATGTCCGTATAAACCCGATTGACGTCTTTGATGAACAGTCCGGCAGACCATCCGTCAAAAATAATATGGTGAAACACGAAACAGACCAGTGCCCGGCCCTGGTCATCCGGAAATAGCGCGGTTCTGAACAGCGGGCCGGCTTCCAGATCAAAGGGGCGGGTGATCTGCGTTAAAAGCGGTGCCATGATATCCGGATTCAGTTCAGACCCGATGTTTTCAGGCAAGGCACAGGGCAGGGTCTGATGGATGAAATCCAGTTCAGTGTTTCGCACGGCCTGGCAGGGATGATCGTCTGCCATGTACGCCACAAGGTTCAGGGCCGGGTGCTGCCGGGCCACAAAACCCACGGCCTGCTTGAAGATTGCCGGATCAATATTTCCCTGAACCGCATACACCAGAGGGATATGATACACGGATGTCCCCGGGTGAAGTTTTTCAAAGACCCAGATCAGGTGCTGGTCTGCCAGAAGGGGAAGGGGGCCCTCCCCAGGGCTTGAACACCGCGGGATTTCCGGGGAGTCTGTCCGGACTGCCTGGGTTTGGTCTGGCTGATGTCCATCCGGCAGGGCAAGGGACAGATGGTCGGTAAAATCCTGAAGTACCGGATGGGTGAACAAGGTGTCCAGTGTCAGGGCCGTGCCAAAGGCCTGGTTGATTCGGGACAGGATTTTGACGCCGGCAATGGAATCTCCCCCCAACAGCAGAAAGTGATCGTCCAGGGACAAAGCCTCTTGTTTCAGTACCTGCTGCCATATCCGGCGCACCTGTGTTTGCAGATCCGTCAATAAAGGGGGCGGGGCAGCAGGGCCAATGTCAGAGACAGGATCTGCCTCCGGTTCAAAGTCATTTCCTGCGATCAGCATGGCCCTGTCGATTTTTCCCCGGGAAGTTTGGGGCAGGGCCGGCAGGGAGATCAGTACATCCGGCAGCAGGGCTCTGGGCAGTTTTTCAGCCAGAAAGTCCATGAGCCGGGCCTTGTCAGGATCGGCATTGATATAGGCTGTCAGGCGCTCCTGTCCATCCGGATTTTTTTTAAGCACCACAGCGGCCTGACTGATGCCGGGAAAAGCCGTGATCACCTGTTCAATTTCCCCGGGTTCCATGCGGATGCCCTTATATTTGATCTGAAAATCGATTCGTCCGGAAAACATCAGATTGCCGTCATCCAGCCACATGCCCAAATCCCCTGTTTTGTACATCCGGCCCCCGGGGGAGTCCACAGGGAGATCTGAAAACGGGTTGGGAACGAATTTTTTGGCAGATTGTTCAGGATCATTCACATATCCGTGCGCCACCTGGATGCCGGCAATGCAGATTTCCCCTTTTTCTCCTGTTTCCACGGGCCGGCCGCCGGGATCCAGCACAAAGATTCGAAGATTGGGAACCGGTCTGCCGATGGGAGTGATTTCGGTTTCCGGCAACATCATTGGCACGGGATACAATGTGGCGCAGACCGTGGCTTCCGCCGGTCCATATCCATTGATCAGGCACAGATCCGGGTGCCGCTGTTTGATTTGATAAAGCAATCGGGCTGAAATGGCGGATACGCCGGTGAGCAGCCGTTTCAGGCACATGGGAAACACAGGGGCCCGGGCCAGATCCGCAATCATGAACGGCGGGATATACGCGGAGGTGATTTGGTTGTCAATCAGATATTGAATAAACGCGTCTGCATCAAACCGGACCATGTCATCGGGAATGAACAGGGTGGCCCCGGACACCAGGGCGGACCAGATTTCATAAACCGATACATCAAAGTTCAGGCTCGACCACAGGGAACAGCGGTCCCCGGGGCTGATGGGCATCAGTTGATCAAATGCCGCCAACAGGTTGACCAGTGCCTGATGGGGGATGGGAATGCCTTTGGGTGTGCCCGTGGAACCGGATGTATGGATGATATAGGCGGGGGATGCCGGGTCACAGGATGGGGTTGAACCGGATATTTCCCTGTTTCGACAGGGGATGCCCGGGCCGTTTTCCCCAGCATCGTTTTCAGGGAGATATTGTCCGGTTTTCAGAAGTTTTACCGGAATTTCCAGTTCCGGGCTGAGCCGGTGAACCAGATCCGGTAAAGTGATCACCTGGGCCGGGTTGATCCGGTGGATCATTTTCCGGGTTCTTTCCGCCGGGTCATTGATATCCAGGGGAACATAGGCGGCGCCGGTTTTGAGAATGCCCACAGCGGCAATCATGAACGCAATACCGGGTGGCATAAACACAGCCACCCGGTTGCCGGACAGGTTTTCGTCGGTTTGCAGTTCTGCTGCCAGCCGATCTGATTCGCAGTCCAGGTCTTTGTAAGATATTACATGATTCCCATGGACCACGGCAGACTGTGTTGGAAACTGCCCGGCTATGGCGCTGAACTGCAGGTGGAGGCATGCGCTTGTCACAGACCTTTGTTGGGTTGATTTCTCGGTCATGGTGTCTCTTTTCTGATCAAAAGGCCGGTGGTGGATACCAGGATTCTGAGGGTCAGGGGTTTGTCCGCAGTGATGAATGTGGCCGAGCCATACTCGGCATCCACCAGAAATTTTAAGGCCGCAAACCGGTGCCGCAGCTCGAACAGGTCCAGGGGTTTTTCCCGGGACAGGGCATACACGGTGCGCTTTTGCGAAGTTTCCTGCTCTAACCGGGTGTACCGGCCCGATACCCGGTCCAGCTCATAAAAGGTGTGCAGTCCCAGAAAATTGGCAACCGGCTTCCATTTAAGAATATGGGCATCCACATACAGTTGATCCCCGGCCAGAACAAAGGTTTTTTCACCGCCTTCGGGCATGTGAAACCGTGCGATGAAGCGCTGGTTTTCCATGGGGTCGATTTCCACGACCGCAGCCAAAGTTTCCGTGGTCAAAGCAAGATATCCCCGGGTGGCGATACTGATGGTGCCGAACAGGGCGAACAGACAGATCATGAGCAGGGCTGTCACAAAATGCAGGGTCGAAGAGAACACTCTCTTTTTTTTCAGAGACCCAAGGGTGGCTACAAGAAAAGCAATTCCCAGAAGTGCCGAGGCCAGAGCCGCAATCACCAAAGGATCTTTTTGGATCATCATGTCTGCTCATCTCCGGTGTGTCAAGGACGTCTTTTGGGGGAAATCAGGTCCTTTCATTTTCAGGGTGGATGGGTTTCCCTCCGATGACCACCTGTTTCAATGGTGTGATTCCCGTGAGATAGCACAGATCCGCCGGTGTGTCCACATCCCAGATCACAAAATCCGCATCCTTTCCCCGTGCCAGACTGCCTTTGCAGTCTCCCAGGCCTAAGGCCGCGGCCCCGTGAAAGGTGGCCCCGGCCAGGGCTTGTTCACAGGTCAATCCGAATAGAAGACAGGCCATGTTGAGCACCGGCAACATGCTGAAAACCGGACTGGACCCGGGATTGAGATCCGTGGCCACGGCCATGGGAACGGCCAGTTGTCTGAACGTTTCCACGGGCGGCACCCGGGTTTCTTTCAGATAATGAAACGCGCCGGGCAGCAGCACGGCCAAGGTGCCATGATCCGCCATTTTTTTTGCCCCCTCATCAGACAGGTATTCCAGATGATCGCAGGACAACGCCCCCATTTCCGCAGCCAGGGCCGCCCCGCTGGAATCCGACAATTGTTCGGCATGCAGTTTGATTGCAAACCCCAGATCTTTGGCTTTTTCAAACACCTGCCGGGTCTGTTCTCTGGAAAAAGCGATGTTTTCACAAAACACATCCACGCATGCGGCAATGCCCTGGTGTTTGACTTCAGGCAGCATCACATCCATGACCTGCCTGACATAGTCATCTGACCGGCCGGCAAATTCCAACGGCACGGCATGGGCCCCTAAAAACGTGGCTTCAATATGCTGGGGAAACGCCTGTTGAAGGCGGCCGGCCACAGCCAGCATTTTCAGTTCTGATTTCAGATCCAGGCCGTATCCGGATTTGATCTCCACTGTGGTGATGCCCTGGTTCAGAAAATGGGCCATGCGCCGGGATGCCAGATCAAACAGCGTGTCTTCATCCGCGGCCCGGGTGGCTTTGACTGTGGAGAAAATGCCTCCGCCGGCGTTTGCAATATCGGCATAGGATGCCCCGGCCAGGCGCATTTCAAATTCTTTTGCCCGGGACCCGGCCCAGATCAGGTGGGTGTGGCAGTCCACAAACCCGGGCAGGATCCACCGGTTTTGGCAGTCTGTCTTCCGGGCGGTGTCAGGAAGGGGGCCGGGCAGGGCATCCATGGGTCCGATCCAGGCGATTTTGTCACCTGCCACGGCCAGGGCCGCGGCTTCAATCATATTGTACCGGCCATGGGCCATGGTGGCCACACGGCAGTTTAAGAACAACTGGTCGACATTTTCAGGAAACGGGTTGTCATTTTCAGGAACGGTGGTCATGGATCACTCCTTTGCCGGATTACTTGCCATACATATTGATCATGGGCAGTTTCACGCCTTTTTCATTGGCCACATCAATGGCGGTCTCATACCCGGCATCGGCATGCCGGATGATGCCCGTGCCCGGATCGTTGCGAAGCACCGTGGTCACTCTCTTTTCCGCTTCATCCGTGCCGTCGGCCACCGTGACCTGGCCTGCATGCAGGGCATACCCGATTCCCACACCCCCGCCATCGTGGAATGACACCCAGGTGGCGCCGGAGGCCACATTGGTCATGCAGTTAAGCAAGGCCCAGTCCGCCACGGCATCGGACCCGTCTTTCATGGCTTCGGTCTCCCGGAAAGGCGATGCCACGGACCCGCAGTCCAGATGATCTCTGCCGATAACGATGGGGGCTTTGACTTTTCCGGTGCGCACCAGGTCATTGAACAGTTTTCCCGCTTTTTCCCGCTCGCCATATCCCAGCCAGCAGATCCTGGAAGGCAGGCCCATATGTTCTATTTTTTCCTGAGCCATTTTCAGCCAGTTGATCATTTTGGTTTTCTTGGGAAACAGCTGCATCAAAGCGTCGTCCGTCACCTTGATGTCTTTTGGGTCCCCGGACAGGGCCGCCCACCGGAACGGGCCCTCGCCTTTGCAGAACAAATCCCGGATATAGGCCGGTACAAACCCGGGATAGTCCATGGCATTGTCCACCCCTTTTTTCATGGCCTGGGCCCGCAGGTTGTTGCCGTAGTCAAAGGCAATGGCGCCTTTGTCTTTCATTTCAAGAATGGCCCGGACATGGTCTGCCATGGCGTTCAATGCCATGTCCTTGTACGTGTCCGGATCGGATTTTCGCAGTTTCAGCGCGTCTTTAAAAGAGATGCCCCTGGGAAAATACCCGTTGAGCTCATCATGGGCACTGGTCTGGTCCGTGATCACATCCGGAATAAATCCTTTTTGAATCATGGCGGGCAGCACATCGCCTACATTGGCGCATAATCCGATGGACAGGGGTTTGCCGTCGTCTGCGGCCTGCCGGGCCATGGCCAAAGCATGATCCAGGGTGTCGGCTTCCACATCCAGGTACCGTTTTTCCAGGCGTTTGGCAATGCGGGAGGGATCGATCTCGATACAGACAGCCACCCCGTTGGCCATGGTCACGGACAACGGCTGGGCCCCGCCCATGCCCCCAAGGCCGGCCGTGACCACGATTTTTCCGGTCAGATCGGATTTGAAATGCTTCTGGCCCAGAGCGGCAAAGGTTTCATAGGTGCCCTGCAAAATGCCCTGGGTGCCGATATAGATCCAGGACCCGGCCGTCATCTGGCCGTACATGATCAGGCCTTTTTTGTCCAGTTCATGGAAAGTGTCCCAGTTGGCCCAGTGGGGCACGATATTGGCATTGGCAATGAGGACCCTTGGGGCGGCGGTGTGGGTGGTCAGAACCCCCACGGGTTTGCCCGACTGCACCAGCAGGGTTTCATCGTTTTCCAGATCCAGCAGGGTTCTGACAATGGCATCGAAACAGTCCCAGTTTCGGGCGGCCTTGCCCAGTCCCCCATACACAATGAGTTCATCCGGATTTTCCCCGTTGTCCGGGTCCAGGTTGTTGCACAACATGCGCAAGGCTGCTTCCTGGTACCAGCCCTTGCAGTGGAGCTGACTGCCTGTGGGGGCTTTCACGGGCCGGGGTTTGCCGCAGCCGATCTTCAGATCTTTCAGTAGTTGGTCTTTGGGGGTCATTTTTTTCCTCCGCAAGGTGTTGACATTTCAGAGTGGATTGGCTACTACTTGTCTATACAAGTATAGACGGGATGTCAAGTTTTTTTGTGTATCCATGATGCATGAACAGATAAACGGGTTTTAACAATAAATATTATTTAAAATAAGGATGCCGTGTGGGAACATCATCACGTCCGCTGGCGTTGTATGAACAGATCAAGCAGTCTCTGATCCGGGAAATGGATGCCGGGCTTTTGAAGCCGGATGACCGGGTGCCTTCGGAAACGCAATTGTCCCAAAGCTTTAACACCTCCCGGATGACCGCCAACCGGGCCCTCAAGGAATTGGCTGAACAAGGGCGCATTGTAAGGATTCAGGGGGTGGGTACGTTTGTGGCCCGTCCCAAACCCGATGCAGCCCTGCTGGAAATCAAAAGCATTGCCAGAGAAATTGCAGACTGGGGCGGGATTCATTCCTGTGAGGTGCTGCTGCTGGCTGAAGAGAGCGCAAATAAGGAGATTGCGGCCCGGTTGAACCTGAGGCCCGGAGATACCGTGTTTCATTCCATTTTGCTTCATAAAGACCGGGGCGTGGGGGTCCAGTATTCGGAGCGGTTCATCAACCCGGCCGTGGCGCCGGCGTATCTGGACCAGGATTATACCCGGATCACCCCCAGTGATTATCTGCTGGAGACCGCCCCGGTCCAGGCGGCGGAGCATGTGATCGAAGCCGTGCGCTGCCCGGCCCATGTGCTCAAACTTCTGGGGCTCGATGCGGCGGAACCCTGTCTGCGCCTGACCCGGCGCACCTGGTCCTTTGATCGGGTGGCCACTTACAGTACCATGATATTCCCGGGGTTTCGGTATCAACTGAAAGGCACCTTCAACAGGAGATCAATCCAATGAATGAGAAAACCATTGTTCTGGACGGCGATCATTTTCAACTGGAAGAACTGGTGGGTATTGCCAGAAACCAATGGCAGGCGGTTATTGCCGACACTTCCAAAACGCGGATTCATAAAGCCCGGACCCTGGTGGACACCTGGGTGAAAAAAGGGGAACGCATTTATGGGGTGACCACGGGTTTCGGCGCGTTGTCTGATGTGCCCATCTCCTATGCCGATACAAAACGGCTTCAGAAAAAAATTTTATTGTCCCATGCCGCCGGCATGGGCAAAGAGATGCCCGAAGATGTGGTCAGGGCCATGATGGCCCTGCGGATCAATGATTTCTGCCGGGGCAATTCCGGGCTGCGTCTGGAAACCATCCAGATGCTGGCGGACCTGCTCAACAAAGGAATCGTGCCGGTGGTCCCGGAAAAAGGGTCTGTGGGGGCCAGCGGAGACCTGGTACCCATGGCCCATCTGTCCCTGGTGATGATCGGCGAAGGCGAAGCCGTTGTGGACGGGCAGCGCATGTCCGGGGCCAAAGCCCTGGCAGCAAGGTCTTTAAAGCCCCTGGAACTGGCGGCCGGGGAAGGCCTGGCCCTGATCAACGGAACCCAGTTCATGATTGCCTTAGGGTGTCTGGCCCTGCATGATGCCTTGAATCTGTGCAAACATGCAGACATTGCCGCATCCATGAGCCTGGAAACCCTCATGGGAACAAGGACGGCTTTTGATCCGAGGATTCATCAGGCACGGCCCCATCCGGGCCAGATCATGGCCGCGGAAAACATGCTCAAAATCACGGAAAATTCGGAAATCATCTCTTCCCACCAGGACTGTTCACGGATCCAGGACGCGTATACCCTGAGATGCTCTCCCCAGGTCCATGGCGCGTCCTGGGATGCGTTTGCCTATGTGGACAATGTGATCCGGGTGGAGATGAACGCGTCCACGGAAAACCCGCTGATTTTTCCGGAATCCGAAGAATTTCTGTCCGGCGGCAATTTCCACGGCCAGCCCCTGGCCCTGGCCTGTGATTTTTTAGGCATTGCCATTGCCGAACTGGCCAATATTTCCGAACGGCGCATCGAGCGCCTGGTCAATCCCCAATTGTCCGGCCTGCCCGCGTTTCTGGTGGAAGACGGGGGATTGAATTCCGGTTACATGATCGCCCAGTATGCGGCGGCAGCCCTGGTGTCGGAAAACAAGGGCCTGGCCCATCCCGCATCCGTGGATTCCATTCCCACGTCAGCCAACAAGGAGGATCACGTGTCCATGGGGGCGTTTGCGGCCCGAAAATGCCGGGACATTGTGTTGAACACGGAAAACGTCATTGCCATCGAGCTGCTGTGCGGGGCCCAGGCCATTGATCTGTTCACCAATATCAAGGCCGGGGACGGGACCCTGGCCGCCTACCGCACCATCCGTCAGCATGTGGATTATATGAAAGAAGACCGGCAGCTGTCCAAAGATATTGCCACAGTCAAGGCCCTGCTGGAAGACGGGGCCATTGTCAGGGCCGTGGAATCGGCGGTGGGGAAACTGTATTAAATATTATGGAAGTTTTAAGTTTTAAGTGTTAAGTTTTAAGGGATACTTCCCGGTTTATACTTTTAATCAGTGGCTGAGGGGCTTTCATATAAACAATCATGGCCTGAGAAACCCCTGACAGATGGTAAAAATATAAGCTCTCAGGTATTGGCTTAAAACTTAAAACTTAAAACTTAAAACTTTTTAAGAAACTCATGGCATCACGGTCATCCGTGCCGTGAAAAGGACACAAACATGACAGCGATGGTTCATATTCATCTGGTTCATCGGCAGCATACAGACGGCAACAAAACGGTTGAGGTGAAAGGAGATACCGTGGGCCGGGCACTGGCGGATCTGATCCGGCAGTACCCGGCCATGGAAAAAGAATTGTTTGATAAAAAAGGCGGATTACACGGCCATATCGAGATCTATCTGAACGCGGAAAGCGCGTTCCCAGGCGAGCTGGAAAAACCGGTGGCCCCCGGGGATGACATCCAGATCATCACATTTCTGGCCGGGGGATAAGGCTACATTCCCAACAAGTGGCCCAGCCGGACCATGGGCCAGGCATGTACGGCCCCGCCTTTGGGCAGGGTCCTCATTTTGGCGGCAATGTCCAGAAAATCATCTTTCCGCCACATAGCGCCGATGAGCAGCCCCAGCTCATCGGCAAACGTGCCGATGGCCTGGCCCCCCACAATCCGGTTGTCCAGCATCACCACCCGCAGGTAATTGTTTTGGTCTTCCCGTTCCACAATGCGCTTGTCTCCGAACACACAATCCAAAGCCCGCTGGGTCTTGCCGAAAGTAGCGGCATGGGTGTCAAAGAAATGGGCCCGGGCAAAGGCATATGCCCCCAGATACCGGACCGGTTCGCCAAGAATGTGCCGGGCCGCTACCTGGGCCTGCTCAATGGCGTTGTGCTTGAGCTGGAACATGGCGATTTCCCCGGTGCAGGCATCAATGGTTTCCACACAGTCGCCGCAGGCATAGATGTCGGGTATGCTGGTCTGCATCTGCCGGTTCACCTGGATGCCCCGGCCCGTCTCGATGCCTGCGGTCTGGGCCAGGGCCGTTCCCGGCACCACGCCCGTGGCCACCACCACGGTGTCACAGTCTATGGTGCGCCGGTCCGTGACCACGGCGGTAACCTGCCCCGCGCCCTTTATTTCCAGCACCTTTTCATGGGTGAACACCTGGATACCATATCCGGTCAGCTCGTTTTCCAGGCGTTTGGCCGTGGGTTCATCAAACAAAGAAGGCAGAATCCAGTCCATCAGTTCGATGATATACACCTCATACCCTTTGCGCTTCAATGCTTCGGCCGCTTCGATCCCGATGGCGCCGGAACCGATGACCACGGCACGGGTGCCTTTGTGGGCTGCCAGTTTCTGCGTTTCCCCGAGCTGTTTACATGAAAACACGCCCGGGGTGTCAATGCCGGGAATGGGCGGAATGAACAGATCCCCCCCATGGGCCAGCACCAGGTTGTCATATCCGATCGGTTCACCCGTGTGGGGGGTGACGGTTTTATTTTCAGGGTCAATGGACACTACTTTGCTGTCATATAACAATTCGATGCGCCCATCGGCATAATCTTTTGACGTTTTTCTGAAAACATCCATGCGGCCGCACTCTCCCCCGAGAAAATAGGGCAGAGAGCAGGGATCATATTCCGGCACATCTTCAGCGGAAAGAATGACAATCTGAGCATCCGGATCTTTTTTTCGCACATCAAACGCCACCTGGTTGCCGGCAATGCCGTTTCCGATAATCACAAGTTTCATAACATCCTGCCTTTATCCATCATTGTTGTTACATTCATCCACCGGTGTGAAATTGTTTGGTTTTGGAGGCCGCCTTCCGGGTCGCACGATGGGACACGCTTCCCTGGGTACACAGGGTCAACGCTTTTTCCTGCCGGCAGGCAGCCACGCACCAGGGTTCGGTTTCACCTTCACACATGTCACAGGTCATGGTCCGGCCGGTATAGGGATTGATCCGGGGGCTTCCAACCGGGCAGATATAGACACAGGCCCGGCACCCGATGCAGACATCGGTGTTGGTGGTCACCGTGCCGTTGGCCTGGCGGATCCGGGCGTTCATGGGACACACCTTGATGCACGGGGCCGTGTCACAGGCCATGCAGATCACGGGCACATTCAGGTCCTTTGAATCCAGCCCGATGATATTCACTCTGGAAAGATCCGGATCAATGCGGCCGTGATGCTTCATGGCACAGGCAATCATGCATCGCCGGCATCCCGTGCATTTTTCAGGATCAATGGCAAGCTGTTCTCGCCGCATGTTCATAATGTAAGTCCTTTTTTTGTTCCGGTCAGGGGTTAAAATTCAACATAGTGAACAAAAATTTTTCCTTTTACCTGTACCCTGAATGGCCCGGCATGTCAAATTAAAAATAAACACATTGAATTATATGGTTATTTTTGTTAAGAAATGGGTTGACATTTAATGAATCTCTGATATAGAAATTCATAATAATGAACTGATGTGGTAAGGCAACGTTTTCAGGTGGCTGAACAAAAGGCCGCCAACCCCATTATCAAAGGAGTATAACATGGCAGATAAAGAAAGGGTCTCTTCATCTGAATCGCTTCGCAGCACCCGAACGTTCGGTAAAGTCAGGTGCCACAATCCCAGCTGCATGGGCCGGCTCACCCCGTCGCCGGGCAGCAAGCAGATCACCTGTCCCACCTGCGGCATGACCTATCGTCTGTTCTGGGTGACACCGGAACTGCCCAGAATCCGGGGTCCGGTCTGGGATGTCAACCGGAAACTGGTCCAGGAAACCCTGGAGAAAAAACTGGGAACGTCTGACAGCGATTCCAAATAGATCAAGGAGGGAACAACACATGGCATTGGACCGCAAAATAGCCTACATCAATTTGACCACCGGGGATGTGGAGATCAAGCCCATTCCTCTGGAAATGAGAAAAAAATTTATCGGCGGCCGGGGAATGGACGCTTACCTTTTATATAACCATGCGCCCAAAGGGTGCGATCCCATCGGACCGGAAAATCCGATGATCGTCAGCGGCGGGCTGCTTACGGCCACATGCGCCTCTGCCACAGCCCGGACCCATGTCATGGCCAAGTCGCCTTTGACCGGGTTGCTGGGGTCCTGCAATATGGGGGGATTTTTTGCCCCGGAAATGGCCTGGGCCGGATTTCATCACCTGGTCATCACGGGCAAGGCGGACAAACCCGTGTATCTGTGGATTCACAATGGAGAAATCGAGATCCGGGATGCCGGCCACCTGTGGGGAAAAAACAGCACGGATACCCAGTGGGCCATCAGAGACGAGCTGGATGATGAAGAAGTGAAAAGCATGGTCATCGGCCAGGCCGGTGAAAATCTGGTGACCTATGCCTGCGTCATGACCGGCATCAAAAATGCCGGAGGCCGCACGGGCTTAGGCTGTGTCATGGGGTCCAAAAATCTTAAAGCCGTGGCGGTCAGAGGCACTATGGACATCAAGATCGCCCATCCCGTGGATGCCCTGGAACACAACAAGAAATTCATCGACCAGATCACGGGCGCCAAGGTCAATCAGATCCAGGGCGCCCTGGGCACGCCGTTCATCTGGGGGGCCACCAACTGCTGGGGCGGGGTGCGCACTAGAAATTTCCAGTACAACCAGATGGAATATGCCGATGAGATCGAGCCCGAAGCCATTGACGATTATGCCGCTGAAACCATGGGGCCCCATCACATGACCGGGTGTTTCGGATGCCAGGTGCACTGCCGGGCCCAGTACAAGATTCAGTCCGGGCTGTACAAGGGCAAATATGATGAAGGCCCGGAATACACCTCTTTGGGGGCGTTTGGCGCAGAACCGGACTGCAAGAGTATTGAAACCGTGCTCACGGGCAACCATCTGGTGAACCAGTACGGGGTGGACAACCTGGAGATCGGCAGCATGATCGCCTGGGCCATGGAACTTTACGAGCTGGGGATTCTGACCACCAAGGAAACCGAAGGCCTGGATCTGCGGTTCGGCAATGATGAAGCCCTGCTTCAGATGGTGCACAACATCTGTACCCGCACGGGATGGCTGGGCAATGTCCTGGCCGACGGCGGAATCCCGGCAGCTGAAAAGATCGGCAAAAATGCCTTTGATTATCTGATTCAGGTCAAGGGGATGAACAATCTGCACTCGGATGAACGGGCCACCCCGGGCCTGGCGCTCAATATCGCCACGGCCTCCAGAGGATCGGACCATCTGCGGTCCCGGCCGGCCATCGATCTGTATCATCTGCCGGAACCGGTTCTCAGAAAAATTTACAGTTCCCCCGTGCCCTATGACGGCCCCTTGTCTTCCGAGCACACGGAATATATCGGGAAACCCTGGCAGGTATTCTGGCAGGAAAATGTGTACATGGCCGTGGACTGCTTAGGCATCTGCAAATACCACACCGTGTTTTTAGGGGCCACGCTTCCCAATTTCGAGGACTGGCCCAAGGTGATCTACTACAACACGGGTCTGGAATTCACGCCCAGAGAGATCTGGGATGCGGCGGAGCGGTGCAACAACCTGGAACGGCTGTTCAACCTTCGAGAAGGCTTAACCCGCAATGATCTCAAAAAAGGAGATACCCTGAACCACCGGTACTTTGATGAGCCCTGCCGCAGAGGCGCACCCGATGTCATCGGAAAACGAATCGACAGAGACAAATTCAATGTCATGATCGATGAGTTCTACGAACACCACGGCTGGGACAATGACGGGGTACCCACTTCTGAAACCTTGACGCGACTGGGCCTGGAAAACGAACCCACCCGGTTGCTGTAGATCATAACCAAGGAGAAAATCATGGATAAATTTCTGACAGTTGATGCAGATAAATGCACGGGGTGCCGCCTGTGTGAACAGGTGTGCTCAGTCATGCACGAAGGGGTTTCCAATCCCGCCAAAAGCCGGATCCAGGTGGTGAAATGGGAGCAGGAAGGGATTTATATCCCGGTGATCTGCAAACAGTGTGAAGATGCGCCCTGCATGAATGTGTGCCCGGTACGGGCCATTTCAAGGGACCCGGATTTCGGGTTTGTAAAAGTGGATCACGAGGTATGCATCGGGTGCCGGTCCTGTGTGGGGATCTGTCCTTTCGGCGCCATGGGATATAATGACACCACACACCAGGTGTTCAAGTGTGATTTGTGCGGCGGCGATCCCCAGTGTGTGAGATTCTGCGAAGTGAATGCCCTGGAATATGTGTCTGCGGACCGGGTTTCATCCCAGAAGAAACGCAAAGGCGCGGCCCGGCAGTCAGCGGCGGAACGGCAGGCCGTGGCCCTGGGATAACGCCCGGTAACCGGTAACATATCCACACATCATTGAGACTGATATCAGGGCCTGGTTTATCAAAACCGGGCCCTGATTTTTTGGCGTAATCCGGAATTGTTGTGTCCGGTTTTTCCGGAGAAAGCCGGCATCTGAAACTCATTGACTTTGGCTTTATATATGATATTTTTGTGCGGCTGCATAAATGCAATGCAAAAGGAAGACCGATGAATTTTTTTCAAAAGCTGCACATGATTCACAGTGCCTGGCATTACCGCCTCAATACGGAAAAAGAAGATATCTGTTTTCTTCTGAAGTTGAATCTCAAAGGAAAAACTGTCATTGATATCGGCGCCAACAAAGGCATTTATTCCTACTGGTTGTCAAAAAAAGTGGGTCCCTCGGGAAAAGTGGTCGCCTTTGAACCCCAGCCGGAGCTTGAAACTCATCTGATGGGGCTTAAATCCGCATTTAAAATGGATAATCTTTCCATCGTGCGAAAAGGATTGTCCAGTGAACCCGGGGTGATGGCACTTTACAGGGCTGAGCCGGGGTCAGGCGGGGCAACATTGAATAAAAATCAACGGGTGGACACATGGCAGACTGTGACTGTTGACGTGACCACACTGGATGATTATGCAGGCCAACTCAGGGATGTGGCATTCATAAAATGCGATGTCGAAGGCCATGAACACGATGTGTTCAAAGGAGCCCGTCATTTGCTGGAAAGAGACAAGCCCTGTCTGCTTTTTGAATGCCATCATGAACAAGCCCGAAAACAAGACCTTTTTTCATATCTGACATCTCTGAGGTATGACGGTTTTTTTTCATTCAAAAAAAAGATGATACCTTGCAGCCGGTTCGATAAATTCCCCTATAGACGTAAAAACGAACATCATCGCAATTATATCTTTATACATCCGGAATTTTATATGAAAGGGTTAAGTTTTAAGGATTAAGTTTTAAGCTAATACCTGTTTGTCACATGAATCCTTTGTAATGGTGTGGTTCCAGGGCAGAAAACACATAATTGATCATGGTGATGGTGTCAAACACCGGCAGGCCCGTGGCATGGTGCACGGCCCAGGCATAGGGAGGCAGCACACTGCATTCCAGGAGAATGGCCCCGGCGTTTTGCTGAGTCAGGTTCCGGGCGGCTGTCACGATTTCCTGTTCGATTTTTTTTGCATCCAGGGTGCCTTTTTCATCCATGACGGCTGAGGCGAATTCCGGACAGGATTCCATGCCGGAAATCAAAAAGTCCGGGCCGAAAGAAATTCCGATCGTCTCGAAAAAATTTTGGGTCAGGCTCCGGCTGTCAGCCGTGATGATGCCGATGCCCGTGCCGGCCGGGATCAGGTGCCGGATAAAGGGAATCTGGAACAAAGAGGAAAGAAATACAGGCAAACCCAGATCCTGCCGGAGCCGCTGCTGATGAAGGGCCATGAATCCGCAGTCCCCGGTGACGGCCCGGACCCCGTTGGCAGCCAGGTCCCGGGCAGCCGCCAGAAGATCGCCGTAAACACTGTCATCTTTGCCCACGGCCCTTGCCACGGTGAATCCGGGCACTTTTTTGAACCGCACCGGAAAATCATAAGAGGTGGCATTGGCCACATCCCCGGGGATGAACGGGATCACCGAATCCAGCAGCAGAATGCCGATGGCTTCTCCATAGGATACCTGCTGATTTTTGATGGTGTATTTCATTTTGTTCTCCAGATTATCCCCCCATGGCCAGATTGGGCAGAAACAGCGCGATCTGGGGGAAAGTGATGAGCAGAACTGTTGCCAGAATCAGGATGAGCAGAAAGGGCAGGGCATGGCCGATCACCTCCAGATAGGGACGTCTGAAAATGAGCTGGGCCGTGAAGATGTCGCATCCGAATGGCGGGGTGGCAGATCCGATGGCGGCCTGAAGGGTGACCAGGGTACCCAAAAGGATGGGATCCACGCCGGCCCCGACCACATAGGGCTGGAACACCGGACTTAAAATGAAGATCGCCACAATGGGGTCCACAAACATGCAGGCCACAAAATACACCACCACCACAATGGTGATTACCCGCAGCATGGAAGGATCCGTGCCGAACAATGGCGGCAGCAGCTGGTCCGGCAGCTGGAGAAACCCGATGAGAAAGGAAAATGCCTGGCCGGCCCCCACCAGAATGAACACCACCCCGGTGATCACCCCGGTCTGGAGAAACGCATCAATGATCCGTTCCCGGGTCAGGCTTCTGAACACAATGATTTCCAAAATCAGGGCGTAGAACACGGCGGCGGCCGCCGCTTCCGTGGGGCTTAAAATACCCGTGTAGATGCCGCCTACGATGATGACGGGAAACCCCATGACGGGCAGGCCTCCTTTGACGGCATCGATGCGTTCGGCCATGGAGGCTCTGGGAAGTGTGCCCACGTGGGTGACCTTTGAATACACATAGCAGTAAATGGAAAACATCACCAGGATCATGAGTCCCGGCAGGATGCCTGCCAGAAACAGCATGCCGATGGAGGTGGAGGTGGCGACCCCGTAAACGATAAACCCGATGCTGGGGGGGATGAGAAATGCGATGTCGCTGGAATTGATAATCAGCCCCAGGGTAAAAGAGCTTTTATATCCGGCTTCCAGGAGCATGGGGCGCATGGTGCCGCCGATGGCCGCCACCGTGGCCTGGGTGGATCCGGACACGGCCCCGAACAGAGTGCAGGAGGCGTTGGTGGTAATGGGCAGCCCCCCGGGCAGATGGCCCACAAACACCTTGATCATGCGGATCAGGCGGGTGGCGGATTCTCCGGAAGTGATGATGGAGGCGGACAGGATGAACATGGGTACGCAAACCAGGGCCGGCGGGGTGACACCGGCAATCACCTGCTGCACCATGGTAACCAGCATTTTCGGAGCGAAATCGGGCATATACACGGCAATGTAGAGGATCAAGGAGCCCAGCAGGGTTACCATAAAGGGAAATCCCAGTAAAAGCATGATCAACAGACTGATTCCGAACATCATCATGGTCGGGGCCCTCCGATGATTTCATCTTCGTATTCACTTTGCTGGTCCGGGGACTGCCAGGGGTCGGATTCCGTGAAATTTTTGATGATGGTGCGGAAATACTGGATGGCGGCCAGGCCGAAACCGATGGGCATGATCACGTAAAAGGTCCATTTGGGGACCCGCAGGGCCGGGGTCATGTGTCCCTTGGCCATGGCGTTGGTCAGGTACTCCCAGGACGCGATGCACATGATGCCCATGACCACGGCGGAGATCAGGCAGATGATCATGATAAAGGTTTTTTCCATTTTCGGGGGCATGGCATCCAGAAACGCGCCCATGCGGATGTGCCGGGCCTTTCGCACGCCATAGCTCACCCCGGTGAAGGTGATGAGCATCACCAGGAACCGGGAAATCTCTTCGGCAAAATAGATACTGGAGAAAAAGGTGCGGGCAAATACATTGGCTATGAGCAGAACGGCCAGGGCAGCCACGCAGATTACCAGGATGGAGACCTCCAGGCTGTTGACCACCACACCGATATTGTGATTGAGCTGCTGAAGGGGATTGCGGGTTTTCTGCTTTGGGTCCATAGGGTTCCTTTCCAGCGGTAATGAACGATGCGCCCCGGGACTGAAAGAGGCACCGGGCTGTTGTCAGACAGGTCCCGGGCGATGATTACCCGGGACCTGTCTATCTTTAACAAACGGTTACTTTAAAGCGGCTTTGGCTGCTTCGATATCCGCCAGCAATGCTTCCAGAATTTCGTCGGCCCCATCACCGCCGATTTCGGTGAATTTGGGATACACGGTTTCAGCAGCTGCTTTGAATTCGGCGATAGCATCATCGTCCAGTTCATTGAACTCCAGGTCCGGTTTGGCGGCCAGCATTTTTTCCTTGTCAGAGGCATTTCGTTCCATGATCCAGTTGCCGGCCGGAATGATGGCATCCACCCAGAACCGTTTCATCTCGTCCTGCACATTCTGGGGCAGGCTGTCGAAAAATTCTTTGTTGACCGTGGGAATCCCCAGAAACGGTTCGCTCTTGAGCTGGGTGACGTATTTCTGGACTTCAAAGAACTTCATGCTGTAGATGGCGAACAGCGGGTTGACCTGGCCGTCGATGAGCCCCATCTGCAGGCCGGAGTATACTTCGCCGTAATCCATCGGCGTGGGCACGGCGCCATAGGCCTTGTAATCCTCCACCAGGAGTTTGGAAGACATTACCCGCAGTTTCTGGCCCTTGATGTCGGCCAGGGAGGTGATTTTCTTGTTGGAGGAAACCCATTGCCATCCTTCAAACATCACGGCCAGCGGCACCAGATCATTGTCGCGGAACGCTTTTTCCAGCAGCGGAAAAAACTTGCCGTTGCGTACGATCCAGTCAATGGTTTCAGGCACGTTTTCCGTGGGAAAGATATAGTTCAGGGCCAGCACCTGGGCCTGGGGGACAAACGCGCTGATCCAGGCGTAATCGGAAAACACATATTCCACCACCCCCATCTGTGCCAGCTCGTTGATATCGCCAAGCGCCCCCAGCGTGCCGTAGGGGTACACGGTAATGTTGATCTTGCCGTCAGTCCATTCTTTCATGTGATCGGAAAAATTGTTTGCCCACACGGTCATGAAATCGCCTTCGATCTCTTCAGATGCCAGTTTGGCAAGGATGGGTTTGCCCGTGTAGTTTTCAGCAAAGGCAGGGGCTGCGGTCAGGCAGAATATCCCTGCGAAAACAATGACTGCCAGTTTGGTGAGTGTTCGTTTCATGGTGTTCTCCTTTTTGGGATTAGGGGTAAAAAATATCGGGAGTCCACGGGATGGTCCGCGTTTCATGTCTGGTTCAGAAACGTCAGTGCCCCATGAACATGTAAGGCCACTCCTTTCGTTAAAACGGATTCGTCAATGGCAAATGCCGGGTGATGATGGGACACATCCGTGCCCTTTGCCGGGTCGGCGCATCCCAGAAACAAAAACACGCCGGGTACCCGGGATGAAAATTCACTGAAATCCTCGCTGGCGATATACCGGGATTCCACCACGGCATCTAAAGATCCAAATACCCTGGCTGCGGTCCGCCGGGCCATCTTCACCATGTGCTCATCATTGACCAGGGGAATGTTTTCATGATTGATATCAATGGCACAGGTACACCGGTGGGCGTCACAGATGTGCTCACAGATGCGGATGAACTTCTGGGTGGGATTGTCCGGGCTGTGTTCGGGCAGGGCGGTCAGAAACCGGATAGTGCCTTCGAGATCCGCATGTTCCGGGATGATGTTGGCTTTTTCCCCGGCGTTCAGTCTGCCGAACATGATAATGGTGGGTTCTCTGGCATCCATTTCCCGGGTCTGAATCGCCTGGACCCCCTGGATGACTCCGGCGGCGGCAATCACCGGATCCACGGCCTGATGGGGATAGCCCGTGTGGCCGCCTTTGCCTTTGATTCTGAGTTTAAATACATCCAGGCCGCCCATGACCGTGCCGGCGGAAATGCCCACCTGTCCCGAAGGAATCTGGCTCCAGATATGAATCCCCATAGCTGCGTCCACTTTCGGGTTTTCCATGATGCCTTCTTCGATCATGTAAATGGCCCCGGCGGCTTCTTCGTTGGGCTGGAACACCAGCTTGATCTTTCCTTTTAACACGGTGCCGTGGTCTGTCAGAACCCGGGCCGCTGCCAGCAGCATGGCCATGTGGGCGTCGTGGCCGCAGGCGTGCATCACCCCAGGGTTTTTCGAGGCAAAATCCAGACCCGCGGCTTCGGTCACGGGCAGGGCATCCATGTCGGCTCTGAGCATGAGCGTGGGCCCGGGATTGCCTGAATCCAGCACGGCGGCCACACCCGTGCCGGCCGACCGGAACGGGTCCAGTCCCAGATCCGCCAGATAGGTTTCAATGAATTCAGCGGTTCTGAATTCCTTAAACCCCAGTTCCGGATACTGGTGAAAGTGCCGGTACAGCCGGATCACTTCCGGTTCCAGTGCCTTGATCTGCCGGTCTAGTTCTGCCTGATTGGCCGGGGCTGGGTTCATGGATTCACCTTTCAGTCGATGACAAACAGTTTGCGGTCAAACCTGGCAAAGGTTTTGGCCCCGGTTTTTGTGACCCGGAAGGATTCCGAGCATTCAAACCCGAAATTGTCCATCCACATGCCTAAAATCATGTGAAAGGTCATGCCCGGTGCCAGTATTGTTTTGTCTCCGGGCCGCAGGCTGGCCGTGTGTTCCCCCCAGTCCGGCGGATAGTTCAGGCCCATGGAATAGCCGATGCGGGATTCTTTCTCAAACCCTTTTTTGGCGATATGCTTGCGCCATACCCGCTCGACATCTTCGCCGGTCATGCCCGGTTTGATGGTGTCCAGGGTCAGGTTCAACCCTTCCACGGTGATGTCGGCCAGATCCGACAGTTTTTGGGGCGGGTTGGGTCCCAGAAACGCGGTGCGGGCGATGGGGCAGTGGTACCGGTGCCGGCACCCGGCCAGCTCCAGGTTCACGGCCTGGCCGGCCTGATAGGGATCATCCGTCCAGGTCAGGTGGGGGGCCGAGGTTTTTTCTCCCGTGGGCATCATGGGCACGATGGCCGGATAATCCCCGCCGAATTCGGGGGTTCCCGCTGCCTGGGCCTGGAATACCGCTGCCACGGCATCGCATTCTCTTTTGCCGGGCACCAGGTTTTCCAAAGCCGTGGCCATCACCTTTTCCGCAATTTTCCCTGCTTGGCTCATCAGGGCGATTTCTGCGTCCGACTTGATGATGCGCACCCAGTTCACCAGGAGGTTGCCGTCTGCCAGGGTATCTTTGCCCAGGGTTTTTTTCAGTTCCGCATCACTTCGGGCCGTGTAGTAATAGGCATCCGTTTCCACCCCGATGGTTTTTTTGTCCCATTCTTTTTGTTTGATAAAGTCGGCCACAAAGTTCATGGGGTGTTTGACGGGAGACTGGACATAGTCATCCGGGTATCCGACCATGTTTTCTTTTTTGATAAACGCGGTATGCACGGCCCCGTTGACATCCATGTTCCGGCCGATCCATACGGGTTCCTCCTGGTCGTCGATCACCAGGACGGCCTGGGGCACATAAAAGGACCAGCCGTCATATCCCGTGAGATAGTTCATGTTGGCCGGATCACACACCACCAGCAGTCCGATGCCCCGGTCTGCCATGGCGGCCTTGGTCCGTTGGATGCGGTCCATATATTCCGTGCGGGAAAACAGGGTCATTTGGGTACTCCTTTTTCGATGCGTTTCAATGCCTCTTCCAGATTTGCCGAACTAGTGGCAAAGGAGATTCTGACATATCCTTCGCCGTTCTCCCCGAAAATGGATCCCGGCACCATGGCCACTTTGTGGTTTTCCACCATGTGCCGGGCAAATTCCCAGGAGGACATGCCAAACGAGGAGATGTTGGGAAACGCATAGAACGTGGATTCCGGTTTGATGCAGGAGATCCCCTGGATGCGGTTCAAACCGTTGATCAGAAGATCTCTGCGTTTCGTATACCTTTCCACCATCTGTTTGACACAGTCCTGGGATCCTTCAATGGCGGCCAGGGCGGCCCGCTGGGCCACACTGGTGACCCCGGAGACCATATGTTCCATGAGCTTTTCCATCTCTGCGACAATGGCTTTATGGGCTGCCACATATCCCACCCGCCAGCCGGTCATGGCATAGGATTTGGACAGGGTGTAGATGGAAACCGTGAGATCCTGCATCCCGTCCAGGCTGCCGATGGATACATGGTTGTTGCCGTCAAACAGGATGTGCTCATAGGGTTCGTCGGAAATGACAATAATTCCATGTTTCTGGCAGATGGCGGCCACCTGCTCCAGGATATCCCTGTCAAAGATGGCGCCCGTGGGGTTGGACGGGGTGTTGAGGATAAACGCCTTGGTTTTGGGCGTGATGGCCTGTGCCACCTCTTTTGGGTCTATCTTGAACCGGTTTTCTTCTCTGGCGGCAATGCGCACCGGCACCCCGCCGAAGAGCCGGATCTGGGAGTAGTAATCATATCCCGGATCCACCACCAGTACCTCATCGCCTTGGTTCAGCAGATGGAGCATGATGTTGAAGATTCCCTGCATGGCGCCTACGGAGATAAAGATTTCCGAGTCCGGGTCTGCCTGGATCCGATTTTCCCGTGCCAGTTTCCTGGCGACTGCTTCTCTGAGGTCCGCAAATCCGCTGGCCGGCGGATACCGGGTGTATCCCTGGTCCAAGGCAATTTTGGCTGCCTCCCGGATATGTTCCGGGGTGTCGAAATCCGGCTGGCCGATGCCTAAGTTCACCACGCCGTCGATCTTGTCTGCCAGGGCGAACATGATGCGGATCCCGGACCATTCCACGCCCTGGTTTCTTGCTGCAAATGATTTTTTTATATCCATGATGGGTGTCCTGCTATGGTTCAGGGTTTGGTTAAAACCAGATCTTTGGCCCCTTGGAGAGAGGTTTTCATCTCCGGTGCGTGCCGTTCCATCAGTTCCATGACAATGGAGGCGATCTTCACTTTTTCCTTGATAAACCCGGCATGCCATTCTTCGGTCACCCAGGGCATGTAAATATCACCCTCCGAGGTGCCGGGCTCGAATTTAAAGTAGCACGGAGACGCCACTTTGGCAATTTCCGGACATTCATAGCCCCTAAAGTTGCCGCCGAATGAGTTCACGATAATGGTGTAGATATCCAGCGGAATGTCCACTGCCTTTCGGATGGAAGACAAAATGGGCAGGGATACATCGGAAATGGGGTTCAAGGAGTTGGCCCCCATGCTTTCAACGACCTTGGCGCCGGCGGCCGAGCAGTATCCGCCGAACACGGAAAACTTGAATATGGTCTCTTTGGGAATCAGGCCTTGGTCGCGCATTTTGTTCAGCAGAAACAATACCCCTTCGTCATACACCAGAAATCCCCGGAACCCGGCCTCGATGTTGCGCATGATATCCGCGATGTGAAATGAGATGTTGTCGGATCCTCTGAGGCGAAATCCCTGCATCTGGCCTTCGCTGGTTGTCATCTCCTTGGCACCCGTATCCCAGCCTTTGCGGTGTCCCACGGTCATGATCACTTCAATATGTGCGTCTTTGGCCATCTGGGCCATGTCTTTGAGTTCGGCAAAATCGCAGTACGTGGACCCGCCCACCGCGGCGATGGCCCGGTGGATGACAATATTTCTGCGATCCGCTTCCTTGATCATGGCGGCCATGGTGGTGGCCCGTTCCACGCCGGCGATTTCAATTCTGAAATTGGCGCCGTCCGGAAACGCTTTGCCCGAGGCTGCCAGGTCATATCCGTCCCGCCCCGGGATTCCCTGTTTTTCCATGAAGTCTCTGATCTGGTTCAATACATCGCTCATTGGTATGGTCCTTTTATATGAAAGTGTTAAGTTTTAAGTGTTAAGTGTTAAGCAAATGCCTGACGGTTGAATGCGTATGTTTTCATCATTTGTTGTTCCTGCCAGGACATGGGTGTTATTTTAAAAGTGTTTTGAGTTTGTCCAGTTCACCCTCTTTCATTTTGTAAGTATGTTCGGGTGCCGGAAAACTGCCATCCAGCACATCTTTGCGGTATGCGGAAAACGCCTGGATGGTTTTTTCCCCCAGGTTTTCGTATTTTTTGACAAATTTGGGGGTGAATGCCTGGAACACCCCGGCCACGTCCGCAGAGATCATGAGCTGACCGTCGGCCTCGATGCCGGCGCCGATACTGTATACGGGAATGGTCAATGTGTCTCTGATGATCCCGCATACCTCCGGGGGCACGGCTTCCACCAGCAGGGCAAATGCCCCGGCATCCTGAATGGATTTGGCATCGGCAATGAGTTCAGCGGCAGCTTCAGCGGTTCTGCCCTGGGCCTTGAATCCCCCCAGTTGTCCGGAACTTTGGGGGGTCAGCCCGATATGACCCATCACCAGCATGCCGCCGTCGGCAATGGCCTGGATCTGGGGACACACCCGTTTGCCGCCTTCCAGTTTGATGGCATCCACCCCGGCCTCCTTGTGAAACCGGCCGGCATTGCGCACCGCATCCGGCACACTGACCTGGTAGGACAAAAACGGCATGTCGCCGATGATAAATGTGTTTGCAGCGCCCCTGCGCACGGCTTCACTGTGGACAATACACTGGTCCATGGTTACGGGTACCGTGCCTTCATAGCCGTATACACACATGCCCAGAGAATCTCCCACCAGGATCATGTCCATGCCTGCGGCTTCGGCAAAGGTTGCGTTCCAGTAATCATAGGCCGTGATCCAGACGACTTTTTCTCCGGCCTGTTTTTTGTTCTGCAGGTCCCATCGGGTCAGTTTTTTCTTTTTCATGCTGCCTCCAAAAAAATATTCAGGATGTGTCACATATGATGTGACGATTGTTTTTATAGTGTGACATTTTAGTGATAGGAAAAATCCCCTGGTTTTGTCAAGGATTTTTTACATATTTTTTTTAAGGTGTGAGTTTTAAGAGGCAAGAACAGAAAAATAAAAGAAATGCAGGATGGGGAATCAGTCCTTGATCAACTGCCCATTTTATAGGACAGGTCTTCAGACACCTTGAGGATCTGGGGTTTTACTTCTTCCAGAGCCCGGTGGGTAAGGCGCATGGCCGGTCCTGAAATGCTGACGGCATAGGCTGGATAATGGTTGTGATCAAAGATGGGGGCCGCAATGCAGCGCAGCCCGATGGTCATCTCTTCATCATCTATGGCATAGCCGTTTTGGCGGATCCGGGACAGTTCTTTGAGAAACTCATCCTTGTCAGTGATGGTGTTGGGGGCCAGGGGCCGGCGGTCCACCGTGTTCAGATAGTGATCCAGTTCATGGTCCGGCAGAAAGGCTAAAATGGATTTTCCCAGCCCGGTGCAGTAGGCCGGGGCCTTGTCCCCTAAGGCCGAGTCCATCCGGAGTACCTCCAGGCTGTCGATCTTGTCGATGTGGATGATTTCCTGGTTCTTGAACAGCCCCAGGTTGATGGTTTCCTTGTACAGTATGGACAGCCGGTGCATATGGGGTTTGGCCATGCGCCGGATCTCGAACCGGTCCGCCACCTTCTGGGCCAGTGTCATTATTTTCAATGTGGGCTGATACTTGTTGCTGCTGTTTTTTTCCACATACCCCAGGTCCCTGAGGGTGGAGATGAACCGGTGGCTGCCGGCCCGGTTGGTGTCCATGAGCCGGGCCGCCTCACTCACGCTCAACTCTCCGTGGGCCGCCAGAAGCTCCAGCATCCGGACCCCTTTTTCCAGGGAGGCGATGTTGTAGTATTTTTTTTCAGTCATGTCGTTACGTTACACCATATCCAGTTCACTATCGCAATCTGTCACGCCCTGAAAGACGAGCGTTTCAATAAATGATACTTATTATGGTTAGTATGTACATCATGTCAAGGAGAAACCACTATATTCCTGCTTTTGCCAGAAAGGCGAGGGTGGTGCGTACATACAGTTCTGTTCCTTTGGACAGCATGGCTTCATCAATGTCGAATTTTGGATGGTGATGGGGAAAGACAATCCCTTTTGCCGTGTTTCTGATACCGATGAATGCAAATGCCGCCGGTACCCGGGTTGCGAAATCGGAAAAATCTTCTCCTGCCATGGTCCGGACAGTCCCTGTCACGCGGTTTGGGGCATCTGTCACCTCCCTGGCTGCAGCCCTGACAAGGGACACCATGGCATCATCATTTGACAGCAGGTGATTGCCCACTTTGAATGCCAGATGGTAATCTGCCCGGTGGGCATGACAGGTATGTTCAACAATCCGTGCAAACCGGTTCCTGATGTCTTGTTCACCTCCCTCATAAAGTACCCGCAAAGAGCCTTGCAGTGTCATTTCATCAGGGACAATGGTATTGCTGCCGGTGCCGGCATGGGCAGAAGTGAACATGACCACCACCGGGTCCAGGGCATTGATCTCCCTGGATTGAACTGCCTGGACCGCCTGGATAACAGCGGATGAAACAAAGATCGGGTCGATGGATTCATGGGCAAATCCGGCATGCCCGCCTTTTCCCTTTATGGTCAGGGAAAAGTAATGGCTGGCAGCCATCACCGGTCCCGGCCGGATGTCGATGGTACCGGTATCAATCTGGGACCACAGATGGCATCCGAATGCAGCGTCCACGCATGGATTTTCCATAACCCCCTCTTTGACCATGAGCCAGGCGCCGGCATCTTCTTCATTGGGCTGGAAAACAAATTTAATTTGGCCCCTGATGCGGGATTTGAGCTCACTGAGCACCTTGGCTGCCCCCAGCAGCATGGCAATGTGGCCGTCATGGCCGCAGGCATGCATCACCCCTTTTTTAGCTGACTGCCAGGCAAGGCCGGTCTCTTCTGTCACCGGCAGGGCATCAATGTCCGCCCGGAGCAGAATGGTTCTGCCGGGCCTGTCGCCTTTAAGCAGTCCCACAACACCGGTTTTTGCCATCTCTTTAACCGGGATTCCGGTTTTTGCTAAAAAATGTTTTACCTGGTCCCGGGTGCGAAATTCCTGGAAACCCAGTTCCGGGTGCTGGTGAAAATCCCGCCGCATAGCAATGATTTCAGGTGTCAGGTTTTCAATGTGCTGTTTGATTTCCATTTTAAAGAATACTTCGCAAAAATCCCTGTGTGCGGAGGTTTTGGGGGTTGGAAAAAATCTCTTTGGGGGTATTTTCTTCGACAATGATTCCATCATCCATGAAAATGACCCGGTCGGCCACTTCTTTTGCAAATCCCATTTCATGGGTCACCACCACCATTGTCATTCCCTCCCGGCCCAGCTGCTTCATCACTTCGAGAACCTCTCCCACCAGTTCCGGGTCCAGGGCGCTGGTGGGTTCATCAAACAGCATGGCTTTGGGACGCAGGGCAAGGGACCGTGCAATGGCCACCCGCTGTTTTTGCCCCCCGCTCAAGTGGTCGGGATAGGTATTTGCCTTATCAGCCAGACCCACTTTTTCCAGCAGTTGCAGGCCCAGTTTTTTTGCATCCGGTCCGGACATTTTGCGGACCTTCAAAGGGCCCAGGGTGACATTTTCCAGGGTGGTCTTATGGGGAAACAGGTTGAACTGCTGAAATACCATGCCGGCTTCGGTGCGGATCATATTGATATTGGTATTTTTGTCCATGATATCCTGCCCGTCCACGATAACGGTTCCCGAGGTGATCTCCTCCAGCCGGTTGATACACCGCAACAGTGTGCTTTTCCCGGATCCGCTGGGTCCCATGATAACCGTTACTTCGCCCTGGGAAATATCAAGATCGATGCCCTTGAGCACTTCCAGCGTGCCGAAATTTTTATGTAAATTTTTGATTTTGATCATTTGTTGATATCCATCTTTTTTTCAAAATAATTCAGCAGCCGTGACAGAGACAATGTCATCACAAGATACATCAGAGCGACCGTCAGCCACACTTCAAAGGCCCTGAAATTGCCGGCTATGATCTCCTGACCGGTGCGGGTCAGTTCGCCGACCCCCACCACCACCAGAAGAGAGGTATCCTTGAGGCTGATAATAAACTGGTTTCCCAAAGGAGGGATCATGCGTTTCAGGGCCTGGGGCCAGATAATGTAATACATGGTCTGGAAATGGGTCAGTCCGATGGATCTGCCGGCTTCGGTCTGTCCGGGATCAATGGATTGAAATGCCCCCCTGACGATTTCAGCGATATATGCGCCTGAATTGACGGCAATGGCAACGATGCCGGCCACCATGGGATGAATCCGCATTCCCAGGGCCATGGGAAGCCCGAAATAGATAAACATGACCTGCACCATGATGGGGGTACCGCGGATACTCTCAATGTATATTCCTGCCAGCTTGCGGAACAAAAGCTTCCTGGATATTTTCAAAAGTCCGGTCACAGCCCCTAAGACAAAACCGATCACAAGGCCGCAAATGGTGATCAGAATGGTGAGTTTCATGCCCACCAGCAGCATTGGTACCGATTCCCACATGACACTGTATTTAAAGTCAAAACCCATAAAGATATGATTCCCCTAAATAAGAGAAAAGCGGAAACTAAATTCTGCTTTTCTCTGTATATGCCTGTTTTTGATGCAGCGTTTTACCTAACATCATATCTTTAGCATACGCAGTTTCTGGATCAGGTGTTGTCGGGCAGGGTCAGGCCTGTTTTATCGTGCAGGCCTGACCCTGCCCTTAAGATATAATTTCGGTGTCAGGTGTTTTATAATCAGCGCTGACGGTTATTTTGACGGCGCGCCAAACCACTTTTCATACAGTTTGGCATAGGTGCCGTCTTCCTTGAATTTTAAAATGGTGATGGTGAATTTTTCCCTCAGCTCACTGCCCTGGGGGAAGGCGATGCCGTAGGACTGGCCCTGGTACAGCGGGCCCACAACCTTGACTTTGCCTTTTCCCTGGTTCTGGGAATAATACATCAGGGGCGGGGAATCAAAGAAAACTGCATCCACACCGCCGGTGAGCAGTTCCATGAACAGGTTGTCGGTATTGGGAAACAGTTTGACATCTGTAATATTCTGGGATTTTAAAAAATCAACACTGGTGGTGGCCAGTTTTGTGGCCACTTTTTTGTCTTTAAGATCGTCAATGGTCTTTATGTCGTCATTGTCCTCGCGGACCAGAATGACCAGGCCGGCATCATAGTAGGGATAGGAAAAATCAACCACTTCTTCTCTAGAAGACTTGATGGTGATACCGGCTATGGCTGCATCAATGCTGTTGGATTGCAAAGCCGGGATAATGCCGTTGAAATCCATGGTCTGCCATTTATAGTCAAGCCCCAGGTCCTTGGCAATGGCATCAAAAAGCTGCACATCAAATCCGGTGAATTCCCCTTTTTCATTTTTGAACTCAAAGGGCCGGAAATTGGCATCAACTCCCACGATCAGCGGTTTTGCATGGACGGTTCCCAAAGCGATAAATGAGCAGATGATGGCACATAGAAACGATTTGAAAAATTTTGTCATTTTTCCCTCCTTTTTCAGGTTGTTAAACACGAAATCATAAATAATGTGACAACTGTTTTAATGGCGTGACAGTTATGTCATAAAAAAAATCCCTGACGATTGTCAAGGATTTTTTACACAGGCTGGATATTTGCCATAAGCATACCAGGTTTTCAATCGATCTGAGCAGCACTCTGTCCCAAGAATCGCCCCTGGAGGTGTCCTGTGCCCGGCCCGGGATTTGCGGGGGGCCTGTTTGCATAAGAACCCGGCTATATGCCCTCCAGGGCCTGCGTAAGATCCGCGATCAGGTCCCGGGTGTCTTCAATGCCCGTGGAATACCGGACCAGGCCTTCGGGAATGCCCATGGCGGCCCGCTCCCGGGCCGTGCATTCCACATGGCTGGTGGTGGCCGGCATGCCCACCAGGGTTTCCACGGCGCCTAAGTTGGCGGCGGCATGGGCAAATCTGAGCCGGGGCAGAAGCCGTTTGACGGCTTCCAAAGTGTTTTCCTTTAATTCAAAACTGAGCATTCCCCCGAACCCCCGCATCTGTTTGCATGCGATCTCATAATTGTCATGGGTTTCCAGGCCCGGATAATAGACCCGGCCCACGGCCGGATGTTCGAAAAGAAACCGGGCGATTTCCAGGGCGCTCCGGTTTTGCCGGGCCACGCGAAGATGCAGGGTTTTCATGCCTCTGAGCAAAAGATATGCGGCCATGGGATGCAGGGTGGCCCCGTTGATTTCCCGGAAATGATAGATTTTTTCAACCAGGTCTTTATTCCCGCAGATCACCCCGCCCAGGGCATCGGCATGGCCGCCTAAAAATTTGGTGGCGCTGTGGAGCACCAGGTCGGCCCCCAGTTGCAGCGGGTTCTGGTTGATGGGCGTGGCAAAGGTGTTGTCCACAATCACAATGGCACCGGCTTTTTTGGCTGCGGCAGTCAGCCGTTCCAGGTCCAAAATCTTGATGGTGGGGTTGGTGGGGGTTTCCAGATACACCAGTTTGCAGCCTTTGGCAATTTCGGTTTCAATGGCGGCATGATCCGCGGTATCGCACAGCGTGGTATTCACCTGGAACCGGGGCAGAAATTCAAAAAACAGCTTGCTGGTCCCGCCATAGGTGTCTTTAATGGATACCACCCGGTCCCCGGACCCAAGCAGCCCGAACAACGCACTGCTGATGATGCCCATGCCCGTGGCCGCACTGGTGGCGGCCTGTCCTCCCTCCAGGAGCCGCACTTTTTCCTCAAACGCCTGGACCGTGGGATTGGTGTTTCTGCCATAGATGTGGCCGGGTTTGTTTCCCTTTGCCACCTGCATCCATTCATCCATATCCCGGTATCCGAAAGACACACTGTGAACCACGGGTACCTGGGTGGCGCCCTGCATCCATGATTGTTCCTCTCCGCCCCAGACCGACTGGGTATCCTTATGTACAGGATTGTTCATCCGTTCTCCTTACGATATTTAAGTTGTGTTATTTTTATGGTCCGTTCAAAACAGCAACCGGGGTTATACTGTTTTTGGGGGGCAAAGTCCAGCATATCCGGATGGGGCTGTGCTTCATGCCGGTCAATCATTTTTTTCCTCCATCTTGAGTCAGCCGGGCATTGTATCGAAAATGGCACAATGCTATAGTACCCGCCGGTAATGACGTAGAACCCATGAATGGGTCACATGCCTGGCTGAACATAAGGATGAATGACATGACCGATGATCTGGTGATTTTTGCCGGCCGCACGGCATACAGACATATCAAGAAAAACGGATTGTCGCCCAATGATATCGACCTGGTGCTGGGGGCTTCAGGGGCTGCCAAATGGCTGGTGATTTACGGCCTGGATGCGGCTTTGTTTTCACGCTGGTTTGCACACCGCAAAGACCCGCTGCCCGTGCTGGGCACGTCCATCGGGGCCTGGAAATTTGCCGCAGCCGCTCAAAATGATCCCGTGCGGGCCTTGTCGGCCTTGAAACATGCGTATATCCACCAGTACTATCAGGGACGGGTGACCCCGGCCCAGGTGTCACGGGAATCCGGGCGGATCATGGCTTCGTTTCTGGACCCGGCCCGGGTGAATGAGATTCTGGACCATCCTTTTTTGCGCATCGCGTTCGGGGCGGTCCGGTGCCGGTATCTGCTGGCATCCGGACACAGAATCCCCCAGATCCTGGGTGTTGCCGCCGGTGCCGCGCTGAACCGGATATCCCGGAACCTGAACCGCCTGTATCTGGAGCGGGTCATGTTTCACCATGCCGGGTTTGATACGGGCGGGGTGGATTTTTCCGGTTTTCCCACCCGGTGTGTGCCCCTGGAACCCGGTAATTTTCAATCCGCTTTGACCGCATCCGGTGCCATTCCCTATGTCATGGAAGGGGTGACAGATATTGCCGGTGCGCCTTCAGGCATGTACAGAGACGGCGGGATCCTGGATTATCATCCCGCCTTTGCCCTGACCCCGGGCCATAAAGGATTTGTTCTGTATCCCCATTTTTATCCCCATCTTATTGCCGGATGGTTTGACAAAAAACATCCCGGCCGCCGGGTGACCGGGGCTGTCACGGACCGGATGATTCTGGTGGCCCCCTCTGACCAATTTATATCGCGGCTGCCCTTTGGCCGGATTCCGGACAGAAAGGATTTCATCCGTTTAAAAGGACAGGATGGCAAACGGCTGGATGCCTGGGAAACAGTGGCCGACCTGAGCCGGAATCTCGGAGAGACTTTTCTTGACATCACCCGGACCGGCCGGATTCAGGATCTGGTCCGGCCTTTGTCCTGATTTTTTTTATCATCACACAATGCCGCCAGAATGGATTGACATGCCATGTCTGCGCCGCCGGACCGGGCCGCCACATACGCATGCGCTTTTTGCTGCCGAAAGTGACGATCTTCCGGATGTTTCAAAAGTGACACCATGGCATGGGCCGCAGATTGCCAGTTTTTTTTTCTTTGCACCAGCCCGGTGTCAAACACCTTTTTTCCCACCCAGAAAAAATCGTCCCAGAACGGTCCCGTGACAACCGGGGCCCCCTGGAGCAGGGGTTCTAAAAAATTCTGGCCTCCTAAAGGCTTCAGGCTGCCGCCCATGAACACGGCATGGGCATATCTGAAAACATGGCGCATCTCACCGAACCGGTCCCAGAGGATAATGCCCGGTTCAGCCGGAGGAGATGCCAGTTCAGACCTGAGATAAATCTTTACCCCGGTTTTTTTCAACCGGCGTTTCCAGAATCCGAGCCGGTGCATGTGCCTGGGAAATACTGCCATCACCTGCCCGGGGAACTGATGTAACAGTGTATGAATCATTTTAAGCACCTGCGTTTCTTCCTGGCGGCGGATGGAGGCAAACACGGACACGGGCCAGGGGCAGGGAAAGATGTCCGTTGACACGGATGTGGGTATTTCAGGGGCCTCAGGAGCCAGGGTTTCAAACTTGATATTGGGCATCACGGATACCCTTGCCTCGTCAAACACCTCCCGGAACCTTCCGGCATCCGGATCGGAAACAGCCAGGATTTGATGTAAACCGATGTTCGACCAGACGCATTGGGTCATCTTGTACCCCCGGCGGCTTTTGACAGACATGCGCCCGTTTACCACCACAACCCGGGTGTGCCGGCGGTTCAGAAAATGCAGCAGGGCCGGCCAGAGTTCGGTTTCCACCAGTACCATCACTTTGGGGTTGACCGTCTCAACGGCCCGGGCCGCCACTGAAGGCATATCAAAGGGAAACCATGCCACAGATATGGACACTTTGGCGGACACCGGTTTTTTTTCAAGTTCTGAACACAGAATTTCCATGCCCTGGTCCGTGGTGGTGGTGATCAATATCCGCACGGGCCGGTCCGGGGAAAAATGCTGAACCAGGCAGGCGGCCAGAAGGGCCTCTCCGGCTGATGCCGCCTGGATCCAGACATCAGCGGGATTTAGATGGGATGGATCGGTCCGCTGGGCAAAGGTGCGGGCCAGTCGGGGGTGGCGCCGCAAAAAAGGCAGGGCCGCGGCCCAGAGCATGTTGTAAAATCCCATAAAATCGGGTATAAAGGCGATCTTTGTCATGGGAGCCTATGCTCGCATGTTTTTTTAAGATTGACAATAGGGCTGGAACCAAAGATATAAGGTTTATGGATAAAACACTTGCCGGTCTGTCCGGATCACGCCGCAGAAAAATTCTGGAACTGATATTTCAGCACAAGGGATACCTGATTGTTGCGGCCCTGTGCATGATCGTGGTGGCGGCTGCCAACGGGTCCATGGCCTTTCTGGTCAAACCCGTGATCGATGATATTTTTGTGGCAAAGGACCGGGACATGCTCATGCTGATTCCGGCGTTGGCCGTGCTGGTGTTTTTTCTCAAAGGCGTGGGCACGTTCGGGTCGGAATACCTGATGAACTTTATTGGCGAGCGCATTATCCGGTATTTAAGGGAAGCGCTGTACGACCGGATCACGGATCTGCCCCTGGCCTTTATCCACAAGGAAAAAACAGGCGCGCTCATGTCCCGGATCACCAATGATGTCAATATTGTCAAGGGCATGGTTTCCACGGCCGTGGTCAATATATTCCGGGACTTTTTTTCCGTGATCGCTTTTTTGTTTGTCATTTTTTACCGGGACTGGCAGCTGGCCCTGGGCGCTTTTGTGGTGCTGCCCCTGGCGTTTTATCCGATTCTGATTTTCGGTAGACGGGTCCGAAAGTTTTCCACGGGGACCCAGGAAACCATGGCGGAGTTGAACTCATTTCTGCACGAGACATTTACGGGCAGCAAGATCATCAAGATTTTCAATCTCCAGGCGTTTGAGAAACAGCGGTTCAAACAAAAGACCCGGCTTTTGTTTGAACTGGAAATGAAAAAAGTGATTGCCAAGGCCCTGTCTTCGCCGGTCATGGAGTTTCTAGGGGGCCTGGGCATCGCCTTTATTATCTGGTTCGGGGGCATGCGGGTCATCAACGGCACGTCCACACCGGGCATCTTTTTTTCTTTTTTAACGGCCGTGATGATGCTGTATGATCCCGTGAAAAAAATTTCCAAGCTCAACAACACCATTCAGGAAGGCGTGGCCGCCGCATCCCGGATTTTCGATGTACTGGAGGAAGACCAGACCATCAAAGAAGCCCCGGATCCGCAGATGCTTTCCGGCCGGGCCCTGGCCGTGGCGTTTGACGATGTGTGTTTCAGTTACGGGCCCGATGAAAACCCGGCCCTTGAACATATCAACCTGACGGCGGCTCCCGGGGAGGTCCTGGCTTTGGTGGGCATGAGCGGGGGCGGTAAAACCAGCCTGGTGAACCTGATCCCAAGGCTGTATGATGTGACATCCGGCCGGGTGACCGTGGGCGGCATCGATGTCCGGGACCTGTCCGTTCAATCGTTGCGGGACCATATCTCCATTGTGACCCAGGAACCCATTTTGTTCAACGAAACCGTGAAAGACAATATCCGGTATGGCCGCATGGATGCCACGGATCAACAGATCCAAGCCGCGGCAAAGGCGGCCTATGCCCACGAGTTTATCACGGGATTTCCCAAGGGGTATGACACCCTGATCGGGGAACTGGGTTCCCGGTTGTCCGGTGGAGAAAAACAGCGCATCTGCATTGCCAGGGCCCTGATCAAGGACGCGCCCGTGCTGATTCTGGATGAAGCCACATCAGCCCTGGATTCCCAGGCCGAGAAAGTGGTGCAGAAAGCCCTGGAAAACCTGATGAAAGGAAGGACTTCTTTTGTCATTGCCCACCGGCTGTCCACCATTGATTATGCGTCGAAGATCGTGCTGCTCAAAGACGGGGCCATTCTGGAACAAGGCACCCGGGATGAACTTATGGCCGGCAAAGGCGCGTTTTATGACCTGGTCATGCTGCAGATGGCGGCGAAAAACACGGCCGAACACCCGGGAAACGGACCGGCCGGGCCGCTCTGTTTTCCCCAGGAACCTGAAAATAAAAACCAGTGAATCATAAGGAGAGGGATATGGGTATTTCCAAGGAACTGCTGGACATTCTGGTGTGCCCCAAATGCAAAAACCAGATCCGGTTGACAGAAAAACAAGACGGATTGATCTGTGATCATTGCGGTCTGTTGTATGAAATCAAAGACGACATCCCCATCATGCTGGTGGAAGAGGCCAAACCGATCAAGCCATGAGTCTGCCCAAAATGCCGGATCCGGCCAAGCTGGTGATGTCCGTGTTCATGAAGGAAAAACCGCTGTTTGAATCCGTGTTTCCTTTGCTGGAAACCATCGGCGGTCCCGTGGATCTGGTGTCCCGATGGCTGGATTTTGATTTTACAACTTATTATCACAAGGAAATGGGGCACCCGCTTTTCCGGCGGATCCTGGCGTTCAAGTCCCTGGTGGATCAGGCGGATCTGTCAAAAATCAAACAGGCCACCAATGCCGTGGAGCAGCAGTTTGTCAAAGATCAACACCGCCGAATCAATATCGATCCGGGTTATCTGCTGCCCTCCCGGTTTGTGCTGGCCACGGGCAAAGACTATGCCCACCGGATTTATATCGGGGATCGCATGTACGCGGATCTGACGTTGATGTATGTCGGCAAACAGTTTGTTTCCTTAGACTGGACCTATCCGGACTACCGGTCCAAAGAGATCATTCGTTTTCTGGAACAGGTCCGGGACAAATATCTGCTGGATCTAAAAGCAGCCCAAAGGAGTCTGTCATGATAAAAAGCATGACCGCGTTTGCCAAAGCGGTCCATACAAAGGATCTGATCACGGCTGAAGCAGTGGTTAAATCCTATAATTCCAGGCACCTGGATTTTGCCGTGTACCTGCCAGAACCCTGCCAGGGGCTGGAAGAGGAGATCAAAAAGATTGCGGCCCGGTATCACCAGCGGGGCCGGATGGAAATCCGGGTCGCGATCCAGGATGAAGGCTCCCGGGAGAACGGGTTTGACGTGGATGAAACAAAGGCATTGGCCTATTTTAAAGCCTTGAAACAGATCACCGATCATCTGGGGCTTTCCCGGGAACCGGAACTGGCGGATGTCCTGTCTGCCAGAAATATCATTGTGCCGGCCGTGGAAAATCCGGACCAGGCCCTGCTGGCCCAGGTGGTGTCTGAAGCCGTGGATCTGGCGGCCCGGGATCTGGACCGGATGCGCCGGGCTGAAGGGGAAAACCTGTACCAGGACCTGATGGCCCGGATCACAGAGATTGAAGATCAGATGGATCAGCTGAAATCCCTGTCCGGCGACATCCCCGTGCTGTATAAAAAACGGCTTCAAGAGCGGCTGGCCAGACTCACGGCAGACCAGGGAGAGATCGATCCCGTCCGTCTGGCCCAGGAAGTGGCCATACTGGCGGATAAAAGTGACGTGTCCGAGGAAATCGTCCGGATTTCAAGCCATATCCATCAGTTCAGAAAAACAATGAATGCGGACAGATCCCAGGGCCAGACCCTGAATTTTCTGATCCAGGAATTCAACCGGGAGTTCAACACCATTGGTTCCAAAGCCGGTCAGGCGGCGTTGTCGCACATGGTGGTGGATCTGAAATCCAAACTGGAAAAAATCCGGGAACAGGTGCAGAACATTGAGTAATATCAAAAAAAAGAAACCTGTCGCGGCCGAGCGCGCAGGAACAAGTATGGAACAGGTATTGCTGAACATCGGTTTCGGCAATACCGTGGTGGCGGACCGGGTGGTGACGATTCTCACCCCGAATTCCAGTCCCATGAAACGCCTCAAGGATGAGGCCAAAGATGACCGCCGTCTCATCGATGCCACCCATGGCAGAAAAACCCGGGCCATTATCATCACGGACAGCAATCATGTGATTTTGTCGGCCATTCAGGCAGAAACCCTGTCCTCCCGGTTTGAAACCCTGATCCGGAACCCGGATCCGGCCCAGGAAACATGATTATGAAAAAAAACGGCCAATTGTTTGTGATTTCCGCGCCTTCCGGGGCCGGTAAAACCACGTTAATCCAACAGGTCATGACCCGGTTTCCCCAGGTGTCGTATTCCGTGTCTCACACCACGCGCCCGCCCAGGCCCGGAGAGATCGACGGCAAAGATTATTTTTTTGTCACAGAACAGACCTTCACCCGGATGATCCAGGCGGGAGAGTGGCTGGAATGGGCCCGGGTTCATGCCCATTACTACGGCACTTCCCGGCCGTTTGTGGAAAAACAGCTGGCAGCCGGGAGCAGTCTGCTTCTGGATATCGATGTCCAGGGGGCCCGGCAGATCATGGATGCCGGCCTGGATCCCGTCACGATCTTTATTTTGCCTCCTTCCATTGAGGAGCTGCGCCAACGGCTGGAAAAAAGGGGCACGGACAGTGCGCAAACCATTGCCCTGCGTCTGGAAAACGCCAAAAAGGAAATCGCGTTGACCCATCTTTACCAGTATGTGGTGAAGAATGATGATCTGACAACGGCGGCGGATCAATTGTGTGCCATTTTCGACCAGGCGATCACGTCTGCCGGAAACAAGCGGAGATCCAGCGATGTCTGAGCCGGGCATGGAAATCCTTTTCGGGTTTCACAGCGTGGTTGAAGCCCTGAAAGCCGGGCGCCGCCGGTTTGAGGTCCTGTATCTGTTCAAGAAACTGTCGGGCCGGCGCAAAGACATTGTCATGTCTGCGGCAAAAACAGCCGGTATTCCCGTGTCCTTCACCGATACCCGGCAGCTGGATGCGCTTGCCCGGGGCGGGGTTCACCAGGGGATTGCAGCCCGGGCCACCCCGTTTCCCGTATTTCGTGAACCGGAGCTCATGGCACAGATTGCCCAAAGACAATCTCCGTTTCACGCACTGATTCTGGATCAGATTGAAGACCCCCAGAATGTGGGGGCACTGATCCGCACGGCCCTGTGCACGGGAATCGATTATATCGTGATTCCCAAAGACCGGTCCGCACTGCCCGGTCCCGGGGTTTCCCGGGCCTCGGCCGGTGCCATGGAGCATGCATCCATTTTTGTGGTCACCAATACGGCGTCAACCATCCGGACCCTTAAAACACACAACGCGTGGGTGGCCGGCCTGGATGCCGCAGGCAGCACGCTGCTGCACCAGGCGGATCTGACGGGAAACCGGGTCCTGGTGGTGGGCGGGGAACACAAAGGGGTTCGTCCGGGCGTGCTCAAAGTATGCGATTTTGTCATTTCCATTCCCATCAAAAGTCCGGTCACCTCTTTGAATGCCTCAGTGGCCGGGGCCATGGCCATGTACGAGGCCCTGCGTCAGAAAATTGTCAATTAAATTTAAGGAATAACTCAAATTATCATGCAGCAACGGATTTCAATTACTTTAAACGGAACATGGCAGGTGCCGGATTATCCGGCAGTGGCCTGTATAAAAGGCGACGGCATTGGATCAGATATCTGGCCCAATGCCCGAATCGTGCTGGATGCGGCCGTCAATGCCGTATTCGGAGATGACAAAAAAATTGACTGGATCCCGGTGCCGGCCGGCGCATCCAGTTTCAAACAAACCGGACACTGGCTCCCGGATCAGACGCTTGAAACCATCCGGAACTTGAAAGTCGCTATCAAAGGCCCTTTGGCCACGCCCGTGGGAAAAGGCATCCGAAGCCTGAACGTCCGGTTGCGAAAAGAACTGGATCTGTATGCCTGTATCCGGCCGGTCAAGTATTATCCCCCTGTGCCCAGTCCGGTGAAACACCCGGAAAAAGTGGATATGGTGGTGTTTCGGGAAAACACGGAAGATGTGTATGCCGGCATGGAATGGGAAGCCGGCACCCCGGAGTGCCAACAGCTGATGCACATGCTCAAAACCCGTTTGAACTGCCATCTGCCGGAATCAAGCGCCTTGGGACTCAAGCCCATGTCCCCGGAAAACACCCGGCGCCTGGTGAAAAAAGCGTGTGAATATGCATTGGAAAACAACCGCAAAAGCGTGACCCTGATGCACAAGGGCAATATCATGAAATTCACGGAAGGCGGGTTTCGCAAATGGGGATATGAAGCGGCATTTGACTGTTTCGGGGACCGGATGATCACGGAGGAGGTGCTGTACGCCAGATATGAAGGCGTGGTGCCGGACGGGCATGTGGTGATCAGAGACCGGATCGCGGACATGGTGTTTGCCGATGTGTTGCTCAAGCCCGAACAGTATGATATCATTGCCTGTCCCAATCTGAACGGCGATTATATTTCCGATGCCCTGGCCGCCCAGGTGGGCGGGCTGGGAATGGCCCCGGGTGCCAATATCGGCGACACCTGCGCCGTGTTTGAGGCCACCCACGGCACGGCCCCGGACATTGCCGGCAAAGATGCGGCCAATCCCTGTTCCCTGATGCTGTCCGGGGCCATGATGCTGGATCATCTGGGGTGGCACGCGGCCGGAGATGCCGTGCGCCGGGCCGTGGGCCGGGCCCTGGCAGGAGGACAGGTCACATCGGATCTGGCAGACCAGATCCCGGGGGCAAAGGCGGTATCATGTTCCGGATTTTCACAGATTGTCATGGAAAACCTGTTTGTGACAGCCTGAAAAAAACCGTTCAAAGGGTTGGGGCACTGGTGTTTCCGGACATGTGCCTCAACTGCCGGGCATTGCTGCCCGTTTCGAAGGAACCTGATTTTTCAGAGCCGGCTTTTTTCTGTGCAGAGTGTCGCGCCAGAGGACTTCCAGCATTCGAGCCCCCTTATTGCCGGATATGCGGCCATATGTTTGACACGGGAGACACCCATATTTGTGAAACCTGCCTCACAGACCCTCCCGTGGTTCACCGGGTCCGGGCGGCCCTGGCCTATCAGGGACTGGTGCCTGAGATCGTTCCTTTGTTCAAATACCACGCCCGGCTGTCGTTGACCCCGTTTTTTGATTCCCTGATGTTCAATGCATTGGATCGATATTTCAGGGACACGGAAATCCACTGGATTGTGCCCGTGCCCCTGCACCCGAAAAAACTGCGGCAAAGAGGATTCAACCAGTCGTTGCTCCTGGTACGCCGGCTTTACGACACATATGAGCGACATTATGGCGCGCGTCCGGGGTGGCAGGTGGATGCCTCCGTATTGAAACGGGTCCGGTACACCCATTCTCAAACCGGGCTGGACATTGCCGCACGGAAAAACAATTTAAAGAACGCGTTTCAGGTTCCGGACCCGGCCCGGGTGAAAAATGCCGGCATTTTACTGGTGGATGATGTGTACACCACCGGGGCCACAAGCAATGAAGCAGCCCGGGCTCTGCTGGCTGGGGGCGCGGTCCGGGTGGATGTCCTGGTGCTGGCCCGGGCCTGATCCGGACGGATATATTAATTTTTTTTTGTAATTTTGTGACACAGGAGGAAAATATGCAGCGCTGTGACTGGTGTCTGAAAGATCCGATATATATCAAGTACCATGACACGGAATGGGGCGTGCCCGTGCATGATGACAACAAGATCTTTGAATTTCTGATCCTGGAAGGGGCCCAGGCCGGGCTGTCCTGGCTGACCATTCTCAAGCGAAGGGAAGGATACCGCAAAGCGTTTGCCGATTTCGATCCGGCCAAAGTGGCCCGGTTCACGCCGGAACAGATCGCAGACCTGCTCCAGAACAAGGCCATCATCCGCAATAAGCTCAAGGTGGCATCCGCCGTGAGCAATGCCCGGGTGTTTTTGGACATCCAGACCAAGTTCGGGTCTTTTGACCAGTATGCCTGGCAGTTTGTGGACGGCCGGCCCAAGGTCAATACCTATACTTCAGTGGACCAGATACCGGCCACCTCCAAAGAATCGGACGCGTTTTCCAAAGACCTGAAACAGCGGGGGTTCAAGTTTGTGGGCTCCACCATCATCTATGCCCATATGCAGGCCACGGGCATGGTGAACGATCATCTGGTGTCGTGTTTCCGGCATCAGGAGGTGAAAAAGCTTTGACAATGCGTACGTCATGGCGTACCATATTCGAAAAGTCGAGGAGGTTCAAATGACAATATTATCTGCAACAGAAGCACGTTCAAATCTTTACAGGCTCATTGATCAAACATCATCCTCTCATGAGCCTATTATTATTACAGGCAAAAGAGGAAATGCGGTTCTTCTCTCGGAAGAAGACTGGAAATCAATTCAGGAGACCCTGTTTCTTTTGAGCATTCCAGGTATGCGTGACTCGATCAGGGAAGGCCTTGCAACGCCTATAGACGATTGTCAAGAGGAACTTGACTGGTGAGCTGGAAGGTGGTGTTTACCAAACAAGCTCAGAAGGATGCTAAAAAAATCTCATCATCCGGACTGAAATCAAAGGCAGAAGAAATCATAGAGATATTGAGAAATGATCCATACCAGACACCACCCCCCTATGAGAAATTGATCGGCGACTTATCAGGTGCCTGTTCAAGAAGGCTGAATATTCAACACAGAATTGTTTACCAGATGTCAAGGGTCACGAGAAATTGAGCCATTTATGGTCATCAAAAATGAGCCACACCGATTCATTTTATAAATCTCCTTTGCCTTTTTTTGTTATGGGATCATGATATTTAAAACCGGCGTCGATCAATATATATTCCAGCATTATTCCGACTTCACCTCTCTTTTTGAGTTCATCAAGCATCCACTTTTGTATACGGGCATTGACATGAACCCGTTTCAAGTGTGGTGGTAGTTTTGGCTTTGGTTTTCCCCTGTATCCTCCACGGTTTTCTACCATATGCACACCTCCTAATGGTAAGACGATCGCTGAAGATTACCGATATTAGGGCATTTTAGATAATTGTGCCCCGTTTTACAAAAATACAGGGCCATATTCGATGTGACTTTAGCCCCTTCCTTACTGCCCGCATTCATGCTTTTTTGCCTTTCAGTCTGTAACTGTTACCCTTAATATTAATGACGGCGCTGTGGTGAAGCAGTCGATCGAGGATGGCAGTCACGATGATCGGGTCATGGAACAGTTCTGTCCAGTCTCCGAATGCCTTATTTGACGTGATAATGGTGCTGCTCTTCTCGTACCGGTTAGCA
Organism: Desulfotignum balticum DSM 7044; assembly: GCF_000421285.1. Lineage (GTDB taxonomy): Bacteria > Desulfobacterota > Desulfobacteria > Desulfobacterales > Desulfobacteraceae > Desulfotignum > Desulfotignum balticum. Next base: position 1,585,068 of record NZ_ATWO01000001.1, read on the forward strand.
ATAAAACGAAAGAACAAATTGCACTCTTCCCGTGTGATAGGTGTGTAACCCACTTCATCCACAACGACCAGGGAGGATTTATAGTACCCACGGCCCTTACCCGGCTTTCCAGCTTCGTGATCCTTTCGCAGCTTGATAATCAGATCCTCCATGTTGGTAAAATAGATACTCATGCCGGACTGACACGCTTTCAGCGCAAGGGATACCGCAAGATGCGTCTTTCCCACACCGGGAGGGCCAAGGAAAATTACATTGCCTTTCTCACGGATAAAACTTAAGTCAAAAAGTCCCATGATTTTCTGTTTATCCAGGCCGGGTTGGAAGGCGAAGTCAAACTCATCTATGCTTTTGATATACGGTAGTCCTGATATTTTTAGTGCAGTTTCGATGCGGCGCTGCTCTTTTGCCGCCACTTCCTCTTCGAGCAGTTCATCGAGAAAAGACAGATAGCTTTTTCCCTGTTCCTCGGCCGTCTTGGCAAGGCCGCCTAAAACTTCATAAATCCGGGGGAGCTTTAATCGGGTGAGGTTGGATTCAATGCGATCCATTACAAGGGTATTACTCATGCAAACACCTCCTGCAGTATTTCTTCATATGCAGAGATGGAACGGACCTCAACATCCATGTCATATTGGGGTTTCTGGGGACTGATCGTCTGCTTTGCCCGTCCCTTACTTTTCTGGGCATGGTGATATTTGCGCCGATTCATGTCCATGTCTTTTTTTAAGGCTTCGTAGAATCTCTTCTTCTGGACCAGATTTCCCTTTGTTGATGGGATGTCATAGGTAACTACCAGCCAACTATTTTGAAAAATGCGTAGCTGTCCATCTTTCGAGCGAAGGATGACCTGTTCTCCTACCAGGGTGTGGGGGACGACATAGCGGTTTCCATGAAAGTGGACAGTGCAGTCTTTATACACCTGCCGGTAAATACGATATGAGGTATCAAACGGCTGCGGAGGCAGTGCATTTAAATGTGGCTGCTCCCGCTTAAACCGGGCGCTGACTTTTTCATGGGTGGTGCCATGGATCCGTTCATCCTTTTTTAAAATCCAAGACCAGAGGTCTTTGTTGGCCCTGATTAAGTTGACAAAACCGTATCCTCGCCAGAACCCTTCCCGGATGAAGGTATAAGGACGTTCAACCTTCCCTTTAACCCAAGCAGCATAAGCAGGGGCTACTTTGGGAACGAATCCGTAATGAACGGCAAATCCTATCAGGGTAGAGTTAAATTTGTCCTTTCCAGCCAGCTTGGCGATATACACATTTTTCATGCGATCATAGAGTATCTGATCCGGGACGCCGACGAAGTACTCAAAGGCGTGTATATGGCAGTCTAGAAAGCTTGGCATGTCGCATCGTTCGATCAACTCTGTATAGATTCTCCGGGAATATCCCAGAATCATTGAAAACAGGTACAGCTTTCTGACACTGCCATCGGGAAGTTCAACCTGAAATTCTCCGAAATCCACCTGGGCCTGGTGACCGGGTTCTGTCTCAAATCGCATGTAGGCAATTTTCTGTTTTTGTTTCTTGAGTTTACCGACCTTTCGCTTCACTGTTTCATAACTGCCGGCATAGCCTTGGTTGACAAGGCGGTCATAAATCCAGGTGGCGGTGTAATATTCGTCTTCATCAAGCCAAGCTGTGATGGTACCGTGATAAGGATCAAGAATGCTCGTGCGATGATATGGCTTTGGATTTTTCAAGCAGCTTTCCGGGGCTTCAAGGTATTTTTTGACGGTGTTACGGCTTATGCCCAGGCGCCGGGCTATGGCCCGCTGGGTCAAGCCGAACCTGTGCAGATCCAGTATGTCCAAAATGGTCTCCTTTTTTTCATAAACTCTCCACGATTGTCCCGGGTAAATGCAGCAACATATGCATTTACTCGGGAAGTTGAACAAGGGGGATTGAAAAAAGATCCCCCTTGTTCAATTCCCTAGTGGCTCAGTTTCAAATGACCATTTTTGGCTCAATTTAACATGACCATCGACACCAGATTTATAATGATGAAAAAATCGTTAAAGTGATTCGAATGTGGACCCACTACGAGTAGAAAATCAACACAATCCTGCAGCAGCAAAATGCTGCGGGCATCTTTTCAATACCATTTGCCGAAAATGGCAGTATTGCCATTTTCGGCAAATACTGATTTGTCCCGGTGCTTCACCGTTGCCTAAGTGGCTGAAAATCATGGCTGGATAGATCCCATGGCCGGGGGCCGCGTGACCCCGGGTACCTGTCTTGCCATGGGCCGCAGGTGCCGGGCCTTTTAATTGATATCCTCGTGGAATTTACTCCTGAAAAACATCCCTTTGATAATTTTATGGACGCTTCAGTCAGAGATGAAACTCTGAAACGGGCGTTTTTCAGAAGTATCGAGGAAATCGGAGAAGCTTCGAAAAACCTGCCTGAAGATATCAAAGCAATACATCCGGGCATTAACCACAGCTGAACCGGGACCGCATGGCAAAGCGGCCTGGACTGGATTAAAAAACAATTCTTTCCCATTTATTAGATTTGGCAGCATTGCCAAATCTAATAAATGCTGATTTATCCCGGGGATTCACCCTGATAGTCGTTTCGGCCATGCAGAAAAGAAACATCCTGGGAGTTACCAGCTGGTATGTGATCATCCTGAACCAGCAGGGTGTGGGATGATGCAGGTTCAGACCAAAACCGAAAACCTGCGCAGACGATGCACCTGGCCCGGAAACGCGGGATGATATGATCAGCCTGTTCCAGTGGTAAAGTGCCGGTTTTTTTAAGCTTGGCTGCGTATATCAACTATGAACATGGAAAACCTGTCAAGATGAAATAACAGATGCGGTATCGCATGCCGGTAGAAATACCTGAGCATAATAAACAATGACAGTATGATATTTTTAAAATTGCTTTACCTGAGAAAAAACATCTGATATGGAATCAAATCAGCTATTGAGGCGCTATACAGAGCTGGATTTACATCAAATTCTTCTGTCATCCAGGTTGTTATTGAAAAGATTATGATATCCAGCACCAGATCAGCTCAACAACTTGTTATGTTTTGATATAAATATTGTTAAGTTAGAAGATTGAAATTAATGCAAAATACATCAGAAAAGAAAATTTACAAATATGACATTGCACTCTCTTTTGCTGGTGAGGATCGAGAGTATGTCGAGCTAGTGGCTATATTACTAAAACGTTTCGGTGTGAAGGTCTTCTATGACAAATTTGAAGAAAGTAATCTTTGGGGTAAAAACTTATTAGATTATTTGAATGAGGTTTATAAGGATAAAGCAAGATTTACAGTAATGTTTATCTCTAAACATTACCGAGATAAAGTTTGGACAAATCATGAAAGAAAATCAATCCAAGAAAGAGCATTTAGAGAATCATCAGAATATATCTTACCTGCAAAGTTTGATGATACTGAAATCCCTGGCCTCTACTCAACAGTCTCATATATAAATATAGAGGATAAAACACCCCAAGAGTTCGCAAACCTAATTCTGGAAAAAATTGAGTGGGAAAAATATAATCGATGGTGGGGTAGATGGGCAGTTGATACACCTGTAATGGCATATTCTGGTTCCATCGTAATTGACTCTGTGGATTCAACCGGTTTCAACTTCAATATTTCCACTATTAATGGCGCTCACATGGGAGACTTGGATGGTTATGCCAAATTTATTAATGATAATGTCGCAATTTTTGAAGTAGATGCGTACGATGGCAAATGTGAATTGAAATTTTCTAAGTATAACGACGTAATACAGGTAAATGAATCTAATTACTGTAGAGATTACCATGGCATGCGTGCATTTTTTGGTGGTGATTACATTCTTGAGAAGGATATTTTTTATAAATTAAAGATACTAAACGATATAGAACTCACAAAACTATATATGTTATTGAAAAAAGGAAAATATTGGGAAGAGTTTTTGAAATGTTTTGCTGATATCCATGATGTAGAAAACATAGATGATTTCGATGCAGAAATCATAAGTGGTGGTGTTCCTGGAATGTATACTACCTACGAAGCTATTTTAATGAAAAACCAAACGGATGTCTGGGGCGCATTTTTAGACGTAGATAAGGTATATTATTTTACCAGCAATAAATCATTCATTGAGGATATTCCGAATACAATCAAAAAGTGGAAAAGTCGCTTTGACGATAAGTCTATGAAAATATTAACATAACAAAACTTTTCTGCGGATCCCGCAAACAGCGCGGGTCTGCAAAATTCCACGTTAGCGGAAATAAGAATGGCACAGAAATCGTTGAGATTTGGAATACATGATGGTGATAACAAGCGGGCCGCTACGTGGAAGCTTTGGACAGAAACTGGCGGTGGTAACTCTGAAGTGTATCTTGTGAACAGGTCTCTTGGTGGAGTTTTGAAAACCAGCTTTCATCAATCAGGTAATTGGCATATTGCATATACGAAAAAGCTATTTGAAGAGCAAGTTAAAGATGTAGTACCGAAATTTAAAGATCGCTTTATAGAGAAATGGCCAAGGCCTCCTGAAATAGCACCAGGCATCACGTTAGCATATAGAATCGTTACATCTCATGCAGCAGTAACAAGCTGCAAAAAGTTAGGAAAGTATAAAAAGGTAAAATGGTTGCCAAATGCATCTGAGTCTAAAGCAATAGAAATAGATGTCCTTATAACTAAAGCAAATATTCCTATTGCAGGTTGGCCGGGAAAGCAATCAATGGATACTTCCCTTATCGGTTCGTTTCAACTTGAAAATCAAGATCGTGTTTGGGCGGTTTACTGGGAGATTGATTCCCCAGATTTTTCAAAGATAGGCCATGGAACTGGATGGTATTTTAAAGGAAAGAAAAAAGAATATTTGAGCAAAGATGGTTTAAGGGCAATTATTTTTGGCACTGAACCAGATGGTTCTCGGGTTATGTACGACTGCGTTGTTAATATTTAACCAGCTAACAAATGAAGGATTAGTAACCGTGCCGAGGCAAGAGGCTCGGTACTAATCCTGTGGTTCAAGAAGCCGCGGATCAATAGGGGGAATAGGTCATCGATTTGCAGGATGTGTGAAAGATGAGATGGGATGCAAATTTTATAAAAGTGCCTTCCTCCTGTTGCCAGGCGGCCAGTCCGCCCAGTATGAAGCTCTCAAGAAGGTCAACAAGGAACTGGTTGGGCTGAACTGGGACATCGGACGGACGATCGTGGAACGGCAGGATAATCAAGGCTGGGGCAAGGCCGCCGTTCAGCGGATTGCTAAAGATTTACAGCGTGAGTTCCCTGGCAGAAGCGGCTTTTCAGCCTCTAATCTCTGGTGGATGAAATTTTTTTTCGAGACATACATTGGATTGGAAAAACTCGTACCACTGGTGCGAGAAATCGGATGGACCCACAATGTTGTCATTTTTCAGCGCTGCAAAGACCCCCTGGAACGGGAATTTTATATCCGGATGACCCGCAAATTCGGCTGGTCAAAGAACGTGCTCATTCACCAGATCGACAACCAGGGCTATGAAAAAACCTTGTTGGGCCAGACCAATTTTAATCAGGCCATATAAAACAGGATCAAATAACCGAAGATACATTGACACTGGTATCCAGGTCCGTTTGACAATTTGATAGAGTCCAAATGGAGGACATACAAAAATGAAACTTAAAGTTGTTCTTGAACCAAGTGAGGAAGGGGGATTTACTGCCTATGTTCCGAGTCTCCCGGGTTGCATCAGCGAGGGAGATTCCAGGCAGGAAGCGTTGGAAAACATCAGGGAGGCAATTGATCTGTATCTTGAGCCTGTCGAAGATGACATGTCTTTTGTGCCTGGTACGGAAATCATGGAACTTGCCATATGACAAAAATTCCGAGTGTCGCATATGACAGAATCATTCGAACCCTCCAGCGGGACGGGTGGGTTGTGGTCAGGCAGAAGGGAAGCCACATAAGACTTCAAAAACGAACCCGGGATGAAGTCTTAAAACTGACGGTTCCAGCCCACAACCCTGTTAAACGGTCTACTTTGTCGCATATTTTAAAGCAGGCCCGGATGGATGTCGACCGGTTCCTGAGTTTAATGTAGGAAAAATCACATTTGCTCGGCGGCCTCTGAACGCCAACAGTATGCCTTTGGAACATCAGCGATTGATTGATATCTGTAAAGGACTCAGCCCAGAAGGTCCGCTTTGACCTTATCCAGTCCCATGCGCTCGATCATACGCCCCATGCGTTCGCGCTTGGAGTTCTCCTTGTAATAGTCAATGATCCGGACCACCATGTCCAGGGCCTTTTCCCGGGACAGGTCCTCCACCAGAAGATCCGCCAGCCTGGGCAGTGCCGATCCGTTCCCCCCGATCATCACGGCCCACCCCTTGGGGGTGCCGTACAGGGAGATATCCTTGATGCAGTTTTCCGCGCACTGGATCTTGCAGCCGGAAACCCCCATCTTCATCTTGCTGGGCAGGACCATGCCGTGGTAGCGCCGGTCGAGTTCCATGCCCATCTCCAGGCTGTCCTGTTTGGCCAGGCGGCAGTACTGGATGCCCGGGCAGACCTTGATGCTCCGCACGCACAGCCCCACGGCATGGCCGGGATCCATGCCCAGGTCCTCCCAGACCCCGTCCACCTGGTCCTCCTTGAGCCCGATGATAGCAATCCGTGCCGCACTGGTGATCTTGAGTTCCGATACCTGATATTTATCCGCCACATCGGCCAGGGTTCTCAGCTGGTCCGGTTTCACCACTCCGCAGGGCACATGGGGGGCAATGGCATAGGTGATATCGTCTTTTCCGCGCTGGCGGATGACGCCTTTTTCTCCGTCTTTGAGCATGTTTGACTCCTTTATGTGACGTCTGATCCTTAAAAGGACCCTCGCCTTAATATGTATCGTCATTAATACGTAGCGTTATTTTTAATATTGTGGTCCAAAAATGTCAATGACCCCTGCCACAATCGCCCCACACAGCCGGGATCAGGCCTTGCCCGGCCGCCCTTGCCCCGGGCCGGATCATGGTGTATCTTTGGCGGCAGGGAATATGATTTTGAAAAAATGAAGGGACGCAAAAATCATCAAAACAAATGAAACACAGGAGGTCGTATGGAAGTTGATAAAGTGATGGATGGGCTGATAAAAGAGCTGGGTGTTGCAATCAAAGCGATGGGAAAGCTTTTTTGACTCGAAACATCTGCGGATAATGCTTGACTTGTGTGCGTGTTTCTCATAAACAGTACAAAACGACACACAGGAGGAACAATGTGCACAATTTCTTCGGCATTGCCGTCAGACGATTTTAAAATCCGGTGCCCCCGGCTGGGGCATCAGGTGGCTTTCAGCTACTGCCGGGTAGAAAATACCGGCGCGCCCTGCTTTAAAACACTGGACTGCTGGCACGGCCATTTTGATGTGGTTGCCTATTTTAAGCAGACCCTGTCAAAAGACGAATTTGCCGCGGCATTCATGAACCAGGGCCGGCCCAAGGTCCAGACATTGATGGAACTGATCCAGCAGGCCCAGGCCCGGGTATCACAGAATCCTTTGAAAGCAGACGACGGGCAGGGCCCATGTTCCTGAAGCAGGCGGCCATTCACAGCGACACCTTTCCGGACACAAATGCATATCCGTTCTGTCTGGAAATTCTGAACCGGACGAATACCCTGGGGTTTGACCAGGGCATCACGCTGTTTTCCGGAGAAAACGGCACGGGAAAATCCACATTGCTCAAGGCCCTGGGGCTTTGCTGCGGCATTCACATCTGGGAGCCGGAATTTCTGCTTCGGTGCGAAACCAATCCCCATGAAAAACAGTTGCACCGCTATCTGACCGTGACCTGGGACCAGGGACCCGTGCCGGGATCGTATTTCGGATCCCAGATTTTTTCCCATTTTGCCAGAAAACTGGAGGAGTGGGCACTCAATGACCGGCCCATGCTGGATTATTTCGGGGGAAAATCGTTGATCACCCAGTCCCACGGCCAGTCGCTGATGTCGTATTTTTCCAACCGGTATCAGCGCAAAGGTTTGTATTTTCTGGATGAGCCTGAGACGGCCCTGTCGCCGAAATCCCAGGTGGCACTGCTCAATCTGATCATGGGTGAAAGCGGCAAAGGCCATGCCCAGTTTGTGATCGCCACCCATTCGCCCATTCTGCTGGCCTGTCCGGATGCCGTGATCTATAATTTCAACGGGCCGAAAATTGCGCCTGTTTTGTATGAAGACACGGAGTATTACCGTCTTTACAAGGCGTTTATGACGGACCCGTCTTCCTTTATCCAAGAAATGAAATAAGCGATATGTCAGCTGTTAAAAAAATATCAATTTTGCCATTAAAGGAGATCCCATGAAAACCCAGAAATTTTTATTGACTGAACAGGAAATGCCCCGGCAGTGGTACAACATCATGGCAGACCTGCCCACGCCCATGGAGCCGCCTCTGCATCCGGGCACGGGCCAGCCCTGCGGCCCGGAAGACCTGGCCCCGATTTTCCCCATGAATCTTATCGAGCAGGAAGTGAGTACCCAGCGGTGGATCGATATTCCCGAAGAGATTCTGGACAAGTACGCCATCTGGCGGCCGTCTCCTCTGTTCCGGGCCCGGAATCTGGAAAAAGCCCTGGACACCCCGGCCCGGATCTATTTCAAGAACGAAGGCGTGAGCCCGGCCGGATCCCACAAACCCAACACGGCCCTGGCCCAGGCCTATTACAACAAAGTGGCGGGCACCAAAAAGATTACCACGGAGACGGGGGCCGGGCAGTGGGGCAGCAGCCTGGCCATGTGCTGTGCGTTTTTCGGCATTGAGTGCAAGGTGTTCATGGTGAAAATTTCTTATAACCAGAAACCCTACCGCCGGATGATGATGGAAACCTGGGGGGCCAACTGCACGGCCAGCCCTTCCACGGAAACCCGGGCCGGCCGGTCCATTCTGGAGAAAGATCCGGATTCGCCGGGATCCCTGGGCATGGCCATTTCCGAAGCCGTGGAGGAAGCAGTGGCTGATGAAAACACCAAATATGCCTTAGGATCCGTGCTCAATCATGTGATGATCCATCAGAGCATCATCGGGCTGGAAGCCATGAAACAGATGGAAATGGCCGGAGATTATCCGGATGTGATCATCGGCAGTGCGGGCGGGGGCAGTAATTTTGCCGGTCTGTCCTTTCCCTTTGCCAGAGACAAGATCAACGGCAAACAGATCGATATCATTGCCGTGGAACCCACCTCCTGCCCCACCCTGACCCGGGGGCCTTTTGCCTATGATTTCGGGGACACGGTCCAGATGACCCCGTTGCTGCCCATGTACACCCTGGGTCATAATTTCGTGCCCGCCCCCATCCATGCCGGCGGGCTGAGGTACCACGGCATGTCACCCCTGGTGAGCCAGCTGGTTTTGGACGGCATCATCCGGCCTGAAGCCATTCATCAGATGGAAACGTTCAAGGCCGGGCTGACCTTTGCCCGGTCCGAAGGATATATTTCCGCGCCGGAATGCAACCATGCCGTGGCCATGGCCATCCGGGAGGCATTAAAAGCCAAGGAAGAAGGCAAAGAAAAAGTGATCCTGTTCAACTGGTCCGGCCATGGACTGGTGGATATGGCTTCCTATGAATCTTATTTCAGAGGGAACCTGGCTGATCATGATCTGCCCCAGGAACAGATCGACATCGCGCTTAAAGACCTGGAAAATCTGCCCAAACCCAGACAGGGCAAATAAAGGGCATCGCACATCCATCAACGCATCCGGGGGCCGGTATGATTCAACCACCGGCCCCCGGACACTTTTTGGGAGAAGAAAAACCGGTTATTTGACGCTTTGTATGGCTTTTTTGAATCCGGGCAAAGAATCAATGATGGTTTTGTCCGGCACGGCATAGGACAGCCTGAAATAACCGGGGCCGCCAAAGCCCGTGCCCGGCACGGCCAGGATGTTCTGGTCCTTGAGCAGATTGACGAATTCCACGTCATTTTCAATGGGGCTTTTGGGAAACAGATAAAATGCGCCGTCCGGTACATCGAATTCATACCCGGCCTGTTTAAGCCCCTGGCAGAAAATATCCCGGCGCCGGCGGTAAATATCGATATCCACGGTAATCCCTTGCAGCCGTCCCACCACCTGCTGGAACAGGGACGGGGCATTGACATACATCATGGTGTTGGCCACGCCGGCGGCACCGGCAATCAGTCGGGCATCTTCCGCTTTGGGATGCACGGCCAGATAACCGATGCGTTCACCGGCCAAAGACAGTTCCTTGGAATAGGAAGTCAGGACAATGGTGTGGTCGTAGGCATCAAATACGGACGGAACGGTCACGTCATAGGCGATTTTCCGGTAGGGTTCATCGGATATCAGGTAGATGCGTTTGTCGAATTTTTTGCTGGCCGCTTCCAAAACCCGGCCTAACCCGTCCAGTTCTTCGGCTGAATAGACCGCGCCCGTGGGGTTGTTGGGTGAATTGATCAGCACGACCCGGGTGTTTTCCGTGATGGCGGTCTGGATGGCTTCCAGGTCCAGGTGGAAATCCGGGCGGGTGGGGGCTGTGATCAAGGTGGCCCCGGCCACGAACGCATACTGGTTGTATCCCACAAAATAAGGGGCCGGAGTGAGCAGTTCCTCGCCCGGGTTGATCAGTGCCCGGAGACAGTCGTTCAGGGCCCCGGCCGCGCCCACCGTCATCACGATCAAATCCGGTGTCAGGCCCACGTTAAACGTCTGGTTCAGATAATCCGCCACTGCCTGGCGGACATGCATAAACCCCGGGTTGGGCATGTACCCATGGGAAACAGTGTCATCATGGATCAGGTCCAGCAGGGTTTCCTGCATGATTTTGGGCGGGGGAACATCCGGATTTCCCAGGGAAAAATCAAATACATGGTCGGCCCCGAATTTTTCTTTCATCCGGATGCCTTCTTCAAACATCTTCCGGATCATGGAAGCCGCTTCCACCATTTTCACCATTTTGTCTGCAATCGGCATGGCACTGTCCTTTCAAAATTATGATGTTTTCACTGCATATGGATCATACATGAAAAAAAAGCGTATGAAAATCCCCTGGAAAAAAACGGGATTACCTGCCGGATACGATAGTTGCGTAAACAGGCAACCCTCTTTATTTTAAGGAAAATCCATACTTATGTCCGTCAGTGAAATTCCCCGGACTAGGGAGTTTTACCTATAGCCACTAAGGGATTTTCCCGAATTGACAACCCGGATTGACTGGCGTAATCAATTGATCATGCCTGAGTGGGGCCATCCCAACATAACCCCAATCCCACCAGGTAGCGGCCTTGAAAGTGCGTCTGGCGGGCATTCATATCCCTCCAATCCCATCCTTCCAACAACGCACCCAGACGCAAACCCGGCTTTTGGGATCCCCTTTCCGGAAGCCGGGTTCTTTTTTTTGGGGGATCGTTATTGAACTCCGGGAACGATGATCCGGGAATCATTGGCTTGTTTTTGTTCCGCCTCCATTTTCTGGAACTGCTGAATCACTTTCCGGGTCTCTGCTTCCATGGCCTGGGGAAATTCATCCATGGCCTGCTCCAGCGTCGTGGCTTTCAGCCGGGCTTGAATCGGAACCGGGCCATGGGGGGTGCCCAGCTGGGTGTTTCCCACAAAGACGGTTTCTCTGGAAGGATCGTTTGACCCGTCCGGAAGAATCGGGGTTAATTTCTGAATATTGGCAATTTTCAGATCTGTGATGGTTTCTTCCCGGTAAAGGTGTGTTCTGTCTACCTGAAAATCGATGTTGATGGGATTGCCGCCGTTACCGCTCATGATAAACTCCTTAAAAAAAATAAAAATAAATGATGATAAAAACCCCGGGTGTTTGATCCGGGTGCCACATTAAAATTTTGTCAAAAAGGGCAGAAAGGGGATGGATCGGTCAGATACAGCGAAACCCGTTATCTGCGGTTGACCAGGTAAATGCCTGCGCCCACCATGGCCAGGGCGCACAAAAGATAAATCGTCACGGTTTCCCCCAAAAGCCATGACCCTGCCAGGACACCGAACAGCGGTGTCAGAAACGTGAACGGCGCCAGCCGGGAGACCGGATAGGTGCGGATCAGCCAGAACCAGGTCACATAGGTGAAAAACGCCACCCAGACAGTCTGATAGATCAGGCTTGAGATCACCAGAGGGGTCAGGGTCTGAACCGGCGGTTCGCCCAGAAATATGGACGCAACCGGCAGAATAACCGCAGATACACCGAGCTGATACAGCAGTACTTTGCCCGGATAAACCTTTGCCAGCGGGCTTGCCTTGATCACCACGGTGGTGGCTCCCCAGAACACGGCCGCCCCCATCAGCATGACATCTCCTTTGATCATCCCCGGGTCGGGCAGATTCAGGGATTCATGAAACGCCACCAGAATGCCGGCAAATGCCAGCACCATTCCGATGATCTGGATTCGGGACAGGTATTCTGCCCGGATGAACAAATGGGCGCCCAAGGCCACCACAAACGGGGATGTATTCAAAAAAATGGTGGATCGGGAGGCATTGGTGAACTCAAGCCCCCAATAGATCAGAACAAATTCAGCTGAGAACAGCAATCCGCAGATGAGTCCGCACAGCAGGGTGCCATCTTTTTCCAGCAAAGATTTTTTTTTGATGGTCATCCATACCAGCATCAGGCAGGTGGCGCCCATGGATCGGATGCCGGCCTGGAGCACGGGCGGTATGTCGGCAACGGCCGCTTTAATGGCCACCTGGTTCAATCCCCAGGAGGCGCACAAAATGATCAGCAGGGCCATGGCCCTGATATCGATGGTGGATGTATCCGGTTTCATGGTACGGGGTTATACTTGAATGGCGCACAGAAATCCAGGGTTTATGTCCCGGCATCCGTCCCTTTTTTGGGCCGGCCGTTTTTTTTTCAGGGCTGTTGCAATCAGTCATAACTGCCTTATGTTCATGTCAAGGTGGTGTAAAACAGAACACCATCTTGATTTTATTTAAAAAAAAATGCCAAAGAGGTGACTTATGGTCGATTTATTGAATATAAAAGCAAGAGAATGCTGTGTCCGGGAAAAAAATCGTCTGGTCAAAAAACTCCGAAACTGTGATTCAACATCTAAAAATCCGGAAGAGCGGCATCAGTGTTACCGGTCGGCCGCACTCAAAAGCGGCTCAAATTCCAGACATTGCCTGATTTCAGCCATGTGATCCATAGATGATCCCATGGCCGGGCATTTGATTTCAACGTTGAATTGAAAGATAAAGGGCGGTTCGCTTTCGGGCGGACCGCCCTTTTTGTATGCACGGGGTCCGGGCGGGTTGTGAAAAAAAACAACTATACCAGCCCCGTGGCTTCATCCAGGCCCAAATGGATGTTCATGCACTGGACGGCGGCACCGGAAGCCCCTTTGCCCAGGTTGTCAATGCGGGTGATCACCGCCATCTGCTCAGGATTGCCGAACACGAATATATCGGCCCGGTTGGTATTGTTGCACCCTTGCACATCAAAAAATCCATTGTCCAGATTATTGGCATCGTCAAAGGGAAACACCCGGATAAACGGCTCATCCTGGTAATATCGGGCAAGCAGTTGCCGGATGTCTGCCGGGGTCACTTTTTTTGTCAAAAGGCGCGTGTGAACAAACGTGGTCACGGCCAGGCCTTTGTAAAAATCAGCCACCACGGGCGTGAAGACAGGTGCCGCAGTCAGTCCGGTTCTCACCGTCATTTCCGGCAGATGCTTGTGAACCAGGCCCAGGGCATAGTGCCGCGGGCTGTCCAAAGAAGGGGTATGAAGTTGTTCATAGGCCGTGATCAGCTTTTTGCCCCCACCGCTGTAACCCGTGATGGAGTAGCAGCAGGCCGGGTAGTCCGGTGGCATGATGCCGGCTTTGATCAAGGGATGCACCCCCAGCACAAACGCGGTGGCATGGCATCCCGGGTTGGCGATTTTTTTGGATTTTTTCAAAAGATCCCGCTGTTCAGGCGCGATTTCCGGCAGTCCATACACCCAGTCCGGGTGGGTTCTGAATGCCGTGCTGGCGTCGATGATGCAGGTGTCTGCATTTGTGACCAAAGACGCCGATTCTCTGGAAGCCGCATCCGGCAGGCATAGAAATGTCACATCCGACTGGTTGATTAATTTTTGTCTTTCCCGGGGGTCTTTGCGAAGATCAGCATCGATTTCAAGCAGTTCAATATCTTTGCGCGATGACAGATAATCGATGATCTGCAATCCCGTGGTTCCTTCCCGGCCGTCGACAAACACCTTAAAAGCCATGCCTTTTCCTTTTTTCCCGCATGGGGGTGCGGGTCCATTTTTGTGTAAAAATTTAACTTATACGTATTTCAGGATAAAAAATAAACCCTTGTTCCGGAGAAAGGGGGGATAAGACACATTTGAAATGATTGAAATCGCGGCCATGATCCTGTATACCGTATATCAGGCGGGTTACAAACAAAAGATGTGATTCAGACCGTTCCTGTTTTGATCATATCTTTTTCAATGTGTATAAAGGAACATCTCCATGAAAAAAGTGTTTTTGCTGACTTTATCCGGGCTGGGAATATTGATTCTGGTGGCAGTGGCTGGGGCGGTCATTGTTTTGAATCTGGATCCGAACCGGTATAAGGACTATGTCGCAAAAAAGGTGAGTCAGCAGGTGGGCCGGACCTTTGAGATCCAGGGGGACTTGCGTGTGAAATATTATCCCTGGCTGCATCTGGAGATGTCCAAAATTTTTCTGGAAAACGCGCCGGGATTCGGGGATGGGCCCATGTTGACGGCTGATTATGCCATGGTCCGGGTCAAGACATTGCCGTTGCTGAAAAAACAGATCGAAATGGACACCCTGGTGCTTGAAGGGGCGCAGGTCCATCTGGCCAGAAACCAGGCCGGCATGGCCAATTGGAAAACTCAGGGCGGTTCGCCCGATAAAACAAAGCCGCACAAACCGTCCGCTGCATCGTCGAAAAAAAAAATTGACCTGAAAAACCTGGCCGTGCTGCTGAACGGCGGGGTGCGCATTCAAGATGCCCGTTTCAGTTTTGACGACCGGTCCACAGGGAAAAAATATACCCTCACCGATCTGAATCTGACAACAGGCAAAGTGGTGCCGGGCGCTCCCGTGGACTGGCAGCTGACTTTCAACGGTACGGGCACGTCCCCAAAGATTTCCGGAAATGCCGGACTTGAGGGAACCCTTGTTTTTGATCTGGGTTCCGGTCAGTATCAGATCGATCCCATGATATTCCAGGCCCGGCTTGCCGGACCGATTTTAGGAAAAAAACCGGCAGACCTGGATCTGGCCTGCCGGGTGGAAATGGATCTGCCACAAGACACCGTATCTGTCAAAAACCTGACAGCATCCGGACTGGGAACGGATGTCACGGGGACTATTGTGCTGGGCAATATGGGGGCTGTCATCCCCCGGATCGACCTGGCCCTGGATATTGCCGGAAAAGACCTGGCCCTGCTGATGCAGATTATTGAAGGCGGGCCATTGGCCGCACACCTGGCCCGGACCGGTGAAAAGGCATTTCATGTGAACATGGACATGGATATGGATTTAAGTCAGGGCCGGGTCCTGGTGCCGGCTTTGGATATTGCGGCACTGGGCATTACCCTCAAGGGCAATGTCGCAGCCCGGGATCTGGGCACCCGCCGCGCGGAAATGGAAGGCAAGATGGTTCTGGAAGGCAGGCATCTGAACCGGTTACTCCATGCCCTGGATCAACCCGTGCCGGGTGATTTTCTGGACACAGTGGCAGGACAGGTGCGGTTCAACGGAAAACAGGGAAACCTGACATTGGATCCGTTGCAGATCCGCCTGGGCCTTGACGGAAAAAAAATTTCCAACGGGCCGTTTTCCGTGACCCTGGATGCACCCGTGCACTGGCAGATGAATCAGCAGCGACTGGAAGTGCCGGCTTTTTCCCTCTCAGGCATGGATCTGGCCGTGTCCGGTGGTATCACTGTTGAAAAAATCCAGACCGATCCCGTGTACACCGGAACCTTGTCTGCGGCCCCATTCAATTTGCGGCAACTCATGAAAACACTGGGCTTGTCTTTGCCGGCCACGGCAGATGCCCGGGTGTTTGAAAAAGTGGGCCTGAAAACCCGGTTTACCGGTTCGACAAATGATCTCCAATTGACCGGCCTGTCCGGGGTTGTGGATGATTCACACCTGAAGGGAAGTTTTGGGGTAACAGACTTTTCAGATCCGGACATCACGATGGATCTGGCTGTTGACCGGATCGATGTGGACCCGTATCTGCCCAAGGCGCCCAAGCAGGCAAAAGGAAAAAAACACAGATCTGTACCCGTGACACCGGAAACGGTGGCTGCCGGAGCCGCTACCCGAATGCCTGTGGCCCAGCTTCGAAATTTGAAAATCAATGCGGCCCTGGCCATAGAGAATCTGGTTGTTTCCGGGGCTTCTTTGTCCAGGGTTCAGGCAAAACTGACGGCCAAAGACGGGGTCATTCATGCCGCACCGTTGTCTGCAGCCCTTTACAATGGGGTGTATCATGGAAGCATGATGCTGGATGCCGCCGAAGATATTCCTTTGATCACCATAAATTCGTCCCTGAAAGGGATTGAGGTGGCCCCTTTGCTGGATGATATGACTGAAAAAGCCATGATCCGGGGAACCGGAGACATCACTGCGGCCTTGACCACCCGCGGGGCAACCGTGAGTGCCATGAAACAGCATTTGAACGGGAATCTGTCTTTTTTGTTCAAAAACGGGGCCGTGATCGGGTTTAATGTGGGTAAATTTCTGCGCAGCCTCAAATCCCTGCGGGATACCCGGACCTTTTCCGTGTCAGAAGCGGAAGAAACCGATTTTACCGAACTTGCCGGAAATCCCGTGGTGACAAACGGGGTGGTCGTTCTGGACGATCTGTCGGGAAAATCCCCGGCCCTGCGGGTATCCGGGACCGGAACCGTGGTGGATATCGTCAAGGAAACCATTGATTACAGGGCAATGGTCACGGTGGTGGAAACCTCCAGAGGCCAGGCAGGCAGCGAACTGGCCGAGCTTGCCGGAATTCCCGTTCCCATATATATCCGGGGGCCGCTGGCAGACCCGGCCATCCAGCCGGATATCAAGGGCGTGATCACTTCGATTTTAACCGGCACCTCACCTGAGGCTGTGGAGCAGTTGAAACAGAGTGTGGAAAAGGAACTGGGACGGTTTCTGAAAAAACTGACCGATTGACCGGACATGACAATGAAAAGGATATGAATATGAAATACGGGGCATCGGGTTTTCCGATCAAGCCGGTATGTGAAGAAATACAAAGAGTGGCGGACCTGGGGTTTGATTATTTTGAACTGTCCATGGATCCGCCCGAAGGGCACTGGACAAAGATTTGTGAGCTGGAAAATCAGATTATGGCAATCCTGGCAGACACAGGCATGCCCGTGATCTGCCATCTGCCCTGTTTTGTGTACACACCGGACCTGACACCGGCCATCCGCCGGGCGTCTTTAGATGAAATGAAACATTCCCTGGATGCCGCAGCCGGAATCAACGTTCACAAAGCCGTGCTGCATCCGGGGTATATCACGGGCATGGGGATGTTTGCCATGGATGCGGCCAAAAAATATGCCCATACCGCGTTGACCGCCATTGTGGCCCATGCCCGGGACCTGAACATTCAGCTGTGTTTTGAGAACATGTTTCCTTCATATCATCTGAATTTTGAGCCCGAGTCGTTCGAGGATCTGTTCAAGGAATTTCCCGGGCTGAAGATGACCCTGGATACCGGACACGCCAATATCGGAGATCCGGAACAGACAAGGCTGGGACAGTTTGTCACCCGGCTGGCCCCGTATATCGGTCATGTGCATATCAGTGACAATTTCGGGAAAAAAGACGATCACATGGCCGTGGGAAAAGGAAATATTGATTTTGAATCATTGGTTTCATCCCTTAAACAGGCCGGGTATGATGATACCATCACCTTTGAAGTGTTTTCAGCCAATACGGATGATCTGGTGAAAAGCCGGGAACGAATCGAATTCCTTTTTTCAAACGCCTGAGAATCGGGATCGATTTTTTCTTAAAATTTTTTGGTGTCACGATTGTTTCTTCAACATCCGGATCAAAGGCAGGCACAGGAACGTGACCCCGCCAAGAACGGCAAATCCGATGTTGAACCGCCCGGTTTCCGCCAGAATGCCGATGCCGAACGGCACCAGCCCGGATCCCAGGAAATGCGCCAGGGGCACTACCACAGAAACCGCCACCGGGCGGATTTGAGGCGTGGTGACCATGGCCATGATGGCAAAACACAAAGGAAACACGCACACCCCGGCCCCTGCCTGAAGGATCAGGGCCAGCCAGACCCATGTCCCGGGCAGCCACCCCATAAAAAACGTTCCCAAAGCACTAAAAAACAACGCAGACAAAATGATTGGCCGGGGGCCGAACCGGTCAGCCAGCCATCCCCCGGCCAGGGGCATGCCAAATGCCACAACCCTGGAGACCGCCAGCATGATATTGGTGGTTTCCGGATCGATTCCCCGCTCAAACACCAGATAAAGGGGCAAAATGACAAATACCCCTTGATTCAATCCCATTCCCAGGATGAAAAGTACGGCAATGATCGGGATTGCCGGGGTATGGAGCAGGGTGGCGAATATTTTGAGCCCGGGGGGATCTGTCCGGTCCGTGATCCCTTTTCCCCGGGCCGCATAGGTGATCGCCAGTATCAGGGAAGCGGTGCCGTAAACCACCAGCACCATGCGCCAGGAATGGTGCCATGCCGCAAACAAAGACACAGCCAAAGGAGCGATGATATACGCCAGGTTCGGCGCCAACTGGTGCACGCCCAGTACTTTGCCCCAATGGTGCCGGGAAACCAGTCCCGTCAGGCTGGCCACACCCGAAGGCAGGTAAAAGCCGCCGGCCAGGCCTAAGCAGACCATGCCCGCCTGGAGCATCACCACCCCCTGGCTGGCTGCGGCCGCAAGCAGGCTGATTCCCACGGCAAGGCCGGAAGCGATAATCAGATGCCGGTGGGAGAACCGGGGCGTTAAAAATATGGAGCCAAAAAGGCTGATGCAATATCCGGATGAAATCAGAAAAAACAGGCCTCCTGCCTGGCTGTGGCTTAACGCCAGATCGATTTTGATATCCGGCAGTAACGGGGCCATTCCCAGCCGGGAAAGCATGTTGAAAAAGAAAATACCCGTTAAAAAAACAATGGGATTGAGCTGTTCCCGGGACAATGTGTCCGGTTCCGGTTTTTTCATCAATTTTTGTTCAGTCTGACTGGGCATGGTTCAAATGCTTTTGTTTCAGGTTGTGTCTGGGACATAGTATTCCAAATTGGTGGAATGTAAACAGCCAAAAACAAAAATCTGGAGATGGAAGTGATAAATAGGTTGACAATAAAAACCGGATTTTTCAAAATAATAAGTCTTTCAATCCAACACAAATTTTCCAGAGCGGAGAAAAAAATATGAGAGTCATTGTTATCGGTGGCGGCTGGGCCGGATGTGCTGCAGCCGTCAGCGCGAAAAAACAGGGAGCGGACGTGGTCCTGGTGGAAAGAACGGATATGCTTTTAGGCACAGGCCTTGTGGGCGGCATCATGCGGAACAACGGCCGGCTCACTGCCACGGAAGAACTCAAAGCCTTGGGGGGCGGTGATCTGTTTACAGTCATTGAATCCAATTTTATCCACAAAGACATCACTTTTCCGGGACATCTGCATGCCTCATTATACGATGTTTCCACCATGGAACCCAAGATCCGGCGGTTTTTGGAAGCATCCGGCATCTGCATTGAAACCGGGTGCCGGATCACGGATGTGGAAATGGATAAAAACCGGATCACCACGGTGTTGGGAAAACAGGCCGGCAAAACCGTCCGGTTCCAGGGGGATGCGTTTATTGAAACCACGGGCACGGCCGGACCGCCTGCCAATTGCGCTAAACACGGCAATGGGTGTGCCATGTGCATTCTCAGATGCCATTCATTCGGGGGTCGGGTCAGCATTGCCGCCAAAGCCGGCGTTGCAGAGGTCAACGGGAAAAAAGGGGATCAGACCGGTGCCGTGAGCGGATCCTGCAAGCTTCACAAAGAATCGTTGTCTCCGGACCTGCGCAAACAGCTCAATGATACGGGGGTGGCGGTGATTCCTTTGGATGAAAATCTTCGCATGACCGGGAAGCTGTCCTTGAAAGCCTGCCAGCAGTATGCCATTGCTGATTTTGAGCAAAACGTGATTCTGCTGGACACGGGTCATGCCAAGCTCATGACCCCGTTTTTCCCGCTGGATGGGCTCAGAAAAATCCCCGGGCTGGAAAACGCCCGGTTCGAGGACCCTTATGCCGGCGGTATGGGCAATTCCGTGCGGTATATGGGCATGTCACCCAGGGATGATGCGCTGAAAGTGGATGGGGTGGACAATCTGTTTTGTGCCGGCGAAAAAGCCGGGCTCATGGTGGGCCATACCGAAGCCATCTGCACGGGGACTCTGGCCGGGGTGAATGCCGTGCGCCATGTGCAGGGAAAAACAGCACGGGTGCTCCCGGAAGCGTCCGTGATCGGGGATGCCGTCACGTTTGTGCGGGAGCAGATGCAGACCCCGGAAGGCCTGGGACTCAAATTTACCTTTTCCGGTTCAGTCCTGTTTGATCGTATGAAACAAAAAGGGCGGTACCACACGGACCCGGCGGTAATTGACAGGCAAATGGAAAAAGCCGGGTTGAAAAATATTCTGGCATCTGTTCAGGACCGGTAGATTTTTTGAGACACGCCGGTTCCAGAGGATGAAAAAAATAACAAAATTAATGATGTCTGACATTGAGGAGGGGCCATGAAAAAATGGGGATGTGTATTTCTGGCAGCAGTCTGGATGGGTATTTTTTTGACAGGTCCAGGATGGGCACAGACACGGCAAATAACCATTGCGCTGGGTTCCGAGCCCACCACCCTGGATCCCCAGATTCGGGAGGACGGAGGAGAACGGGCTGTGAACGACAATATTTATGATACCGTGCTGACCCGGACCCCGGAAGGGGATTTGATCCCGTCTCTGGCAGCCCAGATGCCCGAACTGGTGGCGTCTGACACCTGGGAGGTCACATTGCGGCCCGGTATCACGTTTCACAACGGGGAACCGATGACTGCAGATGCCGTGGTCTACAGTATCCAGCGGGTGATCGATCCGGATTTTAATTCCGAGCAGATTTCATTTTTTTCCACCATCAAGGCGGCCCGGGCCACGGGTGATCTGACCCTGCATGTGATCACAGACGGACCCGATCCCATTTTGCCCTCCCGGCTGTACTGGCTCAAGGTGGTGCCGCCCGTGCATTCCAAAGATCCCGGATTCGCCGAGAATCCTGTGGGAACCGGCCCATACCGGTTTGTGACCTGGCAGCGGGGCCAGCATATCGACCTGGTCCGCAATGACGATTACTGGGGGGATGCCCCCCAGATCATGGCCGTCAGATACCGGTTCATTGAAGAACCCGGCACCCGGCTGGCCGGTCTCATGGCAGGGGAGTTCGATCTGATCACCAATCTGCTGCCCGAGTTCACCAGCCATGTGCCCAAATCAGTGAATGTGCTGGGGCTGGAACATCCCATTGTCATTCTTAACGCGGACAGCGGCATCACAAAAGATCCGCAAGTCAGACAGGCCTTGAATCTGGCAGTGAACAAAATGGCCCTGGCCAACGGTCTGTTCGAGGGATATGCCCAGGTGGCCCAGGGCCAGCTGTTAAGCCCTTCGTTTTTTGGTTACAATGATCAGGTCACCGCGTATCCCTATGATCCGGATCGGGCCAAAAAGCTGATCGAGGCGGCCGGGGTCAAGGGACAGACCATTGAATTGATCGGTACCAGCGGCCGGTGGCTCAAGGACCGGGATCTTGTGGAAGCCGTGGCCGGGTACTGGGAGCAGGCCGGTTTAAAAGTCAATGTGCGGATTTTTGAATTCAATGAATATCTCAACCGGTTGTTCGACCGCAAGACAAGGGCGGATGCCATTTTTGTGGTTTCCTCCAATGAACTTTTGGATGCGGACAAAAGCTTTTCCGCGTATTACAAATCCGGCGGCGTGGGCGCTTCCAACACGGATGCAACCCTGGCATCGCTCATTGATGCGGCCCGGTCTGAAACGGATGAGCAAAAAAGGGAAAGTTTGTATCATCAGGCTGTCAAACGGGCCTATGACCAGGCGTATTTTGTGTGGCTGTTGAATATCGAGGACATTTACGGCCTGAGTCAGCGCCTGGATTGGCCGGGGCGGGTGGACGCACGGCTGCTGGTTCAGGAGATGACATGTCAATGATCCGTATCATCCGTTTCTTTCCAGGGGTGCGGCAACAGGCCGGGGGTCCGGAAAACAAAGGCCGGACCGCATAATGGGCCGGTTCATTTACAGGCGCCTGATTCACGGGCTGATTGTGATTTTAGGGGTGACGGTCATTGTGTTTGTGGTGACCCGCATGGTGGGAGACCCGGTTCAGGTGATGCTGCCCCTGGAGTCCACCCCGGAACAGCGGGCTGCGTTTGAAAAAAAACTGGGACTGGACCGCCCCATTCCCATTCAGTTTGTGGAATTTATGGGCAACATGGCCCGGCTGGATTTCGGTGATTCCTTGTGGCAGAAACGGCCGGCCATGGAGATCGTGTTTGAAAAACTGCCCATGACCATCCTTTTGACCGCTGTGGGCATCGGGTTTGCCTGTGTTCTGGCGATTCCTTTAGGGATCATTGCGGCGTTGCGGCCCGGCGGGGTGGTGGACCGGGTCACGGTGTTCGGCAGCCTTTTGGGATTGTCCGTGCCCCAGTTCTGGCTGGGGCTTTTGTTCATCGTGGTGTTTGCCGTGCAGTTCAAGATCCTGCCCACATCAGGCGCGGGCACGCCCACCCATATTATCCTGCCGGCCCTGACCATGGGGCTGCCCACCCTGGCTCGGCTGGTGATGCTGGTGAGATCCTCCATGATCGACGAACTCAACCGCCAGTATGTCAAGACCAGTTTTGCCAAAGGGCTGCCTTTTGTCCGGGTAGTGGGGCTCCATGCGCTTCGCAATGCCGGTCTGCCCATCATGACCCTGGTGGGGTGGGAAGTGATCCGGTCTCTGGCCGGATATTCCGTGGTGGTGGAAACCGTGTTTGCCTGGCCGGGCATCGGGTTGACTGCAATCCAGGCCATTGAAAGAGAAGACCTGATCCTGATTCAGGCCATTGTGTTCACGGCGGCCGTATGTGTGGTGGTCATCAACATTGCCATGGATTTTATCTATAAACTCATTGATCCGAGACTGAAACTGACATGACACCGCCCCGGACCGATACCCTGGAACAGGCCCTGGCTGAAAACCGGTTTGAATGGTGGAACAGCTTATGTGAGCTGGGCCGGGAACTCAAACGCGACAAACCCGGATTGATCGGTGTGATCCTGATCACCTCCCTGGTGCTCATGGCCGTGTTTGCCCCTTACATCGCCCCCCATGATCCCGCGGCCCAGGACCTGACGGCCCGGCTGGCCCCGCCCGTGTGGTATGACAAAGGCACCTGGCACCATATGCTGGGCACGGATCATCTGGGCAGAGACGTGCTGTCCCGGGCCATTCACGGGGCCCGGGTGTCCTTGTGGGTGGGGGCGGCCGTGGTGCTGTGCGCCGGCGGTTTCGGTGTGGTCATGGGATTGATGGCCGGATACCTGGGCGGCCGGACGGATGCGTTTATCATGCGGTGGATCGATACCCAGGTGGCGTTTCCCGGACTCCTGCTGGCCCTGATTATTTTAGCGGTGATCGGCCCCAGTCTGACCACGGTGGTGGTGGTCCTGGCATTGAACGGGTGGATGGTGTACGGCCGGATGACCCGCAGTGCCGTGCTGTCCATCCGGCAGTCGCCTTATGTGGAAGCCGCAGAAGTGGTGGGATGCCGGTGGCCCAGAATCCTGTTCCGGCATATCCTGCCGAATTTGACCTCTCCGCTGCTGACCCTGGGCATCCTGGAATTTGCCAGAATCGTTCTGGCGGAAGCGGCGTTGTCGTTTCTGGGACTGGGGATTCAGCCGCCGGCCACGTCCTGGGGCCTGGATGTGGCCATGGGAAAAAATTACATGTTCATGGCCTGGTGGCTGGTGACCATTCCCGGATGTGCCATTGCCGTCACCGTGCTGGCCATCAACCTGGTGGCTTCCTGGCTGCGGCTCATCTCCGATCCCCAGGAACGGGAAAAACAGTTTGCCCGGCACATGGCCAAAGGGATGCGCAAAAACATGCAGGCAGAAATTGACAAAGAACGGCAACCGGAGACGTCATGAATACATCCCCAAAAGCCCCGTTGCTGGAAGTGCGGGACCTGGTGGTTAATTTTTATACCCGGGGCGGCGTGGTCCAGGCATCCCGGGGCGTCAGTTTCCAGGTGGATTATGGCCAGACCTTAGGGATCGTGGGAGAATCCGGTTCCGGAAAAAGTGTGGCAGTCCAGGCGGTCATGGGGTTGATTTTCAATCCCGGACGAATCGAAGGGGGAGATATTTTTTTCAAGGGCCGGTCTCTGCTGGACCCGGCCGGTAAAAAAAGGGTGCGTCAGGTTCGGGGCAAAGAGATTGCCATGATATTTCAAGACCCCATGACCTCATTGAATCCCGTATTCACCATCGGCACCCAGATCACTGAAGTGCTGCGTCACCATCTGGGTATGACAAAAGAGCAGGCCAGAAAGCGGGCCATGGATCTGCTGGACATGGTGGATATCAACGCCCCGGAAAAGCGGTTGAAACAATATCCCCATGAAATGTCCGGGGGCATGCGCCAGCGGGTGATGATCGCCATGGCCCTGGCCTGTGAACCCCAGCTGATTATCGCGGATGAACCCACCACGGCGCTGGATGTGACCATCCAGGCTCAGATTCTGGAATTGCTGACCGACTTGCAGCAGCGGCTGAACGTGTCCGTGATTCTGATCACCCATGATCTGGGCGTGGTGGCCCAGCTCTGCCACCGGGTGGCCGTGATGTATGCCGGCCGGATCGTGGAGGTGGGGGATGCGGACCCCGTGTTTGCCGCACCTGTGCATCCTTATACCAGAGGATTGATCCGGGCCACGCCCCGCCTGGATGTGGTGACCGAGCGCATGGTGTCCATTGACGGGGTGCCTCCGGATCTGATTTCCCCGCCCAGAGGATGCGCGTTTTTTCCCCGGTGTGATCGGGCTGGAAAAGCGTGTTCGCGAATGCAGGCTTTGATCGCACTGGGAGACGACCGCCATGTGTCCTGCTGGTGTGCAGCAAAGGAAGTTACCAGATGACGGGCCAGACATTGGAAGGGCGTTCTGATCTGCCGCTGGTCGATGTCAGGAACCTGAGCGTGCTGTTTGACGCAGGCCGGGCCGGGTTCTGGGGCCGAAAACGGCTGACCGTGCATGCCGTGGAAAATGTGAGTCTGGACATCCGTCCCGGTGAAACCTTAGGCTTGGTGGGGGAATCCGGCTCCGGCAAAAGCACGACCGGAAGGGCTATTCTGGGCCGGGTCCCTGTGAGCCAAGGCCATATCTATTTTCAGGGCAAAGAGATCACCCATGCCGGGAAAAACCGGGTGCGGGAATTGAGCCGGGACATGCAGCTGGTGTTTCAGGACCCCTACGCCAGTTTGAATCCCCGCATGAAAATCATCGATATTGTGGCGGAACCGCTGCGGGTGCACGGTATGGTGAAAAATACAAAGGCGGCCGCTAAAGAGGTGGCCCGGCTTCTGGAACTGGTGGGTCTGCCCCCGGATGCCGGCGCCCGGTATCCCCATGCCTTCAGCGGCGGCCAGCGCCAGCGGGTGGGCATTGCCAGGGCCCTGGCTTTGAAGCCCCGGTTCATTGTGGCGGATGAGCCGGTGAGCGCCCTGGATGTATCCATCCGGGCCCAGGTGGTGAATCTGATGCAGGATCTCCAGGCCCGGTTCGGCCTTTCCTATTTGTTTATCGCCCATGATCTGGCCGTGGTGAGACATATTTCCCATCGCATCGCCATCATGTATGCCGGCAATATCGTGGAGCTGGCGGAACGCCATCTGATCTATGATTCGCCGG
Source organism: Desulfotignum balticum DSM 7044 (assembly GCF_000421285.1). Lineage (GTDB taxonomy): Bacteria > Desulfobacterota > Desulfobacteria > Desulfobacterales > Desulfobacteraceae > Desulfotignum > Desulfotignum balticum. The sequence goes on from NZ_ATWO01000001.1 coordinate 1,611,064, forward strand.
TCCATCCCTATACCCGGGCTTTGCTGTCCGCCGTGCCCGTGCCGGATCCCCCGGTGCAGCGGGCCCGCCAGCGCATCACCTGTCCGGGAGAACCTCCCAATCCCCTGAACCCCCCGTCCGGATGCCGGTTTCAGTCCCGATGTCCATATGTGACCGGGACCTGCCGGGAAAAAGCCCCGGAACTGGCCCGGCGCCGGCCGGGTCAAATGGCGGCCTGCTGGAATTGTTGATGACTTAAGATATTTGGTGATCCAGGAATCGTTGTGCAGGTGAATGCGGCGTTTGATTTATCGGAGCATGGCCTCTTTCAGGCGGAAGAATCCGGTCATATTTTTGAGCCAGAACACCTCGAATACCAGATTGTCGCTGTGAAAAGAGATCACCTGACGGCGTTTCTCTGATACGTAAATCAGGTGAAGACGACCGTTGTCCTCGATATCGAATACCATGGCTGCCAGCTGGTTGTTCAATACCATGAGATCGCCTTTCTGAACCTGGTTTTCGTCGATCTGGCTGACGTTTTTCAACAGACGTGCCATGGGCAGATAGCCATGATAGGTCAGGCCGGCCCGCTGGGCCGCCGTGGTATAGATGGCGAAAAACAGATAGGAATTGTCCGTGGTGCCGGAAGTCAGGGGATTGCCGCCATATTCATATGGCGTGCCGATGAACTGTCGGGCCGTTGCGGGAATATTCTGACGAAACACTTCCCGGGCCGTGATCACGGATGAGCCCACTTCCGGTTTGTCTGCGGACGGGTTTTTATCAAATTGAACGCCCCATGCACACACGGTGTTCATCAATAACCACATGGCGGCAAAGACATATTTTTTCATGATTTTTCCTTGTATTCATGACCCTTTATTCATATAAAGATAAGATATTGTCAAAAAAAAAACAAGCCGTATCCGGAATGATTTTACGCGACCGCTTGTTTTGGCGGCATCCACTTACAAGGGACAAGATATGTATCATGAAAATTGTGACCACCCATAAAGGAACTGATTTCGATGCCCTGGCCAGTCTGGTGGCGGCAACTCTCATCTATCCGGACGCCCGTCCCGTGATTCCCGGTGATGTCAATGAAAATCTGAAACCGTTTCTGGCCATTCACAAAGATGTGTTCGAACTTGCAACCCCCAATGATGTCAACCTGGACCAGGTGGATACCCTGATTGTGGTGGACACCCATTCCTGGGGCCGGCTGGACCCCCGGCTGGCCGTTCTCAGGGAAAAGCCGGATCTTGAGGTCATTGTCTGGGATCATCATGTGCACGGGGATATCCAGGTGACACAGCCGCATATCAAAGAAACCGGGGCCTGCATCACCCTGATTCTCGATGAGATTCAGAGAAAAAGGATATTGATCACCCCCATACAGGCCACCTTGTTTCTGATCGGTTTGTATGAAGATACCGGAAACCTGACATTTCCTTCCACTTTGGGGGAAGATGCCCATGCCGCCGGATTTCTTCTGGACCGGAAAGCGGATCTGGTGATTATGGCCTCGTTTCTGAAGCAGGCCTATGCCCGGCAGCACAGGGATATCCTTTATGATATGATCCGAAAAAGTGAGACCATCAAACAGTCCGGTTTTACGGTGGGGTTTTCAAAACTGGATCTGGAGGGACGGGTTCAGAACCTGGCCATGGTGGTGCAGATGTACCGAGAAATCATCAATGCAGATGCGGCTTTTTGTATTTTTCGGGACCTGGTCCAGGACAAATGCATGGTGATTGGTCGGAGTGGTGTGGATGAAATCGATATCAGCCTGATTATGCGCAGCCTGGGGGGCGGAGGCCATCCCGGTGCCGGCTCCGCTTTGATCAAAGCGGCCAATCCCGAGGTGATCCAGGAAATGATCGTGGAATTGATCAGCGGGAATCAGCAGACATCGGTGATGCTCTCGGATATCATGTCCTATCCCGTGGTCAAGGTGCATGAGGATACCACCGTTCAAGAAGTGATCATGATCATTCGGGAACTGGGATGTACGGGCATGCCCGTGGTGAATGACCAGGACGATCTGGTGGGCATCGTATCCCGGCGGGATCTGAAAAAGGTCCGTCAATCCAAACAGAAGTCTGCGCCCATCAAAGCGTTCATGACCCGGAACGTGGTCACCATTTCCCATGAAAGAAGTGCCGTGGAAGTGGCCCGGCTCATGATCAAGCATGACATCGGACGGGTCCCCGTGGTCAAGGAAGGCAAAATGATCGGTATTGTCACCCGGTCCGATGTGATGATGTATTTTTATGACATGCTGCCGGATTGAGCATTATTTTCTGAGTCTGGCAGCAGCCTTGACGGCCAGTTTTTCCCTGAATATTTTGGCATTGTGCCGGATGTCCACGGGAAAATGTTTCTCAATGAAAATATGGTGGATGTCTTCGGTCAAAGGATTGGCTTGGGCCAGGGCTATCAATTCGGCAATCAGATCGTTTGGATTGTCAAACGATTCATACGGCTCCACAAAGATCACCGGTGTCTGGCTGTTTGTGGGCCCCGTCCCGGTCAATGCACTGCGGTAAACCCCCGGATGATTGTTGAAAACAGATTCCACGGGAATGGTGAACAATGTGCCTTTTTCCGTGATGACCCGGTGGCTTTTTCTTCCGCAGAACCAGATCCGTCCTTTGGAATCCATCCATCCCAAGTCTCCCATGCGGTGCCAGATCCGGCCGTCTGAGTCGGGAATTTTGGCCGTCAGATCAGCTTCCCGGTTGTTGAAATAATGTTCTGTGACCAGATCCGCCTTGACGATGATTTCACCCACCTGTTTTTCCGGGACCAGCAGGGAATCCCGGATCTGGGTGATGGGCGTATCCGTGATTTTGATCAGCTTCACCTGGGTATTTTCAATAGGCCGTCCAATGCACAGACCAAATCCTTTTTCAGACAGATGCCTTGTTTCAGACAGAATTTCATTAGAGGCAATCGAGATGACCGGTACGGCTTCCGTGGCCCCATAGGGGGTGTGGATCTGCGCGTCGTCGGACAGCAGTCCGGCAAACTGCTCGATGTTGTCCGGTGATACCGGAGCCCCGGCAGACACCACCCGGCGCAGGGACGGCAGGGTGATGTCGTTTTCCCGGCCGTATTTTCCCACCCGGTTCAGCAGGGCCGGGGAAGCGAACATGTTGGTGATCCCGTGATTTTCAATGGCTTCGATGATTTTTTCCGGATTGGCTTTGGCCGGCCGGGTGGGGTCCATGTCCGGTATGACTGCAGTCATGCCCAACGCCGGATCAAACAGGGCGAACAAAGGAAATGTGGGCAGATCGATTTCGTCGGGGCCGATATTGAAATGGGCCTGGATCTGTTTGATCTGGGCGTCAAAATTGCCGTGGGTATAGACCACCCCCTTGGCCGGGCCGGTGGAGCCCGTGGTGAACACAATGGCCGCGGTTTCATCCCGGGCGGTCTGGGCCGGGGTAAAGGATTGGTGTTCATTGGCCAGCAGTTGCCTGAACGTGTGCCCGCCCCAGAACCATTTGCGGCCCACAGTGACCCAGTGCCGGACCTGTTTGAAATACCCGGGCTTCACCAGCCGGAGGAGATGGGCTTTTTCAATGCCGATAAATGCTTTGGGCCGTCCCTGATGCAGGCACTGCACCATCCGGTCAATGCCCATGCCCGGATCCACCACCACTGGCACGGCCCCGATTTTGAACATGGCAAACACAATAATGAAAAATTCCATGCCCGGCGGGACCATGAGAATGGTTCTGGTTCCCCGGCTGATACCGATATTTTCCAGTCCAACGGCCAGGCGATCGGAAAGTGCATCCAGCTGTTTAAAGGTCAGGTGGCTGTATAGCACATGATTATTTTTGTCCCGGCCGGCAGGATACACCACGGCCCGTTTGTAAGGCATTGTCTGAGCGGTTTTTTTCAGGCTTTCGGCGATATTGGCATAAGCGGTCATAGCAACCTTATCTTTAACATATAAAGTGGAATCCAACCGCGCTGGTGCCCCAGCCCGGTAAACTCATTCAAATTGTCTCATTGACGTTTACCACGAAGGACACGAAGTGCACGAAGAGTAAAAAAAGCAGTTTCTTCGTGATCTTCGTGTTCTTTGTGGTGTAAAAAACAAATCAAAGCAGCGCCATCCCATCAGAGCCCAGAAACCGGTGAATCATTTCAGCGGTTTGTTTCGGTTTGTCTTCAAACAGATAATGACCGGCATCTGAAAACACATGGGATTGTGCGCCGGGCAGTCTTTTCAGAAATTCATCCAGAAAACAGGTGTCAAACACAAAGTCTTTTGCGCCCCATAAAAACAGCACCTGGTCGGGATTCAGGCGGTGAATTCTTTTATCCACCCGGGCGACGACCTCCCAGGCAGGATCTGCCGGGGTTAAGGGAATGTCCTGGACGAACTTCAACGTGGCAATGCGGTTTGAAGGGCTGTTGTAAGGGACGGTGAGTCCTTTTTTCACCCGGGCGGACAGACGGGTGCAGGCCCCCAGATAAAGGGCGCCTTTGGCAAACAGGTTCAGTCCCAACACTGCGGGCACTGAAAACCAGTTCAGGTATTTTACCAGCCACAGCATCCAGGGAAACCGTTTGGTTTCCGGCAGAAAAAATCCGGATGTATTGGTGATCACCACCCGGTTGATCCGGTCCAGATGATCCAGTGCCCAGGCCAGGCCGATCATGCCGCCCCAGTCATGGACGATGAGATCCAGTTTACCTTGTGGCACGGTATGCGCCACAAATGCATCCAGATCCGACACCCGGGAGGCCAGGGTGTAGTCGTAAATTTTCGGGTCCGGCTTGTCTGAAAAACCGCAGCCCATATGATCGGGCACCAGGGTTCTGAATTCCCTGGACAGCCGATTCACCAGGTGACGAAAATAAAACGACCAGGTGGGGTTGCCGTGAACCATGAGCACCGGCGGTCCTGCGCCTTCATCCAGGTAATGGAGCCGATGGCCGTTGATGTCCAGATAATGGGGGGCAAACGGGTATTCACTTTCAAATTCCCGGGTGGAAGTGATTCGGCCGTTGATGCGTCGGCAGGTTACCATTCCACCCCCAGCACATAACAATTGAGTCCGGAGCCCACCCCGATGAAAGCCACAAAATCTCCGGGCTGCAAAAAATCCCGCTCATCGGCAATGGCCGCGGTGATGGGCAATGACACCGTGCCCACATTGCCTAACAAAGGGAACGTGGAAAAATCTTTGGCCATGTCCAGACCTAAGGCGGCATAGAAGCGCTGGTGGTGAATGGCGCCCACCTGATGGCCGATGACCTTGTCGGGCTTGTCGTCCGGCAGGCCCAGCAGCTGTTTCATGGCCTGGAATGTCCGGGTGGCCAGAACCACCCCGTTTTCCAGAACCTCGTTGGCCCGGGTCCGCATGATCACTTTGGCATTTGTCGGCATGCCTGTTTCATCAAACCGCCAGAAGCACAGGTCATGGTGCTGGATGGCATTTTTCACCACCCCGCCTTTCAACGCATGGTGGCGGATGTCGTCATCTCCCAGGGTTCCGTCCGTGAGAAGCACGGCCGCTGCACCGGAACCGCCCGTCAGGGTGGCCACGGTGTCTTTGTAGAAATCAACGCTTTTGTGCAAATTGATCTCCTCGATGGTGCTGTCCACGATCTGCCGGGCGGTTTCACACGAGACCACCAGACCGGCTTTGATGTTGCCCAGCTCGATTTCATTGGCCACCTGGACCATGCCCGTGATCATGCCCAGACAGGCGGATTTGACATCATACACATGGGCTTCGGGTCCGATGTTGAGCTGATGGGCGATATGGCACGAGGTGGCAGGCTCAAACCCGTCCTGGCAGACCCCGCAGAATACCAGCGCCCCGATGTCGGACGGATGGATGCCGGCCTGTTCCATGGCCCGTTGACCGGCCACGGCCGCGTGATCGGCCAGGGTGTGATCCTCATCCCAGTATCTTCGCTCCCGGATCCCGGTCAACGCTTCCAGCTGGCCGGGTTGGAATCCCACGGCATCCAGAAACGGTTTGATCCTGGCTTCGATCTGGGCCGTGGTGACGATGTGAGGCGGCAATTCATATCCGAATGAAGTGATAAAAACCTTGCTGTATTTCATTTGTGTCTCCACACGTGTCTGAGAGTGTCCCGGGAAACCCCGGTCAGGGTCATTCCCATATCTTTGTATAAAACAATGCGCAGGTCATCGGCAAACATATGCGCATCCGCAATGACAAACGGCTGTCCATCCGCTGCTGTATACCCCATCTCTTTGATTTCGATCTCATACCGGGCTTTTTTTGTGTCCGGCGTTACCGGGCCCCGGCATTTGAGATCGCTTTCATTGTTTGGCAGCACATTGAACCGGGCCACAGGATCCGGGCTGACCCAACCCATGCGCTGGACAAAAATTCGCAGGGCATGGGCGCAGCACTCATACATCAACGTGCCGGGCATGACCGGGTCATCAATGAAATGACAGGTGAGAAACCAGGCATCCGGCCGGATATCCGCTTCCGCCACAATGGTTCCCAGGCCGTATCTGCCCCCGTTGGGATCAAAGGATAATACCCGGTCGATGAGATGCATGGGCCCGCCGGGCAGGCGCTGGGCCGCTCCCAGGGTCATGCCGGAAAAATCATTGCCAAATGCGCCTGCCAGATTGCCGGAGCGCAAATGAGCGATCCGGCTCTCATCAAAGGCCGCCGGCCATACCCGTACCAGAGGGTCGAACCCGTGTTCGGGCAGAACCGGGATCTGGTCCTGTTTTTTAAGTACAATGCCGCCCGATTTTTCGACCTCGGCTTCCGTGAAAAATCCGGCACAACCGTCCCGCATGGAGATGAACAACTGCCGGTTGATATAGCCTTTGTAATGAAAAAAGAACAGAAACACATCCCCTTGTTTCAGAAACCGGTCAATGCAGATGTGGTATTCAATGGTTTCTCCGGGTTCGGGCAATGGCCGGTGAAAGGTGACTCTGGCATCCAACAGCCGGTATTTGCGTGTGCCTTTGACCTGGTGGTCAATACCCAGAAAAGCACATAAAAACAGATCTGCCTGGCCCGCCTCAATGGAAATGGACACCGGGGCCACGCCCCCGTCCAGATACCAGGCATCTGGCCGCACATCATGCTGGGTGATGATTTTTCCCGGCCCCAGCGAACAGGGAGTCCCCTCAATGGCCATGATCCGGTCCACCAGCATCAACGGGTCATCCGGCAGCCGGACCCGCACCGGATAGGTGTCGATGATGTCAAAGTCCGGGCCCAGCACGTTTCCGGCCCGGCCGACGGCAAATTCCATGCACTGGTCCCGGGTGAACAGCGGGGGCGTGGCGATGGGCCGTGGATCCTCGTTTTCACCGGATGGCGGTTCAAACCCGGGCTCCCGGGTCAGGGCGGCAGCGGCCCGGGTCAATGCCGCAAACTGGGTCTGCATATGATCCATATTGGTTTGAGAAAACGCCAGAAATTTTTCATGGGCCCGGGCCGTGATATCCGATGCTTCAACCAGAGCGTCCGGATCCACATAAAAGGGGCTGGAAAGACCCGTGACCGGGGCAGAAGGCGAAACAGACGCCGGATCCGGATTCAGGCGGTTCAGCAGATCTTCGGGAATCGGAGGCCGGGTGGTCGGAACAGACAGGGTGTGCCGGTTGGGTGTGGCATGGGACGGTTGCAGACCGGAATCCGGTGGAACGGATGAGGAAACCGGGTCCGGCGGCTGCCCAAGCAGGCAAAAAGCGGTTCCGCCATCCCGGGTCATGGCCCCAGCCATGGCATGCCGGGAGAGGGGGGATGTTTCCGGCCATGGAACCGGGGCATCAGGTATGACAAAATTTTGTTTTTTCATGCCCTCTAGTCCGGGGCCCGCCCGGAAACCCGGAATGGTGGCGTGATAAAGGCACAGGGCCGAATGAATGATACTGACCAGGCCGGATATTCCCCGGGTGTCTCCGACCAGATCGGCGGTCCAGCCCAGGACACACGCTGTCTTATCATCAGGGTGTTTCAGATGGGTCAGGGCATGGGCTTCCACAGCCCCCAGGGGACCATGTCCGCCGGCATGGGTATTGAAAAACGACAGGTCTGAAAACGTCATTCCCGCATCTGTCAGACATTGTTTCAGGGGAGTCATATAAGAAAATTCCGGTTCTTTATGATCCCGGGTGACAGGGCCGCCGCTGCTGCCTGAAACGCCCTGGATCACCGCATAAATCCGATCCTTGTCTTTTTTGGCATCTGCCAGACGTTTGATGATGATGGCCCCGGCCCCTTCGGCCGGCCGGGCCGGAACCATGGGAAGACTTGCCTGATTCAGGCAGAAAGACCGGATATCTCCGGCCATGTCCACGCCGGCACAGATGAACCAGTCGGTTTCTTTGGCTGCCAGAGACCGGGTTCCCACCGCAACGGCTTTCATGCCCGAGGCCGCATCGGCTGAAACGGTGAAACAGGGGCCTCCCAGCTTGAATTCCCGGGCCACCCGGGAAGCGGCAATTCCGCCCAAGGCCCCTAAGGTGCGGTTGAATGTCAATGGCGGGGAAAGCTGATCCTGAAGGGTGTCGTTGAGATCATGGGCATACCACCGCAATGAAAAATCCGCAGCCCCGAAATCAAAATCAATGCCCACGGCACACCCGGCCCGGGTCCGCAATAAATCCTGATTGTCCGGGCGGTGCGGGATACGGGCATCGGCCAGGGCCCCTTTGACCGCCTGGAGCAGCACCAGATGCTGGGGCAGGATATCGGGAATCTGCACCGGAGGAATATGAAATTCATCCATGGCCAGGGACAGGGCAGTCAGGTACCCGGCCGGCCGTTGGGGTTGATCCGGCGGCAGATGGTCCCTGCGCCGCCATCTGTCGGCCGCCGGGGCAGGACAAGGGGATGTGCGGCCCCGTATCATATCTGCGAACTGTGTCAGATCCGGGCAGTCACCCGTCAGAACCTGCATGCCCACGATCGCAAATTGGTCTGAATCGTTTTCTAACGCAACGGGTTTATCAGAAGATGCGGCCCGCTTGGAGGCAGGCTTTGATGAATAAGACCGGGATTTATTATGTTCTTCCACCAGAATATGGGCGTTGATGCCGCCGAACCCAAACGCGGAGACGCCGGCCCGCCTGGGCTCTCCCGGACGTGAAGGAATCCATTCATCCGCTTTTGTCTGAACCTGTACCCGGGTGTTTTCCAATGGATGCACATCCGGCAGGGCCGTGAAATTACAGGATGGCGGCAGCATTTTCCGGTTCATGGCCAGAAGCGTTTTAATGATTCCGGCGGCACCGGCCGCGGTGAGCAAATGTCCGATATTGGATTTCACGGATCCGATGGCCAAAGGGGTGTCCATGCAGTCATGTTTTTCCAGCATGGCCCGGATACTGGTCAGTTCCACCTTGTCTCCCACCGGGGTTCCGGAACCGTGACACTCCATGTACTGCAGATGGGCCAATGACAGGCCCGCCATATCATAAGCCGCGGCCATGGCCCGCACCTGGCCCTCGGATGCCGGGGCCACCAGGTTGCCTTCAATATCGTTGGAGATGCCCCAGCCTTTGATCACCCCGTGGATGGTATCGCCGCAGGCCAGGGCGTCGGACAGCCGTTTGAGTACCAGAATGCCGCAGCCTTCTCCCACCACCAGGCCGTCGGCCTGCCCGTCGAACGGGGCGCACCGGCCCGACGGAGACAACGCGGCCAACTGGGAAAACCCGATCTGGGTGTACAAAGAATCCGGCCGGGACACCCCTCCGGTGACCATGACATCTGCCTTGCCGGAGATCAGTTGTTCACAGGCCAGCTTGATGGCAACCAGCGACGATGCACAGGCGGCATCCAGTGTATAGCTGCCGGCATTCAGCCTTAACGCCCGGGCCAGGATTGCCGCCGGCGCCGATACCATGGCACAGGCCAGGGCATCGGAAGGAGACGTGGGGCGGGGATTTTTGGCGCACAGCAACTCTCTGGAAAACGCGGATGCCGTGTCCGTGGGAAGGGCAATGGCTGCCAGGATCACGCCCGTGCGCTGTTTTAACTTTTCCGGCAGGTGGCACTCCCGGCATGCGGTCCGCCCGGCGGTCAACACCAGGTGATGCACCGGATCCAGAATCGACAAAAAAGCTTCGTCCATGTCCAGCCCCGTGGGATCAAAGCAAAAATCGGTGATCAGGCCGGCCCGGTCGGATACTGCCCGGTCCGGACAAACAGAAGAAACCACCATTTTTTTGACCGGCGCAATCCATCTGTGGGCCGGAACCTGGACAACATGCTGTTTTTTTTCAAGAATATGGGTGATGAACCGCTGGTTGTCAGAGGTTCCCGGAAAAATGCCGGCCATGGAAACCACGGCGATATGCGGGGCATGGGATGTCATAGGGGGTCATATAATGGAGAAGAAAAAGGATTTCAAGGTGTACGTTGTAAAATTTGTGTAAAATGACCGCAAGGTTAAAAAAATACAAGGAAAAATCCCTGGATCACAGGAAGTGCCAGAAGCAGGACCGTGATGCCTGTCAGGAAAACAGCCAGGCCTCGGTCCCAGCGGTTTTCACGCCTTCGGTCATCATATCCCAGGATCCATCCTAAAGCGATGCCGCCGATCAATCCTCCGGCATGGCCCCAGTTATTGATATTGGGCAACAGAAATCCGATCACGACCAGGCTGATGATCCATCCGGAGGTCTGCTGATACACCTGCTGTGCCCGGAGCCCTTTGCTGGACCGGCCGAAATACAACAGCGCACCAATGAGCCCGCACAACCCGGAAGACGCCCCAATGGTCAACGGCACGTTTCCCATCACTGAAAGCAGAAAACCGGCTGCGCCGGAAAGGGTGTAGATCGAAAACATCCGGAACACGCCGTATTCAGCCATGACCAGCGGTGCCACGGTTTTCAGGGCCAGCATGTTGAACACGATATGCAGCAGGCTGCCGTGAAGCCAGTTGGCCGTGATCAACGATTCCCAGGCCTGATACGCCTGGATGGGAATTTTGCCGGAAGCACCTAAAAACACGAGTACATCCGTGGCAGGGCTCAACGCGTTGAAGGGATTGAATCCCGTATGCATGGATCGGCCGCTGAAAATCAGGCTGATAATGAACAGGAGGACATTGGCATAAATAATGGTATTCAGCACCCGGGAAGGGGTGATTGCGTTCAGATAGGATCGGTTGACAGTCATGCGGATATTATTTCCTTGTGAAGCAGGGGCTTAATTGAGTTTGACCGGTTTGATGCGAACCGCTGCCAGATATTCCTTGACCCCACCCAGGGTCAGAGCGAACATTTTGGATCCCGTGAGCATGGCCACGGGGTCATCCGGATGTCCGCAGGTTTTTGCAAACGCAGGCCCCATGACCGCAGACGGGTCAATGGTATTGTCGGCGGTCTTATGCATCTGCTGAACATAGGTGTCCAGCCGTTCCTTGAGAATCTTGAAATAATCAATGGGCTGACCCGTGGTGGTTTCGGTAAGGGTGGAGATATTTTGGGAAAATTCCTGGATCATCTGCCAGAAAGCATCCGATAAAATGGGTTTGTTTTTGTCACTGACGGGCATGAAAAACGAAATTCCCCATCCCACGGCCAGAATCTTTAAAATGCCCAGTTCATATTCCAGGGTGACCCGGTTGACGCCGGATTCAGGCGGCAGGGATTCCAGAATGGTTTTCAGATCGGTCCGGTCCACCGCAAAAACGGCAAGGTTCCGGGCGGTTTCTTCCACGGTCAGGTGCATTGACGGGTTTTGGGGGGTCATAAATACGCCTTCCATTTAAGGTATACAAAACAGGTGATTTATGGCATAACATACAGCATTCAAACCGAAATATCCAGAAAGGAAAGGGGATTCCCTTGGCAAAGATTCATATCACACTCAAACTGTTTGCCACCCTGGCACCTTATCTGCCTGAAAATGCAGATCACTTTCAAATTACAGACGGCACAACGGTGCAGGCCCTGATCACGGACCTTCAACTGCCGTCCGATGCCGTGAAATTGATTTTTGTCAACGGCAGAAAACAGGAAACAACCTATGTGCTTAAACCCGGAGACCGCCTGGGACTGTTTCCCCCGGTGGGAGGAGGATGATCCCCATGTCCATTGGAACTGAACGGTATGACCGGAATTTTGACACATTGACCCGACCCCAGCAGGCCCAACTGGCATCCTCCCGGGTGGCGGTGCTGGGCCTGGGGGGTCTGGGGGGCGGTGTCAGTGAAATGCTGGCCCGGACCGGTGTGGGGCATCTCACCTTGATCGACGGGGATGTGTTTGAACCCAGCAATCTGAACCGGCAGCTGTTCTGCACGGAAGAGGTGTTAGGCATTTCCAAGGCCCTGGCCGCAGAAAAACGGATCCGGGCCGTCAATTCCCAGGTTCAGGTCACATCAATAGACCAGTACGCGGATGGTGACAACCTGTATGGCATGATCAAACACGCCGATCTGGTGGTGGACTGCCTGGACTCCATCCCGGCCCGGTTCATGCTTGAACATGCGGCCAAAAAAGCACAAATCCCCCTGGTGGCCGGTGCCATTGCCGGAGTGACCGGACAGGTGACCGTGATTTTTCCCCAAGACAAAGGATATGAACTCATTTATGGCAAAAAAGAACACCTGCCCGCCAAAGGCATTGAGTCCCGCACCGGCAATATCTCCTACTGCGCCCTGATGGTGGCGGCTCTCCAGGCTTCGGAATGCATCAAAGTGCTGCTGGACCGGGGCGATATTCTGCGCAATAAACTGCTGATCATGGAATTATGGTCCAATTCATTTGAGGTGATGGATCTGGTATGAAACACACAGACCTGTACGAGAATGCAGCAGAAATCATCGTCAACGCCAAGCGGTGTGTGGCATTCACGGGGGCCGGCATTTCCGTTGAAAGCGGGATCCCGCCGTTCAGGGGCGAAAACGGGCTGTGGAACAAGTATGATCCCGACAGCTTTGATATTTGCTATTTTCACCGGCACACCAAAGCATCCTGGCAGGTGATCCGAGAGATCTTTTATGATTTGTTCGGAAAAGTCCGTCCCAACAAGGCCCATGCGGCTCTGGCACAATTGGAGGCCAACGGGGTGGTGAAAAGCGTGATCACCCAGAATGTGGACAACCTGCATTATGATGCCGGCTCCCGGGTGGTGCATGAGTTTCATGGATCGCTCAAGCGCCTGGCGTGCCTGGCCTGCCATGCCCGGTATCCCATTTCAGAGGTTAGCCTGGACCGGCTGCCGCCTGCCTGTCCCCGTTGTGAGGGGATCCTGAAACCGGATGTGATTTTTTTCGGCGAGTCCATTCCTGAACCGGCCGGGTCCATGTCTTTTGAGGAAACCCGGCAGGCAGACTGCTTGATTCTCATCGGCACCACCGGTACCGTGGCCCCGGCCAACCTGATCCCGTCGGCTGCCAGATCCAACGGGGCCGCCATCATTGAAATCAATCCCGTGCCCTCGGAATATACATCCCGGGTGACCGATATTTTTCTGGAAGCCGGCGCCACAAAAGCCATGACACGCCTGATGGAAAAAATATCCGGCAAAATTCGAAAACAATGACCCCTATCCCCCGGAATCTGTAAAGGAGTAACACATGCCTGACGACTGTCTTTTCTGTAAAATTGTCAACAAAGAGACGGACACCCGGTTTTTATACGAAGACGACACCTATGTGGTGTTCAAAGATATCCGCCCGGCAGCCCCGGTCCATCTGCTGCTGGTGCCTAAAACCCATATCCGCAGTGTCAACGACCTGACACCTTCGCACCAGTCCCTGGTGGGGGGCCTGTTTCAGCTGGCCGCGAAAATGGCCAAAGAACAGGGCGTGGACCAATCCGGATACAAACTGCTGTTCAACGTGGAAAAGGGCGGGGGGCAGGTGATTTTCCATTTGCACCTGCACCTGATCGGCGGGTGGCAGCGGTAAACGACCTGTGTGGTGATGGTGGCTTTAAATTTTACCACGAAGACCACGAAGATCACGAAGGATATGAAGGGCATGAAGGATGGAATTTGATGAACTTTCGAATCGAGTGATCGGATGCGCGCTTGAGGTTCATCTTTAATTGATGGAACATAGAGATGATTGAAAAAGATTTTGATATTGCGTTCATCGCTGATCTGGCCTTGAGAGAAAAACAGGTCCAGCAGAATTACCGCCCGGTGATCGCGGTTCACAAATGGTTTGCCAGACGACCGGGGACCTTGTTCCGGGGCCTGCTTTTGTCTGAATTTCTCAGCAACACGCCGCTTCGGGAGGCGTTTTATCAATCGATCAATTTTTCAGGCCTTCATGTCGCAGATCCGTTCATGGGCGGGGGAACCCCCATGCTTGAAGCCAATCGAACCGGTTGTGATGTCACCGGATTTGACATCAATCCCATGGCTTACTGGGTGGTCAAACAGGAGATCGAGCACCTGGATCTGGCCGCATATACCGAGGCTGCCGCTGATCTGCGGGCATCCCTTGAAGCGAAGATCGGCCATCTTTACCGCACAAAGTGTATGATCTGCGGGTCGGAAAAAGCGGATGTCAAATATTTTCTCTGGATAAAACATCTTAACTGCAAAACCTGTGGAAAACAGATCGATCTGTTTCAAAAATATTTAATTGCCACGGATGCCAGACACCCCAAAAATGTGTTTGTCTGCCCGGTTTGCGGGGACCTGACGGAATCCGAAGACAGAAAAAATCCCGGGCCGTGCCGGCATTGCCAGGCAGACCTGCGGTATGAGGGACCTGCAAAAAGAGGGCATTGTAAATGTGATCACTGTGGCACGGACAACCGGTTTCCGGCCCCGGAAACCGGACCGTTGGGCCACCGCGTTTTTGCCATGGAATATTATTGCCGGGCGTGCAAACCGTCTCATACCGGCCGGTTTTTCAAAAAACCGGATGCAAAGGACATTGAAAACATAAAAGACGCGGAAAACCGATGGAAAGCCATCACCCCCCAATTTGTTCCCGATGACAGCATCCCCAGCGGAGATGAAACCAACCGGCTGCACCGGTGGGGGTATCGGTATTATCGGGAAATGTTCAACCCAAGGCAGCTTCTGGGGCTGGAACTGTCCTCGCAACTGATTGCCCGGATGCCAAATGAACGGGTGCGCAATGCCCTGGCCACCAATCTGTCTGATCTGCTCCGGTATCAGAACATGCTGTGCCGTTATGATACAAAAGTTTTGAAATCCCTTGATATCTTTTCAGTCCATGGGTTTCCTGTCGGGTTGATGCAATGTGAATCCAATTTTCTGGGTATTGTGGAACCCGGCCGCACCCTGTGTGTGGGCAGCGGCGGCTGGGCCAACATTATTGAAAAGTTCAAAAAAGCCAAGGCGTATTGTGACCATCCTTTTGAGGTACAGGTTGTCGGGCGTAAAAAAAAGATAATCCCCATTGAAAAGGAATGGATCGGAGACCGGTTCAACGGGACCGGGTGTGATGATATCCGGCGGGTGGACATCTCTTGCCGGGATGCGGCGGCAGCGGATCTGCCTGACAATTCACTGGATGCGGTTTTCACGGATCCCCCTTATTTTGGTAATGTCCAGTATGCCGAACTCATGGATTTCTGTTATGTGTGGTTGAAAAAACTGGTGGGGCAGACGTCTTCCGCGTTTAGCGCCCCATCTACCAGAAACGCGGAAGAGCTGACCGGAAATGTAGACATGGGCCGTGATTTCACTCATTTCACCCACGGCCTTTCAACGGTGTTCCAACGCATGGCAAAGGCCTTGAAAAATGGATCTCCGCTGGTGTTTACCTATCACCACAACAAACTGGAAGCCTATTATCCCGTGGCCGTGGGAATTCTGGATGCCGGCCTGGTCTGTTCAGCTTCCTTGCCATGTCCCGGTGAAATGGGCGGTTCCATTCATATCAACGGCACCGGGTCATCCATTATTGACACGGTATTTGTCTGCCGGTCCACCGGTACCATGCAGCGCAAATGGCTGGCTGATTCACCACGGGAAGTGGCACAAATTGTTCAGGCAGACCTGATTTATCTCAAGGCGGGCCATGTCAAGCCGACCCCGGGTGATATCCGATGTATCATTTTCGGCCATCTGGTTCGTCTGGCCATCTGGTCTCTGCGGTCCGGGTGGGAGAAAGACAAACCGGTCGCGTCCCGGATAGCGAAAGTCGGGGCCTGGCTTTTGCATTTCGGCCGTCTGGTGGAAATTGAACAGTTTATTGAAACCGTCTGTGATACGACAAAGGATGAAGTCTCGCTGTTTGCCGTTAATGAACGTATTGAAAAATATGGAACAGACCATGACGAAATTCCCTTTTGAGGCGGGGATTGATGAGATCCTCGATGATGTTGATGTGTATATTGACAGTGTGTTTTCCTGTCTGGAATCCGAATTTCTGGTCATGCCAAAAGGGGCCGGGTTTGTAGAATACCCGGTTTTTGAGCGGGGATATGAGACGTTAAAAGCGGTTACCAATGGATTTTCCCGGCTTGATCCGGATAAGATATTTATGGTAACGGTTTCCGATCCGATTGCTCTGGTGGTTCTGCGTGCCATGCTGGGGTTTACACCCCCGGAATGGGGGTATGTGAGCACTCAGCGGACCGGTGTGTCCGTTACCCAGGGGTTTGTGCGCGCCCTTGACCGGAAAATCCGCATGGCCCCTGAAACAAAACTCAATATCAACGGGGTGGTCAGGGAACGGGTTGAAGCCTTGATCCAGACGGCCTGTCAATTATTATCCACAGGTGCGCCAAAAGTAAGGCAGGATCAATTGCACCGCCTGAACAAAGCCGATACGAAACAGGGACTATCCAGCATCAAAAATCTTTCCAGAATCGGCGCCCCTTATGCCATGCTGCTGTATGAACGGGTTCTTGGCAGGCCGTTTGCCGGACACAGGGATTCTGTAAGTGACATCATCGGCGACAGCCTGGAATCTGCCATTGAAGAGGTACTCACCAACGCTGGCATCAGTTTTCGGAAAACCAAGCGGGCTGAACGGATCGAGGGGTTTGACCAGTCCCCGGATTTCATCATCCCCAGTGAATTCAATCCCCAGATTATCATAGAAGCAAAGATTACCGAGGATGACGGAACCGCCCGGGACAAAGTAACCCGCATTCAGCATCTTGGCGAACTGAGTCTTGCCGGCCGGAACATTGATGATCCCAGGTATGAGGTGATTGCATGTATCGGAGGCCGTGGTTTCGGGGTCCGCAGGGAAGATATGAAAAAAATGATTATTGCCACCCGGGGGAAGGTGTTTACCCTGAAAACCCTGGACCAGCTGGTTGAGTACACCCGATTGAAGGAATTTCAGGCTCGGCATCGGTAAAACGGACCGTGTGGCGATGTCAGGGAGATGATGGTTTTCATATGATCTTCGTGGTGCAATACAACAGCATCTTCATGGCCATACCTGGTTGCGGCCGTTCTGCTTGGCCTTGTAGAGGTGCTGGTCTGCCTGGAGCATCAGGGATTCGACAGTATGTTCACAAGTCTGGCCGTCCCGGGTCTCCCTGAGCTGTTCACCGGCACGTCCGGTAAAGCGGACAGTGGCAGTGCCCGCGCTGACAGTGATGTGCGAAGATACGCTGGAGATGGTATGGGGAATTTTTTCGTTTTCAACCGCACGCCGGGCTTTTTCCGCCACCCTGCCGGCGGCCGGGGCATCGGTTTCCGGCAGGATCAGGGCAAATTCCTCTCCGCCATACCGGGCAACCAGGTCTCCGGGCCGTTCCAGGGATGCTTTCAGAGAAGAGGCAATCTGATACAGGGCACGGTCTCCCATGGCATGACCGTATTGGTCATTGTACTGCTTGAAAAAATCCACATCCACCATGCCCACAGACAAACTGGTGCAGTTTCTGGCGGCCCGGGACAACTCTTTGACCAGCACCTGGTCAAACCGGCGCCGGTTGGCGATTTCCGTCAGCGGATCCAGGTAGGCCAGCCGATCCAAGAGCCGGTGATGGTGAACAAACCGGATATGGTTATGGATTCTCATTTTCACGATGGGCGGTGAAAACGGCTTGGTGATGTAGTCCACAGCCCCCAGCTTCAGCCCCTGCTCCTCGTCTCCGGTGCTGCTCAGCGCAGTCACAAAGATGACGGGAATCTCTTTGGTCAAAGGGTCTTCCTTCAACTGCCGGATGACGTCGTGGCCCCCCATTTCCGGCATGACCACATCCAACAGGATCAGGTCCGGCAAAGGTTTTTGCCGGGCAAATTTCAGGGCCTGTTCCCCGTTTTTGGCCAGCACCAGGGTGTAGTCCTCCCTGAGGAGTTCAGTGAGCACCTTGAGGTTCATCTTTTCGTCATCTACAATCAGGATACGTGTGGTTTTGTTCGGGATCATGGCCTGGGTCCGTTGGTGTCTGTAAAGGTTACGTCGTCATTCGAGCAGGCGGTTTATTATATGTGCGGCGGCATCATACTCGATTTCATCCATTTTTTCTCTGATCTGTGTCCATTCCGCGTGGAATCCGCATCGGGTCAGAATGGCATGAATATCCGGGAGCATCTCTTCCGCGGTCAGTTCCCCATTGCTCAGCAGGTCTGAAAAGTGCTGCATCACTTTTTTATCCTTTTCGGTCAGGGGAAGGAGATGGGCCTCACCGGTTCCGTCCAGGGGATCCCTGTCCCCGGAAACCGGCTGCCCGGCGGTGGGGGGAACCGGAGGCAGCAGATCCAGGCTGTTCAACACGGTTTGGAGATTTGTGACAAACCCCTGGAGGATCAGTTCGAAAGCCGGGAGGGTGTTCTCAGAGGTGCTGGGGCCGGCCGGGTTCTGCTTGAGACAGGTTTCCAGCTCTCCGGCGGCCTGCTGCAGCGGCAGCGCCCCGATATACCCGGCAACGCCCTTGAGGGTGTGGGCCGTTGTCCGGAGGGTTTCCAGGTCGTTTCCCGCCTGACAGGCCGAGATTTTTTCCGGCAGATCCTGGTAGGTGCGTTTAAAATCATACATTAGTTTGATCAGCATGGCGGGTGTGACATGGGCCAGTGCCTGGTCCGGATCGATGCCTGACATGACCGGCAGGTCTGCCGGCAGCGTGGTCTCAGGTTTCCAGGGTGTGGTTTTCCCGGTTCCGGACGGGGTCAATGGAATCGGTTTTTTGGGCACTGCCGCAGGTGCCCCGGCGGCGGGTTGTTTGTCCTGTGGCAGAAACCGCTGGAGCATCTCACACAGGGCCGCCGGTTCCACGGGCTTGGTGATATGGTCATTCATGCCGGCATCCAGGCTTTTTTTCCGGTCTCCGGTCATGGCATGGGCGGTCATGGCGATCACGGGCAGATCGGACAATTCGGGATTCCGCCGGATGCGGCGGGTGGTCTCCAGCCCGTCCATCTCCGGCATCTGAATATCCATTAACACCAGGTCATAAACGTTTTTTTCGAGCTTTTCCAGGCAGATGAGGCCATTTCCGGCTATGTCCACCTCCACTCCCATATCCATGAGCAGGCCGGCCGCCACCTCCTGGTTGATGGGGTTGTCTTCGGCCAGCAGGATCTTTGCCCCGGTCATCTGTCCCTGGGAAGGCCGGGTGACAGGCTGTGCCGGTCCGGATAGATCTTCAGACCGGTCCTGTGTATCCAGTACCCGGATAAGGGTATCAAACATCACCGAAGGGTAAACCGGCTTGGTCAGAAAGGCGTTGATGCCGCTTTTTCCCCCTTTCTGCCGGGCTTGTTCCCGGTTGCTGGCCGTGACCATGAGCATGGCAGGGATCTTTGCCAGGGTTTTGTCACGGTGGATGCGGCGGGCGGTTTCAATGCCGTCCATTTGAGGCATGAGCCAGTCCAGGAGAATCACATCATAGGGCCGGTTCTCCCGCACGGCCTTTTTCAGGCGTGCCAGCGCGGTTTTTCCGTCGCTCGCCGTGTCCACCTGCATGTGAAAGGAGGTGAGCATGCTGCCCAGAAGCTGTCGGGCCATCTGGTTGTCATCCACCACCAGGGCCCGGAGCCCCTGAAACCGCGCTTTTGTCAGCCGCACAGAAGACTGCCGGCCGGTGGTGTACTGCATCATCGCTGTAAAGGTGAAGGTGGTGCCTTTTTGGGGTGTGCTGTCCACCCGGATCTGACCGCCCATCATCTGGATCAGCTGGCTGCATATGGACAGCCCCAGGCCGGTGCCGCCGTATTTGCGGGTGATGGATCCGTCTGCCTGGCTGAAAGCTTCAAACAGATGATCCAGCTGATCCGGGGCCAGCCCGATGCCGCTGTCCTTGACGGAAAAGGTCAGCATCACCCGGGGAAGGTCCCCGGCACCGTCCGGTGCAGGCGGCCCTGTCCTGTGGGTTGTGTCGCCCGTTGCCGGATGCTGGTCCGGTCCGGTTAGCACTTTTTCTCCAGTCACGGAAATGATGATTTCACCGGATTGTGTGAATTTGATGGCATTGCCTGCCAGATTGATCAGGATCTGTCCCAGCCGCAAAGGATCACCCACAAGCTTCAGCGGCAGGGAATCATCCATGTGAAACAGAAACTCCAGCCCCTTTTCTTCCGCCTGGAACCCGATGGTGTTATACAGGTCCACCAGCACATCCTCCAGCTGAAACTCGATGGTTTCCAGGGTGAGCTTGCCGGCATCGATTTTGGAGAAGTCCAGGATATCGTTGATGAGATTGAGCAGGGTTTTGGCAGACGAGAGGATTTTGTTCAGATAGTTTTTCTGGGTCCGGCTCAGAGACGTTTTTTCCATGAGATAGGCCATGCCGATGATGCCGTTCATGGGGGTCCGGATCTCATGACTCATGCGGGCCAGAAAATCACCCTTGGAGGCATTGGCTGATTCAGCAGCCTCCATGGCCTGTATCAGCTCCTGCTGCATCTGTTTTTGGCTGCTCATGTCCATGGCGGTGAACAGATATCCCTTCATTGTGCCCCGGGCGCTGTAAAATGCGGTAACAGACAGGTTGACCGGCAGGTGAGTCCCGTTTTTACACAGATAAGTCCATTCACTGGCATGGACAATCTGCTGTTTGACATGCTGGTCAAACACCATGACAGCAGCGGGTACGTCCGGCGTTTTTACGGCAAGTTTTTGGGCATACTGCCGCAGTTCTGATAGCAGATGGATGCGGTCAACCGGCTGACCCATCATCTCGCCGGGACCATACCCCAGCAGATTTTCCGCCCCCTGGTTGAACAGATTGATCTTTCCTGACAGGTCTGTGGCGATGATGGAGAGCTGGGTGGCGGCCTCCAGGATCGCCTGCCGCTGGGAGTTGGCTGTTGCCGTGCGGTGCAGGCTCTGTTCGGTTTTTTCAAACTGTCTCACCACCAGCCGGGCAGTGATGTCGGCAGCTTCCCTTGTCACCTTGATCTCACGGCGCAGCATCCGGTTTTCTTTTATCAGTTCCTGCATGGTTTTTTGCGGTTTTATCATGATCTTATACCACCGGGTTTTTCCGGGTCATTGTCAGGGCTGCATCTGCAGCCCGGTCAAGGGTAGTGCTGTCACACCGGCCTTCCAGGCCCACCAGAAAGATCTCTTCGGGCAAAGAACCCTGGCACACCCGGGGCAGCACGGCCAGCAGATAGGCGATCCCGGCCGAATGGTCATATACTGGTTTCGGGCAGGCGGCCTGCACCTGTTGTCCGGTCAGCACAATCATCTGGCCCGGGCGGGTGAATCCTGACACGGCATCCACAAACACCACCACCCCGGCCTGTTCCAGGTGGCACAGCAGGTTCAGACCGGCAATTCCCCCTTCCACCAGGTCGGTGTGGGCCGGGATCTTTTTGCGGCACAGCCGGTCATATACTTCCGGGCCGGCTTTGTCGGTCTCAACCAGGCGGCTGCCGATGCAGAGGATCTTATTTTTCATTTTTCACGATGTGCACGGCGCACACCATGCACGGATCAAAGGAGCGGATCACATGGCCGGCTTCCACGGGGTTGTCCGGGTCTTTCACCGGCGTGCCTTTCAGGGCTGATTCCCACGGGCCGGGCTGGTTTTGCCCATCTCTTGGGGAGCCGTTCCAGGCGGTCGGGGTGATCACCTGATAATTACTGATTTTACTGTTTTCAATAGTGACCCAGTGTCCCAGCGCTCCCCGGGCCGCCTGGATCATGCCGGCCCCCTGTCCGTCGGGAATGGTTTTGACCGGGGTGTAAAACGGGTCGGCATGATGGGCCAGCAGTTCATCGATCCAGGTGCCCATATCCGGCAGCAGCCTTGCCGGGCGGGTGATGCGGGCCAGTTGCCGGACCAGGGCCGTGGCCCCGGTGTTGCGGATCAGGTCCAGGAACAGGGGCACCCGGTCCATCACGGCTTCGGCCAAAGGGCCTGTTTCTGCGGGCAGGCCGTCATACCTGGGGGCCTTGACCCAGGAATAGGGTTTGCCCATGTTGCCGGATGCATAGGGCCGGGTCACACTGTCAAAGGGGTGACTTACCACTGGTTTTTGCTCAAACCAGGAACAGGTGATATCCTCTTTTATGTTGGCGGCATCCAGGGCCAGGTATTCAGTCCCCCGGAAAAACCCCGGCGTGGTCAGCTGATCTGTTCCGGGGACCCGGGGGGTGACAGCGGTGTCTTTGGGCAAAGGAAAATTACCAAAGCAAAGAAAGTGGTCATTTCCCCGGCCATAGGTATCCAGCCCGGCTTTTTCGGCAAACCGGATAAAGAAGCCCACTTCGCTGTCTCTGTGTTCGGGCCGCTCTTCAAACCATTGGGCAAGTTCTTTTCGGGTGGTGACCGCCTGCCATCGTGCGATGGTACATCCCAGCACTTTTTTTTCATACCATTCCAGGAACCGGTTAAATATGAGGCGGGACTGCATGAGCTTTGGCACATAGGGAATGGAGGTGACCCCGCCGGGAACCATAAAGGAGGTATGGGGCCATTGACCCCCGATGATGGCGATGATTTCGATGAGGCGTTTGGTTTTGCGGATCACCTCCACCACGCTGCTGCCGGACAGCATCTGGTACCGGGCCACAGCCTCTTTGAAAAGCGGGTGTTTCTGGTAGGCCTTGTGATTGGTGAAATCTGCCATGTACATGAGAACGGCCTGGCGCAGGTCGCTCTGGATGGTCTCCGCCATCAGTGCGACATTTCGCAGGCGGATGGCGTTGTCCGGCAGGGTCACCTGTGCGATCCGGTCCAGTGCAACAGCCGCGGCATTCAGGTGGGTGAGGCTGCAGATACCGCAGATACGTGGGGTGATCACCAGACCGTCCAGGGGACCCCTGCCGGTCATCATGGCTTCGAATCCCCGGTACATGGTGCCGCAGCTCCAGGCATCAGTGATGGTATCGTCTGTGACATCCACCTTGACTTCAAGGTCGCCTTCGACCCGGTTGAAGGGAATATCGATTTTTTTTGTTTCAGAAGACATGACTACACCTTTGCACTGCGTTTTTTGAGCCGTTCCGGGGCTGCCTCGGCTGCCATTCCCTTGTACACCATGTAATGGGCACGGTTGACGCCTTTGGGCAGTTCCAGGGGAATCCCCTCGATATTGGGGGTATGAAAAAACGGGTTTGATTTGGGAAAATCAGGACTGGTACATCCAAAACAGGGCACACCGGCCCGGGGTTTGGATGAGTGACGGTTCCACAGCAGTTTGTTACAGGGTCCCGGAACCAGGGGGCCTGCACACCCCATGTGAAAAAACAGGCATCCCATTTCGCCGAAATCAGACTCTTCCACCCGGTATTCATGGTATTCGTTCCGGGTACAGCCCTGGTGCACCATGGTGTTGTACCACTCCAGGGGCCGCTGGAACCGGTCCAGTTCCAGGGGAACATCAGAGGCAACCGCCATGAGGGCCCCGGCGATCACGTCATGGTGGCAGGGGCATCCGGCCAGGTTGATCACCGGCATGCCGGATCCGGATACAAACTCCCTGCCCAATGCCCCCCCTTTTTTCTTTTTTGTGAATTGAAGGCCGGTGGCTTCGATGGCATGGCCTGCCCCGAATCCGCCGAATGCGGCACAGGTGCCCACGGCCACCACATACCGGGCATGGCTGGCCAGGGTGTGGCACAGCTCTTTTTTGGCCCGGCCTCGGAAGGTGTCAAACATGCCGGTGCCGGCCGGGCCGAAGATGATCGATCCTTCCACCATCAGAATGTCCAGTGGGGTGGTGCCGGATGCAATATCGGTCAGCAAACGTTCATGGGCGGCCGGGTCGATGCTGCACAGGGACGGGTGCCACAGCAGCTTAAGGTCAAGGGTGGTGAACAGTTCGGAGACATCCATAAAATCACTGCTCAGCAGTGAATAGGTGTCGCCGCCGCATCCACCGCCCTGAAGCCAGTAAACGGTTTTCATGGGAATCTCCTAGTCATGGGATTTAAAATTTTGATTTTTTTGATATAAACCAGGCAGCATGTTTGTGTCAAGGCCGTGTGATAATGTCATTCCGCCAGGCATCGGCCCCAGGGCAATTGCATGTAAAACAGCAAAGGAATTTTTTTATGATTGCCATCCCTGAAGGCGCCTTGCTGCCGGACTGGAATCCACGGAGTGGCTCCGACAGTCCGTCAGCAAAGTACCCTCCTCCGAGGGCTCCCGATCTACAAGCGATGATCAATCCTGCTTCGCTATTCAGGAGATGCCATATCTTCTTCCTGGTTGTACAGATCCAGTTCCGGAAAGTATTTTTTTGCACATTCCGGACAGATGCTGTGACTGAACCGGGCATGGGTGTGATGGTGAATAAATTCATCCACTTTTTGCCAGAACCCTTCATCATCACGGATATTTTTGCAATAGGAACAGATGGGAATCAGCCCTTCCAGAGTCCTGATTTCATTGTGGGCGGTCTGTATGCGATCCAGCATCCCATTGATGGAAGTTTCCAGTTCTCCGAGTTCATCTTTGCCTGACACGGGTAATCGTTTTGATACATGGTCGTTTCCGCCGATGGCACTGATGGCATTGATGAGTTTTAACAGGGGTGAGAGTACGGATGTTTCCATCAAGTACATGGTTGCCATGATGAAAACCAACCCGATGAACACCACTGCGATGTTGAAATAGAGCCAGGTGTTCATTCCCTGGTTGAATATTTTCCGTTTGACATCAGCTTTCAGGATCAATCCCGGATTTTGCTGGATATCATTTTGAAGCATATATCCTGAAATAATATCTGTATTCCGGGGAATCGTGACCACCGGG
Source organism: Desulfotignum balticum DSM 7044 (assembly GCF_000421285.1). Classification (GTDB taxonomy): domain Bacteria; phylum Desulfobacterota; class Desulfobacteria; order Desulfobacterales; family Desulfobacteraceae; genus Desulfotignum; species Desulfotignum balticum. The sequence continues at coordinate 1,636,145 of NZ_ATWO01000001.1, forward strand.
GTTTTATCAGATATCAGGGTGGCGGCTGTTTTTACATCATCGGGCAGAGCGGTATTGCCTGTGTCATGGATGGACAGTGACAGACCGGTGGCCTCGGCCATTTTTTTGACTTCAGATGTGTCCAGGTATTTGCCGACTATGAGGGTTCCCCGGGGGGAGCCCTCATAGTTACTGGGCACAACAGGATGGGATGCAATCAGCATCGGTCTGTGTTTGAACATAAAAAATCCGGATACACCCTGCCGGGGGTCCGGGTATTCAAGCAGGGCGTTTTTTGAACGGATCTGGTCCCACACCCCTTCCGGCAGCGCGGCTGCCTCTTTTTTTTCGGGGTCAATGGCTGTTGCCTGCACCAGCCGGTTATCCAGGTCCACAAACAGCATGAAATGGATGCCTAAGTTGGCAAGGGTGTCGGAAGACAGGTTGCTGTCGATAAACCGGGTGTTCTGATCCTGAATAAATATATAGGTGTCATCCCATGGAGCCCAGTCTCCGGCAATGGATGACAGCCATTGGATCTCTTTTTCAATGTGCCGCCATGCCTGGGCCACATCCTGCTGTACATGTTCTGTTTCCAGGTGACTGAAACCATTCAGGATGAGCAGGCGTGAAGCGAGCATCAGGCTGACAATCAGCACCAGACAGATGGAAACAATGATAACGAAAGTTTTTTTTCTCAATCCCATTTTATTTACTCCTGCTCTCCGCCAGCACGTCACGCACCACGGCAGCCAGTTTGTTTTTCAATATCGGTTTAGAAAGAAACGCTTTGATGCCGGCGGCATCCGCCTGCTTTTGGGACATGTTCATGCTGAAGCCGGAGCACAGGATAACCGGCAAATCCGGCCTGATTTTCATCAATTCCATGGCCAGCTGGTCCCCTTTCATGCCCGGCATGGTCAGGTCCGTGATCACCAGATCGAACTGGTTCGGGTCGTCCTTGATCCGGGCCAGGGCGTCCAACGGATCGGTGCAGGCTTCGGCCTGGTATCCCATCAGCTCCAGAATCTGTTTGCCCATTTTTGCAATGGGGGGTTCATCATCCACAACCAGAATCCGGGCATCCTTTAGGGTGGTGGCAACCGGAAACGGGGGAGAGTCAGTTTCTATGTCATTCGGGGTCTCAATGATCGGAAAATAAAGTTGAAATGTGGTGCCCTGTCCGGGTTGACTGGAAGCGGTGATGCCGCCGTTGCAGGATTTCATGATGCCGTGCACCGTGGCAAGTCCCAGACCGGTGCCTTCCCCACGTTTTTTGGTGGTGAAATAGGGGTCGAATATCTTTGGCAGGATGTCCGGTGGGATCCCGTGCCCCGTATCGCCCACGGTCAATTTCAGGTATTTTCCCGGCACCAGATCCGGAAGTGCGGCAATCATGTCCAGATCCAGGGTCATGTTGAAAAGTGTGACCGTCAGGATGCCGCCGGTTTTGTCCATGGCATGGGCCGCATTGGTGCACAGATTCATGAGAATCTGGTGGATCCAGGTGGGGTCCGCCATGACGATCCCTGCATCCGGAACGATCTGTTGCCGGATCTCAATGGAGCTGGGTAATGTTGATTTGAGAAATTTCAATACCTCTTTGATGATGGAGCTGATCTGAATGGCAACGGCATTTTGCTTCTGCTGTCGGCTGAAGGCAAGGATCTGCATCACCAGGTCTTTTGCCCGCTCTCCGCCCTTGTATATCTGTTCGAGATCCGCCTGGGCCGGACTGCCTTCCGGCAGCCGGTCCATGGCCAGCTGGGCATACCCGAGAATGGCGGAAAGAATGTTGTTGAAATCATGGGCAATGCCCCCGGCCAGGCTGCCGATGGCCTCCAGTTTCTGGACCTGCTGAAGCCGGATTTCCGCCAGCTTTCGTTCCTTTTGCTCCCGGTCCCTTTCCAGGCGGGTTTTCAGCACCGGGGCGATCTGGTCGGCCACCATCTCCATCAGGCGCTGGTCATCGTCCGTGTACCCGGTGTCTTTCTGGCCGATCAACAGATTGCCCACCAGTCGGTCCTGATATACCACGGGTGCATCCAGGGCGTTGTCGATGGTAATGTGACCTTTTGGCAGATGGAGACGCTGGTTGATATACCGGCACGTTTTGTCTGTCATGGCCTGCCCCCAGATGCCGGTCCAGGTGTCATGGGGAAAGGCAATGCGTTTGTCCGTCACCTGGCAGTTTTCCCATATGTCTTTGGTCAGAGACGGGCACACCCATTCTCCTGCATCATCGATAAATCCAAAGATGCCATACCGGCTTTGGGTCATGTCCAGAACCAGAGCCAGAATTTTTTCATATATGTCATCTCCGGGGGTGGTTAAAAAAATATGGGCGATCTGGTTTCGGATTTTCAGCTCTTTTTGGGTTTCCCTGGCCTGGCGGACCGCTGCCTTGAGCCGGCTGATGTCTGTATGGGTGCCCACCACCCTGAGGGGCCGGCCGTTTTCATCCACTGAAAACACCTTGCCCTTTCCCAGAATCCATTTCCATTTCCCGGATCTGGTTTTCAGCCGGAACTCCTGTTCATAGGGACCGGATTTTTTTTCAATATGATCCAGGATCGTTTTTTCTGCTGTTTTCCGGTCATCCGGATGCAGCAGCCCGACCCAGGTGTCATAGGCCTGGGGAAGTTCATAGGGTTTATATCCCAGCATGGTGTAATACCGGGGACTGAAATAGATCTCACCGGTCTGGACGTTCCAGTCCCAAAGGCCATCGCTGGATGCCTCCAGAGCCATGTTGAGGCGTTCTTCCTTTTCTTTGAGATCCTGCATTTTTTGGTCAAGCTTTTGGACCAGACGTTCGCTGTAATGTTTATAGGTTTCCTCTTCCGGCTTTTTCACAGGGGATTTGGGGGAGGGGCGGCCCTGTCCGAGGTTTTTTATCACCGAATGAATGGCGGTCAGAAAATCTGCCGGTTCCATGCCTTTTTTCAAGAATCCGTCCGCACCGATTTCATAGGCGAAGGCCTCGTCTTTTTGATCCACATAAGTGGCGGTGTAAAAGACAAAGGGAATGTGCCCAAGGATCGGGTCCGCCTTACAGTGCCGGCACAGTTGAAATCCGTCCATCACCGGCATGAGGATGTCGGAAATGATCAGATCAAATGAACCTGATGCCAGGCATTCAAGGGCTTTTTGGCCGTTTTCTGCAGACACGGTGTCATGTGCTTCGGATTTGAGCACGGTTTCCAGCAGATACCGGTTTTCCATCCGGTCATCCACGATCAGGATTCGCATGGTATCTCCTCAGGCGCTCGTTTTTTCCGGCTGGGATTTTTCTTTCAACAAGACGTCAATGGTCTGCATCAGTTCATTTCTGAAAAACGGCTTGGTCAGATAGGCATCGGCCCCTTCCGAAAGAATTCTGTCTCTGTTTTCCTGGCAATCATGGCCGGTGACAGCCAGTACCTTGATATGGGCGGTGTCGGCATTTGTCTTGATTTGCCGGCACACCTCAAATCCGTCCATTCCCGGCATGATCAGATCCAGGATCACCAGCCCGGGTTTGAAGGTCATGAGTTTCACACCGGCATCAAACCCGTCTTTGGCGGTTTTAAGGGAATATCCAGCCGACGAGAGTATGGTGGTGAGCATTTTAAGGATTTTGGGCTCGTCATCCACCAACAGGATCCGCTGACTGTCCGGCTCGTCAGAGGCATGGGGATACATGTTGTTGCGTTTCATGAACGCGTTGAAATCTGTCTGCCGGATCCGGTACTGGCCCCCGGGGGTCATGAACGCCTTGATCTCACCGGATTTGACATATTTCCAGATGGTGCCCCGGCTCATGGCGCAGTGCCTGGCTGCCTGGGGGACGGTAAGAAGATCCTCTGTCACAACGAAAAATATCCTTTTCAAAATCATTTAAAAATGGTAACATAATAAACAGATTGAACAGAATGAACATATCACAGAGTGCCGGACAAATCAAATGGAAAAAGGGCAGAAACAGGGTAATTTTAATGGGGTGATTTTTTAAACCACGAAGCACACGAAGAGGTCTAAGAATCCTTTCCTTCGTGCGCTTCGTGGTAAAATCATCTGACGGGTGGAATCAATTCACAGTGCGGGCAGGGGAGGACAGGATCATGAACAGGTGGTGGTGTAAAAAAAAGCGTTGGACTGTAGTAATGGCTGGGATTTTCTGCGGGCTGCTGCTGCCTTTTTATGCACCAGCCAAAGATGTCAGGCAGGTGGTGGTGGTGGTCACCATGCCGGTGCCGGCATGTGAAACCCATTTGAGATATTTTGTCGACCAGCTGGAAGCCGCCGGTTACAAAGACGGCGACAACATGGTCCTGACCGTGATCCGGGCCAATGGAGACCGGCAGTTTGCTGAAACCCGGCTGTCCGGGATCCTGGAAAAGGGCCGGCCCGATGCCGCGGCCGCCATTGCCACCCTGGCATCCCAGGCCGCCGTGACTGTGCTCAAAAACACGGGGGTGCCTGTTTTCTTTTTCCAGGTGACTGACCCGGTGGGGGCCGGGTTGATTGAAAAGATCGGAGAACCCACGGGCACGAATGTCACCGGCCGGGTGTTCACTGTGCCGGCAAAGGTGCGCACCGACCTTGCCCTGCGCCTGGTCACTCAGGCGATGCCGCCGGACAGACCGGTTGTTTTCGGATATATCCATTCCACATACCCGTCTGCCATGGGGGATCTCCGGCAGTTGAAAGCCATTGAAGCCCAGGAAACCCGTTTCCGGTTCGCCGTCCATGACGTCATGTATGAAAAAGGACCGGACGTCATGCCGGCCTTGCTGGCGGCCGCGGCCCAGGGGGTTCAGGCCCTGTCAGATCGTGTGGATTTCTGGTGGGAACCCCAGGGACCCATGGGGGAACATCCGGATTACACCCGGCTGCTTCTGGACCGGTCCGCCGTTCCCATAGCCATGGGGCAGACCATGGACAGCGTGAAAATGGGGGCGTTGATGCACATCACCCCGGATCTGGAAGCCGGGGGAAGGGAAGCAGGCAACTTTGTGGCGGCGTTCCTGCAGGGGACGGACCCGGGCACCATACCGGTGACGCCCCCGGCCCGGTTTCAGCTGGGCATCAACCTGACCACGGCCCTGAACCTGAATATCGTCATACCCCCGGACATCCTGGCTCTTGCCGGCAACCATGTATACAGATAACAGGAAACAAAATTGAAATGAAACTCCAGACAAAGATCGCCTTAGGCATCATCCCGCTGGTGTTGTGCAGTATTTTTGTGCTGGGACTGTGGTCAATGAAAAAAACAGGAGACAATCTCCACCAGTCCGCGTTTCTGTATATGGACACCATCATCGATGCTTATATGCAGGATATCGTCCGGCACCATGAGCTGCTGCAAACCAACGGGCTGGATACCATTGAATCGTTTGTCACTGCATATCAGAACCAGGTGTATGAGGCCGGCAGCGCCATGAACATTGCAGCGTCTTCCCATCTGTTTATCATGGATGCCGACGGGTACCTGAAATTCTGCTCAAAAGAAAACAGCAGACAAAAGATGAGGTCTGTGTGGGGACCGGTTGCCCGGGCTGCTGCAAAAGGTGAAATCTTTCGGGCGGACGATGACGGGCATGTGTATGACGATGACATTGAAACCATGTATGTGGTCCGGGTGTTTTCCCCATGGAACTGGGTGGTGTTCTTTGCCATGGATCATGGGATGCTCCATGCGGCGGAACGTCAGATTCAGATGGCGACCACCGGCATTGCCGTTGGCAGTGCTGGCCTGTTGATTCTGATCATTCTTTTGATGTTGAGACGGTTTTTTGTCAATCCTGTCCAGACCATCGGCCGGGCTGCCTCTGCCATTGCCAAAGGACGTCAGGTGGACCGGATCGATGTCAGATCAAAAGATGAACTCGGAGACCTGGCCCGCCATATGGAGGCGATGTCCGCCGCCATCCAGCAGCAGCAGGCAGAGATCATAAAAGCCAACCAGGAGCTGGAACAGCGGGTCAAAGAACGCACCCGGGACCTGGAAACGGCCTTGTCCGAGATCAAAACCCTGCGGGGCATTATTCCCATCTGTTCCCACTGCAAGAAAATCAGGGATGACGACGGTTACTGGAACCAGCTGGAAACCTATATCCGGGACCATTCCGAGGCCCAGCTCAGCCATGGAATCTGCCGGGAATGTGCAAAAAAATACTATCCGGATCTGGATTTATATGATGACGATACCCTTGGAGAGTAAATTATTAATTTGAGCAATCCTGCTCGGGGTCATTTCAGGCCGGAAGATATTGAAACGGATGGCATTACATGGCGGTGCTTTTTTAAAAACCACGAAGGACACGAAGAGCACGAAGAAGTCCTCCCTTCGTGCTCTTCGTGTCCTTCGTGGTAAAACAACTTGCCTGCCCTGAAAAAACATTTTTTTGTTGACAAGCGTGAAAAAGGACTGTAGACAGGAAGCGATCATCAGTACGAAACAAACATTTAGATCGGAACACGGCATGATCCAACGCATGACACCCCAGTTTATATTTAATTTTGGACGCTTCTTCTTTTTTAGGAGCGTTCATCCGGTGTAATGCTTTATTGAATAATTGAGAAGAATAAAGCCCCGGGTGGACAAGATAAGCCACCCGGGGCTTTTGTGTTTTTTTAAGGGCTTCGGGAAAAAATCCTGAAGCCCTTTTGTTTTTTTTACAGGCAGGAAACACCCCGACACGGGGCTGCCATTACAACAAGGAGAAAGCAAACATGAAACTCATTCTGGACACACAGATCACCCCGGACCAGGAATCCGGTGTTCAAACCCTGCTGGAAAGAGACGGCTGCATCAGCTGCACCATCACGGACGCCGGTCAAAAGGTGATCGGCATTGTAAAAAAAGGGTCCCGGAAACCGGAAGATTACCTGGGCGTACCGGGCATTGTTCAGGTATTGCCCGTGTCCACCTCCCACAAGCTGGTGAGCCGGGAATTCAAGACCCAAGACACCCGGGTGGCCATCAACAACGTGGTGGTGGGCGGGGACCGCATTGTGGTGATTGCCGGCCCCTGTGCCGTGGAAAGCCTGGACCAGGCCATGACCATTGCAAAACAGGTGAAACGGTATGGGGCCGTGCTGTTCCGGGGCGGGGCATACAAACCCCGGTCCTCTCCATACTCCTTCCAGGGTCTGGAAGAAGAAGGGTTGAAAATTCTGGCCAGGGTCCGGGAAGAAACCGGCCTGGGAGTGGTCACGGAGATGACCTCACCGTCCCAGGCAGATCTGATGGAACAATATGTGGATGTGGTCCAGATCGGTGCCAGGAATATGCAGAATTTCGAGCTGCTCAAATGTGTGGGGAAAATGAAAAAACCCGTGGTGCTCAAAAGAGGTCTGGCCGCCACCATCCAGGAATGGCTCATGTCGGCGGAATACATTGCTGCCGGCGGAAACACCGACATTATTTTATGTGAGCGGGGCATCCGCACCTTTGAGCCCTATACCCGGAACACCCTTGATTTGTCCGCCATTCCCGTGCTCAAAAAGCTCACCCATCTGCCCATTGTCATCGATCCCAGCCATGCCACGGGGATCCGGGAAAAAGTCAGCCCCATGGCCCGGGCCGCCGTGGCCGCCGGGGCCGATGCCCTGATGATCGAGGTGCACCATGATCCGGACAATGCGTTGTCCGACGGACCCCAGAGCCTGTATCCCGAGCAGTTCGGCCGACTGATGCGCGACATTTATACCATTGCGCCGGTGGTGGGCAAGCAGCTGGATTTTGATTATCTGAAAAAATCGGAACTGATCCATGACCTGGATGAAAACGCAGTCAAAACCGCCGCTTTTATCGGCGAGTTCGGGGCTTACAGCCATAAAGCGGCCCTGGCCTATTTCGGGGATGATATCACCCCGGTTCCCATGAAGGGGTTTAAAGAAATTTTTGCAGCCGTGGCAGCGGGCAGGGCGGAATATGGGGTGATTCCCCTGGAAAACTCATTGTCCGGTTCCATCCACGAAAATTTTGACCTGCTCCAGGAGTATGATCTGAAAATCATCGGAGAGATCACCATCCGGATTCAGCATGCCCTGATCGCCCACAAGGGGGCGGTCAAAGATAATATCAAACAGGTCCTGGCCCCGCCCCCGGCCCTGACCCAGTGTTCAAACTACCTGGACCAGTATCCCTGGATGGAACGGATACCCGTGGCCGCCACGTCCCAGGCGGTCAAGCAGGTAAAGGATTCAAATGATGCAGGCTTTGCCGCCATTGCGTCCACCATGGCGGCAAAGATGTTTGACATGCAGATTTTGGATGAATCCATCGAGGATGACCCCCGCAATTACACCCGGTTTGCCGTGATTGCCAAAGAATACAAAGGCCGCAAAAAAGTCGCCAAAACCTCGGTGATTTTTTCCACGGGCAATAAGCCGGGCGCCCTGTTTGAGGTCATGAAAATCTTCAGTAAATATGACGTCAACCTGGTGAAGCTGGAGTCCCGGCCCATTCACGGCAAACCCTGGGAATACATGTTCTATGCGGACCTGGAGGCCGATATTGAAAAAAACGAACTGGCACCCATGCGCGGCCTGCTGGAAGAAAAAACAGAAACCTTCCGGGTTTTAGGCCGGTATTGAATGCCAGGATGACGTTACCCCTGCCGGATGGGTATAATGGTGATTTCAACCCGACGGTTCATGGCATGGTCAGAGGATATGGGGCGCGATTCCCCATATCCCACTGCTTTGATCCGCTGTTCCAGCACGCCGTTGCGGATCAGTTCGTTTTTAACGGCTTGGGCCCGTTGCTCGGACAGGCGCAGGTTGTATTCGTCTGATCCCCGGGTGTCGGTATGCCCGCCCACTTCGATGATGGTCTGGGGGTATTTGTTCATGATATCCGCGATCCGCCGCAATTCTGCCTGGGCACCGGGCAGCAATGTGCTTTTATCATACTCAAAAAAAGCTTCTCCTTTAAACGTGGCCCGCAAAACATCCTGGTCTCTGGAGATGCTGGCAGATTCTGATGTGGCAATGGCGCTGCGCAGATCCTGCTCCTGGTTGTCCATGTAACGTCCGATCTGGTTACCTGCCAGGCCGCCCAATGCCGCACCGATCCCGGCACCGATCAGCGTGGCTTCTGTGTCTCCGCCGATCACCTGCCCGAGGGCGGCACCGACGCCTGCACCGACGCCCGCGCCGACAGCGGTCCCCTGTCCCTGTTGGCTTTGCATGGCCGTGCAGGAAAAAAGACTGACAAGCACGGCAATAAACATAACGGTAAGTAAATTTTTTTTCATTTTTTGGGTCTCCTGATTGCGATGTGTTAATGTACGTTTTTACAGACAGCTAACATTCAATGATTTCGAAAAAAACAAAAATAATTTATTGTTGGCTGTGTCACTGAATTTTTGAATTTTTGTGCATTATTCGATAAAGATAATGATAAGAACGATTTTAAAATTGTAAACCATTTAAACAGGTGTTGGCAATTATTAGGTTGACTTGGCACAAATGGCTGGCTATATCTGAATTGAAACAGCTACACCATAACTGTATTGTCGCATCACAGGTTGTTTATTCACCCCAAATCTAAGGAGATGCCATGGAACGAAGACAGTTTTTACAAAAAGCCGCTATCGGCAGTGTCGCTGCAGTGACTGCGGGGAGTTTGATTCATGCACCGGCCGTACATGCCAAAAAACAGATTCGATGGAAAATGGTGACGACCTGGCCCCCGAAACTGCCGTATCTCCAGGATGCGGCGGAACTTCTGGCCAAAAAAGTGGAATTGATGAGCGACGGTCAGTTCAAGATCAAGGTGTTTGCCGGCGGAGAACTGGTGCCCCCGTTGCAGACCTTTGATGCTGTTCAGAAAGGAACGACCGTTCAGGCGGGATCGGGCGTCGGCTATTACCAGGCGGGCAAGGCCCCGGCAGCCCAGTGGTTTGCCGCGGTGCCTTTCGGTCTCAATGCGGCCGGCATGGCTGCCTGGTATGAATTCGGGGGCGGGCTTCAGCTGTGGGAGGAAACCTATGCGCCCTTTGGGGTCATTCCCCGTCCGGGCGGCAGTACCGGGCCCCAGATGGCCGGCTGGTTCAACAAGAAAATCGAGACAGCCGAGGATTTCAAAGGGCTGAAAATGCGGATTCCCGGGCTGGGCGGCAAGGTAATGGCCAAAATGGGGGCCACGGTGATTCTGTGTCCGGCCAGTGAGATTTTCACCAACCTGGAGCGCGGCGTCATCGATGCCACCGAATGGATCGGCCCGCTTCATGACCAGCTCATGGGATTCTACAAGGTTGCTAAATACTATTACTACCCGGGCTGGCATGAAACCGGTCCGTTTGTGGAGTTTGTGTTCAACAAAAAAGCCTATGAAGAGCTGCCCGTTGATTTTCAGGCCATTCTGGATGCCGCCTGTGCCCAGGTCAGCAACTGGACCACCCAGGGGTTTAATTTTGGAAACGGCCGGGCTTTAGATGAGCTGATCAATGTGCACAAAGTGGATGTGGTCCGTTTGCCGGACTCGGTGCTGGCTGAGCTGAAATCCCATTCAAAGGATGCTGTTGCCGAAATTGCCGCCTCCGATCCCATGGCTGAAAAAGTCAATGACAGCTTCCAGAAATTCCAGAAACTGATCGGACCCTGGGGAGAAATTTCTGAAAAGCCCTATTATGAAACACTGGCCGACCGATATCCGTTGAAGGGATAAGCATTGATGCAGATCGGTCCTTTTCTTGAAACAATCGCCGCCAGAATAGATGTCTGCAACGAGTGGATCGGCCGGCTGGTCTCCTGGGTGGTGGTACTGCTGGTGGCGGTTGTTTTCATCGATGTGGTCATGCGGTATGCCGCCAACACCAGTTTTGTGTTTACCCAGGAACTGGAATGGCACCTGTTCGGGTTCATTTTTCTGATGGGCGCCGGTTACACCCTTTTGTATGACCAGCATGTGCGGGTGGATGTCGTATACCAGCGGCTGTCGGAACGGGGCCAGGCGTGGATCAATGTGCTGGGGTGTCTTTTTTTCCTGTTTCCCGGGGCAATCCTTATCATTTACACCTCATTTGGGTTTGCCCGGGAGGCGTTCGTCTTTATGGAAGGCAGCCCGGATCCCGGGGGGATTCCGTTCCGGTTCATTATCAAATCCTGTGTGCCTTTGGGATTTATGCTGCTTCTGTTTCAGGGGGTGTCTATGTTTATCCGGAATTTAGGCATTCTCTTGACCCCGCTTTTTGCTGACAAAGAAAAGGATGTCCGGTAATGGGATCTGAATACCTGGCCGGATGGATGTTCCTGGCGCTCACGATTCTGTTGATGGCCGGCTTTCCCGTTACGTTCACCCTGATCGGCACGGCCATGTGTTTCGGATGGATCGGCGGAGGATGGGGATATTTCGAGCTGTTGCCCATGCGGATCTGGGGGGCCATCAACAATGTGGTCCTGATCGCGGTGCCGTTGTTTGTGTTCATGGGGGTGACCCTGGAAAAATCCGGTCTGGCCGAGGAGCTGCTGGAAACCATGGGGCTGGTGTTCCACCGCATCCGGGGCGGGCTGGCCATCAGCGCCGTGGTGGTCGGCGCATTGCTGGGAGCATCCACCGGCATTGTCGGGGCCACGGTGGTGACCATGGGACTGCTGGCCGTGCCCACCATGCTGCGGCACGGGTACCAGCCGGAGCTGTCCGCAGGCACGGTGGCCGCCTCCGGCACCCTGGGGCAGATCATTCCGCCCTCCATTGTGCTGGTCTTGCTGGCCACCATTGTCCAGATCCCGGTGGGAGACCTGTTCATGGCAGCGCTGTTGCCCGGGCTGCTTCTGGTGCTGCTGTACATGGCCTATATTTTCATTGCGGCCCTGATCAAACCGGATATGGCCCCGGTCATCACTCTGGCGGACGGCCAGGTGCCGGATGCCCGCCAGTTGTGGAAAAAAACCATGCGGGCCCTGGTGCCGCCCCTGGTGCTGATCACGTCGGTGCTGGGGTCTATTTTCGCGGGCATCGCCTCTCCCACGGAAGCCGCATCCGTGGGGTGTGTGGGGGCCGTGGCCCTGGCAATCTGGAACCGGCGGTTCAACCTGGATATCCTTAAAGAGGTGTCCCGCACCACCACCCGGCTCACCAGCATGGTGTTCATCATTCTGGTGGGGGCCAACGCATTCGGGCTCACGTTTCGGGAGTTATACGGGGATGAACTGATCCGCGGGTTTCTCATGGATATTGCCCATGCCCATAACAAATGGGTGGTGCTGCTCATTGTCATGGGCGTGATCTTTCTGATCGGGTTTGTCCTGGATTTCATCGAGATCATTTTCATCCACGTGCCCGTGCTGGTGCCCATCCTGGTGGATGATTTCGCCTTTGATCCGTTATGGATCTGCGTGCTGCTGGCCATCAACCTGCAGACCTCTTTCATGACCCCGCCGTTCGGGTTTTCCCTGTTTTACCTTAAAGCGGTGACCCCGCCCCAGATTAAAACCGGTCATATCTACCGGGGCATCATTCCCTTTGTCCTGCTACAGCTGCTGGGCTTGTTCATCGTGGCCATGTGGCCGGCCATCGCCACCTGGCTGCCGGGCCTGGTGTATGTGCGGTAGATCAGAATAAAAAAGATTTCAAGTTGACATTATGTCCTATTCTTGTCAGTCTGTTATGTACTGGTTTGTTTTGTCAGGAGCTTTTTAAACAGAACCACAGGACTCATTTCAAGTGCCCATATTGTCCACTTTTTTTGGTATCATTATCAGGATGTGGCATGATGACCATCCCCCGCCACATATTCATGCGGCATATCAAGGTTTTGAAGCGCTGGTTGATATACAGACAGGGCTGGTGGCAGAGGGTTTTCTGCCCAAAAAAGCAGCAAAAATTGTCAAGGAGTGGTGTTTGGATCATCAGGAAGAACTTTTGAAAAACTGGGAGTTGGCGCAACGGTTTGAACCTTTGGAAAGGATCCCGGGAGCAGATTATGATGATTAAAATTACCAGAGCGACATATTCAGGTGACTTTCAGATCGAACTTTGCTTTTCCGACGGAAAAACAGGCTTTTTTGACGGAAAAAAACTGATTCAGCAAAAAGGCTCCTTGCTGGAGCCGTTACACGATGAGTCATTTTTCAAACGGTTTTTTATCGATGTCGGGGCACTTGCCTGGCCCCATGGTCTGGAACTATCGCCCTCAAAGCTTTATCAAAGCTGCCGTCATTATGAAACTGCATAAATGATTCAGATTCTGCCCATCTATTTATGGACTGGTTGCCAGGCTTGGTCTATGTCAGTTTATTTTGGAAAAGTTTTGGGGATAAATCATCCCGTCTCTTCAGGGGTGTTGAAATCCCGGATAAAGATCTCCCAGAACGCCACGAACAGCGAGGCCAGCAGGGGTCCGATGACAAATCCGTTGATGCCGAACCACACAAATCCCCCCAGAGTGGACAGCAGCACCAGGTAATCCGGCAGTTTGGTGTCTCTGCCCACCAGGATGGGCCGCAGAAAATTATCCACCAGTCCGATCACCCCGGCCCCGAATCCCGTGAGAACCAGGCCCTGAATCCAGCTGCCCACGGCAAACAGATAAATGGCGACCGGCACCCAGACCAGGCCGGCACCCACCATGGGAATCAAAGACAGCAGGGTCATGACCACTCCCCATAACAGCGGGGCCGGAATACCCAGTATCCAGAAGATGATCCCTCCCAGGCCGCCCTGTATGACTGCCACCACCAGATTCCCTTTGATCGTGGCCCGGGTGACTTCCGCAAATTTGGAAAACAGCAGGCGTTCCCGTTCGTCTCCCAGGGGCAACGCCCGGGTCAGCTGGGCCACCAGATCTGTCCCGTCTTTGAGCATGAAAAAAGCCAGATACAGCATCAGGCCCAGGCTGACAAACCACTGGGCCGCATTCTGACCGAACTGCACGGCATTCTGGGCGATGAACTGACTGACCGTGACGGCGGCATTGGACAGCTGGGATTTGAACGTGGACAGGTCCAGGTTGAACCGGTCCATCAGGCTCTGGATGGCTGGAAACGCCTGGCGGATCTGCTCGATTCGCTCTCCGATATTAATGTCACCGGTTTGCAGGCGCTGGTACAGGGCCGCACCTTCCTGGAAAAAAGAGACGGTGACGAACACGGCCGGGATCACCCCGATGGTGATGACCACCACCAGGGTGGACAGGGCCGCAAAAGTGGCCCTGTTTTTCCATAATTTTAAAAATCGCTGGTACAGCGGGGCAAACACCAGCCCGATGACACAGGCCCAGAACACGGCGCCGAAAAACGGTTTGAGCAGAAAGAAAAAAACAGCCGTCACCAGGACCAGCATGGTCAGAAATGTGCCTTGTTCCAGTTTTTTCATTGTGCCCCCTGTTATGATTTCGGAAAGGTTGGCTTTTTGGGTGATGCCAGATACCCGGCAGCAATGGATGCCCCGATGATGATTCCGCCACCGATCAATGTGGAAAATGTGGGAATTTCTTTAAGAAGAAAAAATGCGAGGATAATGCCGTACACCGGTTCCAGCCCCGTGATCACCGAGGCGGTCTGGGCCCTTATTTTTTTGAGGGAACTGATGAACAGGGTGTGGGACAGGGCCGTGCACACCACCCCTAAAAAAACCAGGGCCGGCAGATCCGATGCCGCCACCATTGCCTTAGGCCGGATCAGGATGACGGGAATTACCAGGCACAGGGCCGCAAACAGGTTCTGATAAAATGCCACGGCCACGGGATCTGACAGGCGCACGTTTCTGCGGTTCACCAGGGCCAGGATGGCAAAAGTCAGGCCGGATAGAATGCCGTAAAACCCCCCCAGCGTGACCCGGTTGGACAGGTCGGGTTCCGGGATGACCAAACAGATACCAAAAAATACCACCAGGGCCGTTAAAATATCCCGGCGGTCCAGAGGTTCTTTAAATACCAGAGGTTCCATAAACGTGACAAACAACGGAAATGTGGAAAAAGTGACCAGGCCCACAGCCACGCTGGAGAGCTGAATCGACAGAAAGAAAAAATACCAGTGCACGGCCAGCAGCGCCCCCTGCAAAATGAACAGGCCCGTGGCCCGGCCCGGAACGGCAGACAGTTTTGTGCCGGAAAACAGCCGGGCGTAAACACCCAAGGCCATAGCGGCAAACAAGGTTCTGCCCAGAACGATATACAACGGGCTGGCATCAATGAATTTGGCGAACAGCCCGGACAAACCGAACAGCAGCACGGCGCTGTGGATCACAAACAATGGGTGGGCCGCCGGTCCGGGTCGTTTCATGGGATCAGACAAAAGCGCTATCGGATCAGCTGGCGGTATTTGATGCGCGTCGGTGCATCCGCCTTGATGCCCAGCCTTTTTTTATGGTCTTTTTCATAATCGGAATATGCCCCGTCAAACATCACGGTTTTGCTGTCTCCTTCAAAGGCCAGAATATGGGTGGCGATGCGGTCCAGAAACCACCGGTCATGGCTGATGATCACGGCACAGCCGGCAAAGTTTTCCACTGCTTCTTCCAGGGCCCGCATGGTGTTGACATCCAGGTCATTGGTGGGTTCGTCCAAAAGCAGCACATTGGCTTCCTGCTGAAGCATGCAGGCCAGGTGCACCCGGTTGCGTTCCCCGCCGGACAGATCCGCCACTTTTTTCTGCTGGTCTGTGCCGGAAAAGTTGAACTTGCCCACATAGGCCCGGGCGTTAAGTTCTCTTCCGCCGATGATCAATGAGTCATTGCCGCCGGAGATGACTTCAAAAATGGTTTTGTCCGGATCCAGAGAATCCCGGTCCTGATCCACATAGGCCAGCTTCACGCTCTGGCCCAGTTCAATTTTTCCGGCATCCGGTGATTCTTTGCCCGTGATCATTTCAAACAACGTGGTTTTGCCGGCACCGTTGGGACCCACCACACCCACGACAGCCCCCGGCGGGATCACAAAATTCATGTCTTCCACCAGCAGTTTGTCTTCAAACGCCTTGGTCACATGATCCGCCACAATCACCTTGTCCCCCAGACGGGGTCCGGGGGGAATAAAGATCTCCATCTCTTTTTCCTGCTGTCCAACATCTTTTTTGAGCAGGTCTTCATAGGCTTTGATCCGGGCCTTGGATTTGGTGCGCCGGCCCTTGGGGGACAGGTGGATCCATTCCAGTTCCCGTTCCAGGGTTTTCTGGCGCTTGCTTTCGCCTTTCTGCTCCGTGGCCAGGCGTTTTGCTTTCTGATCCAGCCAGGAAGAATAGTTGCCTTTCCAGGGAATGCCTTCGCCCCGGTCCAGTTCCAGGATCCAGCCGGCCACATTGTCCAGAAAATACCGGTCATGGGTCACGGCGATAATGGTGCCCTCGTACCGGTTCAGGTGTTGTTCCAGCCAGGCCACGGATTCCGCGTCCAGATGGTTGGTGGGCTCGTCCAGCAAAAGGATGTCCGGTTTGGACAGCAGCAGCCGGCATAAAGCCACCCGGCGTTTCTCTCCGCCGGAAATCACGCTGACCGGCGTGTCTTCGGGCGGACACCGCAGGGCATCCATGGCCATCTTCAACCGGGCGTCCAGGTCCCAGGCATCCAGGTGATCCAGCTGTTCCTGTACCTTTCCCTGACGTTCGATCAGCCGGTCCATCTCCTGTTCGGACATGGGCTCGGCAAACTGTTCGGAAATCTTTTCATATGCCGCCAAAAGATCCACAGTTTCCTGAACCCCTTCCTCCACCACCTCCCGGACGGTTTTGGACGAATCCACCAGGGGTTCCTGCTCCAGGAACCCGATGGTGTACCCTTTGGATAAAATGGTTTCACCGGAAAATTCCGTGTCCTTGCCGGCCATGATTTTCAGCAGCGAGCTTTTGCCCGAGCCGTTGAGGCCCAGGACACCGATTTTAGCGCCGTAAAAATAAGACAAAGAAATATCTTTGAGCACCTGGCGCTTGCCATGGAACTTGCTTACATGGATCATGGAATAGATCACTTTTTTGGTATCTTCGGTCATGCAGTCTCCTTGACGGAAATTTAATGGTACTGGGTGATCACCGGTTCTTTGAGAATCATGTCCACGGCTTCAGCCGCCGTTCTGGCCACGTTGGGAAAGCTGTCGCCAATTTTGGCGATCTGACGCAGGTTTTCCGCAGTGCGCAGAATCAGCCGGGCAAAATCCCCTTCCGCGTAATCGGATCCGGTCATCAGTTCGTCCCAGGGCGTGTCATGGGCCCAGCCATACATGAGAACCGCGGGCTGGACAAAGAGGTTGGGCGCGGAAAATCCGCTGGACAGCAGTTTCAGGGCAAAGGGTTTCAATCCTTTGCGAATCTCCAGAAAGCCTTGTTTAAGTCGTTTGGGAAGGGCGCCTTCAACCAGCGGGTCATCTTTGAATTCTTTTTCATTGACAAACGCGGCCATAATGGCAGCCAGCAGGGCCGGATCCCGGTCCGGCAGCAGGTTTTCCCGGATGCCCTGGGCCACCAGCAGCGGAGAGTCGATTCTGAGCTTGGAAGCCCACAAACCGTCCTCGGTCAGGTTCCCGTCCCGGGTGATGAATCCTTCATTTGCCAGGAAATCCATGTGTGCCAGAAAATCGTTCCACAACAATGCCAGGTCCTGGCCGAACCGCTTTCTGGCCGCTTTGGATCGTTTTTCGCCGGCTGCGATCAGGTAAGAGGCAAACGAGTGGTCCAAAAGCGTTCTCACCTGTTCCGGCGTGTGTGAAAGCAACAGGTTCAGTACCATGGAAAAATCGATTTTGATCTGGCTGTCCACATTCAAAGCCGGAGCGTTCACCAGGCCGGCAATGCCCTTCAGATCCATGAACTTGCCGGGCAGCACCAGGGCGAATCCGATATTGTCCATGCCCCGGCGGCCGGCCCGGCCGGCCATCTGCTGAAATTCACTGGGGCTTAACGTCTGGAAATCCACACCATTGAACCGGTCGGAATTCAGAATCACCACGGACCGGGCCGGAAAGTTGACGCCTGCCGCCACCGTAGAGGTGGCAAACATGGCATTGAGCAGTCCTTTGGCCATCAACGTCTCCACCACCACTTTCCAGGCAGGCAGATGCCCGCTGTGGTGGGCGGCACAGCCTTTTTCTTCCAGGTCCCGGCGGTGGGGGTGGGCGGCCAGGTGGGGATTGCCTGCCACCAGTTCCTCAATGGTCGCTTTCAGGGCCGCTTTTTTTTGCGGTGTTTTGTTGAGCAGATCATTGCGGCACAGTTTCAGGGCATTGTCGCATTCAGCCCGGGATTTTAAAAAAAAGATGGCCGGCAACAGGTCATACCGCTCCATGAGCGTCAGGATATCCCCGAAATCGGGCAGTCTTCCCGGCGGCGCCAGGACCGGCGGTTTTTTGATGCTGGCAAACTTGTACACTTTATCATGAAGCCTGGCTTCACCCGGACCGGCGGTCTTTTTAAGCAGCGGGTACAACGTGCCGGAAGGATGCAGAAATATGGGGTGCAACGGCACGGGCCGCCGTTTGTTTTCCACGATGCGGCAGGTGCGGCCCCGGATGGCGGTCAGCCAGCCGGCGATCTGGTCCGGGTTGCCGATGGTGGCGGACAGCAAAAGCAATGGAATGCGCACCGGCAGATAGATCATGATCTCTTCCCACACCACCCCGCGTTCCGCATCCCCTAAATAATGGGCCTCGTCCAGGATGATCAGGTCGCAGTTCAGGTCTTCTCCGGTGTACATGGCATCGTAGAGCTGGTTTCTCAGGATTTCCGTGGTGCCGATGATCACGTCGGCATCGGCATTTTCCTTGATATCACCGGTGAGAATGCCGACATTTTCTTCACCGAACAGCTGGGAAAACCGGGCATGGATGGAGTTGGTCAGGGCTTTGAGCGGGGTGGCATACCAGATCCGGCCTTTTTTGGCCAGGCAGTTCCGGGTGGCTTCCTCGGCAATCCAGGTTTTGCCGGCCCCTGTGGGAGCGGTCACCAGGCAGTCTGCTTCCTGAACAGCGTCAATGGCTTCGATCTGGAACGGATCCGGTGTAAAGGGTTTGTCGTCAGGTACCCCGATCTTTTCAAAGACGCGTTTGAGTCCTTTGTCCGCACCGGGCTTCATGGCGGGTCTGTTTTCTGGTTTTCGCCGGGGGCGTTTACCCCGGTAATTTCGTTTTGTTTTCATTGGGGACAAGTGTAATCAATATCGGCAAATTGTGCAAGTCCTGGCCTCAGAGATCCTGCCTGGAGTGTGTCAATACCGGTCCATTGGATCTGATGACCTCAGAAAGACTCTTTTTTGTCTGGAACCAGCCGGCTCATCCCTTGGGTGATATGGTTTCTGACTGTGTCCACATGAAACTTCAATGATGCTTCCAGCCGGACCTGATCCCGTTTTTTGATGCTGTTGAAAATATCTTCATGCTCTGCCAGGGATGTGCCGGTCATGCTCAGGTAAAAAAGATTCTGATTATACCGCAGCAATAAAATATCAAACAGTTCCTGGAGCATTTTTACCTGTATGTGGCATTTTGAAAGCGCGGCCAGGGTCATGTGAAATTTCATGTCCGTCATGATCCGCTTATGGTAATTGTCTTCAGCCACGGCTGCCTTGTAGGCGTCAAGGGTGGCTGCCAGCTTTCTGATCCCCTGGTCATTCAGATGCCCGATGATACCCGGAACCAGAGACACTTCCAGAAGCAGCCTTGTGTCATAGATTTCCGTGATTTCCTTGACGCTGACTTCATTGATATAATAGCCCTTGTTGGATTCATGCCGGACGATGTTATGAAATTCCAGCCACTTCAATGCCTGGATCACCGGCGTCATGCTGACCCCGATTCGTGTGGCCAGGTCCTTGTATTTGATTTTCTGGCCCGGCTGGATTTCATTGTAGAACAGCATCTGCCGGATCGCCATATATGCTTTGAATGTCAGATCCGATTTGTTCTGGGTTGTTTGTGTCTGCACCATATTATGTCCTCATCGTGAGCCCGGGCAAAAAAACTTGACACGCCGCACTGGTTTTGGTAGTGGAATATATTTTATAAAATAATTAATTAAATAGTTAATTAAATAAACGTTGTCAAGGGTTTTCCGGATGCCAAACAGGCCAAAATCAATCTTAACGAATCATAAATTCAGCCGGTTATGGCTGATATCCGGATGGATTCACATTGATTTTATTTTTTAAAAACCACGAAGGGCACGAAGTTGACGGCCATGCCCTGACGGGCAGCGCGATCCATGGGATAATCCGGCAGATAGTCCGGGTATGTCATACATGATGGTTAATTTTATGGGAAAGGAAAAAGAGATGAAAAAAGCGAAGATCGGTCTGACACTGTTATTTATGGTGTGTTTGCTGGTGCTGCCGAGTGCGGGTATGTCTGATGATACCCAGTTGACGACACCGGCCACCTTGACCTGGGTAGCCGGCGGTGTGGGCGGCGGCTGGTATGTCCAGGCAGGCGGTATTGCCAGGATGATCACGGAAGCCGAGCCCAAACTCATCTTAAAGGTGGTGCCGGGCGGCGGGGTGGTGAATCCGGTTCGGGTATCCAGCGGCAAGGATGACTTAGGATGGGGAATTACGTTTGTGGATAAAATGGCATATAAAGGGATGGCGCCATTGTTTAAAACCGCCAATCCGAATGTCAGATCCGTGGGAGGTATTTTCGGCACCTATTATATCCATTTTGTGGCCGGCCATGATCAGGGCCTCAACACCCTGTCTGAAATGGCGGACATGGTCAAAGCCGGCAAGGCCATCAAGGTGGCCATGCCCATGAAAGGGACATCGGACCTGCCGTTGATCGAAAATATCCTTAATTTTCACGGGATTTCTTCCCAGGACATCGATAAGGCGGGTGGCAAGATATTTCAGGCCGGGTATGCCGACATGATCAGCCTTTACAAAGACCGGCATGTGGATTTCGTCTTTACCCATCTGGCTCTGCCGGCCGCAGCCATCACCGAGATGATGGTCAGCCGTTCCAGCACCCTTCTTTCGGTTTCAGATGATTGTATCGATACCCTGGCCGATGACCTGGGAACCCTGCCCACCGCTTCGGGAAAACAGATTATCCCTTCGGATACCTACAAGGGCCAGGCAACGGATGTATCTACCGTGGTGAGTACGGGCGAACTGTTGATCGGCAGCCATGTGTCTGATGTTGTGGCATATACCATCACCCGGATTTTATGTGAACAGGTGGAGGAACTGCATGCCATCAACAACGCCAACCAGACCTTTATCCCGGAACAGGGATGGGCCAATGTGGCGGTTCCCCTGCATCCGGGAGCAAAAAAGTATTATCAAGAAGCCGGATACATGAAATAAGCAAAAAAAAGGAGCGGCCCGGGTGAGAAAGTTATGGGGATGGAAAGGAACAGTGATCGGCACATGGCTGACCGTGGTCTCGGTATTTGCCATTTACACGGCAACCTTCGGGGTCATGCAGCCACGGATTCAGCGGGGAGTTCATCTGCTGTTTTTGCTGCCCATGGCTTTTATCCTGTTTCCTGCCACCCGGCGGTCCCCGGTTGACCGGATTCCTTTTTATGACTGGATTCTGGCAATTCTGGCACTGCTGCCGCCTTTTTATCTGATCCTGAACAATGATGCCTTGAGCATGCGGCTGGAATTTATCGATCCTTTGACCACACTGGAGATGGTGTTAGGGGGATTGAACATTCTGCTGCTGCTCGAGGCGATCCGCCGGGCCGTGGTGCCGGCCATGACCATTCTGATCGTGGTGTTTCTTTCATACCTGTATGCAGCCCCCTATATGGGCGGGGTGTTCTTTGCAAAACCCCTGCCGCTGTCAGAACTCATAGAAATGCAGTACCTGATCACAGATACGGGCATCTATGGGGCCATCACCGGTATTTCCGCCACGTTTGTGGCCTTGTTTGTCATCTTCGGGGCATTTATGGAGAGCACCCAGACCGGGAAATTTTTCACGGACCTGGCGTGCCGCCTGGCCGGCAGAAGCCGGGGCGGGCCCGCCAAAGTCGCGGTGATCAGCAGTTCTTTTTTCGGGTCCATCAGCGGGGTGGCCGCGGCAAATGTCTATGCCACGGGCACCTTTACCATCCCCATGATGAAACGGCTGGGGTTTCGGCCCCAGTTTGCCGGGGCCGTGGAAGCGGTTTCCTCCAGCGGCGGGCAGTACATGCCGCCCATCATGGGGGCCGGGGCTTTTGTGATGTCGGAAATTACGGGCATCCCCTATCTGCAGGTATGTATCGCCGCAGCACTGCCGGCACTGCTCTACTACACCAGCCTGATCATCCGGGTCCATTTTATCGCGGTCAAGGACAATGTAAAAGGCATGAAGGAAGAGGACATGCTGGTCCCTGTTTCCACCATTATCAGGGATACTTATCTGCTGCTTCCCATTGTCGGCCTGGTGGCCATGCTGCTGATGGGGTATTCGGTTTTCATGGGGGCCATGGGTGCGATCGTGAGTTCGTTTGTCATCAGTTTTTTTAAAAAGAAAACCGCCATGACGCCGGTCAGGCTGTTTGAAGCACTGAAATCGGCCGGTCAGAAGATGATCATGATTGCCCTGGCCTGTGCCGGTGCCGGCATGGTGGTGGCAATTGTCACCCATACCGGGCTGGCCCTGGGCATTGCCACGGTGATCAACCACTGGTCCGGGGGATTTCTGCTGCCGGCCCTGGTGCTGATCATGGGAACCTCTTTGATTCTGGGCATGGGCATGCCCTGTACCCCGGCCTATATCATCGCCGTGACCATCGGAGGCCCGGCCCTGGTGACCCTGGGTACGGATCTTCTGGCATCCCATCTGCTGGTTTTTTACTGTGCCATCCTGGCGGAAGTCACGCCACCCGTGTGCATCCCTGCGTATTGTGCCGCGTCCATTGCCGGATCCAAGCCGCTGCAGACCGGATTCGAGGCCTTTAAGCTGGCCATTGTGGCATTTTTGATTCCCTTGATTTTTATTTACAACCCGGCACTGCTTTTAAATGGAACCCTGGTGGAAATCATATCCCTGGTGCTGGTGCTGCTCATTGCCGTTGTGTTTTTATCCGCCGCCCTCACCGGCTATTTTTTTACCATACTGAGCCTCTTTCAAAGGACCATCATGGCGGCTGCCGCCATCGGGGCGTTTGTTTTCTGTGCCCACCCGGACCTGGTGGGCCGGCCAATGACACTGGCAGCCGCCACCCTGGCAATCGTTGGGTTTTTTGTGTGGCTTTTTCTGCGGTCCCGGGCAACGGATCCGGTGACTGACAACACCTGAGTATGGCCAGGGATAAAGAGGCGTAAACCCCATGGGTTCCGGAATTTTTCACATTGTGATCATCGGCGGTGGTGTCATCGGCACTTCCATTGCCTGGCACCTGGCAAAAAAAGCGGCCCGGGTCACTCTTATCGAATCCCATGACCTGGCATCCGGGAGCTCCGGGGCCTGCGACGGCCTGGTGTTCATGCAGTCCAAAAAGCCCGGCATCCACCTGGGTCTGGCCATGGAAAGCCTGAAGCGGTTTCATTTGTTGAAAAAAGAGCTGCCTGTGGACATTGAATTCAGGCAGACCGGGGGCCGGGTGATCATCCAGACTCCGGCACAATATCCGGCCATGGAAAAATTTGTCAGGGAACAAAAGGATATCGGCCTGGAAGTCTGCCTGATGGATGCAAAACAAACCCTGGCGGCGGAACCTTTTTTATCTCCTGATATTTACGGCTCCACCTGGTCTTCCCTGGATGCCCGGGTCAATCCCATCAATCTGACGCTGGGGTTTGCACTGGGTGCGAAAAAAAATCATGCCCGGATCCTGACCCGGACCAAGGTGCTGGGAATTCACACAAAAAATAACCGGGTGACCGGGGTTGCCACCACACACGGAGATATTGCAGCAGATTCGGTGGTCAATGCCGCCGGTGCCGGGGCGGGGCGTATCTGTCAGATGGTAAAAATCGACCTGCCAATCGCACCGCGGCGGGGACAGATCGTGGTGACCCAGGCGGCGCGCCCCATGATTTCCAGTTGTATGATTTCAGCCGGATACATTGCAGTCAAATATGATCCGTCCCTGGCCGCAGAACAGGGAGAAGGCATG
Organism: Desulfotignum balticum DSM 7044; assembly: GCF_000421285.1. Lineage (GTDB taxonomy): Bacteria > Desulfobacterota > Desulfobacteria > Desulfobacterales > Desulfobacteraceae > Desulfotignum > Desulfotignum balticum. The sequence goes on from NZ_ATWO01000001.1 coordinate 1,660,091, forward strand.
TCCATGGAGCAGACAGACAACGGAAACCTGCTGCTGGGATCCACCCGGGAATTTGCAGGGTTTTGCACAGAAAACACCATGCCTGGTATTCGCCGGATTATATCACGGACCACTGAGGTACTGCCGGCCCTGAAATACCTTCAGGTGATCCGGACCTTTGCCGGTCTCCGGCCCTATACCCCGGACGGCCTGCCCATCCTGGGACCGGTGCCGTCCCTGGAAGGGTTTTTCATGGCAGCCGGCCACGAGGGAGACGGTATTGCCCTGTCCCCGATCACAGGAGAACTGATGGCAGATATGGTCCTGGGACAAAAAACCGCCATCTCTCTGGCACCGTTTTCTCCGGAACGGTTTATAACCCAGAAAGGACAGGCCCATGAATAATGCGGATACAGACCTGCGGATTTCTTCGGCAAACCGGGGCACAAAAATTACCCTGCAGGTGGACGGGGTTCCCTGTACTGCCTATGAGGGGGAAACTGTTCATGCCGCTTTGCTGGCCGAAGGAATCCGTGTCTTGCGGATTGCCGGAAAAACCGGTGAGCCCCGGGGAATTTTCTGCGGTATGGGCATCTGCTATGAATGCCGGGTCACCATCAACGGTGTCCCGGACCAACTGGCCTGCATGACCCTGGCAACCGACGGCATGCAGATTGAAACCCGATGAAGCAGATGGGATTCCGGTGAAATGAGGCGGTCATGAAGCAGGCGTATGATGTGGTGATCGTGGGCTCCGGGGTCGCCGGTATTGCCGCGGCCAATACCCTGGCCGGTCATGGCCTGGAAATTCTTGTCATTGATGAGAACCCCCAGGCCGGTGGCCAGATACTCAGACAACATTGCCGGGTTACAGACGGGTTCTGGGAATTTGACCCGCGTCTTGAAAGATCCGGCAGGACGGTGTCAACCCAAAAAATTGTTCAAAGCCTGAGGCCGGTCCCGCGGCCCAAAGGGATTACCTGTGTGCATCAGGCCCGGGTACTGGGCATTTTTCCGGACCGGCAACTGCTGGTGCATGTGCCGGACCCCCTGTGTCCGGGCAGTTCAGTATCCGGATGTATGATGGAGATTGATGCCGGATACCTGTTGCTGGCCACGGGTGCCAGGGAGCGGTTTTTGCCGTTTAAAGGATGGACCCTGCCCGGGGTGATGTCCTTGGGAGCGGCCCAGATCCTGATGAAAAGTTCGGGTATCCTGCCGGCCCGGCACACCCTGATTGCCGGCACCAGCCCGCTTCAAACGGTTCTGGCCCTGGAGATTCTCAAAAACAAAGGAAACGTGACCGCGATTCTGGATGAAAACCATTTTGCGAAAAAACTGGGTCTGCTGCCGCTTTTGAAACACCATGGATTCCTGGCAGGGGAGGGGGCCATGCAGATGCTCAGCCTGATGATCCGAAAGGTGAGGTTTCGCCAGGGAGTCCGGGTGACGGAAGCCAGAGGGAAAAATGAAGTAACGGCTGTCGTGACCGCCGACCTTGACAGAAAAGGAAACAAGATCCCCGGTACCTCTCAGATTTACTCCGCCAGTGCACTGGCAGTGGGGCATGGGTTCTCTCCCAACATCGAGCTGCCGGTCCAGGCCGGATGCGCCCTGGATTACGATGCCGACCGGGGCGGGTGGGTGGTCCGGGTGGATCATGCCCTTGAAACATCGGTGGTTAAAGTGTATGCCGCAGGAGAGATCACAGGTATTGCCGGGGCTGGAAAATCCTTTGTGGAGGGAAAACTGGCCGCGTTGTCAATTCTGGAAAAACTGGGAAAAAAAACCGGGCCGGATCGTTATGCGCAAAAACTGGTCCGGATGCAGAAACAGCAGCGGGGCTATGCATCATTTTTAAATCAGCTGTGCCAGGTGCCTGCATCCGCTTATGAGGCTATTGACGATGATGTCCTGATCTGCCGATGCGAAGAAATCTCCATGGGAGAGATCAGAAAACAGATTGCCAAAGGGTTTGTGACAACAGGCAGCCTGAAAAAAGCCACCCGATGCGGCATGGGACGGTGCCAGGGCCGGATCTGCCAGCCGGTCCTGTTTGACATCCTCCTGGCCCTGACCGGCCAGACCCCGGACCAGACAGGCAGCCCTTCTTTCCGGGCCCCGGTAAAAAATGTTCCCATGGCAGCGTTTTTACACCCATGACCCTGCCCCCCCACAAAAAAAGTCTGACAAAAGATCCGTTTATGGGAATCCTGATGCTGGACACCACCTTTCCCAGAATTATCGGTGATATCGGAAATCCACAGACATTTGATTTTCCGGTGCGGTATCGCACGGTGAAAGGGGCCACCCCGGAACGGATCGTGGTCCAGGGAGACAAAGCCATGATCCAGCCGTTTGTTTCCGCCGGCCGGGACCTGATCCGGGAAGGGGCCATTGCCCTGGGCACCTCCTGCGGATTTCTGGCCCTGTTTCATAAAGCCTTGGTGGCGGCACTCCCGGTGCCGGTGTTTTCTTCTTCCCTGCTCCAGGTGCACCTCGCGCAGACCCTGTTAAAAGACGGTCAGAAGGTGGGGGTTCTGACCGCCAGAAAATCTTGTTTAAACCATGAGCACCTGTCTGCCATCGGCATCGCAGACATTCCCATGGCCATCCAGGGCATGGAAAATTTTCCGGAGTTCACCCGGGTGTTCATTGGGGGGCAACCAACACTGGATGTGGATCTGTGCAGGCGCGAGATGGTGTCTGCTGCCATGCATCTGATCAAAGAGCATCCCGCGGTGGGTCCCATCGTCCTGGAGTGCACCAATATGCCGCCATTTGCCGATGCAGTCCGCCGGGTGACAAAAAGGCCGGTATTTGATATCACCACCCTGCTCAGCTCGGCCTGGGCCGGGTGCCGCCGGTGAACCTGGGGCAATACCCTGTCAGGATGTCATATCACAGACCCCATTCAATGCCAGGACATGGTTTTTCCAGGTACCGTCGATCCATAGGTAAATCGGCAGGACTCCCCCCGGCACTGGTCTTTTTATCAGCCATTACCGCAGGCATGAAGCTTTGACCAACTGCTGCCGCCGGGCAGGGTCTGGAACCCACAGGGACCTCAGAATGGTTGCTTGCGTTGCCCCTGAGGTTTCAGTGGTCTTCTCTGGACATGGTGCCGGACAAGGTATATGCTACCAGACGATCGACACAGCCTTGAATGTGGTTCTCAAAAAAAGAGACCATGGCCCCGGTGCCGTGTTAACCAGCATTTGCCTGAACAGATATAAAGCGGTGCCCGTTCCAGGGTGAGACAAAAATATGGGGATTACAGGAACGGAGGGACATGAAAAAAACATCTGTCAAGAAACTGCTGCCCTATATGGTCCTGGCGGTGCTGCTTTGTCTGACTGTGGGCATCCGGCACTACTGGCGTTCTCACGAGAACGAGATGGACCAGGCCCGGTTTGCTGAATATACCCGAGTTATCGAGAACCGGATACTGAACCGGCTGCACAATTACCAGATGATCCTTGAAGGAACCGCCGGCTTGTTTTCCGCTTCCCGGGAAGTAACCTGGCAGGAATGGCGGACCTTTTTTGCGTTCAGAGACATCACCCGTGATTTTCCCGGGATACAGGCAGTGGCTTTTGCGGAACATGTCACTGCTTTACAGCTAAATTCTCACACGCAACGCATCCGGCAACAGGGGTTTCTAAATTATGCAGTCTGGCCGGAAAACGGCAGAAACGAATATGTGCCGGTGGTAATGGTCACCCCTTTCAATGCAGCCAACCAGGCTGCCATGGGATATGACGGGTGGTCAGACCCTGTGCGCCGGGCTGCCATGGAACGGGCCAGGGGCACCGGTATCGTGGCCATGTCGGGCCAAGTGACACTGGCGATCAGGGAGAAAAATACGCAACCCGGATTTCTGATGTATATGCCTGTGTACAAAAGCTTCCGGCCACCTGCGGACATGGCGGATCGGCAGAGGGCACTCCAGGGATTTGTGACAGGTGCCTTTCGCATGCATGACCTGATAGAGGGGATATTTCCGGATCCTACACCCAAAGTCATATTCGAGATCCATGACGGGCGGCGGATGTCACTGGAATCGCTGATGTATTCCTGTAAAACAGAGCGGAATGCCAAGGAACCGGATCATGTCCCGGTGTTCTCCAGCCAAAAGATTCTGGATCTGTACGGCCATCAATGGACTGTGACGTTCCATTCCACCCCGGTCTTTGACGTAGGCCTGGACCGCTGGACACACCACGGCATTTTATTGGCTGGTTTGGCCATCAGCTTTTTTGTGTTTCTGTGGATGAAATCGGAAGAAAAGACCATTGACCGTGCCCGGGCACTTGCGGACAGACTGACTGAATCGCTGCGGGACAGGGAAGCGAAGCTGCGCCGGATCACCGATTCCGTCTTTGATGTGATCTGGACGGTGGATCTGAACCTCAACACCACCTATGTCAGCAAATCCATTGAAAGACTGGTGGGAGAACCCCCTGAGATGTATATGAAAAAACCCATGGCGGAAAAATATGCACCGGAAACCCTGGCATTTCTCCAGTCCATCATCAAAGAAGAACTGAAAAAAGAAAAAGACCCTGAAGCAGACAAAGACCGGTCACGCCTCATTGAACTCAAGGAATACCGAAAAGACGGCAGCACCGTTGACATTGCCATGCACGTGTCTTTCATCCGGGATGAGAAAGGGGCCATCACCGGGTTTCAGGGGGTCACCCGGGACATCACTGATCAGAAACATGCCGAACAACAGGAAATCGCACGCAGGATCGCGGAACAGGCCAACCAGGCCAAAAGTAATTTTGTGGCCAACATGAGCCATGAGATCCGAACGCCTCTCAATGCCATTATCGGGTTTGCAAGGATCCTGGAACAGGACCCGTCCCTGACCACCGTGCAGACCGAACAGGTACAGACCATCTCCCGCAGCGGCCGGCATCTGCTGCACCTGATCAACGATATCCTGGATATCTCCAAAATCGAAGCCGGCCGGCTCACGCTGGACCGTTCTGATTTCAATATCCATGATCTGGTGACGGATATCGCCATGATGTTTCGTTCCAGGGCCGAGGCAAAAGACCTGGCGGTCGTTGTGGAAACACTTGAAACCGTTCCCCGGTATGTGACGGCCGACGAAGGCAAACTGAGGCAGGTGCTGGTCAATCTCATGGGTAATGCCGTGAAGTTCACCCGGACCGGGACCGTCACTTTGCGGATTTGGGCGGAAACCGACTCGGAAGGGCAAAATGAAAAACCGCGGATGTGTCTCCGGGTGGAAGTGGCAGATACAGGCCCCGGTATCCCGGCTTCGGACCAAGAGCGGATCTTTGACCCGTTTGACCAGTCCGACCAGGGGAAGGAGGCCGGCGGCACCGGCCTGGGACTTGCTATCAGCCGGAGCCTGGTGGAGATGATGGGCGGAGACCTCACCGTTGAAAGCACTGTGGGAAAAGGCAGTGTATTCCGGTTCCATGTGCCCGTGACCCCGGCAGAAGGGGCCAGTGAAACCCCGGCACAAAAAACCCGGCAGATCACCGGCCTGGTGCCTGGGGCCGGGCTGGTGAAAATCCTGGTGGTGGATGACCAGAAAAGCAACCGAGACCTGCTGCGCACCCTGCTGACCAATACCGGGTTTGAGGTCAAAGAGGCGGAAAACGGCAAAGAGGCCGTGGATCTGTTTGCTGGCTGGTCCCCCCATGCCGTGCTCATGGACCTGCGCTTGCCCGTGATGGACGGCTATGAAGCGGCCCGGCAGATCAAATCCACGGACATCGGCCGCCATGTCCCGGTCATCGCGGTCACGGCCAGTGCGTTTAAAAACAGTGAAGAACAGGTTTTTGCAGACGGGATGGACGGGTTTGTCAGTAAACCCTTTGAACCGGAAGACCTGTTTGACGTCCTCAAGCAGGCCCTGAAGATCGAGTATGTGTATGCAGACACCCCGGACCCGGCCAAAGACGGAACCAGTGCCTGGTCCTTGGCTGCCAGAGACATGGAAGCACTGCCCCGGAACCTGGTCAAGGCCATGTACCAGGCAGTTGAACAGGGAGACATGGCCCGTCTCAGACAACTGATCACTCAAGTGAAAAAAACCGATGCCCGGGTGGCACACGCACTCAATATCCTTGCCAGTCAATATGCCTATGACAAACTCATGAAACTGCTGAAAGGAGAAAAACACCATGATTCGCAATACTGAAAAACCACTTGTCATGGCTGTGGATGATACACCGGCCAACCTGGAACTGCTCCAGGGGATCCTTCAAAAACAGGGCTACCGGGTGGCGGTGTTTCCCCGGGGGGCCATGGCCCTGAAAGCAGCTGCCAAAAATCCGCCGGATCTCGTGCTGCTGGATATCATGATGCCGGAAATGGATGGGTTCGAGTTCTGCCGCCGATTTAAAGATTATCCGGAACTCAAGGAGATTCCCATTCTCTTTATCAGTGCACTGGGTGATCCTGCCAACAAGGTGAGGGCGTTTTCAGAAGGGGGTCTGGATTACGTGACCAAACCGTTTCAGGAAGAAGAGGTCCTGGCCCGGGTCAACACCCACCTGTGCCTGCACCGGGCAAAAAAGGCACTGGAACTGCACAATCACGACCTGAAAAATCTGGTCAAGGAAAAAGTGGAAGAGATCTCTGATTCACAACTGGCCACCATTTTGGCGGTCTCGAAACTGACCGAGTACCGGGATGATGACACTGGCCGCCATATCGAGCGCACCCAGATTTTTTGTAAAAAACTGGCTCAAAAATTGCGGAACAATCCATACACCGATATCTCTCCGGCGTTCATCGACGACCTCTACCATGCCGCCCCCCTGCATGACATCGGGAAAGTGGGCATCCCTGACAAGATTCTGCTCAAACCCGGAAAACTCACCCATGAGGAGTTCGATATCATGAAAACCCATACAAACATCGGCGCCGCAACCCTTGAACAAGTGCAGGCCAGGTATCCCGGGAACGCCTTTGTCAACATGGGCATTGCCCTGACCCGGTCCCATCATGAAAAATGGGACGGCACAGGCTACCCTGACGGGCTGGCCGGCAAAGAGATCCCGTTGAGCGGCCGGATCATGGCCCTGGCAGATGTCTATGATGCCCTGCGAGCGGCCCGGCCCTACAAAAAACCGTTTTCCCATGAAACAGCCTGCCAGATTATCCGGGAAGATGCGGGAACCCATTTTGATCCGGCCGTGGTGGATGCCTTTATTTCCCTTGAATCTGAATTTGAAGCGCTTTATGATCGCATGAAGCCTGATTGAACCTTGGGCAATACGGCTTCAGGGTCGTCAGATTATTTTACCACGAAGCGCACGAAGAACACGAAGAAACCATTCCTTCGTGTTCTTCGTGCGCTTCGTGGTTTTAAAAAAACAAATCAATGTAATGCCGGAAATGGACGAATTGATATAAACCTCACTTATAACGTCATCTCATAGATGTCTTTCAGGGCCATGACACGGGTTTCCCAGATCCGGTCGAACCGGTCGGGATCTGTGACCGGTTTTTTAATCATGTTCATGCAGAAATTCATCTGAGTCTGGGTGGTGACGGGTTTGGCATACAGCTTCAGGGCAAATTCACTGAAATCCCTGATCATGACATCAAATATCTGTTCCAGCAGGTCCGGGGTGAAGTTATCCATGTGATATTTTTCAATGATGAGCTGGCCATAAGCCACCAGGGTGAACAATTCCCCCAGATACAGCAGAAAATCCATGTTTTTGGCCTGGTCCCTGTCCGGGGTGGCGGTCATGAGCATTTGGGCCAGCTGGTCGATCTGTTCTTTGAAGATATTTACATTGGGCAGGTCCACACGGTCATAGGCCAGGTGATAATCATGGAACTGGATTTTGCCCAGGCCTTTGGTTTCTCCCTGGTTGAACAAAAACGTATCACATCCCGGGTCATCCCGCCGGGGGATGTCGGGAAACGTGCCGGGGTTGAAAAAATAGTTGGCCATGAACTTGATGATCAATGCCATGTTCACATGGACCGTGCCTTCCAGTTTGGGCAGGGATCGGATGTCGGTGGCTGCCATTTCAAAATAGGTGTCTTTCTCAAACCCCCTTGCCGCAATCACATCCCAGATCAGGTTGATGACGTTTTCTCCCTCACAGGTCACCTTCATTTTGACCATGGGGTTGTACAGCAGGTACCGCCGGTCTTCAGGCGAAGCACACCTGAAATAATCAGCGGCCCGCAAAGAAAACAGCTTCATGGCGGCCAGGCGGGTATAGGCATCCACCAGCAGCTGCCGGATATGGGGAAAATCTGTGACCATTTGACCGTACAGGTTCCGGTGGGCCGCATGGTTGAGGCCTTCATACAGGGCATGGGTGCAGACGCCGATGGATGCCCAGCCTAAGTTGAATTTTCCCACGTTGATGGTGTTTAACGCGCTGTCCCAGGCAGCCCGGCCCGTGGACATGATGTCCGCATTGGTGACAGGGTAGCCGTTCAAAGCATATTCGGCCACATAGCCTTCCCAGTCCACCACATTCTGGACCAGATCATAGTTGTCATGGGCAGGGTCGGCGGCAAAGAACACATACTCATCGGTTTCCGAGTTTTTGCCGAATGTAGACACAATCCCGGCCTGGTTGGCGTTGCCGATATAGTATTTACCGCCGTCCGCCACGTATTTTCCGTCTCCCAGGGGGGTCAGGGCCATGTCCGACCCATACAGATCCGCGCCATGGGCTTTTTCCGACAGGCCAAAGGCGAATATGTGGCCGTCTTTCAACAGTTGTGCGGTTTTTTGCTTGATCTCTTCGTTATCCCCCATCCAGATAGGACCCAGGCCCAGGATGGATACCTGCCAGGTATACCAGTGGGAAAGATTGTAGAACCCCAGTATTTCATTGAAATCACAGATGCGCCGGGTGTCCCACCGGGCGTTTTCATTATCTTTTGCATATTTTTTCGGGGTGAGCAGGGTGGCGAAAATCTGGTTTTCCTTTAAAAAATCCAGAAAATCCTGGTACCAGACCCGCTGGTGGAAATCGGATTTCAACTGTTTTTTGCCCCGGGTCTCAAAATAAGCAATGGTTTTTGTCATGATCTGCCGGGATGCGTCATCCAGATGATCAAAAGTGGCGGTCCTGGGATTGAATAAAATCATGCCGTGGTTCCTTTTATTTGGTTTGAATCCGTCCCAGCCGGTGCATGGCCAGGCCGGCGCCCACAATGAGCAGACCTCCGGCAAACAGGTGCCAGGAGACCGGTTCCATGAGAAAGACAATGCCCACGACTGCGGCAAACAGGGTTTCGCTGGACATATAGGCCGCACCTTCAAATCCCTTGCAGAAAAAAAATCCCTGGTTCATGAGCAGCTGGGCCGCCACGGACGTGGCAATGATACCTGCCCCCATGGCCCATTCCACAGCAGAGCCCGGAATCACGGGATGCGTGATGCAAAAGGGCAGGGTGGCCAGGGTGCCCATGGTGCAGAAATAAAAATAGATGATGACCGGACCGTTGTGTTCCCGAAGCGTCCGAATGACCGTGACCGTGAATCCGGACAGCACCGCCCCCATGATGGCCATGGCCTGGCCCAGGGCACTGGCGGATAATCGAAAATCGAACAGGATGGCCACCCCGGCCAGCAGAACCCCGATACACACGATCTGAAACCGGTTCACCTGTTCTTTGTAAATAAGAAACCCGAACAGGGCCGCAAACGCCGGATAGGAATAAAACAACACCACGGCCGTGGACATGGGCAGCAGGCGCAGGGCCGACACCACAAAGAAAAATGCCAGAGAACCGGTGCATCCCCTGAGAATGAGCAGCGGGATGTTGTGTCCTTTGAACGGATTTTTTTTGCGGCTGAACACCAGTGTCAATACCAGCATTCCCCCGAAACAGCGGATGAATCCCAGATGCCAGACCGTGTAATGTTCGGGCATGAGTTTGACAATGGTGGACATGAGGGTGAACAGCAATGCCGCAGACAGCATGAACAAAGGACCTGCCGTGCGGGCGTCCATGAGAACGGTTCGGGTCGGGGTGTATGGCATATGTCAGTGGTCCTTGAAGTCCGTGGGTCAATTGATGGTGTAAAATAGACCCGGCATGCCATGTCTGTCAAACAAATTGCGGTGTGGTTGCGGAATCCTTGGATTTTTTGTTGGATACGGCTGAAAAATGGTGGTATGGTTTGGAGAAAAAACAGACAAGGGCCATGGTATAAAAAAACAGCGTATGATAAAAAAAAGCATGGGAAATGCCGGAAAAAACCAGTAGTCTATTGGCCGGATATGGGGTTGCATTGGGGGCCACGGCCCTGTGGTCGGGCAATTTTATTGTGGCAAGAGGATTGAACGACCTGATTCCGCCGGTGAGCCTGGCATTTTACCGGTGGCTGACCGCCGTTCTGGTGTTCGCTCCTTTTGCGATCCAGGGTTTTGCCAAAGACTGGCCCCGGGTGCGGCCGCATATCGGGTATATGGCAGTCACTGCCTTCATCGGGGTGACCTGTTTCAACACGTTCATCTATATTGCCGGACACACCACCACTGCCATGAACCTGTCTTTGATCGCCATCACCTTTCCGGTGTTTGTGGTGCTGATTTCCCGGGTGTTGTTCAAAGAAGTGCTGACCGTTAAAAGAGCTGTGGGAATCGTGGTTGTGCTGACAGGGGTTGTCTGTCTGATCACCCGGGGTGAGGTCGCCCGGCTGCTGGCCATCCGTTTTGTGGCAGGCGATCTGTGGATGCTGGCATCCGCAGTGCTCTTTGCCGTGTTCAGTATTCTGATCAAACACAAGCCGGAGGGCATCCGGCTGTATATGTTTCAGTTCACGCTGTTTTTTATGGGGCTGATCTTTCTGTTGCCTTTTTTTATCTGGGAACAGGTCCGGATGCCTGGATTGTATTTAAATCGATCCACGCTGCCGGCCGTGCTGTATGTGGGGGTTTTTGCATCGCTTTGTGCTTTTTTGCTCTGGAACCGGGCCATTATCACCCTGGGACCATCCCGGGCCGGGATGATATACTACACGATGCCGCTGTTCAGCGGATTGCTGGCATATCTGTTTCTCGGAGAACATATCGGCCTGGTCCATGCCGTCAGTGCGATGCTGATTCTGTCAGGTATCGTTCTGGCCAATCAAACGCCGCAAGGGGTGAAACAATAAAATGGATCTGTCACGGTTTCAATTTAAAAAGTTACAGACACGGCTTCTGATTTCTTTGTTACTCCCGGTGCTGGTCATTGTCCTTTTGGGCGGGGCCGCCAGTTTCTGGTATTCCCGGGGCATCATGCTGGATCAGTGGCAGGAATCGGCTGTGGTCAAGCTGCAGCGGGCGGCCCATTATATTGAAATGCGGGTTTTCAAGCCGGTGGACCTGCTCAATGTCCTGTTTAAGGTATCTGACCGGAAAGATATTGCGATATCTCCGGATCAGGTGGTGGATTATCTGCTGGTCATGGACGGGGTGGTGTCTGCGGCGTATGAGCCGGCTGATCCGGCAACCGCCCCTCCGGCCGCAAGACTGCCCGGCATGGGGAGTATGGATCGGATGAACATGGCGGAACATCCCGGCATGCGGTTTTCCCGGTCTCAAATCGCCAGTGTGTCCGGCCCCCGGTATCATGCCGATGAGAAAGGCAGAACCGTGATCATGCAGATTTCTCTGTTCGGGGTGTCGGAAAAACGGCTGGGGGATCTGGTTATCCGGATGGAGTTTGATTTTCTGCTCAAAGATATTCTGGCCCTGGGGTGGTGGCAGAGTGACATGGCCTGTATTGTGGATGAGACCGGTGCCTATATGGCCCATACCAACATGACCATGACGGACCGGAAGACCCTCGGGGGATCCGATGATCCGCTGGAGCAGGCTATTTTTGAAAAAATGAATACCCAGCCCTTCGGCACGGTTTCCCTTAAAGGACATCCGCCGGATCTGATTGCGGGGTTTTACAAACTGGCGCAGGTGCCCTGGACCATTATCATGTTTGCCGACGGCCATAAAATTTTAGGCCCCATCGTGACATACAGAAATGGCCTTGCCCTGGGCGTTTTTGTACTGGCCGCCCTGGTGCTGGTATTGATCCGGTTTCACATGTGCCGGATGGTCAGTCAGATCCAGCAGTTGTCTGAAAAGGCTCAGGCCGTGGCAAAAGGGGATTATGGATCTCCCATCCCGGTGAACAGCCGGGATGAAATCGGGCACCTGGTGGAAAGTTTCAACACCATGGTCGAAGGACTGGAGGAGCGGGACCATATCCGCAACAGCTTTGGCCGGTATGTGGACCCGGATTTTGCCAGGACCCTGATGGCGCACCCGGAGGCCGGCCAGCTGGGAGGGGTCCGCCGGGAAGCCGTCATGCTCATGTCGGATATCAGAGGTTTCACCAACATGTCCGAGACCCTGGAACCTGAGGTGATCGTAGCCATTCTGAACCGGTATTTTTCCCATATGATCGAAATCATCCAGACACACCAGGGCATTATTGTGGATTTTTACGGGGATGCGATCCTGGTGTTTTTTGATCCCCTGGACGAACCGACATCAGACACGGTATTGCGGGCGGTTCATTGTGCATTTGATATGCAGTTTAAAATGCCGGAGGTGAACCGGGAGCTGAAAAAACAAAATCTCCCGGACCTGGCCATGGGCATTGGGATCCATGCCGGTCAGGTGGTGGTGGGCAATATCGGATCAGATGCCCGGGCCAAGTATGGGGTGGTGGGATCGGCCGTCAATATCACCAGCCGGGTCCAGGAACAGGCCCGGAAAAAACAGATTCTGATTTCGGATGCAGTGCTGGACAAAACAACCCGGGACAAGGATTTGCAGGTAAAGTCCTCTTTCCCGGCGGACCTGAAAGGGGTGGACCAAGCCATGACGTTGCATGTGATCGAACCCGCAAAACCTTATAAAACTCTGTGCACCTGATATCAATGCTCTTTCCGCTTCTGAAAAAGAGGCTTTTGTGGAACAAAAGCTAAAAAATTACATTGACATTTGTCTTTTATGTGCGACAATATACCCATGACATACAGTCTTGAAACAACGCCGCTTTTTGACAAATGGTTTTCAACCAGGGTCAAAGATCTCAAATACAGGGCACGCATTATTTCAAGATTCGACCGCATACAGATGGGTAATCTTGGAGATTACCGGACCCTGGGTGAGGGTCTGTATGAACTGCGATTTTTCTTTGGACCGGGTTTTCGGATTTATTTCACCATCAGGCAGGGAACCATTGTCTTTCTGCTTTGCGGTGGTGATAAATCCAGCCAGTCCAAAGACATTCAAAAAGCCAGGCAAATTATGGAGGATCTATCATGGGTATGACAACCACTAAATGGGATGCCAGCGAATATCTGGACAGCTCGGAAATGATTTGTGAATATTTAAAAGCCACATTGGAAGAAGGGGACACAGATCTGCTGATGGTCGCCATCGGCAATGTGGCAAAGGCCAAAGGAATGACTGAAATTGCACAGAAAGCCGATCTGAACCGGCAAAATCTTTATAAGGCTCTTTCGGGAAATGGCGCACCCAAATTTGATACGGTCGTAAAAGTACTTCAGGCATTTGGTTTGAAATTGACGCTGGCAACGGCGGATGAAACCCTGCCGGCATCGTAAGGGTCGCGATGCACTGAAAAGTGTCGGTGATGCAGCGATCATGGGGCTGTTTTATGGATGGGAGGATAAAATCTGATCCAGATCCAGATGGCATTTTTTGATTTTGTTGTTTAACGTCGTTCGGGTGATATTCAATAATTTTGCCGCCTCTGTCTTGTTGCCGCCGGTCTGTTTCAATGTCTGTATCAGGGCCATGGCTTCAACTTCATCCAGGGATTTGCCCCCCAGTTCCGGCAGGGGATTTTGGAAAACCTCATCCGGCCGGTAGTTTTTCACCACATCCGCCGGCAGATCTTTTTCTGAAATATACTGCCCCATGGACAGGATCACGGCTCTTTCAACGGCATTTTCAAGTTCCCTGACATTGCTCGGCCATGGATGCTTCATCAGGGCATCCATGGCCACGGGCGTGAATCCCTTGAACAGTTTCCGGTTTTTTTGTGCGTACCGGGTCAGGAAATGCTGGGCCAGCAGGGGAATGTCGTCTGGCCTCTCCTTTAAAGAGGAGATCCTGATATTGATGACGTTCAGGGGGTGGTGGGGTCTTCGGTCAATATCACCAGCCGAATCCAGGAGCAGGCTCGAAAATGGCAGATTCTGATTTCGGATGCCGTGCTGGACAAAATCGCCGAAGGGGTGGATTTGCAGGTGCAGTCTTCTTTTCCGGCAGACCTGAAAGGGGTGGATCAAGCTATGACATTGCATGTGATCGAACCGGCAAAACCTGTATAAAGCCCCGCCTGATGTGGCTTTTTCTCCCCTTCCCGCTCTGGTATATCCCCCCCGCCGAGCTTATGCCGGGAGCAAATCCTTTGCCCATTCCGGCAAGTGATCTGCTTTTGATTCGTAATTTCCGGCCTTCATCACAATGATCTGTTTGAATGGATTCTCTTTGGAGGAATTGTCCAGGATTCTCGCTTCATCCACTATGGACAATGCTGTTTTTATGTGTTGCAGCGTTCTGGGTATCCGGGAGTGAATCTTATCTATCGGGACACGATGCCCTCCCTCTGAGATACGCTGTTTCACACGGGCTTCGTTCAAACGTGAATCAAATAAATGGATATATACAAGAATGATCGTATAGCCATTGGCTTTAGCCCGGGCAAGAAAATCAATTTTTGAGTCATGGGAAAAAACCGTTTCAAAGCAGAAAGATATGCCCTGAGAGATCAAATCCTCTCTGATTTGACCTGCCAGGGTTGCCGCATGATAGCTGACCACTTCCGGGTTCTCGGAATTCAAATCCCTGGCGATCAGATCGGCATTCACAAACGGGATGCCGTATCCGGCAAGATACAAATGATAAAAAGTTGATTTGCCGGCCCCATTTCCGCCGGCCAGCACCCAGAGCTGTCTTGGATCCGCCATCAGAGTGCCCTGAACTCACCGCGTTCGAATGAACCGGTTTGCCTTTCTCCGGTGACAGAATTGACCCGATCCAAATAACCGGGGTGTTCAGCGCTTGCCTCATAAAATATTGCCGCAGTCGTCACTTTTCCGGCCAAAAGCCCTTTGGTCCGGTCGTTTTCAAGCTGATTGAAGATATCGTCTGAATCAATTGAAATCGATTGAACAGAGGGTGGTCCTTTCAGTTTAATGGTTTTGATGCCTTGCGACACGGCAACGGCATCTGAAATACTTAATTTTGATGAAACCGCTTTGCCCAGTATCGCCCAGTACTCAAGCTGTTTGGTCTTTGACCGGTTCTGAATTCTGGCCTCACGCTCCGCCTGTAACGCCAGATCCCGGTCAATTCTTAAAGATACCGTGGTCATCATCGCCCCCCCTGTTCCTGATTCATTTATCATCATATTGATGCATTCTGCTACAGAATACTATTGATTTCAGGGTGTGTCAATGGAATTGACGTCTCTGCAAAGTTTCTGTCTTTGCAAAATCGGTGATCAGCAGCCGGCTGTTACGTCAGCATGCGCCTCCGCTCCACCCACAAAAGGATCCGGGCGGGTTGAATCAGGGTCAGCAGCCAGGACAGGATTGCAAAGAGATCGGGCCTGGCTCGGACATCGTTCCAATACCATTTGCCGAAAATGGCAGCGTTGCCAAATTCGGCAAATGCCGATTTATTCCGAGGCCTCACAGTTGCACAGGTGGCTGAGGATGCACCGCAGCCACCCGCGACCGACTGATTCTTCCGGGGGAAGCCGGATGAAAAAATCTCGGCCCAGATAAAGATCGTCCTGATTGCCGTACCGGATAAAAAATACCGCGACCATTTTTCACCCCACCCATGGGCGCACAAGGTGCAGCAGACCAAAATGCCCTCATGTTCAAATACTGTGTGAATGACCGGAAAATACATGGTTTCCTGTATTAATATCACAAATTGGGTTGTGTATGATGGGGATGTTTGGTTGATACAGCATGTGGTTGTCGCTGTAACCGAACTAAAATGTAATCAGTACCAGCCAGGGCGAATGTTGACAGCAAAGAAGTAAGAAAATCAAATAAAAATAAGGAGCAAAGCATGAAGAGAAAATCTTTATTGATGAACGTATTGGTTGCAATCGCAGTTTTGGCGGTATCCGGTTTCATTGGGGTCCAAAGCAGTATGGCTGTAGAGGAGCACCACCAATCGGGCGCCGCGGAAAAGATGCCGACTTCAATGGAATCCTCCGGCTCCGGCAAGATGTCGGGTTCTGCATCCGGCGACGGCCCCGGTATGATGGGCATGATGGCCGGACCGGATGACGCGGGCGGTCAGGGGATGATGGGCATGATGGACCAAGGCATGATGCGCATGATGATGTCGCATATGATGGGCGGGCCCGGCGGCATGGGAAAAATGATGGGGAAAATGGGTGCCGGAATGAAAGGTCCTGGCGGCGGTCCCCGCGGGATGGCTCAGATGGCCCGCATGCTGGAGGAGCTGAACCTGACGCCCGAGCAGTGGGACCAGGTGCGCGGCCTGGCACGGGAACGATTGGAGAAAATGGCGGATCTTTGGGCGCAGCGCATGAAACTGCAAATCGAGCTGGCTGGCCTGCGCTGGGACCAACAGGTCAACCCCCAGCAAGTAAAAGAAGCGTTTGTTAAGGAAGCTGAAGCCAAGGCCGAGATGTTTCTGACGAGTTTGGATTACCTTCGCAAACTCAAAGGTGTCCTCAATCAGGAACAACTCAAAAAACTGGATGCTCAGGGATTATAAGCAGCCGCCCTTGCATCGAAAATCCATGGCCTTTAAGAAGGTAAAAGCGCTGTCGGAACGAACAGCGGAGCTGCGCTCCAAATTGGACCGGAAACACGACGAGTATCTGATCCAGTGTCGACAGGCGTTTGGAGACCGCGGCTGGGCTTGTCCGGGCGGTGGTCGATGGGGATATTGAGATTCAAATCAAGGTTCAGGGGAAGAAAAAATGAACGTTGCGCTTGCAGTAACGCGGTCATGCCCCCATTGCCCGAGTATTGAGGCGGAGCTGAAAAAAATGGGGATTCCCTATTCCATCCGGTACATGGAAGATGACGTCAAGCTCCAGAATAAACACAACATAAAGGGGTCACCGAATATCCTGGTGGATGGTGAACTGGTTTTCAACGGTATAGACCAGGGTATGCTTCTGGATGCTTCCGGGCATACCAAAATGGCTGTGGGGCACCAGTTTCATTTCGGTCAGCATGGCCAGCATTCTGGATACGGCAAAAATGCTGGCCAGCATGCCGCCGGCGGTGGTCATTATGGCAATGGGCTGAACAATGACGTTACATGGCAGCATCGTTCCAATTTTATCCTCAACCTGCAGCGCTTTGAAAGCAAAGGGCGGATTGCAAGCCCCCAGAATTCGATATTTTTTAAAATCCACATCAAGTTTCTTTTTTAATGTAGCCTTGACGTCATATTAATTTTTTTCTCTTGTTCATGTTTTTTCAGTATGCAGTTATAAATATAACCTCCTGTTCTAAATAATCATTTCTTCTTGAATCCTGAAGTTTTTTGTCATGGAAAACCACTGTGGCACACCCGTTGCAATTCATAAAAATAACGGTGATGCAGCGATCATTAAACAATCGTCATCAATATCGGTAACCATACATGAAAAAGGAGAAAAAAATGAAGAAGACAATAATGTTCATCATCTTAGGGGTGGCTGCAATCGGGTTTTCCATGAACGCGTACGCAATGATGGGAGGTGGCCGGACCCAGTCCGGTCAGACGCAGCATATGTATGACAGCAGCCAGAGAAATCATGGGGATCAGGAATATCGCAACAACGGCAAAGAATCGTATCGCTTTGACCATGGCGCTCATATGGATAGTGACGGCAGGTATAGACAGGAGCATTTTATGGATGATGATTCCTTTTACCATAATGACAGCCATCCGATCGATCATGGGGACAATGGATATGACGGCCGCAATACACAAGACATGCATGACAATGGCCCGCAAGGCCATTAGTTCATAACCAGGGCTTCAGGGCCTAAAATGATTTTAAAGGTAAATTTAAGGAGGGAAAAATGGTTGTTTTCAGAAAAAACGCTGCAATGATGAATAACACATTGAAGGTTGTTATGATTGCGGCAATAGCTATGATTTGGGCAGCCGGTACTGCCCGGGCAGGGTACAAATTTAAAATCAATGAAGCGGTTAAAGGAGAGATTGGTTTCTGGACCCAGGCCTGGTATCAATATGCGGAAAATGCCAGTGACGGCAATGGAGACGGCGTGCTTGATACCGATGTCAATGATTTTATGATACGAAGGGCCTATTTCAGCATCAGCGGCGAGGCCACGCCCTATCTGGGATTTTTCACACATATTGCTGCCGACCGCATCGGTCAGGATAATCTGGATGATTCATCACTGGGCCTTGGCAGCGGTGTCGCATTCAGAGATATTTGGATCACACTGAAACCATCTGATATGCTGAATGTTCAGGTGGGGCGGATGTATATTCCGTTTACGCGAAATTATGGCACTACCTCGACCAAGGCGCTGCTGACAACCGATCTGGACTGGACCCAGGGCGGTATCAGGGGCAATATTTTTTACCCCAGCAAGGTTGGCCGCGATGACGGTGTCACTTTTTGGGGCAATCTGATGGCGGGGAAGTTCCAATATCGGTTCATGGTCGGCGAAGGGGTGGAGAACCCCACCCAGAATCCGGATGATAACCTGAGGTTTGCCGGAAGGGTCAGTTTCAACCTGTTTGATCCTGAGACAGGCTGGTTCAATCAGGGCACCTATCTGGGAAAGAAACAGATTCTTGCATTGGGCCTGGGTGCTGATACGCAAGAACTTGAATTTGGTGCCGGAACCGATGATTATTTTGCCTGGACAGCGGATATCCACTATGACCAGCCTTACAGTAACGGGGGGCCCTGACTGCCGAAGCCGCCTACATCAATATTGAAAATGGTGTGAACAGTATAAAATACAGCCAGTTTGCATCGGGAGATGACGGGTCGATTGTCTCACTGAAAGCAGGGTATCTTTTCCCCGGCCGGATCGGAGTAGGACAGGTACAGCCTTTTGCCCACTATGAACTTATAGATGTGGATGAAACAAACAAAGACGATACACAGGTATATGGTCTGGGATTGAATTATTTTTTCAAGGGACATGCCAATAAATTGAGCATTGATCTTTCATCAGTTGATCAGGGAACAGCAACGACATCTGTACAGGATCATCTGATTTTCACAATCCAGCTGGCAGCCGGATTCTAAAGTCCATTTTAACAGCGGCCTGCTATAAGCGGGCCGCTGTTAAAGGTTTTATCTAAAAAAACAGATTTTAATAATGCGGGGATCTCTCCGAAAATAAGGAAAATAACATGTCACAACCTACAAAAAACAATATCGTAAAAAAAAGTGTCAGGCCCGTTGTCATTTTACTGGTTCTGGTCACTCTGGCTGTTTTGGTAACATCCTGTGCCCGGCCGTGGCGCAGGGGAGGGCATCATCACTATATGAATGACATGGGGCTCAGTCAGGACGGGGGGATAAAATATGGTCAAGATCAAGATGGTATTTTTTAATTTTGTTGTTCAACGTTGTTCGGGTGATGTGCAGTAACTTTGCCGCCTCTGTCTTATTCCCCCCGGTCTGCTTCAGGGTCTCTGTCAAGGCCATGGTTTCAATGTCATCCAGGGATCTGCCGCCGAGCTCAGGCAGGGAATTTGCAGGATCGTGATTCGGTCTGTAGTTTTCCATCACAGTCCCCGGCAGGTCTTTTTCCGAGATATATTGTCCCATGGACAGGATAACCGCCCTTTCAACGGTGTTTTCAAGTTCTCTGACATTGCCGGGCCATGGATGTTTTATCATGGCATCCATGGCCACGGGCGTAAATCCTTTGAACGGTTTTCTGTTTTTTTGCGAGTACCGGGTTAAAAAATGCTGCGCCAGCATAGGAATATCATCGGTTCTCTCCTTTAAGGAGGGAATCCTGATATTGATGACGTTCAGGCGGTAAAACAGATCTTCTCGGAACCGGCCGTCCTTCATTTCCTGTTCCAGGTGTTTGTTGGTGGCCACAATGATCCTGACATCGATGCGGATCGGTCTGTCACTACCGACCCGTTGAATCTCTCTTTCCTGGATGGCTCTCAGCAGTTTTACCTGCATGGACAAAGGGATTTCCCCTATTTCATCTAAAAAAATGGTGCCTTTGTCTGCATGGAGAAACAGACCGTCCCGTTTTTTGTCCGCGCCGGTAAACGCGCCTTTTTCGTGGCCGAACAATTCCGACTCCAGCAGGGTTTCATTCAACGCGGCACAGTTCAAGGAGATCAGCTGGTTTTTGTTTCGGGTGCTGTGATCATGGATGGCTTTGGCAAACAGTTCTTTTCCGGTTCCGCTTTCCCCTGAAATCAGAATGGTGGCATCGGTGGGGGCGGCAATTTTGGCTGTTTCCATTACGTGCTTCATGGCAGAGCTGGATCCGATGATGCGGGAAAATCCGGTGTCAGATGATAGCTTTTTTTTCAGGTCCGCGTTTTCACGGGTCAGCTGCAGATGGCTCATGGCCCGGTCAATGGTGATTTTCAGGTCATCAAAATTCAAGGGTTTTGTCAGATAGTCATAGGCACCCAGCTTCATGGCTTCCACAGCCTTGTCCACCGAGGAATAGGCGGTCATGATGATGATGGGAATGGCCGGATTGAACGTCTTGATTTTTTCGAGGGCTTCCATTCCTCCGATATTTGCCATTCGGACATCCATGAGCACCAGATCATAGGGGGTCTGCTTCACTCCGCTGATGGCATCTTCTCCATCAACAGCGCTGTCAATCGTATGCCCCAGGCTTTTTAAAACGGTTTGAAGCATGGACAGGTGTGCCGTGTCATCATCGACGATCAGGATGTTGCCTTTCATGGTACTTTCCTCTGTTGTTTTTTAAGCGGTATTGAAACAAAAAACGTGGTTCCCTTTCCCGGTGCACTCTCAAGCCAGATCGCGCCGTTATGGCCTTCGACGATTTTGTGGACAATGGCCAGTCCCAGACCGGTTCCCTTTTTTTTGGTGGTATAATAGGGATTGAATACCGCGGGCTGGTCTTCGGGTGAAATCCCTTCCCCAGTATCTGAGACGGCAAAAAGAACGGCCTCTCTTTTCATACTGACATCAACTGTCAGGTCTCCGCCATGTTTCATGGACTGGATGGCATTAATATAAAGATTGAGCAAAACCTGGCTGAACCGGTCCGGATCGAGATGGAGTTCAGGAAGCCGGACGTCGATTTTTTCCTTCACCCGGATGCCGGCGCTTTGGGCCTCATGCCGGATAATGCGCAGTGAATTTTTGATCAACAGCTCCGGCGGTGTGGGACGTAACTGCAAATCAGCCGGCCGGGCGAATTCGAGTAGTTCCGATATGACCCGGTCCACCCGGTCAATTTCTTCAACCATTAACTGCGCGGCTTTCCGATTGTCACTGCCCGCTTCGAACAGGCTGCCGAAAAAACCGGCATATCCCTTGATGGAACTTAAGGGGTTCCTGACTTCGTGTGCAATGCCTGAAGCCAGAGTTCCCAGCGCGGCAAGCCTTTCTTTTCTTCTGATTTTCAGCTCCAGGGCCCGGATCTGGCTCAAATCTTTTAAAATAAAGAGAAATCCTAAGAACTCACCGGCCTGGTCGAATATATTTGTAACCATCATGGAAATGGGGGTTGGGCCTGAGTTTTCAGAGTTGACAACGATCTCTTTTTCCAGGCCTTTTCCGTGGGCATCGGCAATCTTATGCAGATGCCAGATCTCTTCGGGAAGAACTTCATCGGCTGTCTTGTCAGTTACCGCAGAAATATTGATTCCAAGAAGAGAACAGGCGGTATCATTCATATACCGGATGTGCCGGCGCTTATCCACAATGATGATTCCCATGGGAAGGCTGGCAATGGTTTCAGCGGCAAAAGCCCTTGTGTCCTGCAGCAGCCGGTGGGAACGGATGACCTTGCGGGACCAGAACAAAGAAATAATTCCGGCCAGTCCCACGAGAAAAACAATGGTGATCATCACAATGTTGTGTTGCAGGTCCTCGGTAACAGCCTGTTCAAACGGGCGAACATCCATGCCAATGAACATCACGGGCCTGTTTTCAGCATCAAGGGCCGAGGGCATGGGCAACGCCTGTATTTTATCCGGCGGTCTTTGTTTTTCTGCAACTTGCAAAGATGTGGAAAAAAGTGTTTTGTATACTTCGAAATACCTTGTATCGTTTTGTTTATCAACAATCCGCCACTGCGGACCGTCAGGTTCTGTCACAGGGTTATTAAGTGCCGTGTCACTGATCTGTGTGCCGATCATTTTCCGATCGTTATGGGCCAGTATCTTTCCTGATACGTCCACCAAAAAAAGATATGTGATATCAGGGTGGGAAGCCGTTTTTTCCACTAACCTCTGCAAGGCGGCCTGATTGCTCAGCATCCCCGCTTTGACGTCGGTTTCAAAAGATTTTATGAATACAGCACCTTTTTCTTTTAAATGGTTGCCCACATGCTCTTTCTCGCGATTGTACATCATTATGGTCTGAAAAATGATAATCACCATGAGCACAAAACTGATGCAGATGGTGATCCATGGGGAGGCAGAAACCACGAATCGGTTTGTTTTATTAAAATTCATTGGTTACGTTTTCCCAAAGATGATTAAAAATTTACCAAAGCCATTTGAAGTTGTGTCCAATTATTAATCATCCCACCTGATTTTGCAACCCTGCTGTGCTGACTCCAGGGTGAATTCAATTTTTAAAGAATTATAGTATAAATTCAGTCAATTATGACTGATATTGGATGGCCCTGCATTGATTTGATTTTTTAAAACCACGAAGAGCACGAAGGGTAAGAAGGAAGGGTTTCTTCGTGTTCTTCGTGTGCTTCGTGGTAAAATAATCTGGCACGATCATTGCTGTTTATATTTTTCGACCGAGAAAAATAACAGATCAGGAGATGAATATGTGGGGCTGCAATTATATTGGTTCAGGCATGGGACACTGGGTTTTCGGCGGCGGAATCATCGGATTTGGTATTACCGTATTAATACTTGCCCTGATTGGCCTTGTCTTCATCCAATTATATAAATCCGGTAAAAACCGCACACAATACTCAGATACAATGGATTCTCTGAAAATTTTGAAAACACGGTTTGCCAGAGGGGAGATCACGGAGCAGGAATACCGGAAAATGCGGGACATTCTCTGCAAGAATGGTACATCCAAATGATACATTCAGGTGACGGCGGGTTGTTATGGAAATCAAAAAAATAAAAAAACACAGAACACTGCAGGGCAAACTCATTATTCTGTTGCTGTTACCGGTGTTTTTAATTATATTTTCCGGAGGGGCCTTAAGTTTTTTATATACCCGCACTGCCCTGATAAATCAATGGAATGAATCCGCGGTGTTGAAACTTCAGCGGGCCGCTCATTACATTGAGATGCGGCTTTTAAAGCCGGTTGAATTAATTGAAACATTGTTCCAGGTTTCCCGTGAAAAACAGATCCCCCTCTCCCTTGATGAGGTTGCTGCATACCTGGAAACCATCGAAGGTGTTCTGGCGGTCGGTGTCAGAAAAGACACCGGCTTGCAAGCGCCTGCAGCTCACAATCATGGTGCAATGATGGCGTTCGGGGGCATGACACAATTTCGCCACACCCGCATTCTGGACGTGTCCCAGCCGGTATATGACACAGATGCAGGGCATAACGCCGTCATTATGTCAGTAACATTGGTTGATTCAGCAGGCAGCGGCAATGGTCGTATAGAAATCAAGATGAGTTTTAACTATCTGCTCAAGGATATTATTCAACTGGGGTGGTGGCAGAGCGACATGGCCTGCATTGTGGATAAAGCCGGCAAATACATGGCCCATACCAATATGACCATGAAAGGCCGGCATTACCTGGGCGGAGAAAATGATCCCCTGGAACAGGCGATTTTACAGGAAATGAAAACCGCTGTGTCCGGTACTGTGCAGTCCCCCGGTTATCCCCCGGCAATGGTGGCCGGGTTTTATAAGCTGGAACAGGTCCCCTGGACCATTATCCTTTTTGCCAAAGGAAAAAACATATTACAACCCATTACCAATTACAGAAATGCGTTTGTTTTCGGCAGCGGGGTGTTGATTTTTCTTATCCTGCTGCTCATCAGGCAGCATGTGGGGCAAATTGTTCATCAGATAAAAACCCTGTCAAAAAATGCCCGGAAAATTGCCAGAGGGGAATATGGAGAACCTGTAAAGGCAAACAGCAACGATGAGATCGGACAGTTGGTGGAAATATATAATGACATGGTCACAGGATTGAAAGAGCGCGATTTTATCAGGGATTCCTTTGGCCGGTATGTGGATCCGGAATTTGCCAAACTTCTGCTACGGCATCCGGATGCCGGCAATTTGGGCGGGCAGCGGCGGGAAGTCGTTTTAATGATGTCGGATATCAGGGGATTCACACCGCTTTCAGAAACATTGAGTCCTGAAATAATCATTCGGATTCTGAATCAGTATTTTTCCCACATGATAAAAATCATCCAGGACCACGACGGTATTATCGTCGATTTTTTCGGCGACTCCATCCTGGTGTTTTTTGATCCTGTCACAGGGACGATAGAAGACAAGGTTTTTTGCGCCGTTCAATGTGCATCCCGGATGCAGTCTGAAATGGCGGCATTCAATGAAAAAATGCGCCTCCAGCAGATGCCCGGGCTGGACATGGGCATCGGCATCAACGCAGGACAGGTGGTGGTCGGAAATATCGGGTCAGAGACCCGGAGCAAATACGGGGTTGTGGGGTCTGCCGTGAATATCACCAGCCGGATTCAGGCCAAGGCACAAAAAAAAGAGATCCTTATCTCTGAATCGGTTTATGCGTATGTCAGGGACCAGGTCGACATCACTAAAAAATTTACTGCAAAGTTGAAAGGGGTGGAAGGATTAACAACACTTCGTGCAATAGACACTATTTATGCGTTAGGGAAAAGACCATGAAACTTTTTTTAATCCGATCGGTTTTTCTGTGTTTTGGTATCCTGGTGTTGTGTCAGAACAACGCCCGGGCAGGAGAACAAGAAGATCTGACAAAACTGGACTCCAGCCTGTCAACGACCATAAGATTGTCAGATCTGCTTACCTATGCCTATTTGTCCAGTCCGGCCATCACTGCGTCCAAAAAATCCTGGCAGGCGTTTATTGAAAATTACAGGGTCGGCAAAAGCTACCCGGATCCCCAGCTGGCCGCCACCTATTTTCCCCGGCCCATTGAAACCCGGCTTGGCCCCCAGGACTGGAGCCTGACCCTTTCCCAGGTGATTCCCTTTCCAGGCACCCTGTCCCAAAAGGCCCGGGTGCTGGAGGCAGATGTTGCAATCTCCAGACTCAAGGTGGACAAGGCCGTTAAAACCATTGTCACTGAGGTGTCTTTGGCATTTTACGAACTGGTGTATATCCAGAAAGCCATGGCAGTGGCACAGGCCAACCTGGACTTGAATCACCAGATGCTGCAGATCAGCGAAAACGCCTATGCAGATGACAAAGCCCTGTTTTACGATGTATCCAAAGCCCGTTCCCAGACCGCCCAGATACAATATGATATCCTGCTGTTAAAGGAGCTGGAAAAAACACAAAAAACAACCCTCAACACCCTGTTGAACCGTCCCCCCACGGCATTGCTGGGACATGCGGCAGGCACCCTGCCACAAAAAGTGGTGTATTCTCTGGATGAGGTGTATGAACTTGCCATGCTGCACCAGGAAGATATTCTCATGGCTGAGGAAAAGGTGCACAAATCAGAACAGGCCATACAGCTGACACGGCTTGAAACCCTGCCTTCATTCAAGCTGGGCCTGTTTTATGCCGGTATTGGTGATCCGGATGTGCCAAATCCGCCGCCCGATGCCGGTGACGATGCTGTGGGGGTGCAGTTCGGCATGAACATTCCCTTGTGGTCTGGAAAAAATAAAAGCCGGACCGCACAGGCTTTGGCAGAAAAACAAAAAGCACAGGCCCAGAAAACCGAGGCCGCCAACAGGGTCAAGGCCGGGATCAGCCGCTTGTGGTTCAAGCTGGAAAATGCCGAACGGCTGATAACCCTGTATGAAAAAGACCTGCTTCCCCAGGCGGTCTCTTCCGTACAGACGGCAGAAACCTGGTTCAAACAGGGCCAGGGCAGTTTTGCCGATTTTCTGGAAATCCAGGCAACTGCCTACAATTTTCAATTGTCTCTGGAACGGGCCAAAACAGATTATGCCAAGACCCTGGTGCTGCTTGAGCAGGCAGCCGGTGCTGTCCTGGATGCGAAAACCGGGCAGAATACAGGAGAAAAAAAGCCATGAAAATAAATATTTTTACCTTGACAATACCGGTGCTTTTCTTTGCTTCTGTCTGCTTTGCAGATTATGGCGCCATGAAAAAAGAACTGAAAGACTATACCCCCCAAGACAGTTTTGCCATCAGACAATTACCTGATATCGCCGTGCAGAAAACACCTTCCCATACGGCTGTTCCTTTTCCTGTCGGATCACAGATTCCTGACAGATCACAGATACACCATCTCAAGCAGGGGTATGAAAAACAGATATATGGGCCTAATGGTGATGCCGCAGCAATGGGGGTGGATGAAAAAATTTTTGCACAGGTATCTCAAGCAGGCGATGACCCAAAAGCATTTGCAGCGCTCCTTGCGCAGAAGATCGATCTCAAAGAGATAAAAGCCATTGCCGCCTTAAGAAATACAGATATCAAGGCGGCCCGAAAAAAGGTCCTGGCAGAGATCCAGTCCTTTGACCAGGTCACGCACCTAGATGACAGCCTGCAGCAGTATGCGGCGTTCACCGCTGCACTCAACAACCGGGTCGGACCTTTGAAAACAAAAAATTCCATCAGGGCAGGACATCCGTTTCCCGGCCTTGTTGCACTCAAGGGCCGCGTCATCCAAAGCCAGGTGGACATGTTGATGGAGCAGATGAAAATTGCCGGCAAACAGGTGCGCCAGGATGTTGAAAATGCTTATTGGGAGCTTGCGTATACCACCCGGTCCATCCGGATCATCCATGAGACCATGGCCGCATTCGACCGCCTTCTGGATGTGGCTGCATCCCTTTATAAAAGCGGCAGAACCAGTTACCAGGATGTGATCAAGGTCACCATAAAAATAGAAGAACTCAAAGAACAGCGGGTTTCGCTGGAAAATGAAGCAGACAATGTAAAAATCCGGCTGTTTGAACTGATGAACCTTCCGGCAGATACCAGGATGGGTCCGGTGAAAACAGCGCCCCTGCCTGAAACAATTTCCCCGCCTGAAAAATTGGTCTCCCTTGCCAGGGAACACCGCCAGGAACTGGCCGCCATCCGGTTTCAGATCAGCAAACTGCAGTCCATGGTGGAGATGGCTGAATCCATGAAGCAGTCATCGTTTACTTTAGGGTTGTCCTATTTTGAAGCCGACCATGTCAATACCGCCGGCACCGGTGCCCCGCAGCAGCCATTTGGCGAAAAAACCATGGCATCCATGAAAAACAACCAGCCGGTCAACCCCTGGTACGGGGTGGACAGCCCCTGGTTACAGCAGACAAGGCAGACACTGGCAAGCCTTGAGCACACCCTGACAGCCAGAGAGAATGCCACAGACCGCATGGTGTACAATGCCTGGTTTAAAACAGACAAAAATCGGCGGGAACTGGATCTGTACAAAAACAGAATACTGCCTTTGACAAAGTCTGCCCTGGATGTGTCCACCAGGGAATATGAGACCGGATCCATTCCCTTTTCCCAGGCCATCGGGTCCTATACAGACTGGCTGAAGGCGAAACTTGCCATTGCGCAAAAGACAAAAGACTTAGGCATCTCTTTTGCCGCCCTTGAAACGGTTGTAGGTACAAGTTTATAAGCGCACAACACTGCAAGCCCGGCTGAGCAGGGTACCTGCCCGGCTGGACAACGCAAGCAATAGCTGGACAACGCAAGCGTATAAAGCTTGCTTAATGGAAAAATTCAGGGAGAAACGATTTATCATGAATATCAAATCAACCCTGCTGGTTATTATTTTGACGGCACTGATAACAGGTACAGCGGTATTTTTTATAACAACCACCATTGGACCGACATCCTCTGAGAGCAGTAAAGTCCCGTCTGAACAAAATGGCGATGCGGCTTCAAAAGAGCGGAAGATCATCTACTGGAAGGCCCCCATGGACCCCACGGAGATCTACGATGAACCGGGTAAAAGCAAGATGGGCATGGACCTTGTGCCGGTGTATGAAGATGAGGTTTCCGAAGATGAGACGTCCAAAGACGCGGCAGACCGGAAAATCGTATACTGGAAAGCCCCCATGGATCCCACAGAGATCTATGAAGAACCTGGCAAAAGCAAGATGGGTATGGATCTTGTGCCGGTGTATGAAGATGAGGTAAAGGGCGGGGTGGATATTAAAATCAATCCGGTGGTGGAACAGAACATGGGCCTTAAAATCAAACCGGTTGCACAGGGTCCTTTGAACCATATCATCAAAACCTATGGCCATGTGACCTTTGATGAAACCAGAACCGGTATTGTCAGTCCCAAAACCGCAGGGTGGGTTGAAACCCTTTATGCCGATTATACCGGGTTTGTTATTGAAAAGGGCGATCCCCTTTTTGCCATGTATTCTCCGTCCCTGCTGGCATCCCAGGAGGAATATCTGTCAGCCTATAAAAACTTTCAGGCGCGCAGGACCCCTTTGAACAAGGATCTGCTGGAATCTGCCAAAAAAAGACTGGCATACTATGACATTGCAGACCAGGATATCGCTTTTCTGGAACAAACCGGGCAGGTCCGCAAAACCCTGACCATCAGGTCCCGGTTTAAAGGGGTGGTGACCCATAAAAACGTGGTTGAAGGGGCATATGTCAAAGCCGGGGAAAGCCTGTTCACCATTGCGGATCTGTCCACGGTGTGGGTGGAAGCCCATATCTTTGAATATGAGCAGAACCTGGTGTATGAAGGCCAGAGCGTTGAGATGACCCTGTCCTATGACCCGGACAAGGTGTACACGGGAAAAATTGCCTATATTTTTCCCTATCTGCAGCCCAGAACCCGGGATGTGGTCATCAGGATCATCTTTGACAATACAGCGGGTGACCTGAAACCGGACATGTTTGCAAATATAAAAATCAATACCAGCGGAGATGCAGCCGGCCTGATTATCCCTTCCGAGGCGGTGATCCACTCCGGGGAAAAACAGCTGGTTTTTGTGGCCCATGGCAATGGCCGGTTTACCCCCCGGAGGATCACCACGGGTGTCCACCTGGAGGAGGGCAGGGTCCAGGTACTGACAGGACTGGCACAAGGTGAGGATGTCGTGGTGTCCGGCCAGTTCCTGCTGGATTCCGAATCCCGGCTCAAAGAGGCGATCCAGAAGATGATCGCATCCAAATCCGGCACTGCCAAAGAAAAAAAGGAACCATCCCAAAATGATGGGGACAGTTTTTTTGAAGACATGGAAGATGACACAGAATCCGGGGATGATTTTTTCCAGGACATGGAAGATGACACAGAGTCCAAAGATGATTTTTTCCAGGATATGGAATAACAGACAGGGGATGCTGCGATGATAGACAAGATAATTGAATGGTCTGTAAACAACAAATTCATGGTGGTCCTGGCAACTTTTTTTGTCATTGCCGGGGGTATTCTGGCCATGGTCAACACGCCTCTGGATGCCATCCCTGATCTGTCCGACGTGCAGGTCATCATCTATACGGAATATCCGGGCCAGGCCCCCCAGGTGGTGGAGGACCAGGTCACCTATCCCTTGACAACCGCCATGCTCAGCGTGCCGTTTGCCAAGGTGGTCCGGGGGTATTCCTTTTTCGGGTATTCCTTTGTCTACCTGATATTTGAGGACGGTACCGATATCTACTGGGCCAGGTCCCGGGTGATGGAGTACCTAAATTTTGTGTCCGGCCGCCTGCCTGCCGGGGTGACCCCCAGTCTGGGGCCGGATGCCACAGGCGTGGGATGGGTGTATGAATATGTCCTCCAGGACACCACAGGAAACACAGACCTTGCCGAACTCAGGTCGCTTCAGGACTGGTTTGTGCGCTATGAGCTCACCGCGGTTCCCGGTGTATCGGAAGTGGCCAGCATCGGCGGGTTTGTCAAACAATACCAGGTGGAGGTGGATCCCAACAAGCTGGCATCATATGATATTTCCATCCGGAAAATCAAAAACGCCATCCAACAGTCCAATGCAGATGTGGGGGGCAGGCTCATTGAGATGGGGGAAACCGAATTCATGGTCCGGGGCCTGGGGTATATCTCTTCTGTGGAAGATATTGCGCAGATTGTTGTGTCCTTTGATGACAAAGGCACCCCGATCCTGCTGGGGGATATTGCCAATATCCAGATCGGTCCGGAGCTGCGGCGGGGCATTCTGGAATGGAACGGGGAAGGGGAGACCGTGGGCGGCATCGTGGTCATGCGGTATGGGGAAAACGCCCTGGAGGTGATCAAACGGGTCAAGGCAAAACTTGCAGACCTGGAAAAAGGCCTGCCCGAAGGGGTGGAGATCCTAACCGGGTATGACCGGTCCGCTTTGATCCAGCGGGCCGTGGATACCCTTAAAACCAAACTCACCGAGGAGATGATCGTGGTGGCGTTGGTGTGCATCATTTTTCTGTTGCATTTCAGATCAGCATTTGTGGCCATATTTACCCTGCCCGTGGGCATCTTGATGTCATTTATGATCATGTATCCGTTCAACGTCAACGCCAACATCATGAGCCTGGGGGGCATTGCCATTGCCATCGGCGTGATGGTGGATGCCTCCATCGTGATGGTGGAAAACGCCCACAAGCATTTAGAGCGGGACCGGGGCAAAAAAAGCCATTCCCAGATCATTATAGATGCCTCAAAGGAAGTGGGGCCGGCCCTGTTTTTCAGTCTGCTGATCATAACGGTTTCCTTTCTGCCGGTATTCTCCCTCATGGAGCAGTCCGGCCGGCTGTTCAAACCATTGGCCTACACCAAGACAACTGCCATGGCAGCCTCTTCTGTTCTGGCCATCACCATTATCCCGGTGCTCATGATCTTTTTTGTCCGAGAACACCCCATTGATCCGGCCCTGCCCAAAAAAGCAAAGGCAAAAATCTGGGTTCCGGCCCTGGCAGGACCGCCCCTGGCGGTTGTGTGTGCCGGCCTTGCAGGTGTGACCCTGCCGGATATCAGCCTGGTACTGGCCCTGGGACTTTCCGTGTTTTTCGGCATCTGCCTGTTTCCCCAGAAAATCATTGCTGAAAAAAACAATCCTTTGAACCGGTTTCTGATCTGGGTCTATCTGCCTGCGATCAAATGGGTGCTGCACTGGCGCAAAACAACCATACTGGTTGCAGTGGCCGCCATCGCAATTACCTGGTATCCCATGACCCGGGTGGGGAGCGAATTCATGCCGCCTTTGAATGAAGGGGATCTTTTGTACATGCCCACCACGCTGCCCGGTATTTCCATCACCAAGGCCAAAGAGCTTCTCCAGCAGACAGACAAGATCATCCAGCGGTTTCCGGAAGTCAAAACCACCCTGGGAAAGATCGGGCGGGCGGAAACATCAACCGATCCTGCCCCGTTGTCCATGATCGAGACCGTGATCATGCTCCGGCCCCAGGTGGAATATGACATCATTGAAATTCCCCGGTTTTTTTCCGGCTGGCCCGGGTGGCTGAAACAACCGCTCACCTGGATCTGGCCGGAGCAAAAGAACGGCAAGGTGCTGCACGAATGGCGCAAAAAACAGATCGACCGGTTCTACGCCGGATGGCCGGGCTGGCTTGCCGCCCCGTTTGAATGGATACTGCCTGAAGCGCGCTATATCACCATGCAGGAACTGATCGATGACCTGGATGCAGCGGTGAAGTTCCCGGGGGTGACCAATGCCTGGACCATGCCCATCAAGACCCGCATCGACATGCTGTCCACCGGCATCAAAACCCCGGTGGGAATAAAGGTCATGGGACCGGATCTTTCAACCCTGGCCGATCTCGGAGAACAGATCGAAAGCCTGCTTCGGGATAAAAAAGGGACCCTGTCCGTGTTTTCCGAACGGGTCACCGGCGGCAACTACCTGGATTTCACCATCAACCGCCGGGAAATTGCCCGGTACGGGCTAACGGTGCAGGATGTCCAGGACATTATCAAGACCGCCATCGGCGGGATGAATGTCACCTATACCGTGGAGGGACTGGAACGGTATCCGGTCAATCTGCGGTACAACCGGGAGTTCCGGGACAATCTCCACATGCTGCGCCGGGTGTTTGTGCCCACCCCGTCCGGTGCCCAGGTGCCGTTGACCCAGCTGGCCGATATTGCCATAAAAAAAGGCCCGGCCGGCATAAAGAGTGAAAATTCCAAAAGAAGTGCCTGGGTGTTTGTGGATATCAAAGGAATGGATCTGGGCACCTATGTAAAGCAGGCCCGGCAGCTGGTGGATGAAAACATTGATCTGCCGTCAGGATATTCCCTTGTGTGGTCCGGCCAGTATGAATATATGGAAAAGGCGAAAAAAACTCTGCGGCTTATTATTCCGGCCACCCTGCTGGTGATATTCATCCTGCTGTATATCCATTTCGGCAACCTGACCGAGGTGGTCATTGTGATGGCCAGCCTGCCTTTTTCTCTGATCGGGGGGTTCTGGCTGATCTATGTTCTGGGATACAACATGTCTGTGGCCGTGGGGGTGGGGTTTATCGCCCTGGCAGGGCTTGCCACGGAAACCGGCATTGTGATGCTGGTGTATCTGGATGAGGTATATAAGCGCAAAAAAAAGGAAAACCGCATGCGCACGGCATCAGATCTGTACGGGGCAGTTGTTGAAGGGGCCGTGGACAGGGTCCGGCCCAAAATAATGACCGTTGCCACCACCCTGATCGGTCTGTTGCCGGTGATGTACGGCAGCGGGGCCGGCTCCCAGATCATGAAGCGCATTGCAGCACCCATGGTGGGGGGACTTGTGTCTTCCGCCGTCATGACGTTGATTATCATTCCGGTCATCTACATTCTGTGGAAAACCCGGGAAATTAATAACAACAACAATATGTAAGAAAGGATGTTTACCCATGAAAAAAATACCATTAACAATTATGTGTCTAGTTGCCCTGGCAGCTGCCCTGGTTTTCTTTTCAACCACTGCTTCTGCAATGGATGACGGCCATGATATGGATGCATCAGACAAAATCGGAGAGCTGTTCCATGAATCCATGCAAAAGGGGTATATGCTGTCCTATTACCTGATGGACCTTCGAAACCAGGGTGATGACAAGGCTGCTGATGATTCCTCAGGGGATCATGCGTCCCATGGAGCAAAACAGATGGACAAGCCCCATCACATCATGGTGTATATCATGGACAAAGACCATAACCCTGTGACAGATGCCAAAGTGGGGTTTATGATTAAAAACGATGCCGAAGAAACCCAGAAAATCATGGCCATGTACATGAGCAAAGGATTTGGCATTACTGCTGACATGAAGGCAAAAGGGGTGTATGAGATCGCGGTCAAGGCGGTGGTTGACGACGTTACACTCATGGACCGGTTCAGCCATGAGATGAAGTAGCCGGGTGCCGGCCTTCACTGAACCTTTGCCGGGCGCTTTCTGTGGACTTCACCTGTCCTGGGGGGTCCCGGCTGGTCAAAAGACTCATGCTTGCCGGTCCCGGTGTGTTAAGTGACCCGTGCCGGGCGGCCCCTGTGGGTCTCACCCTCTGTCACGGTTGACAGTGTGTAGGGCATGCTGCGCTGAACGCCAAAAACTGCGGGCAGGTATGTCCTCAAACAGTTTGTCGTTTTTACCGCTCCGCATGCCCAACACACTGTAACAACCGCGTCAGAATGGGATTCCGACCCACAGGAACCGCCCGGCACTAGTCGCTGACAGCAGCGATGAACATTGATGAACCCCATAATGGCGAAGCGGAACCGGGGATCATTTGTACAGCGGAGCCCTCCGGTGGGGTGCCTTGCTGCCGGACTGTCGGAGCCACTCCGTGGATTCCTGTCCGGCAGCAAGGCACCCCGCCGGGGGGCGGCCTCCTGCCAAACAGGTTGTCACAGCTTTGCATGCCTGATCGGACATTTTGACATTGACATATTCCTGTGAACACCGCATGTTATTAATATGCTTTATTATCGAAAAACAGGTTCAGGCCCGCCTTTGATTCTGATTCATGGGCTTTTGGGATCGTGTGCCACCATGGGGATGCTGGCCAGAGGTCTGGCCCGGCAGTTTGAGGTGCTGGCTGTGGATTTGAGAAATCACGGCCGGTCGTTTCATGCGTCCGGCATGACCTATTCGGAAATGGCAGACGATCTGGCCGGGTTCATGGATGAAATGAAACTGAAATCCGCCGGGGTCGCCGGCCATTCCATGGGGGGCAAATGCGCCATGCAGCTGGCCATGAATTTTCCGGAAAAAGTGACGGGACTGGCTGTGCTGGACATGGCGCCCAAAGCATATGAACCGATATGGAAAGACGATATTCAAATGTTGCTGGATCTGGATCTGACACAGATCACCCGCCGGGACCAGGCGGATCGGATTCTGGCGGAAAAGATGCCGGACAAGGCATTCCGCGGGTTTCTGCTTCAGAACCTGAAACGCAGCCATGACAGCGGGTTTTTCTGGCGGTCAAACCTGTCAGGTATCTTAAATGCCACATCCGACATCCGTGCCCCCATATCCGGCCGGCCCTACCCGGGACGGGCGTTGTTTGTCCGGGGCGGTGCCTCGGATTATGTGTCCGACAGTGACTGGGATGACATTCAATCCCTGTTTCCGGCAGCCGACCTCAAAACCATTGCCCGGACCGGGCATCTGGTCCATCTGGAACATCCGGATCTGGTCACGGAACTTTTGGCCGGTTTCTTCGGCAAAAAAAATTGATCGATGCAATGATGCAAATTAAAAAAAGGAAAACAGGGACACCCGATGCCGGTTCATATTACCCATAAAGTTCAGATCCCGGATCACGAGATTCAGCTGGAGGCGATCCGTGCCCAGGGGGCAGGGGGGCAGCACGTGAACAAGGTGGCCACGGCCATTCATCTGCGGTTCGATATCCCTGGGTCCAGCCTGCCTGAAGAGATTAAATCCCGGTTGCTGGCAATTGCGGATCAACGGATCACCAAAGAGGGCGTGGTCGTGATCAAGGCCCAGCAGTCCCGCAGCCAGGAGAAAAACCGGACTGATGCCGTCAAACGGCTGCGCCAGTTGATTTTAAAAGCCATGGTCCAACCGAAAAAGCGCCGGCCCACCCGGGCGTCACAATCGGCCCGGAAAAAAAGGATGGATCGTAAAACAAAACGGGGGCGTATCAAACAATTACGGAAATCTGTGTCTCCAGATGATTGAATGTATCGGGTGGGAGCCGGCACATCTGTTTGAAATCCGAATTTATCAGATTCCTGCTTGACACCGTTGTTCGGAAGTGATATTTACCCAATCTGTTCTGATTCGGGGCGTAGCGCAGTCTGGTAGCGCACTTGTCTGGGGGACAAGTGGTCGCTGGTTCAAATCCAGCCGTCCCGACCATAGAAAAATCAAGGCTTCTGGCGGTTTCGTCAGGGGCCTTTTTTGTTTTTGAACAATTGGCCTGCCTCCAATTTTTGACAACCGGGTTGTTTTTGTCGAAATATCGGTGTAGGGTAACAACCATTTTATGGTTAATACAGCCTGGGAGCACGGATGATAGACAATATTCAAAATAAAAAAGAATCCCGGTCAAAAATTCGAAACCCGGCTTCAGAGGGTGCCAGCATTTCATTCAAACCCCCGGGTGGGGTATGGGAATATCAGATTAAATTGAGAGAGTTATCGGATTCCGGACTGGGACTTCTTGTCAAGCAGGATTCGGATCTTTTGAAACAGATCAGTGTGGGCGATGTCTTCACCGTTAATTATCATGAAGATTCTGTTCCCATGACGGTTCAGCACCAGACAGTACAGGTTCGGCACATCTCTTTTCCGCCCACTGGAATACCTGAAAATCATATGGTCATCGGTTTGCGGTTTCTTGAACCAGATGACGATCAATAGTTCATTGTCTTTTGCCTGAATATCGGCACAATCCCAAAGAATCATGGCAGGACTGCTGCGATTTCATCTTGACAATCCCGGCTGTTTTTATTACGTCAATTAAGCTTGTCAGGCAAATTGTCTGTATTTTTGTTTAACCAATCAGGAGAGACTGCATAAATGAAAAAGGCGAATCAACTGGCACTTGTTTTACTGCTGATGGGATTTTTTGTGGTTCCGATAACCCTGGCATCTTTTTCCGGCGGTCCGAGCCTGTCACTGGTGCAGACCGTTCATGCATCCGAAGATGCGGTGGAATCCGGTCACGGTGGTGAAGATACCCTTGGCGGCGGTCATGGACAAGGCCATCCGGACCTGGGCAAACTGCTGCCGTTGTATGCGTGTATCCCTTTTGCCTGCATGTTGTTATCCATTGCACTGCTGCCGCTGGTTGCCGGTACGTTCTGGCACCATCATTTCGGCAAAATATCCGCGTTCTGGGCTGCTACCCTGGCGATTCCCTTTGTGGCGGTCTACAAAGGGGATGCCGTGTATGAAATTCTTCATATTATTTTAGCGGATTATGTGCCGTTCATCATCCTTTTGTGGGCGTTGTTCACGGTGTCGGGCGGGATTCTGCTGCGCGGCACGCTGCGGGGAACCCCTGTTGTGAATACCGGTATCATTCTTCTGGGAACGATTCTGGCCTCCTGGATGGGAACCACGGGGGCGGCCATGCTGCTGATCCGGCCGTTTCTGCGGGCCAATGACTTCAGAAAAAACCGGACTTTCATGGTGGTGTTCTTCATTTTTCTGGTGGCCAATGTGGGGGGGTCCCTGACGCCTCTGGGTGATCCGCCTTTGTTTCTGGGGTTTCTTCACGGGGTGAGTTTTTTCTGGACCTTAAACATTGCGCCCCACATGCTGATGGTGAGCGGAATTCTGCTGGTGATCTATTTTTTTCTGGATTCCTGGTTTTTCAAAAAGGAAGGGGCCGTGGTGCCGGATGACGGAGAAAAAAAGCCGTTGCGCCTGGTGGGAACCTATAATTTTATTTTTTTAGGCGGTATTGTGGGGGCCGTGCTCATGAGCGGTGTCCTGGATTTGGGAGAGATCAATACCCTGGGAGTGCACCGGGCCATTCAGGACTGGCTGCGGGATATCACTTTGATTATACTTGGAATCCTGTCGTTGTGGGCCACCCCCTGGACCCTGCGGGAGGAAAACGAGTTCTCCTGGTTTCCCATTATCGAGGTGGCATATCTGTTCATTGGGATTTTTATTACCATGATTCCCTGTCTGCTGCTGCTAAAAGCCGGACCGGACGGGGCCTTTGCATTTCTGATCGCAGCGGTGAAAGAACCTTACCATTACTTCTGGGTCACGGGGATGCTGTCTGCGTTTCTGGACAATGCCCCCACCTATCTGACATTTTTCAATACCGCTTTAGGCAGTTTTTATGCCGGCTTGCCCGAATCGGCCTCCGTGCCGTTGCTGATGACCGACCGGATGGTTTATCTCCAGGCGATTTCCACAGGAGCCGTGTTTTTCGGGGCCGTCAGTTATATCGGCAATGCGCCCAATTTCATGGTCCGGTCCATTGCCGCGGAATCCGGCACGGTTATGCCCAGTTTTTTCGGGTATATCCTCAAATATTCTTTGGTGTTTCTGATTCCCACGTTTGTGATTGTGACCCTGATTTTTTACTAGAATCTAAGGAACAGCCACCATGTATTTTGATTTAAAGGGACTGAAACTGGCCATCATCGGCGGCGGGGATCCCTGTTGTGACATTCTGGACCGGTTTTCCGGGCCCGGTCTCAAGGGCCTGAACATTCAGGTACTCATGGTGGCGGATACCATAGAAATTTCCAAAGGCATCATCCGGGCCAGGCAATTGAATATTCCCACCACCAAAGATTACCATGAGGTGTGCAAGCTGACGGATCTGGATCTGATCCTTAAACTGAAAAACGATGACCTGCTGCCCTGTATTCTGGAAAAGGTGAATACCGAACGGGTGAGCATTATTGATCTGGACACTTATGGGGCCATGTCTTTTGTTCATTTTCTGAAAACCGAAGAGGAAAAAATCCAGATCCGAAAACGACTCGAAACCCAGGATCTGGAAAAAGAGGCCGTGGCGGATCTGTTCGATCAATTTTCCCGCCGGATCAGTGAAATCTCGGAAAATCGTATTTCCTTTCTGGAACAGGAGCGGCACGATCTGCGAAAAATCGAAAAAGAGTTGAATCAGATCATCCAGGGCAGCATGATTCCCACCTTTATCATCAACAATGAACATATCATTACCCACTGGAATGTGGCATGTGAGGAACTTACCGGATACCCGGCATATAAGCTGGTGGGAACCGACCGGCAGTGGGTGCCGTTCCGATCGGTTAAACGCCCCATTCTTGCGGATATGGTGGTGGATCATACCAGTGAAGAAACCGTCCGAAAATATTACGGCAATGCCTGGCGAAAGTGCACGATCATCAACGGGGCCTATGAGGCGGAAGAATTTTTTCCCCATATGGGAACAGAGGGAAAATGGATATTTTTCACAGCCGCACCTATTAAATCTCCTGAAGGCAAAATCATCGGTGCGATCCAGACGTTGCGGGACAGAACCGAGGATAAAAAAGCCCAGGAGGAAATTGAACTTCAGGATCAGGAACTGGCCAAGCTTCATGAAAAATACCGGAAATCCGAAGAAAAATACCGGTCATTGTTCAACGAAAATCCCAACCCTATTTTTATCATCGACAGCATGACCTTCGAGATCCTGGATGTGAATCACCGGGTTCTGGAAGATTATGGATATGACAAATCCGAACTTATGGGAACCTCATTTCTGGAAATCGGTGAAAAAACCGATGACACCCTTCGCCGGGACATGCTGAATCTGCCCCAGGGCGGATCGATCCTGTTCACCAAAAAACGGCATTACAGGAAAAGTGGGCAGGCGTTTTTTGTCAACATCAAAATGGTCAAGGTGATGTTCAGCCAGCGGGTGGTGCTCATTGCGTCCACCACAGACATGACTGAAAGCGTGGAAAAAGAAACCCAGCTGATTCAGGCCGGTAAACTGGCTACCCTGGGCACCATGGCAGCCGGCATGGCCCATGAGATCAATCAGCCCTTGAACGTGATCCAGATCTGTGCGGATTTGATCCAGAAAATGGTGCATAAAGGGGTGATGATTTCAGATGAAGATCTGCTGAACATGAGCAAGGATATTATTGAAAATGTGGCCCGGGCCGCCGGCGTGATCAAGCATGTGAGAGATTTTGCCAGACAGTCGGAGCGGGATCTGAAAAAACTGGATATCAATGATCCCATCCGGGATGTGTTCAAAGTGCTGGGACACCAGCTCACGGTGCATTCCATTGAAGTGGTGCTGGATCTGGAAGACCATCTGCCCAGTATCCGGGCCGAACACAACCGTCTGGAGCAGGTGTTCATCAACCTGGTGACCAATGCCATTGATGCCATGGATGAAAAATCCGCCCGAACTGAAGGGCCGGTGGAAAAAACATTGACCATTAAAACCTTTGCGCAGAACGGCCATGTGGTGGCGACCGTGTCCGATACGGGTACCGGAATGAACGAAGAAGTGAAAAACAAGCTGTTTGAGCCGTTTTTCACCACCAAGGATACGGGCAAAGGGACCGGGCTTGGCACCAGTATCAGTTTCGGGATCATCAAGGACTACAATGGTACCATCAGTGTTGAAACCCAGGAGGGGAAAGGGTCGTGTTTCATGGTTCAATTCCCTGCCGTGAGTTGAGGAAATACACGTATGTCAGCCAACAAAATATTGATTGTGGATGATGAACAGGCCATTGTCAGATTGTTGTCCATGTCTCTGAAAAGTGACGGGTATGACACCTGCACTGCAGCCAGCGGTGAAGAAGCGCTGGACGTGTTTGAAAAACAGTCCCCGGACATTGTGGTGACCGATATCAAAATGCCGGGCATGGATGGTCTGGAATTGCTTAAACGAATCAAGGAGCGGGATCCGGACAAGGAAGTGATCATTGTCACGGGACACGGGGATATTGATTCAACCATCACGGCCCTGCAGTATGGTGCCAGTGATTTTATCAACAAGCCGGTGAGAGACGAAGCCCTGGCCATTGCCCTGGACCGGGCCCAGACCAAAATCCGCATCCGGGAGCAGCTGGCCTCCTATACCCAGGATCTGGAAGAAAAAGTGGCGGAAGCCACCGTGGAGATCCGGCGCAAATCCAATTTTCAGCGGCTGCTCATTCACTCCAGCCATGATGCCATTGTCGCGTTTGACCAGGACTGGCAGATTGTGGTCTATAACCCGGAAGCGGCCCGCATGTTTGAGAAAAGAGCCAGAAACGTGTTAAACAAAATGACCATCGATGCTCTGTATCCCCCTGAACTGGCCACATTTTTCAGATCGGAAGCCAGGAACGGGACCCACGACCGGGGAGAGATGCCATGGAAAGAAATGACCCTGGAAACCCGGAATAATAAGCAGATTCCGGTCCGGTATGCCACCAGCGTGCTTCATGAAAAAGAAGAATTCATGGGCATTGTCAATTTTTTTCAGGATCTGACGGAAATCAAACGCCTGGAAAAAGAATTGATCCAGTCCGAGCGTATGGCTGCCATCGGGCAGACGGTTTCCGGCCTGGCCCATTATGTGAAAAACATCCTCATCGGCCTGAAAGGCGGCAGCTATGTCGTGGATGTGGGATTTCAGCACAGCAACATGGAAAAGGTCAAATCCGGGTGGCAGACCATTCAGAAAAATATTGAGCGGGTGGCAAACCTGACCCAGGACATGCTCACCTATGCCAAGGAACGGCACCCTGAGGTCAAACTGTGCGCTCCCAATGAGATCGTGACCGAAGTCAAGGAGCTGGTATCGGATTTTGCTAAAGCCCATGATATCGAAATCACCACCCGGTGTGACCCGGAAATGGGACAGATGTGGCTGGATCCCGGCACCGTGCACCGGGCCCTGCTGAACCTGGTGAACAATGCCATTGACGCCTGTATGGAAGAGGATGATCTGGACCGGCAGTTCAAAGTGGAGATTCGAACCGGAAAAACCGAAGCCGGGGCCGCTGTTTTTGAGATTGAAGACAATGGATGCGGCATGGATGAAGAGACCAGACTCAAACTGTTTACCCCCATGTTCAGTTCCAAGGGAGGGAAAGGAACCGGTCTGGGGCTGCTGGTGACCAAAAAACTGGTGGAAGAGCACCATGGGACCATTGACATTGATACCCGTTTGGGGTATGGGTCTTTGTTCACCATGACGCTGCCTGAGAGGCCCGAAAAAGGCCGGGATGAAAAATGACAAGTAAAGAGGTGTGATATGGGTAAAAAAATACTGGTGGTAGATGATGATCCGGATGTCAGAACATTTGTCGTCACGGTTCTGGAAGAAAATCAGTATACCCCCCTGGTGGCATGTGACGGTGTGGAAGGCCTTGAGATGATACAGAAACACAAGCCGGACTTGGTGATTTTAGATGTGCTCATGCCCCGGGGAAGCGGGATTCGCCTGTACCGTCAGCTGAAAACAGACGATGACTTGAAATCCGTTCCTGTGATCATGTTCACCGGCATTGCCCTGCGGTCTTTTCTCAAATCCCAGAAAGTTCTGGAAGAGTTCAAAGGGGAAAAAGTACCGGAACCCGACATTTACCTGGAAAAACCGGTGGAGCCCCAGGAACTGGTGGATGCCATAAGAAAAAAACTTGCGTGATCTGCGGTTCTTCAGATGGCCTGAACTGCTTTCGGCCGGCCTTAAGAGGGCAAAGACAGGAGGTTTCATGAAAATAAAAAAAATGTTGTTTGTGACCAAGTTTGAAAGCCTTTGCTATGATGCACTGCATTCACTTCTGGATATGAGAAAATCCGGGCTGGAACATGTGGTGTTTTTGAATGTGATCGAGCGGGAAAAAGTGTCCATGCGCCGGGGTAAAGGGTATGCAAAAAAAGATGCCGTCCGGCTCAAGGAAATGGCCAATATCCGGTTCATCGACTGGGCTGAGAATCTGTTTGAACTGGGCATGGAAGTGGGTGCCTACATCGAAGTGTCGTCTTTGATTTCCAAGATCCTGGAAGTGGTGGACAAGGAAAAACCGGATCTGATCGTTATCGGCCGATCCCAGAAAGGAAAGCTGGAACAGCTGTATTCCAGATCCGATATCACGGAACTGACCCGGCGGTCTCCTGTTCCCATTCTGGTATTCAAACATCTGGCTGAAGACAAAATGGTGCCGGCAAAACTGTTTGAACGGCCGTTGTTTGCCACATCCTGGTCCAACAGCAGCGAAAAAGCGGTCGACTGTCTCAAGGAGCTGGGGGAGGTGATCGGAGAACTTCACCTGATGCACGTGGTGGATGAAGACGATCTGAAATCCTCAGATACCCATGAGGTGCAGTCGGTGCGGAAAAAGGAACGGACCCGGCTGGAAGACCTGTGTGACGAATTTGCCCAGAAAGGCATATCTGCCAGGCCGCACGTGTATGTGGGAGATCCGGAAACCGAAATTCTCAAGGCGGCCAGAGAGTACCAGGCCACGCTGGTCGTGCTGGGCTTCAGTGACCGGACCGCTTTGGCCGAACGGTGGCTGGGATCCATATCCAGGAATATTGCCGATAAATCCGTTTATCCGTGCCTGTTGTTTCCGGTCAAAAGATAATGCGTGCCAACTGAATATCAATGGAATGACAATGAAACTTTTATTTATAGATGATGAACAGACCTTTTTGAAGTATCTGGCCAAACGGATGGCTTTGGAAGGGTTTGAGGTGAAAACGACATTTTCCGGGGAAGAAGGGGTGGCGGCTGCGGCCAAAGAACCCTTTGACGTGGCAGTGGTGGATCTGCAGATGCCCGGTATTGACGGCATCGAGGTACAGAAACTGCTCAAGGATCTTCAGCCGGATCTGCCCTGCATCGTGCTCACCGGGCATGGCAGTGTGGAAAACGCTCTGGAAAGCGGCAAATACAATGCATTCAAATTTCTGTCCAAGCCCGTGGATATGGATACGTTGATCCAAACCATTCAAGCGGCATATGATCATCGTGTTGAAAAACAGTCAAAACAAGATCCCCCGGATACGTCCCCTGCAGCCAAAGGCCCTGTATCCAAATTGTTTCAGAAATTCCGTCATCTTTACGGCGTGGAAAAATAGGGTCTTATTTTATTTTAAAAAAAATTGTCGGCGGACAGGTATGTGAAAATCATGTGTAACATGACTGTGAAATATCAAAAAGAATGTCAAAAAAGGGGGGATGGGTGATGCAACAAAAAGAAAATGAAAAAAAACAGGCCGGTTTTTTTTCATTTATTATCACCTTTGTATTCATGTTTGTCACCTGGATCATTTTGTCCGGCTATTTTGAGCCGCTTCTTCTGGGACTGGGTGTGGTGTCCAGCCTGGCCATTGCCTGGTTTTTCCATGATCTGCTGTT
This sequence comes from Desulfotignum balticum DSM 7044, assembly GCF_000421285.1. GTDB lineage: Bacteria > Desulfobacterota > Desulfobacteria > Desulfobacterales > Desulfobacteraceae > Desulfotignum > Desulfotignum balticum. Next base: position 1,703,627 of record NZ_ATWO01000001.1, read on the forward strand.
TGCCGGGGCCACGGTTCAGGATATCAAGGTGTTTTTCCGGTTTTGCCAATATGCGCCCTGGCTGATTCTAGAAATCATCAAAGCCAATTTTCACCTGCTGTTTCTGGTATTTCATCCCCGGATGCACCAGTTGATCGATCCGCATATCATTCAGTTTCAAACCGGGTTGAAATCAGATATCGCCATCACCACCCTGGCCAATGCCATTACCCTGACGCCCGGAACCGTCACCATCACTGCCAATGCCGAAGGCGGGTTCCGGGTTCATGCCATTGACCGGCAAAGCGCTCAAGGATTGCCCGGCGTGATGCGGGACCGGGTGGCGCATGTTTTTGGAGAAAACAGATGATCTATTTTTTTTCCTGCATTGCTGTGGGGCTTTGTCTGACCATGATACTGCCCCTGTATCGATGCCTGATGGGCCCGACCGTGCTGGACCGTCTCGTGGGCGTGAACGCCATCGGCAGCAAAACAGTGGTACTGCTTTTGCTGATCGGCTACCTGTATGGACGGGTGGATATGTTTGTGGATATTGCCCTGGCTTATGCGTTTTTAAATTTTGTGGCAGTGCTGGCTGCTTCCCGGTACTTTCATAAACGCAAAGGCCTGTATGAAGAATCATTCATGGAGTAATGATGCATATAATTATCAATATTCTGTCGGTGTTTTGCCTGCTCACGGGCCTGATTTTTTTTATCGGCGGGGCCGTGGGGATCATGCGGATGCCTGATTTTTACTCCCGGCTGCATCCGGCCGGCAAACTGGACACCTTAGGCATTTTTACCATGGTTGCCGGGCTGGTGATCTATAATTTTCACCACCTGTCTCTGGGTGTGGTGCTGTTGTCCATTAAAATGTTTTTGATTGTCTTTTTTGTGTTTCTGGCCAGCCCGACAGCCACCCATTCCATTGTGGATGCCGGCATGCGGGCCGGGTTGCGGCCCTGGACTAAAAAAAAGGAAAAGGAATAACAAAGAATGCTGTGGCCGATTGATCTGATCGTACTGACCTTTGTGATTTTCTGCGCCATTGCCGCCATTACCGTCCGGGATCTTCTGGGAACCGCTATTTTGTTCAGCGCGTATTCGTTTTTGATGTGCCTGTTGTGGGCCGTCATGGGTGCGGTGGATGTGGCATTTACCGAAGCGTCCGTTGGCGCGGGCGTGAGCACGGTATTTTTGGTGGCAGCCGTATTCCGGACCAGCAGGAGGACCAAAGATTGAAATTTTTAGGACTTGTCATTGTCTGTCTTACCGGCGGATTGCTGTTATACGGCAGCATGGACCTGCCGGACTGGGGCGATCCCGCATCTCCGGCATCCACCCATCTGTCGGATTATTATATTGAACATATTGTGGAAGAAACCCAGGTGCCCAACCTGGTCACGGCCGTGCTGGCGGATTACAGAGGGTATGACACCATGTTCGAGACTGCCGTGGTGTTCTGCGCCGGGCTGGCCTGCTTTCTGCTGCTCAGAGATTTTCGGCCTGGAAAAAACCGGTACTACCGGCACATTCCCACGGGGGTCATGCTTCATTTCAAGAATCCGGATACCCGGATGATCCCGGGCAATGAATTTGAACACATGGACAGGGACTGGGTACCCTCGGACATCATCATCAAGACGGTGTGCCGGATTCTGATTCCTTTTATTCAGATCTATGCCCTGTATGTGGTGGCCCATGGCGATTTTTCTCCGGGCGGCGGGTTTCAGGGCGGTGTGATTTTCGGATCCAGCCTGATTCTCATGGCCATCTCCTATAACCTGAAAACCCTGCTGAAACGGGTGACGGAAAAATTTCTGTCCATCTTTGCCGCCACAGGGGTTCTGATCTATGTGGGACTCGGGGTCCTGGCTGTGATCATGGGAGGGCAGTTTCTGGATTATGGAATGCTGGCGCCGCTGGTGCCCTGGGATCCCGGTCATGTCCGGGCGTTGGGCATGCTGGGGGTGGAGATCGGCGTGGGCATTGCCGTGATGGCCGTCATGGTGATCATTTACGTGAATATCGTGTCTGAAGGCAGACATGATGAAGGACTGTAGGAGAGTCTCATGAATGAGCTTCTGGCGCTGATTGTGGCCAAATATAATTTCTGGTTGTATATCATTCTCATGATGATCGGCCTGTATGCCATGATCGCCAAAAACAATCTGATGAAAAAACTGGTGGGCATGAATATTTTTCAGACCGCGATTATTTTGTTTTATGTGTCCATCGGATACAAGCACGGGGCCACGCTGCCCATTATTCAGGGGGGACATGGCACCCACGATGCCGTGATCCATGCAGCGGATTATATCAACCCGCTGCCCCATGTGCTCATGCTCACCGCCATTGTCGTGTCCGTGGCCACGTTCGGAGTGGCCATGGCGCTGTGTGTCAAGATCTATCAGCGATATCAGACCCTGGAAGAAGATGAACTCAGAATACGCTTATCGGAAAAATAACCCATGAACAATATGCCGGCAATAATTGTACTGGCCCCGCTTCTGGGGGCATTCTTCTCGGGCCTGGCCGCCTGGATCCAAAAACCGCTGTCCTATTACATCGCTTTGGCTGCCACGGCTGTTTCCAGTGTGGCGGCAGTAGGTGTGTTCAAACAGGTGCTGACCGCGGGCACATGGCAATACCGCATGGCCGGGTGGGCCCCGCCCATGGGGATCGAACTGAGGATCGATCTGCTCAATGCCATGGTGCTGGTCCTGGTATCTGGGATTGCATTTGTGAATCTGGTGGCCAGTGTCAAAAATGTGGATCAGGAAATACCGGATCGGGCCCCTTCATTTTATGTGATGTATCAGTTGTTTGTGGTGGGCCTTTTAGGGGTGACGGCCACAGGCGATCTGTTCAACCTGTATGTGCTCATTGAGATCACCTCGCTGACCTCGTATACCATGATTGCCTTAGGAGACAAAGACCGGTCTCCTCTGGCGGCCTTAAATTATATTTTCATCGGCGTGATCGGGGCGTCTTTTTATCTTCTGGGGGTCGGGTATCTGTACATCACCACCGGATCTTTGAACATGGCGGATGTGGCAATCCTTCTCAAGGACATCCAGGGATCCACGGCCGTGCTGACCGCTTTTATCCTGTGTATTTTAGGTGTGTGGATCAAGATGGCCCTGTTTCCGCTGCATGTATGGCTGCCCAATGCATATGCGTATGCACCCGTGGGATTTGCCCGGGTGGTGGCGCCGTTGATGACCAAGGTGATGGTATATGTCATGGTGCGGCTCATGGTCACGGTGTTCGGGCTGGAATATATCTTCAACACCCTGAACCTGGCGGATATCGTGGTGTGGCTGGGTGTGATCGCCATTCTGGCCGGGGCATTCATGGCCCTGCTCCAGACGGACTTGAAAAAAATGCTGACCTACATCATTGTGTGTGAGATCGGATATATGGTGGGCGGTGCCTGGCTGGGAAATTCTTTGGGCATGGCCGGTGCCATTCTCCACATTCTCAATGATGCATTGATGACATTTGCCCTGTTTCTGGCTGTGGGCAACATCATTTACATGAGACAGCAGGTGGCGTTTTCCAATCTGCAGGGGTTGTTTGGTGCCATGCCCTGGACCATGGCCGGATTTGTTCTGGCCGGTTTGAGCATAATCGGCGTGCCGCCCACCTGCGGGTTTTTCAGCAAATGGTATCTGGTGCTGGGTGCGTTTGAGGCCGGGGCTTATCATTTTGCCGCCGCGTTGATCATCTCCAGCCTGGTGTGTGCCGTGCTGTTTTTCAAGGTGTTTGAGATCTGTTTTTTCGAGCCCATGGCTGAATCCCACGGCCATCATGGGACCGCCGCCATGGCCGAGGCCCCGGTGTCCATGCTGGCTGCCTTAGGCCTGGTGAGTGCGGCCATCATTGGCGCGGGCGTTTATGCCGGTACCATCGTCAACACCGTGATTCTGCCGTTTTTACACTAAGGACCCGACCATGACCCACTGGATTTTTAATTATTGTTGCAACGACCTGACTCGTATTTTTAAGTAAAAAGGCTGATCCCACCATGGAATCCATTATCTCCTTAAAACCGCTGCTGGCTGTCCTGGTCCCTTTGCTGATCATCCCAGTTTTAATGTCATCGTCCCGCAAACCCAATGTCAGGGAAGCCTGGATTTTTGTTGCCGGATTTATCATGTTTGCTCTGGTGGCATCCATGGTGCCGGCAATTCTGGCCGGCACCCGGATTGAACTGACTGTGTTCACACTGGTTCCGGGGGCAGACATCGCTTTTCGGGTGGACGGACTGGGCATGCTGTTTGCTCTGGTGGCATCCAGTCTTTATATTGTCACCTCGTTGTATTCCATCGGATACATGCGGGGGTTGAAAGAACACGGACAGACCCGGTTTGTCTGTTTTTTCGCTCTGGCCATTGCATCCACCATCGGAGCCGCATTTTCCGCCAACCTGGTGACCTTGTATCTGTTTTATGAAATGCTGTCTCTGGCCACCTATCCCCTGGTGGCCCACCATGAGGATGCAAAATCAAAGATTTCCGCCCGGCGGTATCTGATTTTCATTCTGGGCACCTCCATCGGTCTGGTACTGCCGGCCATGATCTATTGCTATCATGTCACGGGCACACTTGAATTTTCCACGGCCGGTATTTTTGCGGGCCAGCTGTCAAAACCGGGCGCCACCGTGCTGTTGCTCATGTTTGTGTTCGGGTTTGCCAAGGCAGGGATCATGCCGTTTCATTCCTGGCTGCCGGCCGCCATGGTGGCCCCGACACCCGTGAGTGCGCTGCTGCATGCCGTGGCCGTGGTCAAAGTGGGTGTGTTTTCCATTGTCAGGGTCATGACCGGGATCTTCGGGGTGGACCTGCTGGGATCATACAGTCTGGGAACCCTGGTCATGGTCATTGCCTCCATCACGATTCTGGTCAGTTCCTGCATTGCCCTGTCCCAGGATGAACTCAAGCGGAGACTGGCTTTTTCCACCATCAGTCAGCTGTCATACATCGTATTTGGTGTGGCGTTGCTGTCGCCCATGGGCCAGCTGGGCGGGGTGCTTCATATTCTCATGCACGCGTTCGGCAAAATTACCCTGTTTTTCTGTGCCGGTGCCATTTTTGTGGCCACGGGCAAAAAATATATCTCCCAGATGAAAGGCCTGGGCCGACAGATGCCGGTCACTTTTGCGGCATTTTTCATCGGATCTTTAGGGGTGATCGGGCTGCCTCCCGCGGGCGGGTTTTACAGCAAGTGGAATCTGATTTTAGGGGCTTTAGAAGCCCACCACCCGGTTTTTATGGGGGTGTTGCTGATCTCCTCGTTTCTGAATGCGTTTTATTTTCTGCCCATCGTGTTCCAGGCCTTTTTCGGGAAAAATGAAGCGGATGTTCCGGGCGTTCCGGTTCAAATCAAGGAAGCCAATCTGTGCCTGGTGGTGCCTTTGGCCGTGACCGCCCTGGCATCCATTGGATTGTTTTTCTTCCCGCAGATGTTTGTGGACCTGATCGTTCTGGGTCTGAATCTATGAGAAAGATTTTGATCGAACAGGGTAAACAAATCAATGGCATTGATAATTTTGCCGGAGACATAAAGAAATATGACAATTAAAGACAAATACAACAACGAAGACTGGGAAATGCTGGGTCATGATCCGGTTCCCGGATACAAGACCGCGTTTTACATTGCCGTGCTGGTATCGGTCATTTACCTGGCCGTGGCTTTTTTTTCCGGCGGCAGTGTGCCCCATTGACATCATGATGGATAATGATGACCCGGACAAAGGGGACAGCCCCTGGACCGGGTTTAAATAAATTTGCGTAAGGTGGAATAATGAAAAAAGAATTGACCCTTTTTGACAAGCCAAAGAATGTAAAAATATTGTTGATCTGTTTTTACTGTTCTCTGGTGGTGTTGCTGATTGCCGAGTTTTTCATTCACCCGCATCCGGCATTTTATTTTGAACAGATCAAGGGATTTTCCGCAGTATATGGTTTTTTTTCCTGTGTGCTGCTTATTTTTTTAGCCAAACTGCTGAGATTGATTGTCATGAAAAAAGAGGATTACTATGACCGGTAATCTGTTGCCTCCGGCCCTGATATTCATTGTCGCGGCCCTGCTGATCCCGTTTCTGCGGGGAAAAACCCAGTCCGGCTATATGCTGCTGATTCCTGTGGTGTCTCTGCTTATTATCATGAACGCGCCAATGGGGCGGATCTGGACGTTTGATTTCTGGGGATACACCCTGATCATGGGACGGATTGACAAACTGTCTCTGGTGTTTGGGTATATTTTTACCATCATGGCGTTTTTAGGCATTTTGTTCGCCCTGAAGGTCAAAGACAATCTTCAGCATGTGTCTGCCATCATTTATGCCGGCGCCACGCTGGGTGTGGTGTTTGCCGGGGATTTTCTCACCCTGTACCTGTTCTGGGAAATCATGGCGGTCAGTTCCACATTTCTGATCCTGGCTTCCCGCACGGATGCGGCCCGCAAAGCGGGTTTCAGGTATATTCTGGTGCATCTGATCGGCGGGCTGTTTCTGCTGGCCGGAATTGTGCTCTATATCCAGGAGACCGGCACCACGGCATTCAACTATATCGGGCTGTCCGGCACGGCGTCCTGGCTGATTTTCATCGGCATCGCCCTGAACGCGGCCGCCATTCCGCTGCACGCCTGGCTCCCGGATGCCTATCCCATGGGAACCCCCACCAGCACGGTGTTTTTGAGCGCGTTTACCACCAAATCCGCTGTGTATCTGTTGATCCGGACCTTCCCCGGCACGGAACTGCTCATCTGGATCGGGGCGTTCATGGTGTTTGTGCCCATTTTTTACGCGGTCCTGGAAAATGATATCCGACGGGTGCTGGCCTACAGCCTGCTGAACCAGATCGGGTTCATGCTGGTGGGCACGGGCATCGGGTCCCAGCTGGCGTTGAACGGGGCCGTGGCCCATGCGTTCTGCCATATCCTTTACAAGGGCCTGTTGTTCATGGCGGCCGGGTCCGTGCTCCAGATGACCGGTAAAATCAAATGCACGGAGATCGGCGGGCTGTACAAGACCATGCCCTTGACCTGCCTGTTCTGCATTGTGGGGGCGGCGTCCATTTCCGCGTTTCCGCTGTTTTCCGGGTTTGTGTCCAAATCCATGGTGGTGACGGCAACGGTGAATGAAAACCTGGTGCTGGTGTATCTGGTGTTGCAGTTTGCTTCGGCCGGCGTGTTCCACCATGCCGGGATCAAGGTGCCGTTTTTTACGTTTTTCGGTCATGATTCGGGCATCCGGGCCAAGGACCCGTCCTGGAACATGGTGCTGGCCATGGGGCTGGCCGCATTTGCCTGCATTTTCATCGGTGTGTTTCCCCAGCCTTTGTATAATCTTCTGCCCTTTACCGTGGATTACATCCCCTACACCGGAGCCCATGTGGTGGGCCAGCTCCAGCTGCTCATGTTCGGGGCTCTGGCCTTTGCCCTGCTGATTCTGTCCGGGTATTATCCGCCTGAAATCAAATCCATCAACCTGGATGTGGACTGGACCTACAGAAAATTGGGAACCGCCGTCTACAAGGTGCTGGACACAAGCCTGAACACGGCAAACCGCAGGGCCGAAGCGATACTGATGACTGGGGTCAAAGGCGGCAGCGGATTTTTTCGTCAGATCACAGTGCATCTGGTCCTGTTTTTTTCCGTCAACCTGTGGCTGCTCCAGGGGTACAGGGACAAACATCTGGCCTTGAAAAAACAGCGGCTGTATGATGATGTGGTCCAGGGGACGCTTCCTGTGGGTATCGGCGCAGCCGTGGCAGTATCGTTTGTTGTTCTGATATATGTATTAACGTAAACCAAGGCAATCTGTAAGGACCTACCATGGTAAAGATACAGGATTTAAGACATATCCACATGCTGGAACAGATGCCGGCGCATTTGCTGGCCCTGATCGGTCAGGAAGCGCAGCTTTCCATTTTCAGCAGCGGCACCTGCCTGTTCAAGGCAGGGGAAAAGGTGGACACTTTTTATATGGTCATCATGGGCCAGGTGGCGTTGACCGTGGCCCTGAACCCGGATATCGACGTGGTCCTGGAAAATATCCAGTCCGGCCGCACCTTCGGATCTTCAGCACTGATTTCCGGCGGTCCGGCCACATATACGGCCATTTGTCAGGAACCCTGTGAAACCATCACTTTGTCGGGTTCGCGCATGCAGAAACTGTTTGAAACCAACGATGAACTGGCGTTTTACCTGATGGCCGGTGTGGCCAGGCAGTACAAGAACAGCATGGATACCCGGGCAAAAATGATTTTGAAAACACTGGCGCGCCATCCCGAGATGAAGGCATCCATTCATGATATTGATAAACTGACCCCGGCCTATTAGATCCGTTATGGAGGCATTGAATTGACATGATATCGATCGATCAATTAAAAAAAATACAGTTTCTTCAGGACCTGCCGGACGATATTCTGGAAAAAATCAGTCCCCATGCCCGGCAGGCGGTTTTTGAACCGGACACGATACTGGTTCGGCAAAACGAGACCCAGCATCTGGTGCACATGCTGGTGTCCGGAAAAATCTGCCTGAACGCCCGGTCCGACACGGGCCGGGTTTTGACCCTGGATGAGATCGAACCCGGCCAGAGTTTCGGTTTCTCCGCATTGTTCGGTAAGTTTCCAGCGACCTTTAGCGCGATCTGCACCGAACCCTGTGACATCATTGTCCTGTCCGGGGACCTGATGGCAAAACTGTTTGAAACGGATCACCGGATCGGATATGCCGTGATGCGCCGGGTGGCCCAATTGTTCAAAGACCGCATGAACAAACACACCGGGCAGTTTATTCATTCATTGTCCATCCATCCGGCCATCCACCCGGTGTGAGATGTCAATGATGTCTTGTTTTAAAATAATATCAAAAAGTGTGTATTTCCTTTTATCCTGTATCCGGATCTTGACAAAAAGCGTCTTCCCATCCTACAAGATAAAATATGGATGTCACGACGAAAAAAGTCCGGTGGTTAAATAAGGCAGCTGCTTTTCAATATCTCAAACATTTTGTCTTTGCACTCATCCTTGTCAGCCTGGCCGCCGGTCTCAGGGTGTGGCTGCTTGAGAACCGGTTTGATCTTCTGGAGATAGCCGTTTTCGCCCTGGTATGCAGTTTTATCTCGTACCTTGCCGAAGCCGTGTATCGCAGTCAAAAAAAGCTCAAGCAAGTCGAATCCGAGTTGAAAGCCAGTACCGAAAATGGGCAATTCATCAGATCCATCATTGAAAACATACCCAATATGATCGGCTACTGGGACAGGGATCTGCGCTGCCGCTATGCCAACAACGCCTACGGCAAGTGGTTTGGAAAATCGCCCGAAAAGATTATCGGTATCTTTTTCCGGGATCTGACGGGCGAGCGCCTGTTTGCTCTGAATGAGCCTCACATCCGCCGGGTCCTGGCCGGTGAACCCCAGCGCTTTGAGCGGACACTGAACAAAGCCGGCGGAGGTGTGGGCCATATCATCGGGCACTATATCCCTAATTTCGATGCCGATGGTACGGTCAAAGGATTTGTGACTCAAGCCAGTGAAGTGACCTTTCTCAAGGAAACCGAGGCGAAACTTGAACTGGCTGCGTGCGTCTTTGAGAACACGCTCGATGGTGTCCTGATCACGGATGCGGATGGAATCATTCTGTCGGTCAACCCGGCCTTTGGAAACAGCGGGATAAAAACCAGCCAAAATCACCGTTTAAAAACCAGCCACCCCTTATCACGGGCACACCAGTCCGTGTCCGGTAAAAACCAGATTCAAAAGGCCGGGTGTTCAGACCTGAGCCAAGTCCTGACTAAATTTTTGTTTGTGCCAATGATCATTTTTTTCGATAACTGTCTCCCTCCATGATAAGGATCTCAGAGTTGTAAACGAGGCGGTCGGCAATCGCTGTAGCAACAGTGGTTCCGTCAAAGATGTCTCCCCAGCGGGCAAACGGCAGGTTGGTCGTTATGATGGTGGACCTTTTCCCATGCCGGCCGCTGATGACCTGGAAAAACAGGTTTGATCCCTGTCTGCCTAGCGGAAGGTAACCGATTTCGTCTTATGACAAGTTAAATATTATGTGAAGTTGAGGATAAAAGAGGCCGCCGTTTAAGCCGTTATCCATATTTAGCTTTACATAATATTCTATCAATAAAATAGTGGTGATCCAAAACAAAGGAGGTAAGATATGGATCGCAAAGCTATTTTATTAATAGAATTGGTTGACAGGGCAAAAAAACAACTTGATCTGCTATGTTATGCAGAAAGCACAAAGCATCGTTACATCGGCAAATGGAAACAGTTCCTGGTTTATGCGCAACAGCAAAATCAACTCTATTTTTCAAAAGAAATAGGAGAAGCCTTCCTGAAAGATTGTTACGGCATTCAAACAGGAAGCAAGCTTTCCGCCAATCAGGTTTTTAAAGCAAGAGCAGTTGATCTTTTAGATGGAATACTGCAACATGGCTGTTTTCCAAGGTGCCGCCAGAAACCTGGGATACCGGCCCCTCAACAATTTCTTGTTATTCTGGAAAAATATAAAAAACTGCAGTTTGAAAAGGGGATTTCAAGAAAAACAGTCCTTGGGAAAAAGATTATTCTGGTTCGGTTCCTGAATTATCTTGATATTCAGGGGATTGCTGATATCAGAAGTCTCACCTCATATGAAATTCTGTCCTATCTTCATACTCTGAAAGAATACAGGTCTAACTCCAAATCAGGGATCATGTTTGCTTTGAGAGATTTTCTGCTGTTCCTATATTCAAAGGAATATGTCAGAGAACCTTTGAATGATCTGTTTCATACGATTTTTACAAACAAACTCGAAAGGCTTCCCTCATACTATTCTGCAGATGAAATGAATGCGATTCTCTGTCAGGTTGACAGGGATTCTGAGTTCGGTCGCAGGGATTATCTGGTCCTACTTTCAGCTATTCAGCTCGGACTGCGTGCCGGCGATATCCGTCAGCTTAAGCTGGAAAATATAAAATTGGACCGAAACACAATTGAACTGATCCAGCAGAAAACGAATAATCTTCTCCAACTGCCGCTGACAGAAGAATTCAAATACGCCTTGGCTGACTACATGAAGAACAGCCGTCCAAAAGTAGATGATCCACATATTTTTGTGAGGCATAGGGCGCCATTTCAGCCATTCGCAGAAAATAATTCTTTTTATCATGTTATTAATAAACATATGACGATGGCCGACATTGCATTGAATAACAGGAAACATGGACTGCATTCAATGAGGCACAGCATCGCAAGCTGTCTTTTACAGGGCAGTACTCCGTATCCTGTCATAGCCGGGATTTTGGGACACAAAAGCACAAGCACAACAAAGTTTTATCTTCGAATCGACATTCAGCAGCTCCGTACAGTTGCACTGGAGGCTCCTGATGGAAAATAAAGAAAAGAGATTTGTATTTACAGGCCCCTTCAAAGATTACTGTCCTCAGTATGCCGATTACAAAAGATCGTTGGGATTCTGCTTTGGTGTATCTTCTTTTTATCTGCTAAGACACATGGATGATTGTTTTAAACGGTACGATCTTTCTTCTCCTGTTTTAACAAAGAAGATGGCTGAAGATTTTGTATCCCGCCGAGACGAAGAATCCAGCAGAACACAACATATGAGAAAATCCATTATTAGGCAGTTTGCCCTGTTCATGAACAGAAAGGGATTTGATTTTTATTTGTACCCAAACGAACTGATACCGCTGCCAAAAACATTCACTCCATATATTTTTACTCATGATGAGATAAAGCGGATTATGGATGTTGTGGATCAACTGCCATACTTACCACAAAGCAGATGCTACCACATGATTTACCCAATGTTGTTTCGCATACTTTACGGATGCGGTCTGAGAATAAGTGAAGCACTGGCACTGAAAAAATCAGAAGTCGATCTTACAAATGGTATTTTGACGGTAATCAAAGCAAAGAACGGCATGAGCAGATTAGTCCCAATGTCATGGTCGCTTACTGACGTTTGTAAAGGTTATGCTGAAGATATGGGGTTTGACATGTCAGGGGAAGGATATTTTTTCCCATCCAGAGATGGCGGCATGTACCACAGAACACCTGTGTATGTTAGGTTTAAAAAGTTCATGAAAATTGCCGGCATATTCCCTGAAGGTTCAGTTGGCCCACGTGTTCATGATGTCAGGCACACCTATGCTGTTCATGCTCTTGAAAAAATGATTGATGAAGGACAAGATGTTTATTGCGCTCTTCCAATATTAAGCGCGTATATGGGTCATCGCACAATTGAAAGCACAGAAAAATATCTGAGGCTGACTGAACAAGCATACAGCAATGTTATTGACACAATCGCTCCATTATACAGAGATGTTTTTCCGGAGGTATATCATGACAACCAATGATTTTGCCACCAAACTGTCTGCCTGGTTTTTAAAATACCTGCCGGCAAGAGCGGGACACAGCGACAACACCCTCAAATCATACAGGGATTCATTTGTGATTTTCTTAAGATACTGCCGTAGTGAACTGGGCATAAGGCCGGAAAAAATGGATTTTATACGAATAAACAGGAATATGATAGAAGACTTTCTGTCATGGTTGGAGCTTCAGAAAAAGGACTCTATATCCACAAGGAACCTGCGGCTGGCCGCTTTACATGCTTTTTTCAGATATATTCAGCTAAAATCGCCTGAATACATGGAACTATGCAGCTCAATCTTGGCAATAAGATCAAAAAAAGTGCCGGCTGTTGAAATAAACTATCTATCGATAGATAGTATCAAAACGCTTCTTTCAATTCCGAACATTACCAGCCGGGAAGGACGTAGAGATTTGGCAGTTATAGCAATTATGTATGACACTGGCGCCAGAGTTCAGGAAATTGCGGACCTGAAAGTAATTGATATACGATTAAAAACACCTTCAACAATTCGGCTGACTGGCAAGGGGAAAAAAACCAGGATCATACCGCTGATGCCGCAAACAATGAACATCATAAAAAAATATATGGATGATTGCGGTTTGCTTGATGAAAAAAAAGAGGAGACCCCTTTGTTTTTCAACAAGAAGAGGGAGAAACTTACGAGAGCCGGACTGTCCTATATTCTGGATAAATATGCAAAAAAAGCTGCGACAGAAAGCAAAAACCCGGTCTTAAATAAAATGTCACCGCATGTCCTTCGTCACAGCAAGGCTATGCACCTGCTGCAAAGCGGAGTAAATTTGATTTATATACGGGATTTTTTGGGACATTCTTCAGTTACGACTACTGAAATATACGCAAAATCCAATTCTGAAATGAAAAGGAAAGCCATTGAAAATGCAAGTTCAAAAGTACTGCCAAAAGAAAATTTTTCGGCTGATGAAAAAGAAGATTTGTTTGAATGGCTTAAAACCGTGATATGAATTTTTTATGTAAAGCTGGACAACCTGAAAAGCTATTGTTTAAAGACATTTGGCATTCAACTTCACATAATATTTAACTTGTCATAAGACGAATTATGTAAAGCTTTACATAATTCGTCACAAACTAAAAGATCCTGTGATTGATAGAACTGAAGCTTTTTGAGCATGGTGTGATCATTTTCAGCTGCCACCAGCTGATTGATCATGTCCATGGCGGTTGTAAAAAGCGTTTTTATCCCGGTCTGGGTGGCGGCATACGCAAAGCACTTGGATAAAAAAGTCTTTCCAGTCCCGGGATTGCCGATCAGAATAATGTCTTTTTTCGCCTGGATAAATCCCAGATCCAGCAGGTTCAATATCCGGCTTTTCTGCTTCTGGCGCGATCCATGATGGGCAAAATCAAATTGGTCAATAGTGGGTTTTTCTTCCAGTTTTGATTGTTTGAACCGCAGATCAATCCTGGCTTTTTTCCTGTTTTCGATCTCAATCTCCAGCAGCCGGTCAATGACCTGGAGGGGAGTCAGATTTTTCTGGGCACTTTGCTCCAGAACAGCGGGCAGGTTCAGTGCACAGTTTTTCAGTCGAAGTGATTTGAACTTATCAATGACGGCTTCCATCATGGTTTCCTTTTTCGGGTTGATACTTAAAACCTGCTTTAATCAATATCTCTTCCAAAATTATCCCGACTTCACCTCTGCGTTTGAGTTCATCGAGCATCCATTTCTGGATTCGGGCATTCACATGAACGCGCAAAAGATGTGATGGCAGTTTGGGTTTTGGTTTTCCTCTATATCCGCCGCGCATGTCTCCACCTTTTAAAACAGAATGTTCCGATATCCTTGCGGTTCAAGGGTTATAGATAATCGTCCTACGCTTTACAAAAAATACAGGCGATTTCGGCTATTTTTTTCTCCGTGAAAGGGCCAGTGCATCGTATTCAGCCAAATTTGGCTGTGGCAGCCGGATCTGATTCAGATCTTCGTTTTTCAGGGCCACTGGACGATGGTGGATGGCTGGTGTCATCTCCTGGTGAAGGATGTTTTCCACGTATTCAGATCCATACAGCTTATGGGCCAGAGCCTTTCTGAGGGCGTATATCAACGATGATGCCCCGTATTTGTCCTGCAGTTGCAGCAGATGTGACACCGTTTTTTTCAACGGTTGTGAGGCTTCGGTGATTTTTTCCAGATAATCCACGGCTTCCTGGCCCAGGGACATGAAAATCATTATCTGCCTGTCCATCAATATGCGTTTTCTGAGTTTTCGGACCTGTTCCGTGTGTGCCGGCAAATCGATACGCAGATTTTTTTCCCATTTCCGTGTATGGGTTGCCACCTGTTTTTCCTTGTAGTAGATGGATACGGTCCGACTGTCTGCTTTCAGGGTGACGGATTTCCCCACCAGCCGGGGCGGGACTGTATATACATTGGCATCAAAACGGACGCCGAAGTCTTTGTATACCGTGAGATTGTCTGTTTCCCGGTAATCGGGCAGCGGGTCCGGCAACGGGTTCAGGGCATCTTTGACAAACCGGTCCGCCGGCTTTTCGCCGGTCGTCTGATGCACCCTCTGGTTGGCCGTAGTATCCAGCCATGCCAGCACCTGGTGGTTCACATCATCCAAATCTGCAAACTTTCTTAACGGCCAGAAGTTGTTGCGAAGATACCGAATACTGTTTTCCACCTTCCCTTTTTCATGGGGCGCTCTGACATTGCAGGCCTTCGGTGTAATCCCAAAATGCCGCAAAAAATCCAGAAAGGCCTCGTTGAAGCGGATCATACTGCCCACCCGCTCGATCACGGCTGTGACCATATTGTCCACGACCAGTTCCCCGGGTGTGCCCCCAAAATACAAAAACGCAGCAACCAGGCACCGGTGAAGGGTTGCCTGGTTCTGGCTGTGGGTGAACACCACAAAAAGCATCCGGCTGTGAGACTCAATCACTGCCAGGGCATACAGCTTTCTTGAACTTTTACCATATGTAAGGCTGCCAAAATGCCCCCAGTCAATCTGGAACTGTTCACCGGGCCGGGATTCAAACCGGATAAAGGCCTGTTTTTTGTCCTGCCTTATCTGTTTGAGATAATCCCGGACGATGGTGATTTCGCCGGTAAACCCTTTGACCCGGATATGCTGTAACACCACCGGTGCCTTTATCTGAGGATAGTCATTTATCATCTCCCGAATCAGATCTCTGTATGGATCCAGCTTTGACACCCGGCCCGGTCTTTTTTGACAGGTGATATCCGGTTGTTCAAGATATTTTTTGACGCTTCCCCTGTCCAGTCCAAGCTGCCTGGCAATCTGCCGGATGGAAAACTGCATGTTGTTCAACCGGTGAATTTCAAAAACGGTCCGCTTGTCTATCATCTGGCTGCCCTCCCCAATGTTTTATGAGCATTTGCCGGCAGGGAAAGGACCTGGAACAACGTGCCGTCATATGTGATCAGGTCTTTGTGGATCAGGCTGCTTCTGGCAAAAAGATAATCCTCTTCCACCAGGCCCAGAATGCAACAGATGCTCCGATCACTGTAAAACGACAACCCGTGCTTGTCTGATGCCAGTACCAGAAACACGTAAAGTGCCAGTTCATGGCGGGTCAATGATTGTAAAAAGCCACCTGTCAGAAACCGGTGGGGAATAAAACAAAAACTTTTGTCTATGCTGCGGATCCGACCTGGAGACAATATTTTTTTCCGTATCATGACACCCCTCCTTCAAAAAAGTTTTTTGCTCCGGGTGTAACATAAAAAAATATCTCCTGTCCTCGAGTCCATCTTTGCAATTATCCGGGATCGCCCGGTATGGCTGCGATAAAAATTTTTACCGCGTCCATCTTTGCAATCATCGGAACCAGCCAGAACTCACCAGAAAGCCCGTTTATCAAGGGTTTTCTCGCGTCCATCTTTGCAATACCGACATGACGCGACGTATCCAGACCCTTGTCAGTTCGAGCTTTTGCCCTGTTCCTGATTCGCTGGAGAACACGGTTTCTGGCAGTTTTTTCCGAATTTTGGGAACGATAGTTTTTCCAGTAGTTCGGTCTGGTCGCCAGCCATTTGCTGTTGGACAGCTTCTGGCCTTGTGCATATTCAGGGTCATTTGCCAGCTTCTGCCTTTGCCATAAAGCCTTTCTGGCACGCTGGCAGTCTGGATGGGAGCAATAGCCCTGAAGTTTGTTTCGCGGTTTAAAGAAAATGCCACAGCCCAGACAGGGAATAGGATCCATGCTCCCTCCACGTAACGGTTACAAGGCGAATTAAATGGAGGGAATTATATATGATTATAAAATCGGTTAACGGAATTAAAATATCAGTGGCTGGATCACAACCCTTGAAATTGGCTGGGAAAAAATCCCTGAAAATGGCTGGGAATTAAATCCCCGATCCCAGCCTTCATGGATATAACCGGCTATACAGCCGAGGAGGCCGTGGGACAGAATCCCCGCATGCTTCAATCCAACCGGCACGACCGGGCATTTTATGCCGCCATGTGGAAACAGATAATAACCAAGGGCCGATGGAACGGTGAAATTTGGAACCGTCGTAAAGACGGGGACCTTTACCTGGAACGGATGACCATCAGCATGGTTCGCGACGCGGACGGCAAACCTGACCGCTATGTATCCGTATTCAGCGACATTACAGCTTTCCGGCGCAAAGATGAACACATAAAGCACCTGGCTTTTCACGATGCCTTGACCGACTTGCCGAATCGGACTTTGCTGATGGACCGGATCAACCGGATAATGATCAATTCCGACCGGGAACCGTGCAATCTGGCGCTGCTGTTTCTGGACCTTGACGGATTCAAGCTTGTCAACGACCAGTATGGCCACAACGTCGGCGATGATCTCTTAAAAGAGGTTGCTAAAAGGCTTCTGGCGCTAGTGCGCGAGTCAGATATCGTGGCCCGCCTGGGCGGCGACGAGTTCATCGTTGTTCTCAATAATCCGAAGGGAATACAGAAAATTACATCCATCGCCACCCATGTCGTCCGCTCGATCAATGAGCCCATGGAAATTCTCGGTGAAGTGCTCCATGTCGGAGCATCCGTCGGTATTGCTTTGTTCCCCGCCGATGCAGGTACATCTGAAGATTTGATCAAGAATGCCGACACGGCAATGTATGCCGCCAAAGACTCGGGCAGAAATACGATTCGTTTTTATGCGCCGGACAATAATTTTTGATTATCCATTGACCGGCCCCTGTCAGTCTTGCACTCCGGAATCAAATCAGATATAAGGGGGTGGATTTTTGATGCAAAGGACACAGGGACACCATGACACGCGACCGGGTATTTGCCGTAAAACGCAGACAGATTCAGCCTTTTTCCTTTAACCGGGAAGTCGCGGAGGTGTTTGAGGATATGCTGGTCCGGTCCGTGCCTTTGTACCGGGAGAGCATCCGCCGCCAGGCGGAACTGGCCCGGCGGTTTTATCAGCCCCGTACCCGGATCTATGATCTGGGCTGTTCCCACGGCAATTTCGGGGTCCGGCTCCAGGCATTGTTCATGCAAACTTCGTTTACCCTGGTGGGGGTGGATACTTCCCGGCCCATGCTGGAAAAATACAGAAACCGGCTGGCGCCGCCCGAGCCGGGCCGATGTATTCATCTGGTCTGTGGCCGTATGGAAGATATCCGCATCACAAATGCGTCCGTGGTGGTGATCAACCTGACGTTACAGTTTCTGAACCCTTCCAAAAGAGAGAACCTGATTCAGCAAATATTTTCCGGGATGGTGCCCGGCGGCATCCTGCTGCTCATGGAAAAAACCGTTCACCCGGAACCGGCCCTGCATCACCTGCAACTGGATGTTTACCAGCAGTTCAAACGGGAAAACGGATATTCTGACCTGGAGATCAGCCAGAAAAGAGATGCCCTGGAAAAAGTGCTGATTCCCGACTCTCTGGACACCCATTTCCAGCGCCTGTACCGGGCCGGGTTCAGCCAGGTGGAGGTGTGGCTCAAATGGTTTAACTTCAGTGCCATCATGGCGGTGAAACAAGGAGGCACACCCGGTGTTTTCATGGACAGGTGACGGGGTTGTGTGACAGCATGCGTTTTTTTTTATCCCCATATCAGCTGGCAGCGCTGGCACCCTACACGGATGAGATTGCCGGGCTCATTGAAGAAAAACAGGCATTTCTGGCCCATCCCAAGGGAAATTTTCGTAAATACCTGAATGTGGTGAATCACCTGCCGGATTCCGTGGTGTCAATGACCCGTCTGGATACCCCGGCCGTGAGTGCCGGAACGCCCGCCGATATTTCCGGAGAGGAGCGGCAACAGCTGGAAGCCCGGCTCAAACAGCTCAGTCCCTGGCGAAAAGGCCCGTTCAACCTGTTCGGGGTCCATGTGGATGCGGAATGGCGCTCAGACATGAAATGGGACCGGGTCGCTCCCCATCTGCCGGATCTGACCGGGAAACGCATCCTGGATATCGGCGCCAGCAACGGGTATTACATGTTTCGCATGGCTGCACGCAACCCTGAGTTGGTCCTGGGTCTGGAACCCCAGAGCGCATTTTTCTGCCAGTACCTGGCCGTTCAGAAGTATGTGAATCAAAAAAACGTGGCCTGCCTGCCGGCCACCCATGAAGAACTGCCGCAGATGACAGGGTTTTTTGATCTGGTGTTCTGCATGGGGATTTTATACCATCGCCGGTCTCCTTTGGACATGCTCAAAGAGATTCACGACTGTTTGAAACCTTCTGCCGGCACCCTGGTGCTGGAAAACCTGGTGCTGGAAGGAAAAAATCATGTGTGCCTGTTTCCTGAAAACCGGTATGCCAAGATGCGAAATATCTATTTTATTCCGGATCTGGCAGTCATGACGTCCTGGCTGGTCCGGGCCGGATTCAAAGATATCCAGTGCCTGGATGTCACCCCCACCACCCGGGCGGAGCAGCGCAAAACCGACTGGATTCAGACGGAATCTTTGAGCGATTTTCTGGATCCCCGTGATCCGGCAAAAACGGTGGAAGGGTATCCGGGGCCCGTGCGGGCCGTGTTCATGGCCCGCACCTGACAGGGTTTTGCCCCTGGATGAAGAGCGATTTTTGTTTGACAATCATGCGTGTATTTTGTATAAATTAATGTTTGATTTTAGCAGGGATATGAATGCGTGATCCATACGCAGATTCCCGGGACTTATTAACCGAATTGATAACGAGGATGTGAAAATGGATGACGAAGGTGGTAGTTGTCACTTATCGATATCTGTGATTTTCATAAGAAAACGACATTTTTATCATACCCCGCTGTCAATGACACGCACAGACGCCATGGCTGTCTGCTTCAGAATCACTGAGTTCTGATTCCGCGCTTTTTGCCGTGACCTTCTGGTTCGCCTGTCTTGATGGCGGACCGATTGAAAGGAGGCAGGGCTGTGAACGATTCCCTCAAATTGCCGGATAATCTGTTTGTGCCCGGTCAGGGCGACACGCCTGAATATATCGATGACAAGGTGCTCGCACATCTGTGCGAATCTGAACACCCGGCAGACCTGGCTTCCCAGTTGTCCGACCTGGACCTGGATCAGCTGGTCACAATTTTCTCACATATGTCACCGGAATGCTGCGCCGATGTGCTCACGCATATGGATTACGAGGATCAGCGGGAGATCGCCAAAGAGCTGTCCAATGATGTCCTGGCCCTGGCCATCACAAGGATGTCATCCGATGACCGGGTGGACCTGCTGCAATCCATGCCCGAAGAAAGCAGCGCAATTCTATTGCGCCTGCTGGCCACCACCGAGCGGGAAGATATAAGACGGCTGTCCTCTTATGAAGAAGACACGGCCGGGGCTTTGATGACCAGTGAATACGCCACCCTGTCACCGGGTCTCACCGCCCTGCAGGCCATTGACAAGCTCCGGCTGGAAGCGCCCAACAAGGAAACCATTTATTACTCTTATGTGATCGATTCCCGGCGGCGCCTGCTGGGCCTGGTGTCGCTGCGGGAACTGATCCTGGCCCGGCCCACGACCAAAATTGAAAAAATCATGCGCCGTGATCCCATCTTCGCCCGGGTCCATGATGACCAGGAAGAGGTGGCCCGGCAGATGGCCAAATACGATCTTCTGGCCATGCCCGTGGTCAACGGCAACGACTCCCTTGTGGGAATCATTACCTTTGACGATGTCCATGACGTAATTGAAGAAGAAGCCACCGAAGACTTCCACCGCATGGGTTCCATCAGCTCAGGCTCCGGAGCGGACGACCTGGTGGACATCGGTCTGCGGGACGCCACCCCCTGGCTGCTGATCCGGAAGCGGCTGCCCTGGCTGCTGGCCCTGGTGTTCATGAATATTTTTTCCGGGGCCGGGATTGCCTATTATGAAGACACCATCCAGGCCACTGTGGCCCTGGTGTTTTTTCTGCCCCTGCTCATCGGCAGCGGCGGTAATGCCGGTGCCCAGTCCGCCACCCTGATGGTGCGGGCCCTGGCCATCGGCGATGTCATGATGAAAGACTGGTTCCGGCTGCTGGGCAAGGAAGTGGGCATTGCCCTGGCCATTGGCGTATGCATGGCTTTGGCCGTGTCGTTTATCGGGGTTTTCCGGGGGGGGATGGATGTGGCCGTGATCGTGTCCATGGCCATGGTATGCGTGGTGCTGTTCGGCAGTCTTCTGGGCATGTCCCTGCCGTTTCTGCTCACCCGGTTAAAACTGGACCCGGCCACGGCGTCCGCCCCTTTGGTGACGTCTGTGGCGGACATCGGCGGGGTCATCATCTATTTCGGCATTGCCACCTGGTACCTGGGGCTTCACCACGCCGCCATCTGACAGGTAAATAACAATGCGCTGATCAACCGCCCAGGCCGGCGGCATCAACGGAGGCTAAACTAAAAAATCAGCAGCCGTTTTTAATCCATAGGCGGGTTGGGCGCTTCTTGCAGCCTCGTTAATAGCCCGGGCCATGACTTCGGTAGATAAAACCCCAAGGGCATCCAGGTTTGCATCCACCTCTCCTGTGGCCAGTACAAAGATGGTATCCCCGTCCACTGAAGTATGGACCGGGCTGATGGCCTTGGCAAATCCATTATGTGCAACAGCAGCCAGCTTATTGGCCTGGTTCTTGGTGAGCTTTGCATTGGTAAGAATACATCCGATGGTTGTATTGCCGCTAAAGACATCCCTTTGCCGGGCAATCTCTTTGTACATAATTTCCCGGGTGCTTGCCAAGGCCGTTTTATCTTCTGTAAGTATGCCTGCGATGGGCCTGCCCGTATCATAATCAATGACATCACCCAGGGCATTCACGGCCACTATGGCCCCGCATTGTACGGTGTCGATTTCAAGGGCAAAGGTGCCAAGTCCGCTTTTCATCATGCGGTCCATTCCTAAAAACTTACCCACTGTGGCCCCTGTACCTGCCCCGACATTGCCCTGGGCCACCTCTTTTGTTCCGGCCGCCTCACAGGCTTTGTACCCCATTTTTTTATCTGGCCGGCATGTGGGGTCTCCCACCACCAGGTCAAAAAGGGACGCCCCGCACACCAAAGGCACAACCCCCACCCCCACATCAAACCCCACGCCTTTTTCTTCCAGAAATTGCATGGCCCCATCTCCGGCCGCAAGGCCATAGGCGCTGCCTCCGCTGAGCATGACACAATGAATCTGCTGGGCAATACTCAACGGCTTTAACAGTTCAGATTCCCTGCTGGCAGGCCCGCTTCCCCTGACATCGGCCCCGGCAAAGGCACCTGCCTCGCAAATAATGGCAGTGCACCCGGTTCCCCCGTCATGATTTTGTGCATGACCGATTTTAAATCCTTTGATCTCATTGATCTGAATCTCTTTCATACTCATACTCCTATATGATTGATTCTGGGTGCTGGTATGCGCAAGGCAACCCACAGCCGCCTTCAAGAACGCAACCCTTTTATTTGACAAATCGATTCAGCAATATATCTTCAACATTCCGCCTTGAATCTATAATGGATAAAACAAAAACAGTTGCAGCTGATATTCTGTAAATAACGCGCCAGGGAGGAACAATTATTTCTCGATAGATGTGTATACCCTGATCTTTCAACTCCGGTACAATTCCACCTCGATCAGGCAGGGTGTAGAGGCTTGACGCTTTTTGTCTTAGTTTTTTTAGTATTTGTAGCGCATTGTCTGGGCTATCAACCGCTATATAATCAATTATTTGTTTCAAATCACTTTGCGCAATAGCGGCCCATTTAATATGATATTTTTGGCTCATTTATCGCTTTCTTTTAGTGCGCTTTCGATTTCATCGAACACATCTTCTTGTGACGTTGTTCGTCCCTCCCTGATATCGGCTTCCCCTGTTGAAATAAGTTTTAAAAGACCGATGGCATTACGCATATTTTCGTAACTCTCAGGATCTTGAAGTACCGCTCGAGGTTCACCATTTTGGGTTATTATAACAGGCCGATGCGTTTCATTAATTTGATTGAGTAAATCAGCCGCCCGTGATTTTAAATAAGTAACCGGCTTAATATCGTTTGTAATATTCATAATTTTTCCCTCCAGTCCAAATACAGTACCACATTCGGACCGAATGTCAAGTTTTAACGATAAGCTGAGCGGCCGGCGATCACGCCGGGCCAGCGTCTAATATCAAAATGCGAACAGTCTCTACATGAAATCCGGGTTGGGTATTCTTTTTGGGCTGATGATGGCCGATCCCTGCTGGTTCAGGATGATCACATACCGGCTGGTCACCCCCAGGATGTTTCTTTTCTGCATGGCGGAAACGACTCCGGCGCTAAAGCGCTGGGACGACAAGGGCGCCTGGATGATATGGGTGTGATACCATCCCGTTTTGTTCAGGATCTCCAGGTAATCGTCGATGAGGATGCCGCCCTTGTGTGTTTCATCCATTGCCGGGGTGTTCTGAAAATCCCGCCAGTCCGCATTGATAAACGCCAGCCGGGTCTTTTTTTTGACATGGTGTTTCAACAGTGCAAAAAACGCCTCCAGAAACGCCAGGTAATCGGTTCTGGACAGACCGGAAATGCTTTTTTCAGCATACTCCCCGGCTTTTTTGTCAAAGTAGGGCGGATCAAAGATAACCAGGTCCGGAATCCCCAGCCAAGGGCCTTGAACCGGTCATGATCCGTTTTGCCCTCCAGGGCCAGGGACCAGACCTGGGGCTCTGACCAGCCGTGCTTTTCAGCCACCTGGGCCACGGTGAATCCCTGGGATAAATCACCATTTAGGGAATTTGCCAGTATTGGCATTTTCCCTAAATGTAGACCGATCGTATCGGAATTTTTATCAAAGAGTTCAGCCATCTGAACCTGGTTAATCAGGCAGGCGCAAAAGGGTAATATCGCCGTAATATCCGGTGGTTTCACCTCCTGTATCATCGGTATCGGTCATGATGCCGATACCGATGATCTCAGGCGGGTTTCGTCCAAAAGCTTTTGCGTAGTCTTTCAGGATGTTTCGTTCTTCTGTAACCCAGCGCCCGCTGGCTGAGTTACCGCTTTGTAAAACAATCATTCTTGCTTCTTTTGCATAGGGATTGGGTACGATTGTTTCAACAGGCGCCCTGTTGGCCCATATATAATTCAAGGCGGTACCGGGCAGCTCTTTGCCGGAAAAAAGCGAAGCACTTTTGTGCCTTGTCCGCTCCCACCATCCGGCCTTGTCCGTATCAAAGGCAAATGCCACATAAATGCGTGCAGCATAATCATCCCCCTGTTTGGCGGTAACATCTCCGTTTTCCAGGACATGATCGATTTTCCAGCGCCATTTTATCACAGGATATTCTTCGGGATTCACCCGCAACGGGTGGATCAGGCCTGAGGCGCTGTTTTGACTGTGCGCCCTGATGATGGTCCGGCCATTGTCTTGTATCAGGGCATAGCTGGTCTGGCGGTCAATATTTTTAAACGTCATGGGTTCCCAGGGGTCCGGCAGGCTGTCGCCGGGTGCCAGTCGGGAAAAATTACCGATGACCAGTTGATCCGTGTATGCAGTCACAGTGGCCATGCACAGAAACAAAACCATTACCAGAACCGGAATAAACCGCATTATACCGCTTTTCCCATGGCATGCCGGTGCGGTTCCTGTCTCCGGATTCTGCCCGAGCCCTCCAGCATTTTCTGAATTTCTACGGGCAGGTACAACTGGCGGTTGCCTGTGGTATTTGTCGGGATCTGAATTATCCCTTACCATTGCAATATGGTTTCCTTCTCGGACCATAGAAAAGCCAAGAATCTCTAAAGATGTAATCACTTTTCGAATAGGTGCATCGATCGGGAACTTTGGCATTAGACAGCAATTCCTGCTTCTGCAATGAACGCTTCGATTATTGGAGGGTCAATTTCAAAGGCCTCGGATCCAAATGTTTCAAGGTGAAATTGTATTGCTGATTTAATATCGGATAATGCTGATTCATATGAATCACCTTGGCCGACCACTATACCCTTAAGCCCTAAAGGATATGCAACATATGTATCAGGATGTTTTTCAACCACAATTTTTAAATTTTTCATAATAAAATCAACTCGTTATTGTTAATCCTTCCCTATTATACCCTTTGTCAGATTATATCCTGAAAATCGGATAAAGCGCACACCTTAAATAAAGAACACAACACCAAACGCTCTAATTGTTTGAAAAGTCATGCTTTTTTCTTGCTCTTTTAACGTGTTTGTATTATATACATACGCACACTTTAAAGGGGGTTTATGCATGGCTAAACCAATAACAGGAAAAACTCACGTCGGTGAGCGGCGTGAAAAGCGTCCGAATGGGGATATTTACGTCTATGAACGGGTTACAGCCTACGACGAAAAGACCCGAAAGACCTATACGGTCAGTCAGAAACTCAAAGGAAAAATCAAGTCGGGAACTCACAAAATTTTGCCGACTCGTCCGAAAAAACATAAAGGCGAAGGAGGCCTTGTCGATGCAACACGTCAGCATACCGGCCTCACGGACATCCTGGAATGGGTTGGCAAGGTTTCCGGCATTGATAATGATGTATGTGCTTCATTCAGCGAGGGTGATGCGGCAAAGATACTTTCTATCGCGCGCTACTGGATTGGTTCCGGTGGCAACACGCTGCCACGTCTTGAGAGTTGGCAGGTGATGCACCCCCTTCCATATCGCGAAGTGATCACTGAGGACGTCTATGGTAGCCTGTTTAAGGATATTGGTCGCAATGAGGAAGGCGTTCAGCGCTATTTTTCAGCTCGGGCGGCACACCTGGGGAAGTCTCCTATGCTGGCGTTTGACTCTACCACTATTTCGACCTATTCTGAAAATCAGTCGGAGGCACGACAGGGATTCAACAAGGATGGCGACGGACTCAACACCATCAAGCTTTTGACCTTATATTCCGTCAAGGCTGGCGAACCGATAGCCTTCTCTAAGCAACCCGGTAATATTCCGGATGTGATCTCCATTGAAAACACTTTGACACAACTCAAGTGTCTCAATCTGGAAAAACCTCTGATCGTCACCGATAACGGCTACTACAGCCAGAAAAACATGATGGAATTCGCTTTGCGCAATGTGAAATTTCTGACGCTGGTTGATCCGAATATTATATGGGTCCGCGAGACAATTGATACGCTCCGTGCAACAATAGCGGGTATGGCCAGCACTTGTCCTTTCGACCCGTCAATCTGCGGAGCAACTTCGCTCAGAATGCACCAGTTCAGCCGGACACGCCAGCGATCACGCAACAGGAAAGTTGCAGGTGAGAAAGAAACGTTCTCGCGCCGCCTGTATGTGCATGTTTACTATTCTCCGGACAACGAAGCCAAGAAAGAACTCGCCTTCCGTAAGGATCTGCTTGAACTGAAGGCGCAAATACAAGGAGGAGAAACCGAGTTCACGCCATCTGCGCAAAAGAAAATAGACAAGTACCTGACCTGTTCCAAAAAGGGGCGTGGGGGGCAGCTTAAGGTGGGCTTCAATGATAAAGCCATTACCGAAGCAAAGAGGTACTTCGGTTATTTCGCTCTGGTCAGCAATCAGACTATGGACACATTTACGGCACTTGAAAACTATCGGCTGCGAGAAAAAATTGAAGAACTCTTTGCCGTGCAAAAAGGGAGATTCGACGGTGCGCGACCGCGCACATGGTACCCGGACAATCTGCGCGGAAGACAATTCACACAATTTATCTCGCTGGGCTATCATTGTTTCCTGATGAAAAAAATAAAGGAAGTACAGTCCAAGCTCGGGAAAAATGAATCCGGAAAAACCAAATCACTTCTCAATCTCGAAAAAAAATTGGAAAACTGGCTTGCGCAACGCTCTCTCGCTCAGATCTTGGATTGGTTCGATTGCATTGAAACCACAAAGGTACAGACTGCCATGGGCAGCTATCGATGGTCCACCGAATCAGTGGCCAGAGACAGACTGTTCTTGAAGTACTTGGGAGTGGTTACCGAATAGTGTACGCTTTAGCCGACTTTCAGGATTATATTCAAGGATGAAAACACGATATGTCTTTTTGTTGTGGTCAACGGCCGCCTTCAAGCAATGCCAACCGGTGTTCCCCAGGGTGGATAGCTTGTGGGGTGGTGTGGGGGCTGGGGGATTAAAAACCCCCGGCTACCCGATTATGCATTTTAAGTTTCTGATTCTACCATTTTTTCGACAAGAGCCACCATTTTATCTTGATTTGCCTTGCTCACATGGACGTTGATGCATACAATTTGACCGGCCTGATACCATCCTGGGCAAAAGAGAAGAAATGAACCGGGCATATCAATGCCAGGATGGAGACCTTAGGTCTGAAGCCAAGCTTCAGGGAATCGTTTACGAAAAGGCGGTGCCTATAATTTATTGTTGAATGTACTGTTCATTGTCCGAATTTTTGCGAGGTGTCTTGTCAGGTGCTTTTATATTAGGTCAGATCGAAATGAGGATTCCATGCCACTTCCCAGAGAAATCCATCTGGATCTGAGAAATAACCAGAATAACCGCCCCATTCCATGTCTTTGGCAGGTTTCTGCAACAAAGCCCCGGCCTTCCTCGCCTCTTCCATCACTCGATCCACCTCCTCTTTCGATGAAACATTATGTGCCAGAGTGAATCCTCGGAAACCGCTTCCTTGTGGATTGACCTTGGCATCGTCTGCCAGTTGATCATGGGGATACAGTGCCAGCCATGTACTGGATAGCGCGAAGAAGGTGATTCCAGGAAAGTTTCCATAGGTCGGCAGCCTTAGTCCGTCTCGGTAGAAGGTAGTAGATCGTTCTATATCTGAGACCGCCAATGTTATAATGCTGATTTTCGGCTTCATATTTTATCCCTAAGTTACACTCAATGCTCAGCTTTGATGCGGTTTTAATGGCTTTCGCTAATTAAGCTTGTAACAACCATCGTTCCTGAACAAATCGACCATAGCAGGTTTTGAATACTTTCGGTATCATAAATTTTTTCAGTCTCAGAAAATTTTTGTTTTGGATAATTTATCTGCAACTCCGTCTCCACCCCACATTACATCTGCCAGTCCTTACTTTTTTGCAAATCAGATTTGGACAGCAATAATAGACATAGTCAACTCATGCTCTTTTTGCAGCCTCCCATCCAACAATAGCTTTTTTCCTTGAAGAGCCCCACCGATATTGATGAATTTTACCCGATTTAGAAATAACTCTATGGCATGGTATCAAGTAGGCAACCGGATTAATAGCAATGGCACTCGCAACTGCTCGAAATGCTTTTGGATGGCCAATATATTCAGCAATATTTTGATAGCTCACTAAATTACCGCTGGGTATCTGCAATAAAGCTTTCCATACATTAATTTGAAAATTTGTGCCTTTGATTAAAAGGTTGAATGGGCGGGATTTTTTGGTCTTATTTAGATTGAATATTTGATTTAAAAAAGGACCAATTGATTTGGAGTTTTCACTGAACACTGCACCAGGCCATGCTTCAAAAAGCTGATGGAGAGCACCTGATTTATTGTCTTTTTGAACGAAGCCAAGATGACATATCCCTCTTTGGGTTATTGCCATCAAACACTCTCCAAAAGGGGATGCACAAAAACCATAATCAATATTTAATCCAGTTCCCTGTTTCTTGAAATCGCCAGGCGTCATCGCATCAAATGTCACAAACAAATCATGCAATCGACTTGGTCCTGAAAGACCGGATTCTAACGAAGTATCAAGAAGGCTTTTTGAATCTGCCAACCTTTTTTTAGTGTAATCCAAAGTAATAAATTGTAAGAACTGACCGGGCCCGATTCCCGCCCAACGTTTGAATATACGGTTAAAATGATATTTGCTTAAATGGACACTGTCGGCAATTTCATCAAGTGTTGGTTGAGATTTAAAATTGTCTTCAATGAAATGAATGGCTTTTTCTATCCTTTTATAATCATCTGTTTGTTGTGAATAATCATACATATCAATTTTATCCTCCTAATTGTTCTAATATTATATTTCAATTAATGTCTGATGGACACCCGAATATTGCTTAAAAATTCAGCAATATTCGGGTCGTTGATAATTAAATCATGGGTTATTGTTTAAGCAAAAGAAGAGAACTAATGATGATAAATTACATATAACCACATGATAGGAGAAAAAATGGAGACCACGGAGAAAACACAATCGGCTGAATCAGTAAACAGAGTTATGAGTATTAAAGAATGGGTTCTAATTTTTATTTTATCTATAATATGGGGTGGATCGTTTTTCTTTGTTGGGGTAGCGGTAAAAGAATTACCTCCGTTGACAATCGTCTTGGGCAGAGTTGCTCTGGCTTCTGTGATACTCTTGGTCATTGTATATTTTAAAGGAAAGCGCATGCCCTTGTCTCTGAGCATTTGGGGTTCATTCCTTGTAATGGGAGCTTTAAATAACCTGATTCCATTTTGCTTGATTGTCTGGGGTCAAACCCATATCGAGAGTGGCCTTGCAAGTATATTAAATGCAACAACGCCTATTTTTAGTGTTGTCCTCGCCCACTTTTTTACACGAGAAGAAAAGCTAACACTAAACAGAATTTCAGGAATCGTTTTAGGTTGGATTGGTGTTTCTGTTCTGATAGGAATAGAATCTCTAAGGGGCTTCGGCTTAGAGGTTTTCGGACAAATTGCAGTCCTTTGTGCTGCGGTTTCCTATGCTTTCGCTGCCATATATGGACGTCGATTTAAAAATATGAATCCGATTGTTGTCGCGACCGGAATGTTGTGTGGATCAACAATAATGATGATTCCTTTAACCTTGTATTTTGATCAGCCATGGAATTTAGCACCAGGCGCAATGACGATAATGTCCATTTTGGGACTTGCAGCAATCAGCACTTCTTTAGCTTACATCATCTATTTTCATGTATTGGCAACAGCAGGCCCAACCAATCTTTTATTGGTGACGTTTTTAATTCCTATTAGTGCAATAGCTCTTGGTGTGATGGTGCTTGGAGAACAGCTTGGATGGGAAGTGTTTGTTGGTATGGGAATAATTTTTTTAGGACTAATTACAATAGATGGAAGATTGCTTAAAAAATTCAAAAAAAAAACAGTTTGGTATTATAAAATTTAAATTTTATCCTTGTACTGTACAAAGAGACATCGGGAATTGATAATAGGCAAATTCCCGTTAGCTTTGAATTGTGTGTACTTATGGTATAATTGTGGGGTTCAAAAATGATATTTAGCCCCCTATGATTTGATCTTCCAGTGTCACTATTAGGGCAAGCTAACTCTTGCAGATATTGCAATTATGTTGCGAGTTGCCCCTGAGCTTTGATAACCGGGCGTTTTCCAATATTGGGCATGCAAATAAATATCCCCATTAAATACAACAAGTTGTCAAGGATACTACAACTTTGTAAAAAAATATGCAACATAACAATTGACTCCTGCCCCTACTTCAGGGTGCCTTCGACCACCCTTGAGTATTCTCAAAGGCTGTCCAGCCATTCAAGTGTAGATTGTCACTTTCGCATCCCAACAAAATGTCACAATCTTTTGCCAAAATCAGGCCTTTTTTCAGAAAATTTGAGAATGGACCTTATACATTTTTTAGTGGGATTTGTGAGGTGCAGAAGCGCGCTAAAAAACAGATGGTAACATGCTGATTTGTAGAGGAAAAATGTTCTCACGCTTTTTTACCAAATCCCACTTTACAATTTCATCATTTTTTTTAGGCCATGTATATTGAGAATCCCCCCCTCTTATCCCCCCCGAAAGGGGGGAGGAGGATAAAGGCATGCAGCGGTTCCTGCTGTTTGGTTTCAACCTGCTCAAATTCATCAATTAATCTTATCATTTTCCCATACCTTGCTTTTTTTCACTTAGGCACTCCAAATTGGGATTTTTGACCGGATTTTTGGGATATTAATGTAACACTTTACATTCAAGGACATTTTGTTTGTTTTCCCATTGGATCAGTTCATCTATTTTGGGATCGGATTTAAGTTGCTGCCGTGTGAAGTGGATAAAATCTTCCTGTATTTGTCTCTTCTGATTCAGGTCCAGTTGCAGATAGACCATTGTAGATTGAACATTGGCATGTCCCAGACGATTTTTGATTTCAGACAGGGGTTTGCCTTCCGATACCATCCGGACGGCGCATGAGTGCCGGAAGCTATGAACAGGATGCATGAGAGACAGCCGTTTGGAAGGTAAAGCCTGTTCAAGGCACCGCTTGCAGATGCGGTTGATACCATGGCGTGTCAGTGCAGATCCTCTTTGGTTGATGAACAAACTCTTTTTAAAAACAGGCGAGGGACGGCTGCGGTATTCTGCAATGTACTGATGAACGAGTTCGGTCGTTTTCGGAAGCAGTTCAATCTGCCGGTATCTGTTCCCCTTGCCGAGGACAGCCAGGATTTTGTTTTCGTAATCAAAATAATCCAGCTGAAGTGTGGCGATTTCTGTTGCCCTGGCTCCGGTATCATACAAGAGATGTAAAAGGGTATAATTCCGGAACCCGTCTTTCTTCTCAAGCTTGACCGCAGTGAAGATTTTGTTGATTTCCTGGGGATACAAAAATCCGATCAACTTTCGCTGGCTGCGTTTCTGGGGTATGGCAAGGATCGCATCCGCCTGCTTCTGTAATTCAGGAGAGATGAAACGGATCATTTTGGCAAAGGACTTCAAGACACCCAGCCGCTGATTTCGTGTCTTGGCAGTGTTGGAACGATCGGATTCCAGCTGGTTGAGAAAACTTAAAATCAAATCCGTTGTCAGATGCTCAAATTCCAGAGACCCTGTTTTTATTCTGTGATACCGGGCGGCAAATGGTAAAAACAAAGAAAAAGTATCCCGGTAGCTTTTTATCGTATTGGGGCTGCATCCTTTGATCTGAGGCAGGTATTGATCGAAAAATTTAATTATACAACTGGTCAGTCGCATGATTTTTTTCTCAGGATATCGGCAAAATTGAGAAGACGTGTCCTGCTTTCCGCATCCACCACTCTCAGATATTCCATCGTGTATTGATATTTCACATGACCCATATAAGCGGCAAGTACCGGCAGCACATTCTGGGAAGTCTGTTTCCGGGCAATGGCAGACTTCAGCGTGTAGATGGCAAAAGAATGCCGGAGACTGTGCGGAGTAGGTTTTCCAAAAGTGGTATCGCCAATGACTTTCCTGGGGCTGTCGATGCCGATTTGCTGCACGGCACTGTGGAAGACAACACGAATACGCTGGTCTCCAAGCCTCTTTTGCAGGCCTCCTATAAACAGGTAGGGATTGATATCATGTTCAATCAGAGCAGCACGGCAAGACAGGTAATTGTCAATTTGTCTTGCAACAGATAGGGGTATCGGGATCAAACGGTCTTTACTGAATTTGGTTTTCTCAATATAAATTGTTTTTTCATCCGGCCGATAATCCGCCAGCTTCAAACGCAGGGGTTCGCTGATCCTCAGTCCGCAGCGAGCCAGAAGCAGTATCACCAGATATTCACTGAAATCTTTTAGAAAAACCCTTTGTGTGTGCCGCCTGATCCGCCCGCAAATCACATCCAGTAACATATCAACCTGTTCCGGTGAAAAGACAAAAGGGACAAACGGCCGCCGTTGAAGGTTGGGAACGTCCTTTAACGGATTGTTGAGAAGAGGGTCCTTCCGCTTCAGATACTCAAAAAAGCATCGAACAGCAGACAGGGTGATGTTTACAGTAGACGGTTCTTCTCCAACTTCTTTTCTGAAGGCCAAATAAAAATCAGGGTTCCAAACACTTGAGGGGTCGGCCTGTTTTTTTACATATTTATCAAAGATCACAAGTCGGGATCTGATTAACTTTTCCTTGTAACCCAGCCCTTTTCGATAGACAATAAAGTTTTCCAGTTCATTGTTCAAAAAACTTTCAAACGGTTTCATCAAACAATATCCTCCGCATCAATGCTACGTGGACACTTAAATAATTGTTCGTTGATTCGATACTTTCATGTCCCATCATTTCTTTGATTTCAAAAATGCCAGCACCTGCTTCCAGCATGTTTTGTGCAAAGGTATGCCGCAGCCAATAAGCTGTGCCTGGAAGCCCTGCATCCCGCAGGGCCTTTGTCAAATAAAATCCGGTTAGATTGGCGCTCATGGGCTTGGGTTCCGGCCAGAAAATTAAAAAAACAGACCTATCGTGGCTTTTGGGACGGCCTCCAACGATATAGGCGGTTATTGCCTTTAGTGTATCCTCGGGAATCGGCAGTTGAAGGGGACGGTTGTTCTTCCTGTTTTTCAATTCCAGTAAGCCTTTTCTAAAAGAGATGTCATCCAGAGTGATCCGACTGATTTCAATGGGGCGTAATCCAAGATAATAAGCCAGGTGAACCTGGGCATACGTACGGAGTTCACAAGCCGTGGTGCGGGGTAAACGATTAAACAGCTGACGAACTTCACCGGGTCTTAAGAATTGCGGTGGCTTGGCTCTGGCATACATTGGCGGACTGATCAAAAGGTCGGCCAGATTTCGCCTGATCAAATTACGTTCGTTATACAGATAGCGTAAAAAACACCTCAAAAAAGATCGGTAAAGGCGCTGGGTGGCTTTTGCATACGATGCATTGAACATCGCCAAAAATTCATCTACATGTTCTATGTTGATGCGGATCAGTTCTATCCCTGATTTTTGCAGATAGGTTCCAAAGGCTTTAATGACCATTGTTATAGAGTCAATCTGTGTCGGGCCGCTTTGGTGAATTTTTAAAAAATAATCCAGATATTCCCGGCATACCCGATCCATATCATCGGCAATTGGCTTTTCTGGTGTCAGTTCAGCCATGGTTCGTCTCCATGATCAATTTGTTCAGAATTTTTCCAACCGATTCCGTTTGACCGGTTTTGCAGGAAGGTGGCTTTTTTGCAGGGACCGGTATGGATTTAACCGGTAATGAAAGTACCTGATAAATTGTGCCGTCAAAGGCAATC
Organism: Desulfotignum balticum DSM 7044; assembly: GCF_000421285.1. Taxonomy (GTDB): domain Bacteria; phylum Desulfobacterota; class Desulfobacteria; order Desulfobacterales; family Desulfobacteraceae; genus Desulfotignum; species Desulfotignum balticum. The sequence continues at coordinate 1,737,334 of NZ_ATWO01000001.1, forward strand.
AAATCCTTTTTCAGCAGCTCGTCCCGGGCACAAATGTATTGACTCAATGGCATTTTAAGCAAGGTACATATTTTATCGTAGCTGTAAAAACTCAGCCCGTTTCGGTCACTGGCCAGGACCAGAAAAAAGTACAACAAAAGCTCATCAGGGCTCAATGCCTGCCAGAAACCACCCGAAAGAAACCGATGGGGAATAAAACTGAACCCTCCTTTGATACACCGCACCCTTGAATCGTTCAGGATTTGTTTTTTTATCATGCCGCACCTCCCGATTGGTCAATTACCCATACCCCCGCCTGGGAAATTCTGTGACAAGTTGACCCAAAACACCGCAAGATCTGCAATATGGTTTGATTTGAAGGCCAAAATAAAGATGCCGGGTCCACATTATTATTGTCGTACACCAGACCGGCAGCTGTGTTGAAGGTGTATCATCCATCTTTTTTGAAATAGAAACAATTTGACGGTATCGGCGACGGTTTTCTGCTTCCCGGTGTTGTTTTTTTCCTTTATCCGTCTGCCGATATCTTCTCTGGGCTTCTCTTCTATTCTTGAGGTTCCCGGCTTTACGACAAGAATCACTACAGTAGGCATGGCCTCTCCAGCACGCCCGACAAAAACAAAAGGGGAAATCACACCAACGACATGTAATTACGATTAAATTCAATTCAAGACATCCTCCGGTCTTGCAGACAGACGGAAGATGGTGTAGAAAGAAAATAGTTTGTGTGGGCTTTCCGGCTATCTGCCGAAGTTCACAATCAAAGCCTGGAGTTGGCGCTCCAGGCTTTTCTATGATGTTGACCTTGAATTATACGAATAAAAAGAAAGATTTGATAATCTTTTTTGAATTAAACGGAATAAAATCTCACAACATAATCAAACCCGCTGCATAATTGCAACAAGTCTTAACTCCCTAAAATCTCAACCATAGTTTCGTTATCATGAATGCCATATCAATGAAATGCACGCGTGTCAATTATTTTGGTCCAGGACAATCACATACCGGCTGATCACACCCAGTATGCCTTTTTTCTGCATGGCAGAAACAACTACCGGGCTGAAGCGCTGGGATGACAGAGGCGCCTGAATGATATGGGTATGATACCATCCTGTTCTTTTCAAGATATCAAGGTAATCGTCTATGAGGATGCCGCCTTTATGTTTTTCCTCGATTGCCGGCGTATTCTGAAAATCCCGCCAGTCTGCATTGATAAAAGCCAGTCGGGTCTTTTTTTTGACATTTTGTTTCAGCAGAATAAAAAAGGCCTCAAGAAAGTCCAGGTATGCTTTTTTTGACAACCCGGAAATGCTTTTTTTATCATAGTCAGCCGCTTTTTTATCAAAGTAGGGCGGATCAAAGAGGATCAGGTCGGGTTTTTCTTTTGCGCTGACAGGCCATAACCGCGATTGAGCAGATGAAACATCCCATGTAAAGGGTTCGATCTCAGGGCGCGTATCCGGCCGGTCCTTCATATCAAAGGCCCAGCATCTGCGGCCCATGGCAAGGCAGGCGTCCGAGGTCACGCCGCCTCCGGCCATGGGGTCAAGAATCAGGTCATCCGGCTTTGAAAAATAGCGAAGGATATGTGCGATCATCTGGGCCGGGATACGTCCGGGCCAGTCATCCCCGAATCTGTTGTCACAATCATTCCATTCCCACTTATCCCAGGTACAGAATCCCCATCCAAGCGCCTTGAATCGGTCATGATCCGTTTTGCCTTCCAGGGCCAGAGACCAGACCATGGGATCAGGCCAGCCGTGTTTTTGGGCCACCTGGGCAACGGTGAATCCCCGGGATAAATCGGCATTTAGGGAATTTGCCAATATTGGCATTTTCCCTAAATGATAATGAATTGTTTTTTGATCTAACCCCAATCTTTTTGCAATCCTGTCCTGGGGGATGCCAAGGCGGTGCATGCAAAATATTTTGATGTCTCTGCCCATCTGGTTCACAGCGCGAAGATCGGCGATGTAAGCGTCCACAGCCTGCCTTGATCGCCCGATGGCCTTCCCGATATCCGCAGATCTGAGACATGTGTTCCCCGCATATGCCCGCCGGGCAGTATCCTTTGCCTCTTCTTCCGTTAATTGTTTTGGGCCGATGGCTTTTTCTGCCGCATACAGCAGGGGATCATTCCCATCCAGATCCTTGATGATGACTTTTACCTCTTCCACCCCGGTTGACTTGTAGGCGCTCCATCTGTGTGCCCCATCCAGAAGGCGGTAGAAACCGGGTTTGTCAGGGCAGGGCTCCACCTCGATGGGATCAAAAGCAATCCCATCTCTGATGTTTTCGGCAAATATGGCCACCCGCCTGTGATCAATACCCTTTCTTGGATAAATCGCCTCATCAAGAATAATTGAAGAGACAGGTATTTGTGTTGTCTGTTGGGTCATGACTTTTTACACCAATTGTATTCTTTTCATTACTCTATGTTTTTGGTGTATCTGCATTGAGGATAATTTGAACAACCAAGAAAATTGTTACCAGCAGATTTACCATGTTTAGCTTGCCTTTGTTTTAATTCACCGCCACATTTGGGACAACTTGAATCGCTTGAATACCTGGATTTGAGGCTTGCGACGTGCTCTTTCGTTGAGATATTCAGTTTTTGTAATCCTAAGATGCTTTGTTCATACAGATTAAACTCAGAAGTTGAAAATATATTATTCTGGAAGCTTTTAATATAGGCGCTTAAGCCATGAGTCATCACATTTTTAGGCAAGTCCGTTTTCAGTTTGGTATTATCCCCAATAAAAAAGACAACGGAATGAATATTGTCGTGGTCGATGTTTAAGTAACTAGCCAATGCCTTTGTATGACGATAGTTTTGGTGTAATGGATTTTGAAATTTATACTTTTTGCCATAGAGACTTTGTGTCCATTGTTTTGATTTTTCATTACCGAATATCCAGCCATTTATATTTTTTGTTTCAATGACAAAGATTCCAAAGCGAGATAGCAAAAGATGATCTATTTGTGTCGTACCGTTTGGCGCAGGAACAATCACATCGTGAAAACGTATGTATTCATCCCCGAGTTTTAGCCACATGCCAAACTGGGTCTGTTTCTCTCCAAACCAACCTTTCAGTATTGAGAACATGATATTTTTTTATGAAGGTGAACCCCAAATAAGCGGTTTGTCCGCCTTCATTTGGATTGTTGAAATGTATAATGTAAGAATGAGGGCTCGTCCCCAAACCCTACTATATTTGCTACAGGCCATGAACTGTTTGAGAAAATCTTGTATGAGCTTTTTCTGTTACAATAACAGGGTATCCATCACTTTTTAGAATATTTTTAATAACTGAACCATGCGGATGTCTATAGTGATTTTCATCACCGCAAGAAATAATTGATAAGATAGGTCTTTGGTTATTTATCTCAGGGTTGTAGTTGTAGCTAGATCCGTGGTGAGGGATTTGCACACAGCTTAAATTATCCCAATATTTTATAAGCTTATTTTCTAATTCTTTCTATTTTAATTTGCCATGGGCATCATAGTCTCCGAAATAAATACAGCCAGATCCTATGTGGTGATAAATAGGGTGAAACCATCTATTTTGAGGAAAGTCTCTTGTGTGAAATCTATCTCCTTTTTCTGGCCCAGAATATAGCACTAAAGAATTGGAGTTGAGGGAGCCTGGAATTTCACGATAGCAATTTTCTAATAATGAAAATTGCTTCTTATCTTTTAAAATTGCACTAAAATCATCCGGTGTATTCAATTTCAAATTATTTTCAGTGATTAATTTTTGAAAAAGTGCAGTTTTCTTTTTTCTTTGAAAATGAAAAGGTATGAATAACCAATCCATCTTTCCGATCTTAATTTTAGTCCCACTTTTCAAGCTTCCAGGAAAATTAATATTATCTGTAATATTAATTACTGAATCATCAGCGGTAGTATCTTCACCCTCATTGGGCATCACAAATACGAATTTAACCTCGTATTCTTCTGATAATTGGAGTGGATTAATTATAAGCTGTTCAGTGAAAGGAGAACTCTGGTTTTGGAGAGTATTATAGGTAAGTAGTAAAAGCTTTTCGGCGGAAGTCAAAAAGGGCAAAAATATGTATTTTACTTTATTTCTTTTTAAAAGATACGGAACGCCATTGATATGATCTTCATGAAGATGTGAAATAAATAAAGCATCTATTGTTTCTGATTCATCAAAGGATGTAGTGATTTCATCTTCAATTAGTGATTTGTTTTTGTAGGAGCCACAATCATAAACTATTTTAAAATTTTCAAAATCTTCTGAATAAAATGCTCCTTGGCCAACACTGTGAAATGTTCTGATCATATTCATATTATCCCTTTAAATGGATTAAAGTATCAAAGATACTTTTGTGCTGTGGCTTGCCAAAATGCGATCATGCCACGATATCAACGCACTGCAAGTTTTTTAAAATCTAAGCAATCTTACCCTGCACCCCAAAAAGAACGCCTTGTTCGGCTATATCTTGTTTTTCTAAGTATCTAACGATTCTTCCCATTCAGCGCCCATAACCCAAGCCAATGCAGATAAACGACCGTTCAACAAGCCCCATTCGAAGTCATCCCATCCAAGATTTTCCTTACCATATTTCTGTTCAATAAGCTGTGCCGCTTTTTTTGCTTGCTCTAAAACTGGCTTTTGATTTTCAGATAAAATCTCTTCACCGCTCTCAATTTTATAAATCCAGTTTTGGTGACGGTTCCACCAAACCTTGTCCCAAAACTCTCTTTCAGCTTCAAGAATAACTTTATCATTGCGACGAAGAATCATCGACCACTCTCCACCTGAATCTTCTTCACTGGGTATCCATTCTACTTTATCTCCTTCTTCTGTATACCCCACTCTATACCCGTTTGGCCCAACCTCTCCTTGCTCAACCGGATCTTTAGTTTCAGCATTTGAACGTTTTCTTGGCCCTAACACCTCAAAATATCGCTCGAATTCTTCAGGCATGATTTTGTTCTTTTTATGTATTAAGATTAGATCTGTAATTTTGGTTGCATCATCAAGATCACTTCTTTTTTTTTGTATATCATGCCCGTTTGAAGAACTTGGTGATTTTGTAACAGGGCGTTTGCCGCTCAACGCTTCCGGTCTATAAAATGCGAACCCTGCGACAATAACAACAAGGAGAAAAATAAGCACAACCATACTTATAATAAGAAAGCCCTTATTCTGGCCTTGAATTGAATTTACAGCAATACCAAGAATTAATTCTACAATCAGAACTGTTAAGGTGAAGAATCCAAGAGGGGTTTGTACTGTTTTAATTATGCCAGGACGATTGGATGGGTTACTTTTGGTTTTCATGTACAACAATGCCTTTTAAAAAAACAAATTGATGCTGATTGGTTTTAAGCCGAACGCCAAGATTACTGGTTGCAGGGAGGTTCCCAGAAACCTTGTTGATGTTAATACTTTTATTAAACTAAACCTTTCAAAGCGGCTCAGCCCCCTGCAATCCAGTGAATCGCCATGTTAGACTTTTTATCGTACATTTTTAATTGCTTCAGTCAAAACAGAGGTCAAACAAAAAAAATAGGCTTGTTGTTGTTCAAGAAGCTCGAACTCATTAAACCATGCATCAGACTCCTCTGCCGTTATCTCATGTTTACCCTCTACAAAGGGACGAATCACACGAGCAGCCCAATAGCTGAAGCTGTTTCTATGGTATGAACGGTTTAGAAAGGACATTGGAGTCTGACGAAGCGGCTCCAAGCCGACATTCCGCAATTTTACTCCAAGGATGGCGGGCAGATCGAGGGTAGTGCTGTGAGTCTCCCAAGCCGTGAGAATCCGCTGCATCCGTTCCACTTGATGAGAATGCCAGACCGCAGTACGCCAGTCCGTCGACAGAATAATGCACCGCCCCCCAGGGCGTAAAACACGTTGGACCTCGAGCAAGGCTGCGTCTAACTGATCAATATATTCAAAAACCTGTATGCCATAGACTGTATCAAAGGCGCTGTTCTCGTAAGGCAGTTCGCTGGCGTCTCCTACCCGGCAATTAACCCATTCCATATCAGAGCAATGGCTTTTTGCTGTGGCGATCTGGTCAGCGCTATAGTCGATTGCGCACACGCGCCCTGTTGGGCCAACACACCGAGCCACCTCATATGCATAGAATCCTCCACCACAGCCAACCTCCAAAACCATCTCGCCAGTTTGAGGCTGCATTACATCAAGAACCATGCCTCTGCGGACTGCCTGGTCGTGGCATTGAGCCACTGAGCGCTGGATACACGCCATGTCATCAACGAATTTGAGCGAACTCATATCTTAACCTCGTACTATCAGGAAATTTTATCCTCGATATTTAAATAATAAAGGGTCTTGTGTTCACCATGATTAAGCTCAGAGTCCAGTTGAACTGACGGGCCGCGCCAAAGCACTTGAAAAAGGCGGCTGAGCTGCTCGCGGTCCCGTCCAGTGATTGGTTCTCTGTCATATATTTATCTTTTCCCCTTTTTTCCAGACAATAACAATGAATACCAGAGTCAAGACTGCAAAATAAACCAAAAACAAAGGGATCTGAAAAGGTGTATTTGAAAAGAGTGAAAATCCCATAATCGCTAAAAAGGTGTACATCAGTAGCACAACCCATCCTTGCCATGTGATTGGTAACCCCCATCCAATGCCATATTTCTTTTTAGGGAACCAGAAATTATTTTTTGAATCATTCATAGCTTATTCCTCAAGAGAACTGCCCGGGTGAGCTGCAATCTGTGATTGTCTGCTCGAACCGGATTGTGTACGTCCGGCATGGGCGTGAACTTATGGGGTGCAAGTCCCCTATACGTGAATCCTGTTAATGTATAGCATTATCAGAAGTATTAGCCGAAAACAAGGGCGGAACCGTGAGGGACCGTCCGAAGGGCTTGAGCAAGGCGAAAGGCGAGCCGCAGGCGAGAGCGACCAGCGGGAGCGGCCACATGGAGTGCAAAACTATGAGCCGACGAACAGAAACAGCATATAAGGCCTGGTCTCCGGGTAAGCCAGCACAACATGTCGAAGCCCAGGATTCAGGAGACAGGGTAAATGCTGCGGTTGTGTAGTGACAGCTCACGTTCTTATCCGGGGAGATCTGCTTTGCATGCATTGAGCATCTTTTGCAACAACTCCCGGCTCGGACCATACCGGGAAACCAAGGTCCAGGCATCACCGGCTGTTGCCGACGGTGATGAGACACGAACAATGGGCATCACCTGTAAAAGAGGTTTCATTACGCCTTTCAAGGTAACTTGTCTGGTGACAGGGCAGGGTCGAGGTACGAGACGACTGTCCGCAGGACAGCCCGCAGGGTGGGCGAAGCCCATCAACCAGCAGACGTCATAGTAGCCAAATGCCGGGAGTAATATCCCGGACATGGTGAAGGACAGAACATTCAGAGAAAAGGAGGTGTTCATGAGCTTTGTGCGTACAGTGAATCCGAATGGAGGAGTAGTGTACAGGCGCGTCATGAAAGAACCATTTTCAAATGATCAACTACTGGAACGTATTCTTTCGACAGAAAACATCCGTCAGGCTTGGAAACAGGTGCGGTCCAACAAGGGTGCTTCTGGAATCGACGGTGTAACTGTTGATCAATTTCCAGACGCCTTTCGTGAAGTATGGCCGCAGATACGTTCAGACTTGTTTGAAGGGACATATGTTCCTTCTCCTGTTCTCAGGGTGGAAATACCGAAACCGGAGGATAGTAAACGTCCGCTTGGTATTCCAATAGTGCTGGATCGAATTATCCAGCAAGCGATAGCCCAGGTCTTAGGGTTAATATTTGATCCGATGTTTTCGGAATCAAGTTGCGGCTTCAGGCCGGGAAGATCGGCCCATAATGGAGTCCGGCAGGTAAAACACTTCATAGGGCAGGGAGGCCCGCTTTCACCATTGCTCGCTAACATCCTTCTCGATGATCTCGACAAGGAACTGGAAAGACGCGGCCACCATTTTGTCCGGTATGCAGATGATTTCATTATTCTGGTGAAAAATATAAATGCCGGAAACCAGGTGATGGCAAGTATCCAAAGGTTTCTTGAACAGAAGCTTTGGCTCAAAGTCAATGAGAAGAAAAGCAAAGTAGCACCTGTGAAAGATTGTGGCTTTCTTGGTTTTGTGTTTGTAAACGGCAAAATCAGATGGAGTGATAAATCCTTTCTGGAATTTAAAAGGCGGTTACGCCTGTTTACCGGAAGGAGCTGGTTTGTCTCCATGGAGTACCGATACATAAAGTTAGCGGAATATATACGGGGCTGGATGAACTATTACGGGATATCGGAGTATTACAAACCGGTTCCCGGTATAGATGAATGGTTCCGCCGCCGGATACGGATGTGTTACTGGAAACAGTGGCGTTATACCCGTACCAAAGTCCGAAATCTTCTCAAATTGGGCACTTTCAAAAGACAGGCCATTTATACAGCACTCAGCCGAAGGGGACCATGGCATCTATCCAGAACCATGGCAGCACAGGCCGGTATGACCAACAAATGGCTATCTGAACAAGGGTTAATCTCTGTTAAAGACCAGTGGGTGAAAATTCATTACCCGGCTACGGCCCGGTAAACTTGATGAACCGCCCTATGCGGACCCGCTTGTGGGGTGGTGTGGGGGCCGAGGGATTAAAACCCCCGGCTACCCGATTAAATTCTGTATTTCACCCATAAATTCTCAGAAATACCATTTTTAAAAAGATCAGGGATATTTCCAACTTTTTTATAGCCTAAGTTTCTATAAAATTTTTGAGCCTGCTTATTAAAATCGCTTACAAGGATGAAAACTCTATCTGCTTTTTCAAATCCGATAGTTTCAAATTTATTTACAAGCGCTTCACCGATGCCTTTGTTTCTGTACCTCTTCCTGACAGCGAGTGTCGCAAGATAGGGAAATTTATCAAAACAGCCATTGTTTATGACTCCCATAAAACCAATACATTTATCATTTTTATTTGTAGCAATGTAAACCTGCTTTTTTGAAATCATTTCTTCTAAAGCTGATTCATGGGTAGGATTGTTTTTGAAATATGCGTCCCATAGATCAGAATTTTTCACGCAAAGCAGACAGTCGGGGGCTTGTCCTTTTTGTGCAATTTGGATTTTAGTATCCATTGTGTCCTGATTGAATTTAAAACTAAAAGCGTTTTATCAGTAGTCCCGCCCAAAAAGATACCGGGACTGTTAATTTTGATATACTGTCGTTGGTTCCGAACGGGTCAATCCGGCGAGCGGGATTATTGATAAAATGTTGTTGAACAATGCCGCGGATCAATTGCCAAAACATTAATTTGAGCTATGGGTTTTATATCGATTGTCTTACGACTACGCAAGGAGAAATTGTCCGTTTTTTTTGATAAAATAGTCGAAATCTTGTTTTTTATGGACCCCATGCCGCTTGTTCCGCATAAACAGGGAGGTCCGGTAAAACAGCTGCCTGATTCATGGCGCATCCCTCTGGTATGGCCTGATGCCATTATCTTTGCCACAACTTGTTTCATATCAGGGGCATCTTTACGAGGTGTTCCAGGCAGCCTTCTTTTTCGGCGGAAGAATATAGTTCCCATATTCCGGCAGCAGCTTAAACAGCCTGGCCAGACGTCCTTTGCCGCATTTAGGGCACGCTTTGATATTAATGCCCGTAAGTCTTTGCATCATAGCTTCCAGGGATTCGATATCAGGTTGGGTAAATTCCTGACTATTATCCTGTATCAGCTCCCGAATGAGTTTGATGTTGTTTTTTTTGTATCGGGGAGACAGAAAACCAAAATGCCGGATTTTTTTAAACCCTCTGGGTAATACATGGAGCAGGAACCTTCGGATGAATTCCGTTGCATCAAGCGTCATTTCTTTGATGGCGTTATTTTGTGCTCGGTCTTTCCAGGTAAAAACAACTTTTCCATTTTCAAAAGATTTGATGCGGTAATTTGAGATGGCCACTTTGTGCGTGTACCGCCCGAGATACTCAAGGACTTTTTCAGGCCCGGAGCAGGGCGATTTTGCATGGCCGGACCACTTCTTTTTGCCAATGGTCTTTATCAGACGCTTGAATCCGGTGGGTGTCCCATGTATTTCCGTCTTGCCGGGGAACTTGAGAACACCCTCATTATATAATTGTCTGAGGCCTTTAATGTAAATGCCTTTGAACGCCTTGACCATCGACTGTGTCCTGAAAAGGAAGTTTTTCTTGGACGGGGTCCAGGTTTTTTTTCCTTCTGACAGCACCCCTCCGGGCACAAGGCAGTGCAGATGAAAATGATCCAGCATGGTTTGGGACCAGGTATGAAGCACACCTATGAACCCGGCCTGACCCTGAAGCCTCCACTGGGGATCACTGGTGAATATTTTGATCACCTGACTGACCGAAGAAAACAGCAGGTTCAGCAAAGATCTCATATTGGTGACGTGAAGATATTTGGCGGTTGTTCTTATGGAGCTATGACCCATCAGGCGTTTGATTTCAATGGTACTCGTCCCGTGTTCCAGAAGATGCGTGGCAAAGCAATGCCGGTTATGGGGAGCTCCCCATAAAAGGCACAGTTTTGCCAGCCACCTGCTGGCTGCCAACCAGGACATCCGCACCATTCAGGAACTGCTGGGGCACAGCAGTGTCAGGACCACCATGATCTATACCCACACCATTGCATCCAAAACCGTGAAAGAGGCCAGAAGTCCGCTGGATCTATAGTTTTCCATGGGGTGTTGCAGGCATTAATGGCTGGCTGGTTTTGTGGGTTTTGGGGATCGATGACGTCATCCCGGGTGAGATTGGACATGGTGAAGAATGGCATCAGAAACAGAGTGATGGTATGAAGAAAAACACAGCTCCGCTCTGTCGGTTACAGGCGGCGCCGGCCGACCGGAAGTAAACACTGTTTTCCTGTATAGTAAAAGGGATTTGAAAATGCAACAGGAAAACCCCGATGATGAGCCCTGTGACCGTGCCGGGTTCCTGGCCCGGGCCTGAGACGGGGCAGGGCCTGCTTTGAAATTTTCGATGTGTGACAATTCGATCGGCTGCATGGCTGGCAAAGCAGGGTTGTTTTTTTTATTGTTTCAAAAAAGTCTTTTTGATCTGCTGCTGCAACGCGGTCAGTTTGGGGCTGATCTCCACGGGATAGGGCGGGTCTGCCGGATGAATGTCTGCAATGGGTTCCGGCAGCCGGGCGGTTTGTATTTCAGCATCATTTTGGATGGCGTTCAGGTCCGGGAATCCGGCCGGCAGGCGCTGTCCGTTTTGCATCACTCGTTCCAGCAAAGGATTTCCGGGCAGATTTTCGTCCATGCATCCGATGACATCTTTGACAAACCGGCCGGTTTGTTCTGTGCGAAACACCTGTTTGGCTCCGGGAAAAACCGGCTTGCCGCTGGACAGTTTCAGTTTTCCTTCCCCCCCATATTCACACAGTTTATATACGATATCCACGCAGGGCACATCCAGGGATACGCCCATGTGGGTACCCACGCCAAAGCCATTGATGGGTGCGCCGGCTTCAATCAAATCGGCGATTCGGTACTCGTCCAGGTTGCCGCTGGCAAAGATCTCCACCTGGTGAAGACCGGCGCCATCCAGGGTCTGACGGACTTTTCGGGACAGGGTCAACAGGTCCCCGGAATCCAGGCGCACCCCTTTGACCCTGAAATCATCTCCCAGGGTGTCTGCCAGTTCAATGACTTTTTGAATGCCGGCCAGGGTGTCATAGGTATCCACCAGGAGCACGGTTTCCGGAAAGCTGGATACAAAGGCCTTGAACGCGTCTGTTTCATTATCATGGGCCTGGATATAGCTGTGGGCCATGGTACCGGTCACGGGCAGATCGTACAGTTTTCCGGCCAGGACATTGGAAGTGGCGGTCACCCCGGCGATATGAAACGCCCGGGCCGCTTTAAGGGCCGCATCCGTGCCGTGCATCCGCCGGGCACCGAAATCCACCACGGTCCGCCCTTGGGCTGCGGTCACCACCCGCCATGCCTTGGATGCCAGCAGGGTCTGCAAGTGGATCTGGTTCATGACAAAGGTCTCGATGATCTGGGCCTGGGGCAGGGGGGCCGTGATTTCCAGAATGGGCTCATTGGCAAATACGGGGGTGCCTTCGGGCACGGCCCGGACACTGCCCGTGAACCGGAAATGGCCCAGCCACTCAAGAAAAGAATCGGAAAACTGCCCCAGGGAGCGCAGATAATCCAGGCTGTCCCTGGTGAATGTCAGGTTTTCCAGATATGCCAGCACCGTGTCCAGCCCGCAGGCCATAAGAAAGTTCCGTTCCCGGGGCAGTCGGCGCACAAACAGGCTGAATACCGCTTCCTGATTCATGTTTTCATGAAAATAGGCCTGGAGCATGGTGAGTTCATACAGGTCCGTGAACAATGCCGCGTCATTGGGCCCGGGCATTACAGCCGATTTTTTGAATCCGGAATGTGAGGTGTTTTTTTGCATTAGTGATCCTTTTCAATCTGATAATGGGCCAGCTTGTCATACAGGGTCCGCCGGCCGATACCCAGAAACAGGGCTGCCTTGGACCGGTTTCCTTCAGCCAGGCGCAGAGCCCGGCGAATGGCTGTTTTTTCCGCTTCTTCCACGGTTTTTTTCAACAACAATGGTTCACCGGGTTCATCACAGTCTTTCCGAATATCTGGCGCCAGGATTTGGGGGTCCATGCCGCCGGCACCCAGACATTCTGAATCAATGACCGGGCCGTCCGATAAAAGAACAGCCCGTTCAATCACGTTTTTCAGTTCACGGATATTGCCTTTCCAGGGCAGATTCATAATGGTTTGAAGCACTGCCGGGCTCAGCTGGGTCACCTGTTTGTTGTGGCGCTGGTTGAACTCCCGGACAAACTGGGCCACAAACTGCAGTAAATCTTCTCTTCGTTCCCGCAGAGGCGGCAGGTACAGTGGAATCAAAGACAGGCGGTAGAACAGATCCTCCCTGAACCCGCCGGTTTTGACTTCCTGTTTCAGGTCCCGGTTGGTGGCGGAGATGAACCGCACATCAATATGAATGATCTGATTGCCCCCCACGGGTCGGATCTCTTTTTCCTGGATGGCCCGCAGCAGCTTGACCTGGGTCGGGGGCGGCAGTTCACCGATCTCATCCAGAAATACCGTGCCGCTGCACGCTTCTTCCAGCAGCCCCCGTTTGGCCCGGATGGCACCGGTGAACGCACCCTTGACATGACCGAACAGTTCGCTTTCCAGCAGACCCGGCATGATGGCCCCGCAGTCGATGGTGACAAACGGCCCTTCCCCCCGGCGGCTTAAGGCATGGATATGCCTTGCAAACATGGTTTTGCCCGTGCCGGTCTCTCCCTGGATCAAAACAGGGGTGTCGGAATCAGCGATTTTTTCGATGATGCTGACAATCTTGTTCATCTGCCGGGTTTTGCCGATGATGAACAGGTTGTTTTCCATATCCGTTTTTTCTGCGAGTTTGGAGATGCGGCGGTTCAACATGCCGAATTCCAGCGCCCGCTGCACGGTTATTTCCAGTTCCCGGCGCTGGAACGGCTTGGTGACATAATGAAATGCGCCTATTTTAATGGCTTCCACAGCACTTTCAATGGTCCCGGCACCAGTAATGATGATAAAGGGCAGATCTTTGTCAATGGCCCGGGTTTTTTTCAGCAGTTCCATGCCGCTCATCTTTTCCAGCACCAGGTCGGATATCACCAGGTCATACTCGGTTTCCGATACGGCGGTCCAGGCCTCTTCTCCGCTGGCTACGGCAGTGACGGTGTAGCCTTTTCTCTGAAAAAACCGTTTCAGAAACAGCAGCATTTCCGGCTCATCTTCAACGATCAGTAAACGCATGATTTTCCTTTTTGGTTGTTTTTCGTGAAGTCGAAGGCAGTGTCACCGTCAAGGCCGCACCCCCCAGACGGCTGTCATGCACACAAATGGTACCGCCGTGCTGGGCCGCGATCCGCTGGGCCACGAACAGTCCCAGGCCCACACCTTGCGTCTTTCCCCGGGTGAAAAACGGATCAAAAATTTGAGTGCGCAGCTCTTTTGGGACACCTTTGCCGCTGTCTTCGATCTTGATGCAGTGCCGGTCTGACACTGTGTCTGTGACCGTTGTGCCGCTCACCCGAAGCGTTCCTTCGCCGCTCATGCTTTCCACGGCGTTTAACAAAAGATTGATGAACATCTGCTGCAACTGGTTTTCATCTCCCCATACCCAGTGGATTTCCAGGGTCAGATCCTGAATCACAGTGATTTTTTTCAGCCGGGGTTTTAAAAAATACAGACATGCTTCCAGGGTTCTGGCGGCATCAATGTGCGTTTTTCCCGCGGTCTCCGAAGATGCCTGGTCCAGAATGGCCCGGGTGATGCTGCCGGCCCGGATGGCATTGCGCCGGATGGCATTAAGGCTTTCTTCCACTTCACTGCCGGTGAGCTCACCACTGATCAAATCTTCGGTATGTGCCAGAATAATACCGATGGGATTGTTCACCTCATGGGCCACGCCGGCGGCCATCTTGCCGATGGTAGCCAGCCGTTCGGATGCGATCAGTTCCTGTTCCATGCGTTTGCGCCGGGTCAGGTCCCGGGCGAAACAGCAGGCCAGTTGCGGAGGGGTGTTTGTGGATTTAAGTGTGGCCGCCAGAAATTCCACCATGATCTCTTTTTGGGTTTTGTTCCTGAGCCGGATTTCAAGGGTGGCCATTTTATCGGAAAACAGATGTTTGATAAACGGCGTAAATCTTTCAGCATCTTCAGGGTTCACCAGTTGTTTCATGCTATACCCGATCAATTCTTTTTCCGGAATATTGAGCCATTCCGCCGCACTGGTGTTGGCCATCCGGATTTTTCCGGCCCGGTCGATCAGAAAGACCATGTCCGGCGAGGATTCAATCAACTGCCGGTATCGTTCCTCAGATATTTTCAATTCCCGGGTGATCTGAATCACTTTCCGCTTCAAGGAGATATGCCAGATAAAAAAGAAAATCACAAGCCCGGCTGCCAGAGACAGGCTCCCCACCAGCACGGGGGCGAACTGTTCCCACAGAAAAGCAGCATAGCTTTTGCCCAGCCATTTATCCCGCACCTGGTCCAGCTGCCCGGTTTTAATGGCCTGGCCCAGGGCCTGATTCAGTCCGGATTTCAATATTTGGTTTTCGTTGGAAATCATGAGAGTGAAAGGAAACCGCCCCATCTGCACCCCGGCCTGACGGATGTTCTGAAGCCCGTATCTGCCGATGAGATACGTGGCCATATCATCGGAATAATCCATGAATTCTTTGGCCAGTCCGGCATTGACCATCATCAGTGCTTCTTTGACCGACCGTGCCTGAATGAAATCCTGGGAACCATCCGGCATCCCGGTTGTCAGATGGGGCTGGCCCTGGACAATAACTGTTTTCGTCGGCTGGATGCCGGCCCGGGCTCCCGGACCATCCGGATAATAGACAAACACATGGCGTTTCACATAAATAATGATTTCCATGGTGTGGGTTTGTCGGCGCCGGGTTAAATCCGGGGCAACACCGATCACCAGGTCGATATCCCCTTCTGTGAGGGCGAAAAGCAGGTCTTCGGGCCGTCCCACCAGATAGTGGGGCGTCACGGACAGGTGGGTGCACAAAATCTGCATCACATCCACGCTGTATCCCCGCACTTCCTTTTCGCCTTCATCCTGGTAGGAGAATGGGGGAAACCCCGTGGGCACACCGATCTTCAGATGCGGTTCTCCGAACACCGGACCCGGCCGGCACAGAATCAGAACCAGGCACAAAATCAGAACCCCGGCGGATACCCCGGCATGATACGGGCATGGCCATTTGTCCGGTGTTTCATTCAAAGAAGCTTTGGGGGATGCATTTGGTATGCGGTGGTCCGCATCCGGGGCTGTTGTGTGCGGATGACCGCACAGGTTTGTTGGTGTCTGTTTGCTCCAGATCATTTTAAAACCTGTGTCACACCCCGGTTTATGTTTGTTTCGTCGTCCTGGCATAAATATTGATATTATCCTTTGCAATGGGCGCACCGGCCCGGTTCTGAAATGAATATCAGGGCGAGGGGCAGGTGTCAAACAGATCCACAATTGGTAACATCAAAATTCAAGGAGGTAGAAAAATGAAGGGACTGTTTAGAAAAACCTTGTGTGTCCTGGCCGGCGCCGTGCTGTTGCTGGGCAGTGTCAGTGTCCAGGCAAACGAAACTCCGGAAAAGGTCACCGTGATTTACGGAGGGTCTTCCTGGCTGGGGCATTATCCGGCATGGGTGGGCATTGAAAAAGGATTGTTCCAGAAACACGGCCTGGGCGTGTTGTTTCAGAATTTTTATGCCTCTTCCGGACGAATGGGCTCTCTGGTGGCAGGGGATCTGGATGTGGCCTCCACAGGCAGCATTTCAGCCATTGCATTGATGGCTGCCGGATCCAAAGGATTCATGGCCTTTGCCACGCCGGACTCCTATGCCACGGTGGAAGGGATCATTGCCAATGAAAACATCAAAACCATTGCGGATCTCAAAGGAAAACGCATTGCCGCCCCATTTGCCTCCAGTGCCCATGTGCTGGTGCTGGATATCCTGGAACAGCACGGGCTGGATCCTGAAAAAGATCTGACCCTGCTGAACCTGAAAGTCAATGAAATGCCTGCGGCCATGGGCTCCGGTGAAATCGATGCCTGTGCGGCCTGGACCCCGCATTTCAACAAACTGCTCAACATGCCCGGCAATCATCTGCTGGTGGATGATACTGAATTCAGTCTGTACAAAAAATATAAACTCGGCCCCGGACCCGATCTTCTGGTGGTGAGAAAAGAGTTTGCACAAAAATACCCCAACACCTGCAAAGCGTTTGTCAAAGGATATTTCGAAGCTGTGGACATGCTCATCAATGATCCGGAAGAAAGCGCCAAGGTGCTGGTGAAACTCACCAACTTAAGTATGGAAGACCAGATGACCGTGCTTCAGGATATTTCCTGGATTCCGGGCCAAGAGCAGCGGGCGCTGATGGTGGATCCCGGCGATTTTGTCACCGGCATGCAGCAGCTGGCTGAATTTCTGGTAAAGCACAAACAGATCGACAATGCCCCGGCGGTTAATGAATGGATCGAAGAATCCATGGTCCCTTAAACCGTTTTTCGTCCTGAAAAAAAAGGGCCTGTCTGCCTTACACCGGCAGGTCCTTTCCTCCAAAATCTAACAACCCAAATTTTTCCGGAGAGTTTTCATGGAAATCAACACCCCGTCCAAATCTCTGGCCGTCAGCATTGCATCCCTGGTGATATTCATCACAACCTGGGAATTGATCTGCCGGCTGGGATTCATCGAACCCCTGTTTCTGCCGGCCCCTTCCCAGATCCTGTCCCGGGCCGTTAAAATGATCGAGAACGGTCAGCTGATCTCCCATACCCTGGCTTCCACCCGCCGGGTCATGGTGGGATTTTTTGTCTCCAGCATGGTGGCCATTCCTTTCGGCATTTTTCTGGGGTCTTCCCGATTTTTCATGGCCGTGTTCGATCCGATCATTTCCCTTTTGCGGCCCCTGCCTTCCATGAGCTGGATTCCCTTGTCTCTGCTGTGGCTGGGGATCACGGAAACCCAGAAATACTCCATCGTGTTCATGGGGTCGTTTGCCCCGTCACTGCTGTATATCATCGAGGCTACCAAAAGCATTGATCCCTTGTTGATCCGGGCTGCCAGAAATCTGGGGGCTTCCAAACTGGATGTAATGAAAGAGGTGATTCTGCCCGGATCTTTGCCCCAGATCATTGCCGGGCTCAAGGTGATGCTGGGGATTGCCTGGACCTGTATCATATCCGCCGAGCTGGTGGCGGCCAGAGAAGGCTTAGGCTTCATGATCATGAACGGCAAGGAGTATTTTCAGACCGATACCGTGCTGCTGGGCATGGTGATGATCAGTATTACCGTGATGGTGATCGATGTGGTGTTCCGAAAATTTGAAAGGAGACTCCTGCCATGGACCCGCTAACCCCGGATACCAAAATTGCCGTTCAAAATGTCACCAAAATTTTTCAAAGCAAACAAGGGAAAAAACAGGGCCAGGAAGTCGTGGCCCTTAAAGATTTGTCCCTGGAAGTCAAAGATGGTGAATTTCTGGTGATCGTAGGGGCATCGGGCTGTGGCAAGACCACGTTGCTCAACCTGGTGGCCGGGTTTGATAAATCCACGGACGGACAGATCCTGCTGGACGGCAAACCCGTGACCGGCATCACTCCGGAATGCGGTATGATTTTTCAGCAATATGCCCTGTTTCCCTGGAAAACCGTGCAGGAGAACGTGGAATTCGGCATGAAAATGAAGCGCATGCCCCGCAAGGACCGTAAAGCGCGGGGGGACCGGTTCATTGATATCGTGGGACTCAAGGGATTTGAAAGAAGTTATCCCCACCATCTGTCCGGAGGTATGAAACAGCGGGTATCCATTGCCCGGAGCCTGGCCAACGACCCCAAGGTGATGCTGCTGGACGAGCCGTTTGCAGCTCTGGATGCCATGACCCGCCAGGTACTCCAGGAGCAGCTGGTGCGTATCTATGAAAAACATCGCAAAACCATTATTTTCATCACCCACTCCATTGACGAAGCATTGCTGCTGTCTTCCCGGATTATGGTAATGACGGCCCGACCCGGCCGGATCGCCCAGGAGATCATCAATGATCTGCCTTATCCGCGCAACGCGGAAGTTCAGCTGTCCAGCCGCTACATGGAGCTCAAACGCATGATCTGGGACAGTGTCCAGGCCGAGGTGATGAAAAGCATGGAAGTGGAAGCGGATTAAACCGGGCTCCCGGCAGAGGCTTCCGGCATCATTTTATTATGGCTTCCCCGGGTATCGAAGATTATCTGATGACCACTTCCACCCGCCGGTTTTGGGGTTCATCAACGTCATCCGGAGTTTTGACAAGCAGGTTCCCCTCACCATGGGAGGTGACCTTGATATGATCCGGGACAGCGCCGTTGGCAACCAGAATATCAAACATGGTTTTTGCCCGTTCCAAAGAGAGCCCGTAATTGTATTCTTTGCTGCCCACCGTGTCGGTATGACCCGATATGACAATATCATCTGACCGTCGCGCCAGGATGGTCTGGATGATTTGAGGCAAAAGTGCTTCAGATTCCTTGGTCAGCAGATTTGAACCCGGCAGAAAATAAAGAATAAATTTTTCCGGGGGCATGGGTCTGGCATCCAGTGCATCTGAAAAAACGGCACGGATCTTACTTTGGCTCAGTATTGCGGGGGTGGCGGGAGCCGTTGTTTCATTTTTGATATCCACTGCCTGATTGGCCTGATCCAGGGTCTGGGTTCCGGCCTGGTTTGATACTTCGAGTTTTCCGACATGTCCGTCCGGATCCGGAATCAAAACCACGGTGCTTTTGGTCCCGCAGGCACAGATTGTCAGAAAAAAAACACAACAGATGAGTATAAAAAGTTTATGGTTCATTGGTCCACCTTTACAAGAAACTGGGTCCCGCGAATACCAATGGTTGCATCCGGGGTATGAAATTTGACTGCACCAGGGGCCTGTTGTCCGATAATGCCGGAAAGATAGGAAGCGGTGCCCTGAAACATGTCAATGATCATGGAAAACAGGCCGTTTTCAGGTGCAAACACATAATCATTGATATTGATTTCAGTGTCAGGGCCTAAGGATAACACGGTATTGTCTTCAAAAATGATACCTGCGGTACTGTTTGTCAAAGTTTGCAGCCCGTCCCCGGAATACAGCCGATCACCGATATGTAAGGATGTTTGTGTCGTGTCCCGGACGACAAACACATCGCCTTTGATTGTTTTTATGGTTCCGATGGACACAGGATCCGCTTTTGCCGGGCCGGTTAACAGTAATGCCATGATCAAACACAAGATAGGTATTCTCATGTGACAGTCCTTAATTTTTTACTGCGGTTGAGAGTTGAGTTGCCGGGTGTTGTGTCTTTTGTTGTTCTTTTTATCCTTCCGGCTGATATTTTACAAGCAGTTCCGGGAAAAGCGTTAAAAATAATACCGCACCCAGATTTCCGGCCGGAACCGGTCCGGTTTTTCTCCGAATTCGGTTTGGGCATCACCGATAGGCACACCGATCCGGCCGTTGATCTCCAGGTTGGTGACCGGAGTCCAGGTCAGGCCGGGCTGAAGATTGAGACTGTGATCGTGCAGATTGACCACGGCAGAGACCCAGGTGGTCAGATACAGGATTTCCAGGGGTTCTTTTTGTGAAATCTTGGCATACAAATAATCTTTGCCCGGATTGCGCTGACGATCCGGAGACGGCAGAAAGATCCGGGAATCATCATAACCGGCCCCGTTGTGATAGTATTCAGCAATGAATGTGGTGTCATGGGCATTCAGATACCGCAGACCCAAAAGGCCGGAGACCTGATTTTCCGTGGTCTGGGAAACAGTGCTGTCCGCCGTGTAGTCAGTGGTTGGTGCATCTTTTTGAAACGCCAGTTCCCCATGGACGGCCAGGTTTTCCGCCAGATTTTTCGCAAAATCAAGCCCCAGGCTCAACGGATGGTCCGGCCCGTTGAAAAAAATAAAATCAATGTCTGTATCATGCCAGAGCAGATACAGCTTCAAAGCGGTGTTCACATCCCCGTGCTGTCCGAAGTCCGTGTTGAACCAATCGTCAGCCACGGGCAGCACCAGGGCCGTGATGCCGAAATTGTTCAGGGCTCCATGTGTAACGCTTTTGATGAAATCGATTCCTGCCAGGGTCCGGCCTTCCAGGTTTAAAGACGGATCATCCGGATCCTTGGGCCGGTTGAGGAATCCGGCCGGGTTCCAGGCATAGCCCGTGCCCCAAAGTACCGGTTTTTTGCCGGCATCCAGGGTTATGTTGGGGGCAGGGGACCATGACAGATACGCCTCATAGATATCATTGTCCCATGTGTCCTGCTCAAAGGTGCGGGTATAGGCATGGCGGGTCAGGACCCGTGCCTGGAATGATGATCTGCGCCAGGCCGCCGAAAGTTCCGCAGCGGCCTGGCCGTCATGGGTATTGGCACCCGGATCGGTTCCGGCATACAGGCGCCCGTATCCGGTGGTCTGGTCATCCAGCCGGTGCCAGGTATACCGGGCCGTGATTCTCCCCCCGAATGACCAGGCGGCTGGTTCTGCTTCAGGGATGGCAAAATCATATTCCGATGCCCCGGCCGGGAAGGGCGGCAGTCCCCACAGCATCAGGCAGATGATCAGAACAGACACCCGCCTTGAAAGTTTCGGGCAAAGATTTGAAAATCCGCCGGACAGATCCTGGGTCATCGCCTGGTTTACCGCAGGTCCTTGACCCGGGACAGGTAGTTCAGGGTGAACACCTCATCGGGCAGATCCCGCTTTTTCAGATTGGCTGAAACCATGATGGATTTGTAACCCTGGTACAGCGGGCTGTCCGTTTCCATGACCGCGGGTCTGACCACCCCGTCGCCGATATCCTTGATTTCCTTGAAATGAAGCGTCTTGATGAGCATGCCTGTGGCGGCATAGCACTCGATTCTGGTGGGCACAAGTTCCTGTTTAAGTACCCACATTTTGAGCCGGTCATAGGCCACGGCCCCGGTTTTGGCCTTGAGATCCAGCAGATGCTGCCCCTGATCCTCGGCCAGGTCGGCCACATCATATTCCACATGATAATCCAGGCGCATGATATCCGCATTGTTGAACACCCCGCCCACCACGGACTGCATGCTGGTGATGCGGATGGGTTTGCCCACGTTGGGGATGTACAGCCACATGTTGTCTCCTAAACGCAATGTGGCCCGGCCTTCTTCACTGGCCGGAGAGATGAACAATGTCACAATCTTGTCCATGTCTTTTTTCAGAAACCAGAGCACAAACTCTTTTTTTTTGCCGTCCGGTTCAATGTTGATGATTTTGCGGTACATTTCCAGGTTTCCGGGCTGCAGGTTGTGGTCCACCTGTTCCAGAATCTGTGCGCCCGTGAGTGTTTCCTGGGCTGAAACCAATATTGGACTTGCCGAAATCAGCATCGCACACACCATCCATGACAACACAAAAGGCATCACCCATTTTCCGGCGCGGCGCAAAGCGGATTGAAAATATGTCATAACATCCTCATTTTTTATAATGGTTTGATTTGAACTCACACATGGCGCAGGGCATCCACGGGTTCCAGGGCCGCGGCCTTGGCTGCGGGCTGCAAACTGGCAAGCACGGACACCAGCAGCACGATGAGGCAGGCGGAGATCACTTCGCCCGGGGTCACGGACGGGGCCAGCTCAAATACCTGGTTGGCCCCGCCGAACGCCACTTCCACGCCGGTCAGGTTCAGGATCCACAGCACCCCGGTTCCCAGGACCGCACCCGCCAGCGCACCCGTGAGGCCTAAGCAGAACCCTTCCGCCACAAACAAGGCCATGATCCGGAACGGCTGGGTACCCATGGCAGCCAGGGTACCGATTTCTCTGACCCGTTCATACACGCTCATGATCATGACATTGAGCACGCTGATCAGCACCACGGCAATCAGAATGATCTTGATGCCCAGGGTCATGAGATCGATCATGCGCACCACATTGTAAAACGGGGTGAGCTGCTGCCAGGTATGCACCTCGAACAAGGGCTGGCCCTTGGGCGTGGTCATGGGGGCCAGGGCCTGGTTCACCCGGTCCGCCACGGTTGCCAGGGTGTCAAAACCCGTGACCCGCACGGCCACCTCGCTGATTTCCGGGGTATCCATGCGCAAAAGCCCCGCCGCATCGTCCAGGTGCAGGTATCCGTCCCGGCCGCCCGGGCCCATCAGGCTTTCCACCACGCCGGCCACCACAAAGGTCATGCCGTTCACGGAGCCATCCTTGTTGTTGGCCACCAGCACCACGGTGTCCCCCGCGCCGATTCCCATGCCTTTGGCCAGAATTTCAGGCAAAAGCACCTGGCCGGGAGTCAGCAGCACATCAGGGTTCAGGGGGTTTTTTATCCGGGACGGCAGCAGAGGCACGGCCGTCAGTTCTTTTTTGGGGTCAATGCCGTTGAGGCGCACATTGGTGGTCTGGGCAAAATTGCTGAGCATGGCCCCGAATTTGATGCGGGGAGAAAATCCGTCCACCCCCGGTGTCTGGTTCAGAATATCCGTCAGTTTGTGAAACGGCTTTTCCGGGATCATCCGGTCCAGGGGCAGATTGTCAATGCTGGCCATATACCCTTTTTTGTGCACCTGGAGATGACTGAGCACAGAATCGGTGATCTGGCCCACGATCGCCCGTTTGAATGATCCGCTCAGGCCTGTGAAAACGATCACCGCCATGACGCCCACGGCAATGAGCAGCCCGGTGAGCAGGGTGCGGCGCTTGTACCGCAGCAGGTTTCTGATGGCTAAAGACATGACCTTGATCATATGTCACCTCCCAAGGGGTCAACCATATTTTCAGACGCATCTTTCAGGCGGCCGTCCTCCATGTGAAAAAACGCCTCAGCCTGGTCCATGATCCGGGGGTCATGGGTGGAAAAGATGAATGTGATGCCGAATTCATCCCGCATGCGTTTCATCAGATCGATCACCTTCTGGGCAGTGGCCCCGTCCAGGTTGGCTGTGGGTTCATCCGCCAGCACCAGGGCCGGATTGCCCACCAGGGCCCTGGCAATGGCCACCCGCTGTTTCTGTCCCCCGGACAGCTGGGCCGGATATTTGCCGGCCTGGTCTGCCATACCCACGGCAGCCAGCACTTTTTCCACGGCCGGGCCGCGGTGGGATTTGGGTAAGTCCTGGATCATGAGCAACGGATATTCCACGTTTTCATGCACCGTGAGCACGGGCAGCAGATTGAAATCCTGGAACACAAACCCTAAGTGTTTTCCTCTGAACGCCGCACTCTGACGCCGGTTCATGTTGCCGGTGGCCTGTCCGGCCACGGTCACGGTTCCTTTGGAAGGCTGATCCAGGCATCCGATCAGGTTCAACGCCGTGGTCTTGCCGCTGCCGGACGGTCCCACAAACGCGGTGAACATCCCTTTGGGGATCTTCAGACTGACATCTCCCAACGCCGTGACCGTGGTTTCACCGGTCCGGTAGGTTTTGGAAACGGTTTCAAATGTAACGATGTTCATAAAGGACCCTTGGTTTCAGTTATTAGATGAGATCGCTGTCGAGCTGGTTCCGTGCCATTTTCCACGGATTGTTTTTCCTTTGAGTCTTTAATCAGGTTGTTGAATCAGTATAATACTTGAATACAGGGGGATCAAGCTCAATAATGGGCAGCTTGATAGCGGCCTGTTTTTGTGTTTGACAAGATTTCCTTCAAGGTTCAGACTGGCGGGAAAAAAGACCATGACAACTTCACAGACAAAAAAAATGATCCCCCAGCCGCCGGACGGCAAATTCACGCACCCGGTGGTGCTGGTGGGGTGTCTGTGTGCAGCCGAGGTGGCCGGTATGCTGGGGGTGTTTGCCTTTCCGGCACTGCTGCCGCATTTTATGCAGATCTGGGAGTTGTCCGGCAATCAGGCCGGGTGGATCAACGGCATCTATTTTATCGGATATACCGGAGCCGTGCCCGTGCTCACCAGCCTCACGGACCGGATGGACGCCCGGCGGATCTACCTGGCCGGATGTGTCATCGGCATCATTTCCAATTTCGGGTTTGCATTTCTGGCCGGCGGGTTCTGGACGGCCCTTCTCTTCCGCGCGCTGTGCGGTATTTCCCTGGCCGGTACCTTCATCCCCGGGCTCAAGGCCCTCATGGACCGGGTGGCCCCGTCTGCCCAGCCCCGGAGCATCGCGTTTTACACGGCCTGCTTCGGCCTGGGCATGAGCGCATCGTTTTTTGTTGCCGGCCAGGTGTTTGAAACATGGGGGTGGGAAACCGCGTTTGTTGCGGCTGCCGCCGGGTCCGGCCTGGCCCTGGTGCTGGCAGGGGTCATCCTTGCACCGGTTTTGCCATCCGCGCCTGACTTCATGATCAAACGCCATATCCTGGATTTCCGCCCGGTGTGGCAGAACCGCAATGCAAGGGCCTATATCCTGGCCTATATGTGCCACACCTGGGAAATGTTTGCGGCCCGGGCCTGGCTGGTGGCGTTCATGGCGTTCAATCTGTCGTTACATCCGGGATCTGAAAGTTATCTGATCCCCACCACGGTGATGGCTGTGGCCGGGATCGCCGGCATGCTGGCCAGCATTGCCGGGGCCGAACTGGCCGTGCGGTTTCCCAGAAAAACCATGGTGATCCTGATCATGGGGGTGTCCGGCCTGATATCTGTGACCATCGGGTTCTGGGCCGGGCTGGATCCGGCCTGGGTGGCAATGCTGTGCATTGTGTACACCATTTTTTTCCAGGGAGATTCTGCTGCCATCCACGCCGGGGTGATTACTTCGGCCCGGCCGGACCTGCGTGGGGCCACCATGGCCCTTCAGTCTTTGGGCGGATTCGGGGCCGCGGCTTTAGGCACCATTGCGGCCGGGTGGGTCCTGGATCTGTCCGGCGGGGGGCATACGATTTTTTCCTGGGGCGTCACCTTTGCTTCCATGGGTGTGGCATCGGTCACAGGGGTGATCCTGGTGGCACGGATTGCCGATTAAATCAGACTGTCCGACAATCCCGGGCCCCCTAACTGGCAGTTATCCGTGGTTTTGCCCATATCCGATAACACATCCGCTACCAGATTTCGGATGCCTTTCAGTGCTTTTTCCGGTGTATCGGCCAGCCAACTCAAGCTGGGAAATTCAACACACATCCCAGGTCCGGATGCCCCATTGAAGTGCCTTGAACCGGTCAAAATCATCGGCTTTTACCAACGCCTGTGACCAGACCAATTGGATATTGTTGATGTGTGATATCAGAAATTATGCGAGCATTTTTCTAATTGTTTCCCTCAGTTTTGGAAGATGGTTTTCACAGATATCAATCGTTTGCCGATCTTTGGCATAAGAACCAAAAATCCCGATATGAATGACACCAAAATTTTCCTTAAAAAAAGGTTTTTCAGCCTTTATCAAACTTATTATTTCATTTCTGGAAAGAGTGTTATTCATTTGCTGGTTTAAATCCTGTCGGTAATTCATACTCACAAACATTTTTAATTTTCAAACACACTGATATTATCAGGTTTATGATTGCATGGATATGGAAAATTTCTGGTATTGGATAATTTACTATTGAGCGAGCACAATTGATAACGCCAAGGGTAACCTGCCTCCGCCACTGAACTTGATACAGAGAACGTTGCTCCCGGCGGTCAGGTTGACCCGTTTGTTTTGTTATTTCACGATTTCTTTTTTGTACTCAAACAACTTGAACGCATTATTTGGATCTGGCTGAAATTCACCAATCTTTGTATAACCAAATTTTTCATAAAAGTGGTGGTTTCGATAGGCTTTATATGGTGTTGCAAGTGTCCAAGCTTTTGCGCTGCTATATTGTTTTTCAATTAACTCCACTGTCATGGAGCCAATTCGCTTGTTTTGATATTTTTCAGAAATGAAAAAGTACTTTATTTCTATCAGTTCATTATATGATGGGATGATGCAAATGCCACCAGCAAGCTCATCATTGTATTGAATTTTATAATAATGGCCTTTTTCAATTTCTGATTGATGCCAAGCTAACGACTCAATTCCCGGAGGATAAGAGCCGTACTGCTCATAATCACCAGTAAAAGCCTCAACGCTGATTGATTTCAGCATTTCTGCATCCTCAATTTTTGCCAAAGAGAGTGTAATCGTCAATTTTATTCCCTGCTGTTTAAACCGTTAATTCATATGACATATCGCACATAACCCCCAAATCACCGGCGGCAAAAGCTGTAAAGCGAAGTGCGGGGCAGCTTTTGGCCGTCTGAATGCATTTGCATTGTTATACCCGTTTTTGTAGAGTTTCTATTGCGCCCCCCAACCTCTTAATTCCTGTCTCTGTAGTCTGTTTATCTGTACATGAAAAATTCAGTCGGAAAGTATTCTCGCCATTGTTGTTAATATAGAATGGATTGCCTGGAACGAAGACCACCTTTTCTTTTACTGAAATTTCAAATAAATCCATTGCTGAAATATCAGCTGGAAGAGTGACCCAAAGGAACATTCCTCCTTCTGGTTTAGTATATGCAACGCATGCTGGAAAATACTTTTCCATACTTTCCAGCATGCTTTGGCACTGCTCTCCATATTTTTGAGCAACTTTTTCTATATGTCTTTGGATGTCATTTTTTTGTAAGTATTGATAGATAATATACTGTGTGAAGTGACATGTATGCAGATCAGAAGCCTGTTTTGCCACTAACAGCTTTTGCAGAATATTATCAGGAGCAACTATCCAACCAATACGAAAACCTGGCACCACTATTTTTGAGAACGAGCCAAGTAAAATAACCTTTTCTGGCAGATAATGCTTGAAAGATAGCTGAGGTTCTCCTGAAAACCGCAAATCTCCATAGGGATTATCCTCAATGAGGAATGTAGTTTTGTCTTGGATTATGCTGGCAATTTCTTGTCTATTTTCATTACTGTATGTGATACCTGAAGGATTTTGAAAATTTGGAACCGAGTAAACTAATTTAGGGCTGTTGTTGGTAAATACTTTCTGTAACCCATCTATGTTCATTCCCTGCTCAGAAACCTTTACAGGCAAAAACGTGGGTTTATACAGCGAAAATGCCTGAATAGCACCTAAATAACCCGGCTCTTCGAGAACTACAACGTCTCCATCGTTAAGTAAAACTTTTCCTAAAAGATCAAGCCCTTGCTGAGCGCCATTTGTAATAAGAATATTTTCCGGAGAGACACTAAGTCCTTTTTTCTGATAGTTCTCTGCAATATTCTCGCGTAGCTTCAGGTAGCCTTCTGAGTTGCTATATTGAAAAATATCCCTTCCATATATACTAAATACTTCACTCGTTGCATTTGTAAGCTCTTGAACGGGGAATAAATCCCTGTTTGGCAGGCCACCAGCGAATGAAATCACTTCTGGATCTAATGCCACCTTTAGGATTTCCCTGATAAATGATCGAGGGACATCAGTTATCCTATCTGCAAATATATCATTCATGTTATTGCCTTTTTTTAGGTATAACGCCTTTTTCAGGGGCCGGGCGGCAAGTACCGAAAACGACCGCTGAAAAAAATTGTTTGTATTTGTTTTATCCTTTATAAAACCGTGCAGTAAGCCCGGTCCCACTGCAAAAAAAATGTTCAAGTAAGCCGCTCCGCGGCAGATAAAGCCTTGCCATCATTGTTCAATTCCATTGCTCATGGTATCTTCTTACCGGCTTGCAGGTCGGTATCTTCTACCCGACAAGGTTAAAGAAGAAAGGAAGATACCATGAGCAATTTAATTAAACGTTTTAAAGAAGATCTCCATTTAGCCGGTTATGCTGAGCGAAGCATTCAATCCTATACCAGCGCGGTTTTAAAACTACAGCGCTTTTACAATAAGCCATTAGAAGATATCAGCGAAGAGCAGCTTCGTCAATACTGGCTTTGTTGTCAAAGTGAATTTGGCTGGAGCGCTGCAACACTGCGCATCAGTTACTCCGGCATACAACATTTTTTCAGAAAGACCCTTGTGCGTGAATGGAATATTTTCAACGACATCAAATGGAAACGAGAACAAACTTTACCGACCATTCTGAGTCTGGAGGAAGTCAGGAAGATTATTTATGCTCTTCCCACTGCACAAAGCCAGACATTTTATTTGACATTATATTCCATGGGACTGCGTTTGAGGGAAGCAACAACGCTTCAGGTCAAAGATATTCTTTCCGACAGGGGGCTTGTGCATATTCATGCCGGAAAAAGCGCGCTGGACAGGACTGTCCCTTTACCAAAAATTACTCTGCTCAGTTTACGTGAATACTATAAAACCCATGGCAATCCAAAATGGATATTCCCTGCCTTGGGCCGCAACGGCGGGAAGAACGCTGATCAGCCAGCATGATAAAACAAATCATTGGCTTAATCAGCAGATGAAAAAACTGCTGCCGACTCATTACTTCCTGTTAACGATCACACTTCCCCAGGGCCTTCGGGATGTTGTGAGATCTCACCAGAAGCAAGCTTATGGCGCCTTGTTTTTATGCACCAACAAAGCGCTGAAAAAATTAGCGCAGGATAAGCGGTTTGTCGGATCTGATCGAATCGGATATCTGGCAGGCCTTCACACCTGGGGTGGCATGCTCCAGTATCATCCTCATTTGCACCTGGTCATTCCCGGAGGCGCATTGTCTGATAATAATCAATGGATTTCTTCCAGACAGGATCTATTTGTTCACACGAAACCGTTGGAGATCATTTTTAAAGCCAAATTCAAGGATGCAATGAAAAAAGCCGGGCTGCTTGTTAAAATAGATCCCGCAGTGTGGAAAAAACAATGGGTGATTGACAGTCAGGCCGTGGGCCAGGGACAAAATTCTTTACGATATCTTTCAAGATATGTGTTCCGGGTTGCCATCTCCAATAATCGTATCAAAAGCATTGAAAATGGTGTCATTGAATTTCTGTACAAAGACCGTGAAAAAAATAAATGGAAAAACATGACGCTGGATGCCATGGAGTTTATCAGAAGATTCCTGCAGCATGTTCTACCCAGGGGATTTATGAAAATCAGGCATTATGGTTTTCTCAACCCCAACAGTGCCTTATCCATTGAGAAAATTCGTGAACTCATTTCACTCATCCATGATATTATTGCACTTTTTACTGAAATCCCGGAACGGGAAATACCCGGGATTAAATGCAGCCATTGCGGACATGATTTAAACTTTATGTTCTTTGTAAAGCCTGAACCACGATGCAGACCCGGATAACTGGACAAAACTGACTATCTGGTTTTCGCTGTCGACTATAAAACAGCCCAAAAAACTGAATATCCCGGGCATGTCACAGTACCCGTGCGCCAATTGCGGATATTTGAATTTTAAACCCGGGTTTTACTGACAAAGACAGCCTGATTCTTGGTTTTTGCATCAGGAGGAAGGCACTTTTATAAAATTTTCATCCCATCTTTCACACATCCTGCAAATCGATGACCTTTTCCCCTATTGATCCGCGGCTTCTTGAATCACAGGATTAGTACCGAGCCTCGTGCCTCGGCACTGTTACTAATCCTTTATTTGTTAGACGTTTATTAAATTGGTGTACTCATTTATCATTCCAGCGACCAGATCTTTGGTGAATGCTAATGAGTCATTGAGATCTCCCCTGGCAATGTCACGAATACTATGAAGGTGGTCCAGATCACCTTCATGGACTATTTGATTCCGCCGCCGCACCAGCAGATCAAGTTTAATTTTGATATCTTCAGGAGGTTGACCTAATGTAGATGCCAGTTTTGTCCATATATTTGTAATACCAATTTTACCAAGTGAATTTTCTATTTGTCTGGAGGATTGGAAGGATTCTTTTGAAAATTGGCGACGAAGATCTGATTCAATCAACCTTATCCGAGTATCCTTATCTGATTCTTTTGATGCTAATGCGCCAATTTTAACATTGTCAAGTTTGAAGATTGATTTGTCTTCTTTTATCTCGAACATGATTGCGCTTATAATCAACTCATGTACAGAAGTATCAATAGCTGATACCATCATCGTAAGAGATGCTCGCAAAACATTATCGGTAACCTCTGTTACTGGAGCAAATTGCAAGTAATGGTGAATTGCTAATAGCTCGTCAACTTGAGATATTGCTGCTTCAAATCTTGAAATTAAGCTGGTTTTATATGGCATGTTCAATCACTCTATTTGCCAAATCTTCATATGTAGCTCGGAATAATTCTATTTTTTCTTCATTCGTAGTTAATGTTGCACCGAACCAACCTGCATCTCTCATCATTTGTTCGTTAATTTCAAAAACAGGATAGCCATGCTGATGATATAGCGCGTTTAATGTGTTGAAGTCAGGAACTTGAATATCAAATAATTTTTGATCATCTTGTTCAATAATCATTCCTGCATCATATAGATTTGGAAAAAAATTGTTTGCTATCTCATGTCTAATATCGTCAATAATTTCTTGGTTTGCCTGTGTTGCTTTTCCGAGTCTAATATTATACCGCTGTATAATAGCACCGATATATTTAGGCGTTTCATTTTTCATGGGATAGGATGAATCATGCAATATTTGTCGGGCTTTTTTTGCCCAATTTTCCCATGACGGTAAAATTTTTTTAAGTGATTTAATGGCAAGTTTTGAAAAATAATCACAGGATGTTGGAACAATAAAGTAATCAGAAGTTAAAAATAGTGTTTGATTAATTGCGGACAATGATGGGTTTAAGTCAATTATTGTATAATCAATACTATATTTTTCTTCGTATTTTCTAATTAAATAATTAAATGAACCTGGCAAATTGGCAAGCGTACCTATTGCCTCACTAAATCCAAAGCTCATTCCTAAAGCTACATCATATTCTGTAAGATCAAAAGAGCCAGGAATCAGGAAAAGTTTTTCGTTGTCTTTTACCTGGATGGCCTCAAGTGCTTCTAAAGGTTTAGGTTGTCCTTTGAATGCTGGCTTTAATAATTCTTTAATTGTGTTCTCTGGGGTTGCTTCTAAATGTGCCTCAAACCCATCTTCTCCCATTGTGAGAATACTTAGATTGCATTGAGAGTCCCCATCAACGAGCAACACCTTTTTACCTAATTTAGTAAGCATCCATCCCAAATGGTAAACGGATGTGGTTTTGCTTACTCCACCTTTGTGATTAAAAAGACTAATTCGTTTCATAATATTCCTTTTTTATCCTAATTATTATGGGGCTCCATCTATCTGTTTTTTTAGTCTAACGGGGAGCTCAGCCGACCGGGGCATATGGCCGAGCAGGTTGCCGAAGCCAAGTTTTTTCGAAGACCAAGTGCTTTCGAAAAGCAGTTATCCCCCCGGGTCGGCTGCAGCGTTATTTGTTATGTCAAGTTTTTAGCTAAATATAAAAATGCCCCTCCACTTATTAAACAAAATGGGGAGTACAACCAGTTGTCATATTTTGCAAAATTGCTGCCTTTAATTCTTTTGAAAAAGCCAGCATATTTAAAATCACCAACAGCCCTTACAAGGAGTATGACACCTATTGTGATACCTGCTGGTTTCAGGAACGGAAAATAACTGACAGGTACTTTGCTGGAATAGCCCAGAGCCAGAGAAACGCCTGCAAAGCAAAAAAGAACAATCGCGACAATTAAAGTGCCAACAGGGCCAGGGGTAAAGACCGGTTCACCGATTACAACAGGAACCATATTTCGAATATCGAATTTGAAACCTAATGCCCAAAAAATATGAAGAAATGCGATAATTATAAACGACACTGTCAGAGATATTGATATAATTTGCATATTATCCTTTTGGGGACATAACGTTGAATTCACTGGCCCGCGCTGTTTGCGGGTCCAGTGGAATGACCTGTTCAACCACAGGATTAGTACCGAGCCTCGTGCCTCGGCACGGTTACTAATCCTTCATTTGTTATGTGATTCATTTGAAGTGGGATTTTGATTTTCTGAGTACTTCAATAAACTCATCAATCTCAGTTTTAGTAATTATAAGTGGTGGATCAATCCTAAATGATGAACCTCGATTTCCCAATATATATCCCTTTTCAATAAGGTCACTATAAATGTCATATGTAATTTCTTTGTTCTTGATATCAACAGCAAGCATCAACCCTCTTCCACGAACTTCAGGAATAATTTCATTATCAACAAGCGATTCAAGATGGTTGTGGAGTAACAATCCATTACTTTCCGCTTTTGATATCAAATTATTTTCTTCAATGAATTTAATAACCCCATGTACAATCGAAGCTCCCAAAGGATCATTTTGATGGGATTGGGAATAATGAAACGGATTTAGTTCTAACTGCCTTGCAGTAGATTCGTTGATAAGAGCAATACTCACAGGGTATCCGTTTCCAATTCCTTTGCCAACAGCGATAAAATCGGGGTTAATGTCATAATGTTGATAGCCAAACCATTTGCCGGTTCGCCCGACGCCTGTTGTCACTTCATTGGCGATAATTTTTCCTCCGTTGTCTTGAACAATTTTGACGATATTTCCTATTAACGCTTTTGGAGGAAACCGCACAAAACCAGAAGAGCTGCCTGGTTCAAAAATAAACTCAGATACGTCTTTGGGTATTTTTTGAAGCACTTCACATGATAGATCGCACTTTTCCTTATCAGGGCATGTTTTACATTGCTCCCAATTTAGCAAATACCAATTCCTGGATTTGTCGATTATTGAAGAATATGCGCCAAGGTATGAGTCATGAAGTGTCAAAGATACGTTTTTCTCAGTTAGATGTTTAGCCATCTGCCTTGATACCTCAATAGCTTCGCTGCCAGAGCAGAGAAATACACTTTTTCCATTATCTAAACCGGCGATATCAAGAATTGATTTTGCTGATTTTTCAAGTATTTCATTTGAATAGCAAAAACCAGCGTGCATTAATAATTCTATTTGGTTTTTGATTATATTGTTTATTTCAGCATTACTGTGTCCAAGAGATGTACACCATACACCTGACTCTAAATCCATATAAGCTTTACCTTTTTCATCATATAGGTAAAGACCCTCACTTTTCACAATATTTGGGATTTTAATCTCGTGACCTGTGCAAAAAAATACATGTTCCATTTCTTATTCTCTTTCTTTCATTTTTCACATAACGATAATTATATATCATGACGTAAAACGCTAATTCCACCTCTTTCCCCAGCACCCATATGTTCTTATTATAGATATGTTGACAAAAAATTACATGTATTGATTATATCCCTTGCCATATATTCAGTATTTTTGGGAAATATCATAAATATGAATCTTACAGACCACATAAATCGAAGAATTAATATTTGATTGCTTCAATTGTGGCGGTTTCCAAAACTCATCTTGCAACACATCCTTGATTCCATAAAAACTCAACCATATTTTCGATATCATCGAATGCCATATCAGTGAAATGCGTGCATGTCAATTAGAGAAAACCCTTACCCGCGTTAGGGAAAAATACCTAATGCCTGCTTTTTTCTTCGATAACGTCGGCTTAAACCAGGCCGCCTAAAGCCACGGTGATGGCTTCTCCGCTGACCCCGCTGGATTCTTCGGAAGCCAGAAATGCAATCACGTGAGCCACTTCTTCAGGGGTCGCCACCCGGCCCGGCGGATAGAGGGCCGCCCGTTCCTTCCACACCTCATCCGGGGTGATGCCGCGTTTTTCAGCTTCAGCTCCGGCGGATTTTTCCGCCATGGATGTCCGCACCCATCCGGGAAGCACGGCATTGGAGGTCACCCCATGGGGCCCGGCATCCCTGGAAATCGCGCGCATCAGGCCCAAAAGCCCGTGTTTGGCGCTGGTATAGGCACTGCCGGCATATTCCGCCTTTTCGCCGGCCGTGGAGCTGGTGAACACACACCGGCCATAGCCCTGTTCAATCATGTCTTTGACAACCATTTGTGACAGATAATAGGGCCCGTCCAGGTTGATACGCAGGGTTTCCTGCCACACTTCCGGCGGCTGTTCCCATATCACCCGTTCATGGGCCGAACCAATGCCGTGATTGCACACCAGAATGGATACCGGCCCTAAGCGCTCACGGGTTTGCTTGACGGCAAAGGCACATCCGTCAGGGGTTCCCAGGTCTGCGGCCACATAATCCAGTCCCAGGGTTTTTAATTCATTTTTACTTCTTGCAACGGCCATGACCCGGGCACCCCGGGATGTCAGCAGTTCAGCCGTTGCCCGGCCGATACCGCGCCCCGCACCTGTTACCAGTGTGACCCGTCCTTGGACTCCCGGCATGCGTTTCCTCCATTTTCAGGCGTGGTGCCTGTTGTTTTTTTTGTGGCAAAATTCACTGGGCCTCATTTCTAATGTCTCCGGGGAGTTCTATGGCGGCCGCATCGATATCAAAGATTTTTTTGCCCTGCACATAGTCTTTGGTGGCATACTGGGAAATCTTCTGAATTTTGGCAGACAGCTCCATCATGCGCAGGGTGTGTTTTTTTATGAGCTGTATCAGATCCTGCTTCTGGGCTGGTTTCAGGTTGGGTGCCGCCAGTTTTTCAATCCCGATCAACACCACCTGAAGCGGGTTGTTCAGCTCGTGGCTGACTGCGCCGGCCATTTCAAGAATGGCCCTGAGTTTTTCCTTGTCCCGCTGTTCCTGGGCCACCTGCTGCTGCTGGGTGATATCCATGAAATACCCCAAAGCGGCCCGGGTTCCCTGGTGTTTGACAGGGGTCACTGTTTCCATGACCCATTTTATTTGACCCATCCGGTCCACGACCCGGAATTCGTAAGGTGTGGTCCGGCGTCCGGCCAGCATCTGCCGGGCGCACTCCAGAACATGGTCCTGGTAATCCGCATGTACCAGGTCCAAAGACTTCATGCCGGTCAGTTCATTTTGTGCATATCCGGTAATCTTGCAGAATTGAGGATTTACATAGACGAACCGGCCTTTCTGCACAATATAACTGCCGATCAAAGCGCTGTTCCGGCTGTGTTCCAGTTCCTCTTCCGCCTGTTTTCTCTGGGTGTTGTCCCGAACGAATCCTTCAATGGCAATGGCCCGGTGATGCCGGTCCCGGACCACGGACCACCGGTCATGCATCCACCGGGTGGTGCCGTCGACACCGATGTAGCGGTATTCGACATCTCCGGTGGTTTCACCGGCTTCCAGGGTTTTTTTTCTTGCGGCCCGAAGCTTGTCAGCGTCCTGGGGATGGATGCGCTGGGCCACAGTCCCGGAGGTCAATACCGGCCGTCCCTGCTCACGGCTGCCGAACAGCGCCAGAAACCGCTTGTTAAAAAAAGGAAAGGTCCCGGATTCAATATCAAACAGATAAATGGCATCCTGGGAATGGTCGGCCAACTGCTGAAAGCTCTCGGACAGTGTCCGGATAATATCCGGGTCCCCGGTTTTGTTTTTGGCTTCGGCAGCACGCTCCAGTTCCCGGATTCTGGCTTCCAGTTCTTCATATGTGGGTTTGCCGGACATGGGGGGCCTCAGGAAAGGGATGTCGGGGTTTCCGGGGTGGTCAAAGCCCCGATGGCCGCCGAACACACGGCCACGGAAGCATCCGGATGATCAGCAGTGAATTCATCATTGTTTTTGGAAAAAATCGCCTGCCACCTTGTTTGGTCCGGGCTTCCCGGGCACAGGTCTTTCAAGTGAAAGCCAAAGCCTTTTGATTTCAGCGTGTCTGCCAGTTCCAGCGCGGCATGGATGTCTGTGGCCGCATGGGCCGGGAGGGCATTACCGAGATGTTTTTTAAGTTCATTTTCCAGTTTATCCGAAATGGATGAGTCCATGGTTTCCTCCGGTTCAGGGGTTGTCGGATTCCATCATATGGGATTGAAATGGAATGTCAATACTTCAGATTGTCAGCAGGTCAGATGAAAACAGGCGGCTACCCCTTTTGCCGTGCCTGCCAGGGCATTGTATTTTTCAGCCGCCTTTTTTGAGGACATCACCATGGCCGTGATCCCTTTTTCCTGAAGATCTTGTACCAGTGTGGCATGGGGCCTCATCAGGCCCGGTTTTCCCGTGCCGATCACCAGGATTTCGGCATCAGTTTCCAGAACCGGTTTTAAGTCTTCCAGCGTCAG
The DNA here is from genome assembly GCF_000421285.1 of Desulfotignum balticum DSM 7044. Taxonomy (GTDB): domain Bacteria; phylum Desulfobacterota; class Desulfobacteria; order Desulfobacterales; family Desulfobacteraceae; genus Desulfotignum; species Desulfotignum balticum. The sequence goes on from NZ_ATWO01000001.1 coordinate 1,773,838, forward strand.
CCGGTGCCCGGATTTTCTGATCCACGGGCTTAACACGGACCTATCCGGCAGGATCATCAGATCCTTTCTAAATTCTTTGCCGTTGACGGTCATTTTGCCGAAGGAATAAGAATTGATCATTTATCCCGCCTTTGTGTTGTCCAGTCTGATTGTTTCATTTTGACATTACATTGTCTGCATTGTGTTTGCAACGAAGAATTACAGGGTCGGCGACATCATGAATTTCCGTTTGAACGATTTTTTCTTTTTTCAGGTTGATTATATTCAAAAAACGCTTAATATAGTTGATAAGATGAATTGATTCCTGAAGCTTCTCGATGTTACTCTTTGCCAGGGATCCGCGGTTTTCCGGAATTTCGTTTTGATATTTCGGGTGATTTTTAACTAAACCCAGAAAGGAGTTTCCCATGGAAGTCAAAGATTACTGCAATGCAATGCTGGCTGAAGTTTCTGCTTGGAAAAACAAACTGGAGGCCATGAAAAAAACGGCTGACTCATACAGTACCCAGCAGAAAGAAAAGGTGCTGCCGTTGATTGGACAGCTGGAGCAGGAGGTTGCCACAGCCCAGATGCGGGTGGATCAGCTGGAAAAAGAGTGCCCCTCTGACTGGTCTCCCATGAAAAATGAACTGGACGATCTTTTCGGCACGGTGGGAAGCAATGTGAATCGCGCCTGGAAAGACCTCGAAGCCGGGAATGTCGGCGGATGATCCAATGTTGATCTGAAACGGCTGATTCAATCAGTATTCAAAGGCTTTGCGCACACGCGCAAAGCCTTTTTGTTTGCCGGGCCTTTACCCGGGACCAGGGGGTTTCCAGTAAACGACACCCTGGATCGGGTTTTCATACCAGGGGCTGTTTTCCTGAATCCAATGGTTTCTAAAGGTGCATGGCTTCTGTCAGTCGATCAGCCATTGAAAAACACCGCCAGCCACACTGTGGTTCGGTCCGGATCAGTCCAGGTGATACTCCATGTCATCAAAGATATCTTCCAGGGTGTAGAGCAGTTTGTCTGCTTCAGCCAGGCGCCGGTCGGCGATGTGTTCTTCAATGGCATGAAAGGTCTGTATCAGCTGCTGTTTGTGATCGAGCAGCACCTGCCGCAGCGGGGTGCCGTCGTATTGGTAGAGCAGCATGTCGATCTTTTTGGCCAGCTCGTACAGGGATGGGTTGCCGTCCACGAGATCCGGGTCCTGATATCCCAGGTGCCGGGCCAGGCGCGGGTAGGTTTTTTCAAAGCTTTTTTTGTAAAACGGCCGGATGGTCACGGTGATCTGCATATGCTGGCTCATGGGATTTCTCCTTTGTCCATATCCTGGAGGGTGAGTCGATCATGGTAAATTCCGGGGGTGGAACCGGCAATGGGCTGGGCTCCGGCTGTTTTGACAAAAAATTCCGTGGGCCCGGCACCGCCGATGACTGCATAGGCATATCCCTTAGCTGCCATGGCGTGAAGGCAGGACAAAAGCAGGGCTTTGCCGATGCCGGTACGGCGGTATTTTTCATCCACGCCCGTGGGTCCGAAAAAATTCAGGCAGGTGACGTCATGGCAGGCAAAACCGGCGATGTTTCCAGCGTCGGTGGCAATGAAACAGGACACCGGGACACGGGTGAAGGCCACATCACATTCACCGGCCCAGCCCGTGCCGAACCGGTGTGTCACCCATTGGACCACGGCCTGTTTTTCATATGCCATGGCCCGTCTAATCACAATGCCCTGTTCAGCCTGACGGTTCCGCTCTGATGCGGCCCCGGGCAGGTCATACAGCCGGACAAGCAGGTCGGGCATTTTTAAAAATCCATGTGCCAGCCGGCACCGGCAAAGGCAAACCGGTTTTTGAACCGGTGAAAGAGCCGGGCCGCGGCTTCGTTGCCCGTGCAGTGGGACACGGCAATGGTGCGGACCTTAAATTTGTCAAACGCATCCATGGCCTGTTCCAGCTGGGCCGGGTCATTGACAAATCCCAGGTGGGTGCCGCCGATGACTGCGGAAAATGTCTGATGCCCGGTTTTTTGGGCAAAATGTTCCATGATGTTGACAATGCCGGAGTGGGCGCACCCGGTGAGAATTACCGGTCCGGTCGGGGTCTCGATAAGCAGGCTGGCATCGTCTTTGAACGGGTCGGGAACAAATCCGTCACTGGTTTCGGTCACCAGTCGGTCATCAGAGGGTTCAAACGACCAGGTCCGGGGCACCTGGCCGGAAAAGAACACGCCCGGGGCGATGTCAGTGAAGTCGCTGTGGAACTCGAACCGGGCGTTGATTGTTTCTTCCAGTGCTGTTTGTGAAAACGGGATCCCGATATAGGTGGGAGGCTCTCCTTTGGGCATCACATATTTTGCGGCAAACAGGTCCGGATGGGCATGAATGGGCAAAGGCCGTTCCCGGGCCGGGATCTGCATCAGCCCGCCGGTGTGGTCAAAATGGCCGTGGCTGATCACCACGCCGTCCAGGGCGGCCAGATCGATTTTCATGGCCTTTGCATTGTGGGCCAGTCCCAGTCCCTGGCCCGTGTCCATGAGCAGACAGGTGTCCGGGGTTTTTATCAGGGCCGCGAACCCGTGTTCGCCCATGATGTCTCTGGCCATGTGGGCCCGGTTTTCACAGATAATGGTGATGCGGGTGTGTGTCATGGGACAGCTCCTTTATATGCGTGTCACAACCGGGGATGCATGTTCATGAGGCGGCAATTACCGGCCGGGGATCGGCCTGATATGAAGTGATGAACATCCGGTTCTTGTTTTCAAAAAACACCACCCCGTCCAGGTATCCAATGTCTCCGGCTTCCTCGTGGGGCAGTCCCAAGGCAAATTCCTTGAGGGGAAAGATGTTCCAGTCATGGGATACGCAGATGGCGATCTCATTGTCCGCCAGGCCGTTGACTTGTTCGGTCATGAACCGGGTGAGGGCGGCCGCGGTGGTTGCCGGATTTTCCATCACGGTGTCATCCAGACGGCTGTCAAACCAGTTGCGGATGTATGTATAGGTGCCCTGTTCCTTGAGCAGGGCCAGGGCTTTTTGGTTGTCCTTGATGTAAAACGGGGCCAGCTGTTCTTTTGGCTGGTTGTGGGGAAGTTGTATGCCGTGCTGGCGTGAGAATCCTTTATCAATGAGATAGGCGGTTTCAATGCACCGGCCGATGTAGGAGGAGTACATCCGAGGCAGAGGACCTGCCGGCAGATTTTGTCCCATTTCCACAGCATATTGTAAGCCTTCAGGTGTGAGATTCATGAAGGGTTCCATGCGGGCCTGGGTGGAATAAAGCCGCTCGGAATGTCTGATAATTGCGGCTATTTTTGTGATACCTTGGTTTAATAGTTGTTTGATGACAGTGAGGGTCTGGTCGGATTTAACTTCATATTTTCGGCTCATGGCAGGGTACGAAATCTCCTGAATGCTGGAAAGGTAAGATAGTTTATTTCATATGATTTTCATAACGCAAAGGAAGAAAACTGTCAATATCAAGTTTATCATCCCCCTGGAGTCCCGGGGTTTTTGCGGGCATATTGGCCCCGGGATAAATAAGAATCTGCCGCTGCCTTGAGGCGTTTTGATTGCTTGCAGCAGCGGCAGGGGCGGTTGGTGCGTTATAAAATTTTCAGAAGATCCGACAGGCGGGATATGTGGTTCACATTCAAGGTGGCTGAAAGGCCGGTGATCCGACTTTCACCGCAGGACAGAAAACAGGCAGCCATGCCTGTGTTATCAGCTGCAAGGATGTCATTGATTGAATCACCGACAAACAACACTTTTTCCGGAGACAGAGATAATGTCTTAAGGGCCAGGCCCAGGCTTTCCGGATGGGGCTTGAGCCGGGACATATCCTGGCGGGACAGAATAATTTCAAAAAAATCAATCAGGTTGAAACGTGCCAGAATACCGTGAACGGCTTCCCGCCCGCAATTGCTCACAACCCCCAGGCGGAATCCTTCTTTGACCAGTCTTGTCAGTGTGGATCGGGTGTCCGGATAAGGCTGCCACCTTTTCATGGCATCCTGATCATACCGGTTATACACGTCATCCAGCTTTGCCAGAAGTTTGCGTGCATCTTCTAAAGCACCCCGGTTGATCCATTGGTCTGTTATATCCCGGGTAAGATTAAACAGACTGACATAACTGGGAGGGTCGCCATAACGGGCCATATCCATCCCGGCATCCGAGAGAATGGCGCAGATTTCCGGAATGGCCTCATCCAGATCCCATTGAAAATCCACCAGTGTGCCGTCCAGATCAAACAGTACCGCCTCAAAGTTGTTCAATTGAGTTCTGACTTTAGTTTTTCCAACGCTGAATTGTCCCAGCGTTTGAAAAGGGTATGGGCAATACCCATGTAATCAAGCACTTTTCCCACGGACTGGTTGATGATGTCATCAATCGTCTCGGGATGATGGTAGAACGCGGGTACGGGGGGAACAATGTGGGCGCCCATTTCCGCAGCCAGGGTCAGCAGTCTCAAATGACCTATATGCAATGGTGTCTCTCTGAACATCAGGGCCAGTTTGCGTTTTTCCTTGAGTTGAACATCTGCGGCCCGGATCAAAAGGTTTTCATTAAAGGAATTGGCGATTCCTGAAAGTGTTTTTACTGTGCAGGGGGCAATCACCATTCCCAGGGTTTGGAATGAACCGCTGGCAACGGATGCGGCAATATCTGCATTGGTGTAGGTAACGTCTGCCATGGAAAGCACATCATCCACATCATAACTGGTTTCAATCTGGATATTCAGTTTTCCGGCTTCCGACATAATTAAATGGGTCTCAATATCCGTCTGCTTCAGAACCTCAAGCAGCCGGACACCGTAAATGACCCCACTGGCCCCTGCGATACCCACAATTAACCGATTTTTCATTATAACTCCTGTGTTATGAAATGTTATTGTCTTTGTATGTCGCTTCTTCCAGCAGGCGGTATCCTTTTTCTTTGATAACGGGGGTGATTTTTTTCAGGTATTTAATGTCAAATCGGATGATAAGGCGATTTGCGCCATTATTCGGGTTTTTGAGCGTAAAAAATCCATTGATTTTAACGTCGGCAGCAAAAAATTCTTCAAGGATTTCTTTTATGGTAGTTTTTGAATCTCCATTTAATTCAATCGTTACTCCGACAACACCTTCACCCTCTCCTAAAAGCTGGCTTAAAGCCTGGGTGAAATCTCTATTGGAGAGGGTCCCCACCAACTTTTCTCCATCCATTACCGGTAAAAAACTGCGGCCGAACCGGCTTCCTTTTTTGATGGCGTTCTCAACAGAGTCATCAATGGACAGTGTTACCGGTTTTCTCACCATGATATCCCTGACCTTTAATTTTTCATTAAAATACTGTATCTCGAAAATATCCTGGGTTGAAATCGTCCAGGATGCAGCTTCTCGCAAATCCCGCCGCGCAATAAACCCTTTGAATCTGCCATCATCCACCACTGCCAAAAACGGGACTTTTTTTGTTTCAAACTCCTGTATGGCCGCTTTTGCGGACAAGTCACTGGGAATAATATCAGGGTTTTTACGCATCCAGTTTTTTACGATCATGTCTGGTCCTCCATTTTTATGAGTAAGCGGTTATGTCTGGTGCATGAACCAGGCAAAAACAATTTAATCAAACAACCCCATTTCCGTTGCGAGCTTTTGGGCCAGATGTCCGGCTGTGGGGGTGATGAACCACATTTTCAGTCCTTCTTTCCGCAGTTGTCTGGCTTCTTCCCAATATGGGCCGGTAATTTTCCCTTTTCCAAACATGGTTTTAAAACGGGTAATTCCTGTTTTGCCGTATCTGTCTAAACGATCGGCTTCCACAACCAGGGTTGCGTTTATATTGGGCTTCTTGAAAACCGTTTCAGGCAGATCATGAATTTTTATGATGCGTTGAATCTCCCTGGTTTTGGTCTCATCATAGGAAAGATCATTTAATATTTTACCGGCAAGAATGGCGCCTTGTTCCATATGCTGCATAAAACTGATTGTTTTTGTTTTTTCCAAAGGGGTGGCAGCATTAAAATCAGCATAATCCACGACGGACCATCCCAGATCATGGAGGTATGCTGCCGGTAAAACAATGTTTGGATCCCCGTTTTCATGTTTCAGCAGATATCTGCACAGATCAACCGTGCGCAGGATATGTTCCCAGTCTCCATCCCGTCCTTTTTTATATAACGGGGTAATCGTTTCAATTATTTTTTTTTCAAGGGAGGCATCCATTAAAATATCTCCAATGCTGTTTTTATGACCATCTGGCTGAATAGCGGATCTTCCATGTTTGCATTGATTTCAATGATATCTATTCTGGAGTCCAGCAAACTGCGCAAAGTTTGAGTGAAAATCCTGTCTTCTTCCGGATCATGGGTCGGGTTTCCTGATGCATCTACCGAAGACCATCCTTTCAACGGGATCATTATTTTTACAGGTCCTTTCGCACCATTCAGCTTTCTGGCAAATTCACCGGCCACCTGTTTAAGTTCGTCCGGTGAAAGGCGCAGCCAGGTTCGGAATTTATCAAGGTCATATTTTCGTCGTTCATAGAAATCTTTTTTGTATTTGGACCGGGCAGGGGTCATATGGTTGACGGAACAGGTGGAAACAATCTGGGGGATCCCTTTTTTCCCTGCAGATTCGAGGCGATCAGGCCCTCCGTCCCGCATGTAGCCAAAATAGTGTTCCCCGACCCCGCCGGGAGCCAGGTCGATGACACCATGGAAAAACCCTTCGGCAATCATTTTTTCCATGGCCTGGTCCCCGACACCGGCTGCAGAAAATCCAGTGATTTGAAATCCTTGTTTTTCAAGAGCTGCACGAACGGTTCGGGCACATTGTTCACACGGCCCCAGCATGGTCATGGCAATGGTTTTTTTATTGTGGGCGGCCAGGGTATTGTCCACATATTTGATCATTCCTTTCATGGCATAGCAGGCCCTGTCCATAACATTTTTGAGCATATCTGTCACACCTGAAATTTCAATAACCGAATGAAACAAAAGAATATCACCGGTACCGATATATCTGGTGGACAACCCAGGTAATGCCGCTGTTGAGGAAATCATCAGTTTGGGGATACCAAATGGCAGCGAACGCATCACATCGGTTGCCATCAGTGATCCGGTTGATCCGCCAATGGCCATCACTCCATGGATTTTGCCTGCCAGGTAAAGGTCCCGTGCAATTTTGGTTGCCCCGTCAATAATGATATTGGTGATGGTTGACCGTTCCCTGGACTGGTTGATTTCTTCAATGGTGCTGCCGCCGGCCGACGCCACATGGGAAGGGGTCAGTTCCGCTCTGGAAGGTTCTTTCCCACGCATGGAAAGATCCATTAAAAGCGGCAGCACATCGATTTCTTTAAATTTGTATTTCAGATACCGGGTTTCCTCTCTTTTGGTGTCCAGTGTGGATATGATCAAAACCGTCTTCGGTGTATTCATTGTTTTTGCCTTTGTTAAACCTGGGACAGGGAATTTGAAAATTTTTTTCCCTGCCCCAGGTTGGTAGTTACAAGCCCAGTTTTTCTCTGATATCTTTTTTTAAGGTTTCCTTGTTCACCTTGCCGGAATCGCCAACCGTCGGAAATTCAGCAACGATCTCCAGGTGTTCAGGGAGCTTGAACATGGCAATATCTTTAGATTTCAGATGGTCTACCATGGTTTTAAAATCAAAATTCATCCCGGATTTCGGGATAACATAGGCAGCCGAGCGCTCACCCATCTCCCTGTCCGGGTAGCCCACAATGGCCACTGAACCCACGGCAGGATGATCATTCAAAAGTCCTTCCACTTCGGCCGGATAAATATTTTGCCCACCTCTTATGATCATGTCTTTGGCTCTTCCCAATATCCACAGGCATCCCTGATCAAATTTGACAATATCTTCGGTCGTGGTCCAGCCGTCTTTGTCAAATACCGTTGAGGTCAACTCTTCATCCCTGTAATACCCGGCCGGTGCATGGGGGCCTCTGAAATACAGGATGCCGGGTTCACCATCCGGCACGGTTATTTCTCTGTTTTCCTGATGGGCCAGCCTGACTTTGTTTCCCGGAAGCATTCTGCCCACGGTTCGTCGCCTTAAGTCTTTGGAATCTTTTACCCGGCATCCTGACACGGATCCCATGTCCTGGGTGCCAAGATCACTGGTGATGGAAGCGCCAAAAGCGGCTTCCGCTTCCTCTGCCACCTGGGGCGGCAGATATCCGCCGGCCGACCGGATGAATCTGAGCGAACCCAGGTCGTACTTTGATATATCCGCCTCAAGCATCCGAATCAGATGGGTAGGGACCACGCCGACAGCTGTGGCTTTTTCTTTTTCAATGAGCGCAAGGGCCGCATCCGGTGAAAATTCTTCCAGCATGACGGTTTTGGCCCCTGCAATGGGGGCGGCAAAATAGGTGAGGGTTCCTGCGGCACCGCCGGCATGGGGAGCTATGGCCATGGTGATGTCATCTTTGGTCAGGCTCCAGATATCCACCCGTCCCTTGGATGTGCATATGCGGGGAGCGGCCGGCCATTCCACCAGTTTGGGAATGCCTGTGGTACCGGAAGTTGTGGTGAGAATGGCCACATTTTCAATGGCATCCAGCCGTCTTTCTGCCAGAATGTTTTTGTCAATGGGTTGTTTAACTCGTTTTTCAACAATGGTGGGAAGGGAAAAAGTGCCCTGCGGTGCTCCTGGTGGAACCATATCATCAAACAGAAAAATATTTTGCAGGTGGGAAAACTCTTTTTGCAGATCTTCATACATCTCAAGATAGTTGAATTTGTTGTAGGTATGAAGAATAATAACGGCGGATGCTTTGGTTCTGTCCACCATATAGGTCAGCTCTTTTTTTCTCAGATAGGGGTATACGGTCAGAGAAATCAAACCGGCCCGTTCACAGGCAATTCTTGCAAGAAAACCATACACACTGTTGGGAGACTGAATGATTACTCTTGAATGTTTTTCAATACCCATTTCAACCCAGGATATGGCCATGGCATCAACCAGTTCCACAGCCTGCTGCCAGGTGAGTCTGTATTTTGAATCAACCAGTGCTTCCCGATCGGGAATTTCTCTGGCATTTTTTTCCCAGAAATCGTAAAAAGTTTCCTGGGTCCAGTATCCGTCACGGACAAATTCATCCGTCATTTCTTTTGTATATCTAATTGGTTTCACGTGACATCCTTTCCTTAAAATCCGAGTTCAGACCATCTTTCTTTGACCCTTTCAACCATGTCAGGATCCAGTTCAATGGGTATGGGTTTGTTTTTCCACTCATACGGGATGGTGGCGTCCATAAGGAGCCTGCCGGTGATGTCCCTTGTTTCAATGGGCAAAGACGGGTCAAGAGGCGTTGATCTCCCGCGCTTGATGACCTGGCTGCGGTTGGGCTGGAATCTGAAACTCAAAGCGTACATGACCCGGGGGATATCCCAGGGATCGATATCATCATCCACCACGATCACGGTCTTGAGACCGTATGCACCCATTTCAGTTGAAATGGCGGCTGTCAGAACCTGGTCTGCATGCCCGGGATACATCTGGGTCATGGAGATGATGGCAAGAAAGCGGCCGGCACCCTCGGGCGGACAATACACTGCTTTGAGTCCGGGGATTCTCATCTCCTTGAGCTGCTGCCAGAGCGTTGCGCCGTAGGACAGTGCCATGGTCATGTGAGAATCGGTTACAGCGCGGCCGACAGTGGTTCCCCAGAAGATGGGATTATCTCTATAGGTCACACACTTGACGTCAATGAAATTTCTGGGGTCTGTTCCAACGCCGGAATAGTATCCGGTATATTCCCCGAACGGACCTTCTTCCATGAATTTTTCCGCATCCACAAAACCTTCCACCACAATTTCCGCATGGGCCGGGATGGGAAGGTCCACCACTTCTCCTTTAACGATTTCAATGGCCTGGCCCCTGAACGCCCCTGCCACATCATATTCACTGGTAAACGCCCCCACCCGTGCCGCTCCGAGAAGAAAGAGAATCGGGTCACAGCCGACAATGGAGGCAACCGGCATGGGTTGTTTGAGCTTCTGGTATTTTTTAAGCATGATATCCGCGTGTTTGCCTTTGATGAACTGGGTACCGATTTTGTCTTTGGCCAGCAGCTGGCTTCGATATGTTCCCAGATTGACCCAGCCGGAATCAGGATCTTTTGTAATGATAAAATGGGCTGTCCCGTAAAATCTGCCGCCATCCAGGGGATAGTATTGGGGGACCGGAAATTTATACAGGTCGACATCATCACCCATCATGATATTTTGTTTGCAGGGGGCCTTTGCTTTATCGACATAGGTGGGTGGAATGGGTTTTTTTGCTTTTTCTTCCCATCCCACATACAGGTCGGTCAGGGTTGAATCTTCGGGCATACCCATGATGATGGCAAGCCGTTCCACCGTTGTGCATGCACTGGTAATCACAGGGCTTTTGTATCCCTTTACATTCTCAAATAAAAGGGCCGGTCCCTGGGCCTCTTCATTTAATTTTGCGATATGGGATAATTCCAGGTTCCAGTCAACTTCTGCTGTAATTCGTTTCAGAAGGCCTTTTTCTTCACAAACTGCGACAAAGTCTCTCATGTCTTTCATGGGCTGTTCTCCTTTTGCATTGCCACCTTATTTTTGATGCAAAAATAGGGTGGCCTGCGCATTGCGCACGGGTTGATATTTTTTGTCAGACCTTGAATGTCAAGGCTGAACGATAAAATACAGTGGTGTTTATAATTAATTACTTACTTTTCTGCCGGCGACAAGTCCTGCGCATATATGTTCAAGGGCAGAAGATCTTTTGGACATAACAGGCGTCACTTTTTTATCACTCCATACCGTTTCAGGACGGCTTTGAAGAATCATGATTTTGGCTTTGCCGGGCGTGTCTTTGTCGATAGCCCATTCAATGTCCATGGCCTTGCCGTAATGGGTTTCAATTTTTTTACCAATTTTGGCAAGCTCGATAACATCCAGGTCCACCACGCATTGGGTATCCTGTCTTTCTGCAGGGACATCCTGTTTTATAATGCAATGTTTCTCAGGATTACGGGTGTATAGAAAGGTTTTATGTGAAATGGTTTTTTTTATGATTTCATTTGAAATTTTATTGACGATAAAATTATCCGGTGTACATTCGCCGCTGACAACACTTTCCCCGAATCCCCAGTTTGCATCAATGGCAACAGATGCCCTGTCTCCGGAGGCAGGATTCAAAGTGAACATAACACCGGCGACCCATGCATTTGCCATTTTTTGGACACCCACCGATATTTCTACTTTATCGTGGGGGAACCCCATTTTCGTTCGATAATAGATGGCTCTTGCAGCGAAGAGGCTGGACCAGCATTTTTTTACATGGGTAAACACATCATCAATACCTCTTATCCAGAGAAAAGTATCCTGCTGGCCGGCGAAGCTGGCTCCGGGCAGATCTTCTGCTGTAGCACTTGATCTCACAGCCACTGGAACAGCAGGGACGTGGCATTTTTTGGAAAGCTGTCTGTAAAATTCGCCCATATAATCCTGAAGGTTTTCGTCAATCGGCGTGTTTTCAATAACCGCCCGAATTTTTTTACTGGCTATTTCTCCGGAATCCATGTCATTGGGCTTGATGTCTTCCAGAATCTTAAAGATTTCTTTTTTTATCCCGCCTTGTTCAAGAAACCGTTTATAGGCTTTGGTGGTTAGGGCAAAGCCCGGTGGTACCGGTATTTCAGCACTGAGCAGTTCACCAAGGCTTGCATTTTTGCCTCCCACTATGGGGATGGATTCCAGATTGCATTCTTCAAACCAGAGAACATAGTCATGTCTTTTTTCCATGGTATCAGATCACCTTTCGATATAAATTCTACCCGTATCTCCGTTCAATTTGATTTTCATGCCGGATTTGATAATGGTTGTTGCCTGGCCTGTTCCGACAACCGCCGGCATGCCGTATTCACGACAGACAATGGCCGCATGGCACATGATGCCGCCCACATCGGTAACAACCCCTTTTATTTTCTGAAATACCGGTGCCCAGGAAGGAGATGTGGTCGGTGCCACCAGTATCTCGTTTTCCTTGAGTTGACCGATGTCTTCAACGGATCGGCATACCCTGGCAATACCTTCAACCACACCTGGTGATCCGGCAAACCCTTCGATTTCATTCACCTTGTCCGGGTCGCCGATTTTCCTTAATTTGGTCCAGGCGGTCATGCTTTCATTGGTAACGCCCCAAAGCACAATGGTGAACGGTTCCGCGATAACGTCAGGCGGGGTGCCGACGGCCGGGATGGGCGGATGTTCTTTGAATTTTTGATATACGCCTTTTCTCCATGCGATCTCTTCCGGCCAGTGCAGCGGACCATATCCTTTGGTGCCTGTTGCCCACGCCGTGACCAGATCCCATAATGCTTCCTTGATTTCACTGCGGGACATCATCCAGATATCTTCGGGTTCGTTTAAAAATTTGTGGTCTGTCATGATGGCCGCAATTTCCCGCATTTTGTTCCAGAATACCGAGTGAAACCAGTGTTCTACGTAAAACATGTGATTTTCAACATAGGGAAATACCAGTTCGGCGGTGCCATGGAGTTGATCAAATGTCTGCCTGTCTTCATCGGTTTTCAAAAAACCCCGATACTCATGAACAAGCCGTTTCCGTTCCTCTTTGATTTGATCCATGGGCCGGTCGATATTATGGCCGCCAATGATTTTTTTTATATAGATTCTGATGGAACTCATGGGGATATTCAGATTGTCATTCCATGAAATATCCTGGTGGTACCAGCCGGTGCCGGTTGAAATATTGAACCATGGATATTTGGCTTTTTCCCAGGCTGTTATCCATTTTTTCCCATTTTCAGACGACTGGAGGGCGGCAATGACATCTTCGACGTTTTTGGTATCATCTCCGATGTGTGAACCAAGGTCGAATTCAACGGCCAGTTTGGCCAGTTTTCTCAGTTCATCATCGGGCTTGTACAAAATAACATCAATGCCTGCCACCATCTGGGTGATTTTCTGAAGCGGAATGTCAGGAAAGGCTTTTGTGCAGAAATCAACAAAAGTGACATAGGAGGCATATCCAAGATTCAAAAATTCGAAATGGTATTGCCAGCATCGGATTCCTCGATCGATTAATTTATCGTAGGTTTTGAGCAGTTCATAGCCCGATGAGGTGCCAATGCCGTTTTTAACCACAGAAATATCCTCCATGGCCGGCAGTTGTTTGACTTCAAGGTTTTCAATATCAGAAATAATCCCTGTCATCTTTTTTTCCCACTGTTCATGAAGCCGGTCCCAGTTTTCATAATAATAACCGGCTCTTTCCATGAACAAGGGAATTCTTTTCTGCACCTCTTCAGGGTCTGTTATCGGAACCGGAGAAATATAGACGTTTCCATTGATGATCCGATGGTCAACCCCATACACCGGGGGAATCATGAAAATTCGAGTATTGAATTGCGATAATCCCAGAAACCATGCCTCATCCCAGATAATATCAAAGGGATACAGGGGTTCAGGGTAATGCAGTGCATCATTGAACCAGAACGTATTGTTCTCGTAAGCTTCTCTTTCCTTGTCCTTTGTCGAGAAAAAATAGTGATACGGGTACATCCTTTCCCAGCCTTCAGTTCCGGGGATCGCTTCAATCTCGTGAGGGTTGGGAAAACTCTTGTCAGCCATTTTCAGCCTCCTTAAAGGTTACGTTAGGTGCAGAACAAACCCAATAACTCTGACAATACTTGCAAGGAATTGAGAAGTCAGCATGAGATAAAATCCACTGAAAAGAGACCAGACCGAGTTTCCTTTTCATCAAAGCAGCAAGTATATGGCAGGGTTAATAATTCTTGACAAAAAAACTGTCAATTCATATAAAATTATATCAATTATAAGAATTTCTTATAATATTTTGATTTTTTTCAGCCAAATCGTCCAGAAGGAAATTGTCTTATGGTCAATTTAAACCAGTTGCGGGCATTTTATTATGTCGCAAAACATGACAGCTATACGGTTGCCGCACAGAAGCTTTTTATTACCCAGCCGGCCGTAACAGCTCAAATCAAATTATTTGAAAATTTTTATGGGATAAAATTATTCAATCGAAAAGGAAGAGCCCTGTTCCTGTCACATATCGGTAAACTTCTGTTTGAAAAAGCTGAAAAAATTTTCGCTCTGGAAAATGAAATCGAAGAAATGCTGGCTCAGATGAAGGAAATGAACCAGGGCCTTCTGGCGATCGGCTGTACCAAGGCCTATGCCAAGCATATTATGCCATCTATCATTTCAGCATTTCACAGAACTTATCCCAACATTAGAATCATCCTTGAAGAAGGCAGTTCCATGGCCATGATCAACAGTTTGAGGGATTTTGAAAACGAAATCATTGTTGTGGCGCAAATGGATATCAAAGATTCTCGAATTCAGTTTATCCCTTTCAGCCAGGAGGAAATCGTTTTGATCATGGCCGTTGATCATCCACTTTCCAAAAAAAAAGAAGTCACATTCAATGACATTAAAAATGAGCCGATTATTCTGAAAGGAACCGGATCCGGTACGCGAAAAAAAATTGTAGATTTATACAGAAACAACGATATGGTTCCCATTGTGTTTATGGAATCCAACAATACGGAATTCATCATCAATCTGGTCGAAAAAGGAGAAGGAATTTCTTTTCTTGTAAAACCGTCAATTGAACAAAAAGTGTATGAAAAAAAAATCGTCATGCACCGCCTAAAGGACAACAGATTGTTTCTGGACGTCAGCCTTGGTTTCTCAAAAAACAACCCGCTTTCGCCTGCAGCCTCTGCTTTTTATGAAGTCATTAAACGCACCTTTACTGAAGAATTCTCACAAAATAAAATCGGGTCTATTATGGCAAAAATTTTAGCAGGAAAATTTGTTAAAGATTAAGCTTGTGGTTTACTTGTCCGGGATCCGCCTTAACATGATAATTAAAAATTATTTTAAATAAGGCGAAATTATGAAAATTGCGGTTTTTTCAGATGTCCATAGCTGTTATAAAAAAATGATGACGGTTTTCGACGATATGGAAAAATATCAAATTGATCAGTATGTTTGTCTTGGGGACATTATCGGATATGGGAGTCAACCTGAAGAAACCGTTCAGTTGTTGATGTCAAAACAGGTGATTTCTGTCAGGGGTAACCACGAATTGGCCATGTTTGACCCTGATTACCTTGAACTGTTTCCAAAAAAAATAAAACAGCCTCTGCTGGAAAATATTGCGGCCATTTCCGAAAAATCCATCCAGTACCTTGAAAAAACACCGGTATATCTGCAATTGGAAAACTGCCATTTTGTCCACGGTACGCCACCGGACAAGATGACCACTTATATTTATGATGTGACAGATTACTATTTGAAGTCTATTTTTAATAATTCAGCCACGCGGGTTTTTTTCACTGGCCATACTCACAAACTCAAGTTGATTACTTATAAAGACAAAATAGTATATCGTGGAAGAATAAACGAAAATTGCATCATCCCAGTAGGGAATAATCAGAAATATCTTGTTAATGTAGGCAGCATCGGATTTTCAAGAGACGATTTTGAAGCATCAAAATATGTCGTCTATGACACGGAAAACAAACAGATCATGGTTAGAATGGTAAGTACTTGATTTTTTGTATGTTTTTTGCAGATGCCTGAATCAGGGCAGATCTCGTTTTCCATGATTCCATCTTTAGAAAAACAATATCGGTAATTGGATATTTTTAAAGCTAAGGAGTCATTTTAGGTATATTTATGAAATGCATAAGAATTTATTATATTATCCTGTAAAAATGGTGGGTTAATATTCCATCACTGAGGGTCACGGTGTCACCGCAAGTTCAAATACGTTCTGGAATCGGTTGACCAGGATATACCGGGAGATCTTTACGCACACCAGGGCCGTGGTGTCGGCTGCGGCAAAGGAAGCCAGGTGGGGGTGCCGGGCCAGGTAGATGTCTGTCAGGGCCTGTTGTTCAGCATCGGGCACATCGATCACCGTCCCGGTGGCAGTGACTGCAGTCGCCTGGTAGATATCTTCGGCCCGGTTTTCACTGTTGTTGATCAGAAACGCGGCATTGGGGCAGGCCGTGAGGTTGTCATATTTGCGTGTAGTCTTGGGAGTCAGAAAAATGATCCGGTCCAGTTTTGGGGTGGCGGCCACTGCTACCAGGCTGGCATAGGGGTGGCCGTCCTTCTGGGTGCACAGCACGGCCAGCTGCTGAGAATTGATCAGGTCCTGAATGGTGGCGAACAGGGTCTGGTTGTCCATAACTGCCTCCGAAAGGAATATGTCAGGATACGGGCCAATCAAAGGTTGCGTGCGGGTTCCTGTATTTTTAAAAAGATGTTACAATCCGGTTGAACTTGATTCTTACGTCATGCTATAGGAGCTGTCAACGGGAACCTGATGTTATTTTTAGGATATAAGGAGGAAGCATGTCCAGACAGATCAGCCTGATCGGCGTGCCCATGGATTTCGGCCAGGACCTGCGCGGGGTGGATATGGGGCCAGCGGCTGTGCGGTACACCGGCCTGATTACCCGGTTGCGGGAACTGGGCCACACTGTGCGGGACCGGGGGGATGTGCCTATTCCCATCCGGGATGAAGCCGTGCCCGGACCGTTGGCGGGAAACACCTATGTGGAAGAGATTTCCCGGATCTGCAACGCAGTGTACACCCTGGGGCGCCGGGTGATGGAAGAGAAAGATTTCCCGCTGTTTGTGGGCGGGGATCATTCCATTGCCGTGGGCACGGTGGCCGCGGCCGGAGCCGATGGTGAGGCCATCGGCCTGATCTGGCTGGATGCCCACGGGGATTTCAACACCCCGGACACCTCGCCGTCCGGCAATATCCACGGCATGCCCCTGGCCATTCTCATGGGAGAAGGTCATCCGGATCTGGTGAATGTGGGACGGCCAGGGCCCAAGGTGCTGCCGGAAAACGTGGTCATGATCGGGCTGAGGGATATTGACCCGGTCGAGAAAAAGCGGCTGAAAACCTCCGGAGTCACGGTGTTCACCATGCGGGACATTGACGAGCAGGGAATTTCCACGGTGGCCAACAAAGCTGTGATGAAATTTGCCCACATGAAACGCATTCATCTGACCGTGGACATGGATGCCCTGGATCCGGTGGAAGCCCCGGGAGTGGGGACTCCCGTGCCCGGCGGCATCACCTACCGGGAGGCCCATCTGCTCATGGAGATCCTGGCGGATTCCAAAAAGGTGGGGTCCATGGACCTGGTGGAGATCAACCCGATCCTGGATGTGGCCAACAAGACGGCGAAACTGGCCGTGGAGCTGACCCTGTCCGCTTTGGGAAAAAGCATTTTGTGAGCCTGTCCGAGTATATTCAATCTTTGAAAGCCTACAAAGGATTTGCCGGCGACATTGTGTGCCACCGGACCCTGGATCCGGTGCCGGCCCGATATGCCGGATCTTTGCCCGGGTTTTCCCATGATTTGTCCTTACTGCTGGAAGACCTGGGCATCTCCCGGCTGTATTCCCATCAGCAGACTGCCATGGACCGGATTTTGTCGGGTTCCCACACCGTGATTGCCACGCCCACGGCCTCGGGCAAAAGCCTGGTGTACAATCTGCCTGTGGTGGACCGGCTCTTGACGGATCCGTCTGCCACGGCCCTGTATCTGTTTCCGTTAAAAGCCCTGGCCCGGGATCAGCTGGGCACGGTGCAGGACCTGCTGGTGCGGGCCAGAAGCCTTGAACCGGATCTGCCGGTGCTGAAAGCGGCCGTGTATGACGGGGATGTAACTTCCCATCACAAGGCCAAAATCCGGCGGGATCCGCCCCAGGTGCTGTTGTCCAATCCGGAGATGCTGCACCTGGCCATGCTGCCCCACCATCATCTGTGGGAGGCGTATTTCCGGCGCCTGGCCTTTGTGGTAGTGGATGAAGTGCACACGTACCGGGGGGTGATGGGGTCCCACATGGCCTGGGTGTTCCGGCGCCTGGTGCGCATCTGCCGGTATTATGGGGCAACGCCGGTGTTTGTGTTCTGCTCGGCCACCATTGCCAACCCGGGCGATTTGTGCCGCCGGCTTACGGGTCTGGATGTGGGGGTGGTGGACCGGGCCGGGGCTCCGGCCGGGAAAAAAGAGGTGGTGCTCATGCGGGGCATGGACGGGGCAGCCCAAACCGCCATCGCCCTGATCCATGCGGCCCTGCACCGGAATCTGCGCACCATTGTATATACCCAGTCCAGAAAAATAACCGAACTGATCGCCATCTGGGCATCCCAGCGGGCCAAAAAAATGAGGGACAAAATCAGTGCCTACCGGGCCGGGTTCCTGCCCGAAGAACGGCGGGAGATTGAAACCCGGCTGGCCACAGGCGATCTGTTGTGCGTGGTGTCCACATCGGCCCTGGAGCTGGGCATCGATATCGGGAACCTGGATCTGTGCATCCTGGTGGGGTATCCGGGCACCATCATGTCCACCTGGCAGCGGGCCGGCCGGGTAGGGCGGGACGGCAGCCAATCCGCTTTGGTGCTCATCGCCCATGAGGATGCCCTGGACCAGTATTTCATGAACCATCCGGACGTGTTCTTTGACATGCCTCCGGAAACTGCACTCATCAACCCGGACAATCCCGTGATCTGCAAGGCCCACCTGGTGTGCGCGGCCGCCGATCTGGCCCTGAAAAAAGGGGAACCCATGCTGATGCCGGATCCGGGCGCATCGGATCAGCCAACTTTCGACCGGCAGAAAACCAATCGAAAAACGGCAGCAGCCGGCCCTGTCCAGGCGGCCCTTCAAAAACTGGAAGCCTCCGGCAAGCTGCTGCGCAGTGTGAACAACGACATCTGGTATGCGGCCCAAAAAAGTCCCCACCGGGAAGTGAACCTGCGGGGCACGGGCCGAACCATTCCCATCTTTCTGGAAAATACCCGCCGGAGTCTGGGAGAGATCGACCGGTACCGGGCATTTTTCGACACCCATGAGGGGGCCGTGTACCTGCACCAGGGCAAATCCTATGTGGTGACCCGGTTCGACCATGAAAAAGGCAGCGTGGAGGTGATCCCCAAAGAGGTGAACTACTACACAAGGGCACGGTCTTCCAAAGCCACGCAGATCATTGAGATTCTGGACAGCAAAATTGTGAAAGCCACCCGGGTGGGGTTCGGCCGGCTGCGCATCACCGAGCAGGTGACCGGGTATGACCGCAAACTGGTGGCCACGGGCCGGTCCATCGGCATGGTGCCCCTGGATCTGCCGCCGTTGACCTTTGACACCCGGGGGCTGTGGATCCAGATCCCGGATGAGATCCGGGACCGTCTTGAATCGGACCGCATGCATTTCATGGGCGGGATTCATGCCATGGAACATGCCGCCATCGGCATCATGCCGCTTTTGGTGATGACCGACCGGAATGATCTGGGCGGCATCTCTATTCCATTCCATGACCAGGTGCAGACCGCGGCCGTGTTTGTGTACGATGCCGTGCCCGGGGGCTTAGGGCTGTGCCGCCGGGCGTTTGAACACGCAGACCGGTTTCTGCACGCCACCCTGGAGACCATCACGTCCTGCCCCTGCACCACCGGATGTCCGGCCTGTGTGCATTCTCCCAAGTGCGGGTCCGGGAACCGGCCCATTGACAAGCATGCAGCCCGGCAGATTCTTGAATGTATCATTTCCGGGTCGGCCGGTCCGGCAAAATTTCAGTTACCGGATTTGCCGGTGGCTGCAGTTGAACGAAATGAACATCCGGTGATCCTGACTGCCGGGGCAGAAGATTTTCCTGGTGCCGGAATCCACACCCGGGTTCAAGAGATTTCGTTGCAAAAAAACGCAACCCTGCGCTATGGGGTTCTGGACATCGAAACAAGGCGGTCCGCCGCCGAAGTGGGGGGCTGGAACAAGGCGGAAAACATGGGGGTCAGCTGTGCTGTGCTCTATGATTCGCATTCCGGACGGTTCCATGATTATTCCCAGGATCAGGTGCCGGCCCTGTGCGAGCATCTTTCCTTACTGGACCGGGTGGTGGGGTTCAATCTGATCCGGTTTGACTATAAGGTTCTGGCCGGGTTGAGTGATTTTGATTTTTACCGCCTTCCCACCCTGGATATGTTGATGAAGGTCCATGAGATCTTAGGCTACCGCCTGTCTCTGGATCATCTGGCCCAGAATACCCTGGGGGCAAAAAAAAGCGCGGACGGGCTCATGGCCCTGCAATGGTGGCAGCAGGGGAAGATGGACAAAATCATTGAGTACTGCACCCAGGATGTGCGGGTGACCCGGGACCTGTACCGGTTCGGCCGGGACAACCGGTTTCTGATATTCACAAACAAGGCAGGACACCAGGTAAGGGTCCCGGTGTCCTGGTAGGGTCAATAATCGCAGATGGAAGGCGTTTGCCGAGCAGATCACCTCACCCGGGCCGCGATATCGGCCAGGACCGGGCCGGCTTTTTCCCGGATCAGCACCTGGCACCGGTCATCATAGGGGGTGGGGGACAGGTTGATGATGGCCAGAAACGCCCCGGCATCCAGGGCATAACCGGGCATAAGGGCTGCGGGCTGGACCAGAAGGGTGGAGCCCACCACGATGAATACATCACTTTTCAAGGACAGCTCAGCCGCCCGCCGGGTTTCTTTTTCCGGCATGGCCTGGCCAAAGGAGATGGTGTCCGGCTTGAGATATCCCCCGCAATCGCACCGGGGCGCTTTGTCGCCGGCCAGGATCATTTGTTGTGCCGCATCCCAGGAGATCAGGGTGCGGCAGGACATGCACCGAACCCGCCGGGTGTTGCCGTGCAGTTCGATGATTTTTTCATCCGGGATGCCTGAAGCCTGGTGAAGCCCGTCAATGTTCTGAGTGATCACTGCGGTGAGGTGTCCGGTTTCGTAAAGCTGTGCAATACTCATGTGACCCGGGTTGGGCCGGGCGTTCTTCAATCCTTTTTCCATATCCATGCGCATTTCCCAGTATTGAATCCTTGCTGTTTCGCTGGACATGAACGCATCAAAGTATACCGGGGTGAACTTGTCCCACAGCCCGCCCTGGCTCCGGTAGTCCGGGATGCCGCTTTCCGTGGACATCCCGGCCCCGGTGAATACGATCACACTGCGGGCGGCTGTGATTTTTTCGGCAATGGTCCGGGTGTGGGCCTGGATCTCCGGGGTCAGGACCGGGGTGGTTTCTTTTGCCATGAAAGCAGTCTCCTTGCTGTTTTTTCATAAAAAGTCATGATTTCAGGGATGCGCAGCAGCCTGGCCGCCACCGGCATCAACATTAGGAACACCAGTCCGGTGACAATGCAGATTATCATTGCCGGGACAAATGCGGTGGGCGGCATCAGGCGGGTCAGCATCTGGTGGATACCCGAAAGAATCCCTCCCATGACCAGACTGGCCAGGCTCAGTTTGACCAGAAACAGGTATACGCCATTATCGCCGGGATTCCGGGTTTTTCGATTCCAGGACCCATACAGGGCAAATGAGGACACAATCACCGTCAAAGACAGTCCCGATGCCACACCGGTGACGCCGAACACTTTCATGCATCCATAAATTACCGGTAAACCGGCCAGCATGCACAAGGTGGATACCACCGCAGGATACAAGGTGTTTTCCAGGGCGTAGAACCCTCTTGCCACAAAGGTCTGGGCGGAAAAGGCAAAGGCCCCGGCCATGAAAAACGGCAGGATGTTTGCGGTGAGGTGGGTGGCATGGGCATCAAACGCGCCCCGCTGAAACAGGATCATCACGATTTCGTACCGCAGGACAATAAAGAGCACGGAAAACGGGATCACCAGAAAAATGAATTTCAATGTCTGGTTGATGATGTGGTTGAGGCGGTCCATGTCTCCGGCGGCTGCAATACCGGCCATAAAGGGGTAGGATGCCATGCCGATGGCCTGGCCGAAAAATCCCACCAGAATGAACATGATGCGCAGGGCATAGTTCATGGCGGCAATGTGGCCGGTGGGCAGAAAAGATCCAAACAGTTTCATCAGAATTTCCGTGGAAAAAGTGACGGTCAGCCCCACCATAAAAGGCAGGGTGATTTTCACATAATGGATGAAATCCGGATGAAAAAAATTGATGTAAAACCGGAACTGCAATCCCTGTCTGGCGGCACCGGCCATCTGTAAAAGAAAATTGCCGGCAAACGCACCCCCTAAAACCCCCCAGGCAAATCCTTCCATACCGATATGCGGGTACAAAAACACCCCGCCGCAGATGATGCCTAAATTATAGATCAACGGGGCTAACGCCGGGATGAAAAATTTTTCTTTTGTGAACTGCACGGCCATGAACAGGCCGCCTGCAAAAAAGAAAAACTGGGCCGGCAGGATGATGCGGGTCATGCGCACGGCCAGAGCAAAAGTGGCCGGGTCCGTGATACCCGGTGCCAGCAGATGGACAAAAAACGGGGTCCAGATTATCCCTGTGGCAATGCCTGTGACCAGGATCAGGCCGAACCCGTTGAACACCAGGGAAAACACCTCAAACCCCTGTTTCTCGTCTCCCCGGGTGATATACCGGGCAAACACCGGGATAAAAGTGATGGACAGAAACCCGCTGGCCACCACATGATTGAGAATTTCCGGCAGGGCAAAAGCGATCTGGTAGGCATCCACCCCGGCGTCTGCGCCGCCGGCCCAGGCAATGGCCATTTCCCGCACCAACCCGATGACCCGGCTGGCAAACACGGACGCCATCATGATAAACGATGCCACACCGATCTTTTTGAATATGGAAGGGGCCGCAGTCTTCATGGGCGAAGATGTACCACACCCGAAAGGCAAAGAAAAGGGCCGTTTGTTGTCTCTAAACCTTGACGGAACAAAGAGGGGCGAATATACTGAATTGATTAATTTTATGATAATACACAGGAAAAATCGATTATGTGGACCCGAATGGGAATATGGTGCCTGATGGGGGCATTTTTTGTTTGGCTTTTCAGCGGCATTTCATACTTTATGCAGGTGGATAATTTCTGGGTGGACCTGACCCTTTCCCGGATGTTGGGCGATTATACCGATTCAGTGGTGTATGCCGTCCCGTGGGGAGCCGTTCAGAATTTTTTGTATTTTTTTGTGGTTGAGCTGCCGTTATTCGGGGTGCTCTTAGGCGTGGGAACCCTGTTTTTCTTAATCGGCATGTTTGTAAAGGTCCGGTCATGAATTGATTCGGGCCCATTGAATGAATGGGGGAAATGAAATGGATGACACGATTTTTCAGCACCAGAAGGATGCATCGCTGACCCGGCGGCAGTTTCTGAGACTGTCCGCCGTCTTGACCGCAGCCGGTCTGCTTCCGGTCTGGGGGTGTGCCATAGACCCGGTGACCGGCAAATCCCAGCTGATGATGCTGACAGCGGACCAGGAGGTCGCCATTGACCGGCAGCAGTCACCGTTTCAGTTTTCATCGGATTACGGCATTGTTCAAGACCGCGCGTTGAACCAGTATATCAACCAGGTGGGCAAAAATCTGGTGCCCTATACCCACCGGCCGGATATGCCATACAATTTTCAATGTGTGAATGCCACGTATATCAATGCATATGCATTTCCCGGCGGGTCCATTGCCGTGACCCGCGGAATTCTGCTGAGCCTGGAAAATGAAGCCGAACTGGCATCCCTGCTGGGACATGAACTGGGCCATGTCAATGCCCGGCACACAGCGGAACAGGTATCCAAAAGTCAGCTGTCTTCCCTGTTCGTGAGCGGCCTGGCGATGCTGGCGGATTCCCAGGCCAAGGGACTGGGGAATCTGACCCAGCAGCTGGGGGCGTTGGGCCAGGGGCTGTATCTGGCCAAATACAGCCGGGACAATGAGCGGGAAGCCGATTATCTGGGACATGAATACATGGTCCGGGCCGGGTATGGATCCCAAGGATTTGTGGGATTGATGGAAATGCTCAACACCTTGAACAAACAGCAGCCTTCTTCCGCCCAGATGCTTTTTTCCACCCATCCCATGAGTGATGAACGCCTGGCTGCATCGGTGCAGCGGGATCAGGGACCTTATTCCAGCTCGCAAGCTGCACCCGTATACCGGGAACGGTACATGGATCAGACCGTGGCACTGCGGCAGCAGAAAAAAGCCATTGAATTGATGCAGGAAGGAGAAAAATACCTGGCCCGGGAAAAATATGATGCCGCCCAAACCGCTTTTTCATCAGCCCTGAAACGGGCGAATGATGATTATGCGGCCCATGTGCTCATGGCCAAATGCCAGCTGATTCAGAAGAAAAATGCCGAGGCCGTATCCTATGCAAAAGCGGCCATGAACCTATATCCCACAGAACCCCAGGGACATTATGTGGCCGGCCTGGCCCATGTGGGGACAAAGCAGTTCGACCGGGCCCTGGACAATTTTACCCGGTGCGACCAGTTGCTGCCGGGCAATCCCCAGCTGACCTTTTACAAGGGATATTCCCGGGACAAACTGGGACAGCGGCAGGCCGCAGCCAATGATTATGCTGCATACCTGAAAATGATCAATTATCAGTCCAATCAATATTCCCAGTATGCGTTCAAGCGGCTGAAAGAATGGGGATATGCCCAGTAGTCAGCCAAAAAACCGGTTTCAGGAACTGATTGACGCGGTCTGGACCATGACCCTGGCAACGAGTGGGGAAACCGGCCCCTGGTCCGCACCGGTTTATTATCTTTACAGAGAAAAACGATTTTATTTTTTTTCCAGTCCCGCTTCCCGGCATATATTGGAAGGTGACGGCCGGCCGTGTGCGGCTTCGATTTTTCGCGTTCATGAACGTGTGGATCATCTGGAGGGAATTCAGATGAGCGGGGTCATTCACTCCCAGAAACCCGGCATCCGGACAACATCCGCAGCCGGGGCATATGCCCGGCGGTTTGGGATCCCCGTGCCCGGCGCGGATTTTCTGACGTTTTTTCAAAATGCATTCCATGCCCGTTTGTATGCGTTTTTACCGGATCAGGTGTATCACATGGATAACCGCAAAGGATTCGGAAACCGGGAGATGATTACTTTATGAAATTCAATAACTTGAATCAATGTGTATCTTTTCTGGCTCAGGAAAAGGAGCTGATCCGCATCCGTGAACCCGTGGACCCGCATCTGGACATGGCAGAGATCACCCGGCGGGTGTTTGACGCAGGCGGACCAGCCCTTTTGTTTGAAAATGTCAACGGGTCGCCGTTTCCGGCCCTTTCCAACCTGTACGGCACCTGGCAGCGGACCCTGAAAATTTTTGAACCCCAGCTGGAACAGGTCAAGGCCCTGGTGGATATGACGTCTGACCCCATGCAGGCGGTCAGATCTTTGGGCCGGGGATTCAAGGCCGGTATGGCCCTGGCCCGGTCTTTGCCTTTGCCGGTTCAAAAAAACCGGACACTGACCCAGATGACCCGGATCGACCAGCTGCCCCAGATCACTTGCTGGCCGGGGGACGGCGGGGCATTTTTGCTGCTGCCCCAGGTGTTTTCTCTGGACCCGGATTCGGACTCCGTGCTGAAATCCAATCTGGGCATGTACCGGATTCAGTTGTCCGGCAACGATTATCCGCCCAATGAAGAAATAGGCCTGCACTATCAGCTGCACCGGGGCATTGGGGTTCATCATCAGAAAGCACTGGAAAAAAACAGGCCGTTGAAAGTGAGCATTTTTATCGGCGGGCCCCCGGCCCATGCCCTGGCAGCGGTCATGCCTCTGCCGGAAGGGATGCCCGAGATTGCCTTTGCCGGGGCTCTGGCCGGGCGCAATTTCAGATATTTTCGGCACAACGGGTTTGTACTGTCCACAGATGCGGATTTCTGTATCACCGGATGGGTGATGCCCCATCAGACCCGGCCGGAAGGCCCGTTCGGCGATCATCTGGGGTATTATTCCAATGTTCACGAATTTCCCTGTATCCGGGTGGCATCGGTGTGGCACCGGCCAGGCGCGATTTTTCCGTTTACCGTGGTGGGACGTCCCCCCAGAGAGGACAGTCATTTCGGCCGGCTCATCCATGAAATTACCCGGAATGCCGTGGCCAAAGCCCTGCCCGGTGTGACCGCGGTCAATGCCGTGGATGCGGCCGGTGTGCATCCGTTGCTTTTAGCCAAAGCCAGGGAACGATACCTGCCCTATGACGCGCCCATGCCAAGAGAACTGCTCACCCATGCCCATGCCATTTTAGGCAAAGGCCAGCTGTCTTTGGCCAAATACCTTTTCATCTGCGCCCATGAAGATGATCCCGGCCTGGATGTGAACGATGAAAAACAGTTTCTGATGCATGTGCTGGAACGGGTGGATTTTTCCAGAGACCTGCATTTTGTCACTTGCACCACCATGGATACCCTGGATTATTCGGGACAGCAGATCAACCAGGGATCCAAGCTGGTGATGGCCGCGGCCGGACCTGTTAAGCGACGTCTCGGCCCGACCCTGCCGGTTCAGTTTTCATTGCCGGACGGATTTTCCCATGCTGTGATGGCAGCCCCGGGAATTGCCGTTATCCAGGGGCTGGCGTTCACTTCCTATCCCAGGGCCAGACAGCAGATCAGTCCGGTGAAAAAATATCTGGAAACCCTGGGAGACGCATCCGGCCTGGCTTTAGTGGTGGTGGTGGATGATGCCCGGTTTTGCGCAGACACGTTTGATAATTTTTTGTGGGTGACGTTTCTGCGGTCCAACCCGTCCCATGACATTTACGGCATAAAGGAAAGAACCCTGCATAAGCACTGGGGGTGCCAGGCCCCGCTGGTCATTGACGCCCGCATCAAACCTTTTCATGCGGCCTTGCTGGAGCCGGACCCGG
The DNA here is from genome assembly GCF_000421285.1 of Desulfotignum balticum DSM 7044. Classification (GTDB taxonomy): domain Bacteria; phylum Desulfobacterota; class Desulfobacteria; order Desulfobacterales; family Desulfobacteraceae; genus Desulfotignum; species Desulfotignum balticum. Next base: position 1,800,542 of record NZ_ATWO01000001.1, read on the forward strand.
AAGTGGCTTTGCGGGTGGACCGGATGGCCTGTAAAGGCGGTCCGCTGTTCAAGATTCTGTGATGAAGCATTCCTGTGAAAAGGCAATATCCTGTTACACACAATTTTGGCCCCGGGGAGGTGGGCGTTCATGTTCAAACGGTTGAAGTTTCTGATTTATACCCGGGCATTCATCTGGTTTGCCTATTATCTGGTCAAATGGTACAGCCGCACGTTTCGGCTCACAGTGGAAAACGAGGCCGTCTGGAAAACCCTGCTGCATCAAGGAACCCCTGTGCTGCTGTGTACCTGGCATCAGCAGTTTTTTGCCGCCATCGCCTATTTTGAAACCTATGCTAAATATCATCCGGGCCTGATGATTTCCCAAAGCCGGGACGGGGATCTGATTTCCGGGGTGGCCAACCGGGTGGGATGGCACACGCCCAGAGGCTCGTCGTCCCGGGGGGGGAAATCCGCCATGGAGGCCATGATCGCCCATATAAACACCCATCAGTTCGGCGCCCATATCCTGGACGGTCCCAGAGGACCTGCCGGAAAAATCAAGCCCGGCATCATTCGCATGGCCCATGCCACCGGTGCCCGGCTGGTGCCTTTTTATGTGACCGCAGACCGTGCCTGGTTTTTCAATTCCTGGGACCGGTTCATGGTGCCCAAACCTTTTTCCCGGGTGCGCATTGTTTTTGAACCCGAAATCGTGCTCGAACCCACCCTGGGACCGGATGGGTTCGAGCAGCAGCGTCATGATCTGGAAGCCCGGTTTTTGCCCCGGTTGTATCAATTTCAAACATAGGAATAATGATATGGAAAAAGATCCTTTGCCGTCCGTGTTTTTTCATTTCAGATTCAAGTTTCTGGCGGTGACATCCATTGCGTTTCTTTTGTTTGTCATTCTGTCCAGCGCCTCGGATTTCAGCCGGTTTGCAGACAGCGTTCAGTTCAAGCTTCTGGGTCCGTTTTTCATTATTTCCGGGCTGATGTTTCTGGTGTTCAGAAAATTTCCCATCAAATGCCCCTATTGTGCCCGGGTGCTTCCTGTGAAAAAAGACTGGACATGCCCCAATTGTAAGAAAAAACAGGGCAAAGACCGGTATCTGTCGGAAAAATGTGTTCACTGCCGGGAAATTCCGGCAACCGGTTCCTGTGATCTGTGTCAAAAAACATTCCGGCTCTAGCAATTAAGATGACAGCATTCAGAAGATCGTCTTCAGATTATAGACGGCCCCGCCCGTGTTGCGTTGAGATTATACCACCCCGGTGAACTCCATGTTCAATTTCTGCTGAAAATTTTCAATGGTTTTGAAAATTTCTTTGAGCATATGCCGGTCCAGGGAAGACAGATTGTCCGGGTTGATGAAATTGTCCGGAGGCGTTCCCTCGTCCATGATGTTGGTGATCTGGCGGCGGAACCGCAGTTTCATTAAAAAATCATAACACTGGACCAGGTTGTGGTATTCTTTGGCCGTGATGGCATGTCGGGTGTAAAGCCGGAACAGCCGTTTCAGGGTATGGGTCTGGTATATGTTGTTTTTCAGGGCATACACCCGGGTGACGTCTGTGATGGGCAGCATGGCATATTTGATATCAAATGCGTTTTTGTGCCGGCCGTCCGTGGCTTTTTTCAGTTTGCCGAACAACCCGATGGGCGGCCGGAAATACAGGGCGTTTTCCGTCATGTTCCTTAGAAAACCGGACCAGCCCCGGATGGATTCAAACAGATGATCCTTGAGCTGAGAAGATAAAGTCAGGTCCCCATATGTGCCTTTGAAATCAAAAAAAATGCTGGAGTACAACAGATCTTCCGGCTTGGCCTTGCGGATCCAGGTGTGAAAATATTTTTTCCAGACAGACAAGGGCTGGCACCACTTCGGGTTTTTGGCCATGTTGTTTCCCTCACAGAACCGGTATCCCGCCATGTCCAGCCGGTCGCACACCCGATCGGCCAGACGGCTGAAATAGGCGGCAGCCGCCGCTGACTCCGTGTCTGATGCAGGATCCGCATACACAATGGCGTTGTCCTGGTCCGACACCAGGGTCTGCTCCTCCCGGCCTTCGGATCCCATGGTCAGAAACACGAACCTGCAGGGTGCGGGTCCGACCTCTTCCAGGGTAAAGGCCATGATTTTTTTTAAGATGGCATCGGAAAACGTGGTGATCAGCCGGGTGATCACTTCCGGTTTTATTCCGTTGTCGATGGGATCCAGCAGCATGCGGCACATTCGGGCGTGAAAGTTCTTCAGCTCGTCCATGGTTTTGGCTGCGGTAATGGTTTTAAGCAGCAGATACGAGTCTTTTGTCTGGGCTGCGATCAAATCTTTTTCCGTCAAGATACCGGAGACGGCCCCGGATTCTCCGCGCACGGCCAGATGCCGCTTGTCTTTGCCGATCATGGCCAGAAACGCCTCAAACACCAGACAATCGGATGAAATCGTGATCACGGGCGATGACATGATTTTGGACACCGGGGTATCAGATGTCAGATTTTCTGCCAATACCTTTGTCCGCAGATCCGCATCCGTGACAATGCCGGCAATCTGCCGGGAATCATCCTTGACCAGGATGGCAGAGGCATTGGACCGGCTCATTTTCTGAGCCGCCTGATTCACCGGCGTGTCCAAGGGGCAGGTGGCGATGTTGGCCCGGAAAATGGCGGACACGGGCTGGTTGAAAAATGCCGACAGGGAGGGGTCTTCTTTCATTTCAATCCCCAGGGGTCAAAACAGGTGATATCGATCAAGGGGAAATGCAGATCATCCAGATGAAACCATTTGGCGGTGAACATGCCGGGAAACACTTTTTCCCGGCTGTCAAAGTAGGCAACTTCCCGGTTGTACAGCCGGGCCGCATAGATGGTTTCCAGATACAGGGCCCTTAATTCCTGAACCCGGGGATGGGATGTGCCGGAGCCCCGGGCCAGGTCATCCAGATCTTTTGCCAGGCGGGACTGGGCCTGTTCAAACACCGGCACCAGGTCAGGGTCCAGAGGGGTATCAGGCGTTTGTAACCGGATCAGCAGGGTCCGGATCTGTTCCATGGTGTCATGGATCCGGGAGCGGGCCGGTGCAGCATCCGTCCCCGGGGCCTGGGACAACAGGGCAGGGATCTGGTCCAGCTGGTTTTCAAAGGCCGTGATCATCTGGTCTTTGGCCGCATGGACCCGGTTTTTGGACCGCAGCATGCTGGTATAACTGCCGAAAATCACGCAGCTCATCACAATGGCAAAGACAACGGCACACAGGCCGGCAAAGATAAGCCATGGTTTTTTCATAAACGAAGTCTCCTGGTTGAAGATTGACCGGATTGACTGCCTGTACTGAGCCCTATCACGGGTTTGGATGCGAATCAATATTTTAATCGGGCGTAATAGGAATTTTTGGACGCATGGATGGCGTCTCCCAGAGTCAGAATGCCGTTGCTGTTCAGTATGGGGATCAGTTTTAAAAAAATTTGTGCCGTGGTCAGGGCATCCCCTAAAGCAGTATGTCGCCCGATCATGGAAATTCCCAGCCGGCGGGCAATATTTTCCATGTCATGCTGTTCATGGACCGGATGCAGCACCGCCGACAACAGCAGGGTGTCCAGTACCGGGTTGGTGAACCGGATTCGGGTGGTCTTTTCTTTGAGTTTGAGCAGTTTCATGTCAAAGGCGATATTGTGGCCCACCAGCACGGTGTCGGCCACAAACTGCCGAAACCGGGGCAAAACCGTTTCAATGGGATCTTTTTCCGCCACCATTTCATGGTGGATGCCGTGAATCCGATAGGATGCCACGGGGATATCCCGCCCGGGGTTCACCAGTTCTTCAAAAATTTCATCAGACAAAAGCCGGCTATTCACAATTCTCACTGCACCGATGGAAATAATCTCGTCTCCCCCTTCCGGGTTCAATCCCGTGGTCTCCGTGTCAAAAACGGTATAGGACAGATCCGTTAACCGGGTATCCACCAGACGCTGGTTTCTGTCTGTGGCCCGGAACAGGTTGAAATCGTAAAATTCCGGCCGGGAACCGGCCAAAACCGGTGTCCGGTGGGATGTGGCAGGGCGTTCTGTGGATTTTTTCACGGATAAAATAATGTGGGAAAAGTGTGTTTCGCCCGATTCCGGGACATTGAGCCGGGCATTGTTGAGCGTTAGAATGGATTTAAACCCGGGCAGGGCGTTGATGGTTGTCTTTATGATGGAGTCTAAGCCCGGTTTGTCCACAGGAACCCCATCCCAGGTGATGTCAAACTGTATCCGGCCGGAAGCATCGGTGACGGACAGGTCGAATTCAACGGCATAAGTCCAGTCTGACAGGGTTCTGAACAGAAATACAATCGCTTTGGTGAAAGAATAGGTATCTGCCATGATCCGTTCGTCTCTTTGAAGGTTGTGCACATTGATCCGGATATTATGGGTCCGTCCTGTGAGTTTCTGGATTTTAAAAAGAAACGGCGCCAGGTTAAGACGGGACAGGGGCAGGCGGGAAAGATAGGTATTCTGGATTGTATCGGACAGAGTTAGAAATTTTTGTTCTGCAGTACTTTGTTTTTCAAGATATTCGTGGAAATCAGACAGATCCCGCTGCATGGATCTGAATTTTTCGACATCCCGGGTAATATCAAGAATCGCCAGAATAAATCCGGTGATCTGATTGGTCTTATCCAGGACGGGAATCGCTTCCACGCTGATCAGACTGTGATCCCCGATGGGAGTGATGAAAAAGGAGCCGGCACTGTTTTCATTTAAGGCCAGCTGTTCATTGATTTCTTCCATGGCATGGGAAATCAGGTCCTTGTCCACCAGATGAAAGATGGATCGGCCCAGGCCCATGAATTGTTCTGTTTTTTCCCGGACCATGGTGCGGGTGAAGATATCTTTGGCCAGGGAATTGTACAACAGGATCCGGCCGTTCTGGTTGCAGATGATCACCCCCTGGGGCAGTTCACCCATGATGGCCGCCAGCAGATTTCTTTCCTGGTCGGTCTCTTTTCTGGCTTCCACCATCTGGGTTTTAATGTCCTGATTCAATTTTTCAAAGGTGTCGGCAAAGGTGTTGATGGTCCGGGCCAGGGCCTGAATATCCTGGTTGCCTTTGACCGGAATGCGCAAAGACGGATTGGATGCATAAATTAAGGCCAGATTTCCGGAAATTTTTCTGACCGGTTTGATGTAATTGGTATATACCAGGTCGGATAATGCCCAGAACACCAGGGACAAAAGCAGACCCCCGGTCAGCAGGGCAGGCAGGTTTTTTCGGATGATGAGCAGAGCTGTTTCCGCCTGTCCCGGGGTCAGGTGAAACCAGATATACAGGGCCATGCCCGCAAAAATCATCAGGATGATACCGGCAGCGGTCACAGCGAAGATCCAGAATCGGTGGCTCAGGGTCATGGCGTGGAAACAGTAAGAATTCCGGACACACAAAGGTGTCCGGAATTCTTTGTTAAAATGTTATGAATCAAATGGAGGATTATCCCCACCATCCCCAGCTGAATGTGCATACAAACAATATGCAGAAAATGATGGTTGCGATGAGATATTTGTCTTCAAGCGCCATGGTCTTTCTCCTTTATTTTTCAGGTTGTCAGATTATTCGCCCGGGTTATCACATATCATCGGCTTCTTTGGTCACATCCATGGTTTCCTCATCAGCCCGCCGGATCTGCTCGGCCGAGGTGGTGGACATTTCCGCTTTAAAACAAAGCCCCCACATCATGATGATACCCAGGATCCACCAGATGATCTGCCAGGACCAGATGGGCGGGAACCCGGCAAAAGAGATGGCAGAGTTACCGATGAGCACCCCGGGGCCGATGGCCATGAAAAACCAGATGGGAACGACGATTTTCATGTACCCGCGCCAGCGTTTGCCTTTTTCAGTGGGAGCGTCAATGGAGTCGAGCCATTCCCTGACCTCTTTTTGCCGGGCAATGGTTTCTTCATTGTCTTTGATACCCAGACCCCGGCACAGGTATGCCACGGCCAGTCCTACGAAAATACCCCAGCCGGCTGTGTGGATGGACAAGGGATACTGCCACACATAATAGGTGAGAAAACAGGCGATAATGGCGCAGATCAAGCCTAAGACCACACCGACGCTGGGGAATCTGAATCCCCAGTGAACCCCTAAGAGGCACAGGTACATGATGGTACCGAATGCCGTGGCAAATCCGCCGATCATGACGATGGCATCCGTGGAGGTCAAAGAGACCACCACCGCAGCTACCGTCAGGATGGTGGCAAAGATCCGGTTGGTCCAGATCTGCTCGGAGTGGGATCCGCCCTGTTTTTTAATATACCGCCACCACACGTCCCGCTGGATAATGGTACCGCCCGTGCCGATGTAGGGCGCTGATGTCGAGTGGATGGCCGCAATGGCCCCCATGAACACCAGGCCCAGGACCGGGCCGGGCAGAAATTTGGTCATGAGCATGGGCACCACGTCCCCGTCCACCTGGGGCGCAAGACGGCCGGCCTCCATGAGAATCCGGGCCCCCATGCCCTGAAATGCCGTGAAAAAGAACAACGCCAGGCCCACCACAAAGGTGGACATGAACACCTGCTGCCAGGCCAAAGGCTTGGGAGAGAGAATACCAAAGTTCCACAGGGTGAATGCCGGAGATGACTGGATCCCCATCAATGCGAACATGTACGTGAGGATCATCACCGCAGTCCACCCGCCGCTGCCCAGGCCGAAGTGAATCAGACCCGGTACTTTCATGTATTTTTCCTCAATTCCGCCCATGGAGGCCACAAACCCGGACCACCCGCCGAAAAGAGGGCTTCTGATGGTGTAAAATCCCAACAGGATGATGCCGCCCACCAGAAGAATGAACTGCAACACCCCCACCCATGTGGAGGCTTTCAATCCGCCGGTGACCACATAGAACCACACGATGGCAGCCATGAAAATCAGGCCGATGGTTTCAGGCACACCCGCAGTCCAGTAGAACAGCTTGGCTGCGGCAATGAGCTGGAGCCCGGAATAGAAAACGGAGTACAGAATTGCGGCCAGCACGGTCAGCCATCGCACGGCTTCGTTGTTGTAGTAATAGGAGAACATGTCGCCCGGTGTGATAAACCCGTAGCGCTTGCCCATCAGCCAGTTGCGTTTGGCAAAAAACGCCCCGGTGATGGGAATGGTGAGTACGTAAAAAGAGGCATAGGCATATACCAGTCCGGCGGCCCAGATTGCACCGGGATGCCCGATAAAGGTCCATCCTGAAAAGGATGCAGCCGTGGCAGCCATCAAAAATGCGATGAACGGGATGGAGCGACCGGCAATGGCATAACCCGAAGCTTTTTTTTCACTGAAAAATCCTTTCAGGCCCCACCAGAAGCAGTAGATGATGTACAGTACCAGAAAAAACCAAACCCATATTTTTGGATCCATAATTTGTTCCCTCCTGTTGTCTCATTATTGAGAATTGATCGGATCATGCATGATTATCATGAAAATCATAAAGGCATCATCAGGGCATACATATCACCTCCCTTCCCATCAGAATCAT